>JAHLLB010000011.1 GCA_020444425.1 bacterium | reverse complement strand
CGGGGCACACGTACTACCTCGTCCCCATAGTCAACCGATATCAGGACGAGACACCCAGCACACAGCACTCACAAAAACCGCGCGATAGCAATCCCACCGGCCAGGGCCAGCAAGCCAACACCGTTCTGAAGCAAAACATACGCCCCTGCCTGCATCCAGGACGCCGTCTTCAGCAACGTGTTCGCGTCGACGATGAACGTCGAGAAGGTGGTGAACGCTCCGAGAAATCCGACAAGAATCGCGGTGCGCAAGGTTGGATCGACTGACGCGCGCAACCCGATCCAGGTCACCAGCAGCCCCGCCAGGAAGCAGCCAACGAGGTTGACGGTTAACGTTCCCCACGGAAATCCGGGCGCAGACATGCGTTCGATCCAGCCGGCAAGGCCGTATCGAAGCAAGGTGCCCGCAGCACCTGCCACCGCAACCGCAACGATGTTCTGAATGGAAAATGGCATTCGTTCCTGGCCGGATCTGGTTAACCGTCCGTGTGAAGGATACCGAAGATACACGGTGAAACGCGGTCACGCCAGCCAGGGAACGGAAATCCGAGATTTCAGCCGGGCTGGTTCGTGCGGATAAAGCGCCGAACAATCGCCACGTCGAACGCGGTCAATGCCGGGCCGGCATCCGGCACTTCGCTGGTTTCGATTCGGATTCGGATCGACCGTGCCCGCAGCCAGGCAATCAGCACCGGCAGCCAGGCAACCACAAATGCGATCCCGAACCAGAGCAGAAACGCCATCGGATCGTCCAGCGCAGGAATCGGAGACTCGTAGCGCACAAACGCCCGCCACAACGCCAGACCGACAACCGCCAGACCGAGCAGCGTGGTCACAAGCCAGCCGCCGATCAACCACGGACGCGTCTTGATCCGGTAGTCAGACAACTTCAGCACGTTCTCTTCCAACTGGTTCCGGATGCGCAGCACGCGCTTGACGTGTTCCTCTTCCGAGAGCGAGTCGGGCAGCGCGAACGCCTTCTGCAATGCGGCCCGCACCAGCGCTTTTTCGTCGTCGCTGAGCACGGCATGCGGCGCGGACTTGCTGCCAGACGGAGGAGGGGTTGCTGCGGCGGGGCTCATTTGTACGGCTTCTCGATCTGCGCGCGTTTCTTCTTCAACTCAACCAGCTCCATCCGCAATTGCTGCCGGCGGCGGAGGTCGTCGTCGGTGCTCGTGCCCTGCTGGCCGCGTTGCCGTAATTCCGCCAGCTCGCGTTCGATCTCACGCATGCGGAACACGGCCGGTGCATCCTCGATGATCCGGCCGACAAAATCGCCTTCGTCCGGCGCGGTTTTGTTCAGAATCGAGCCGATGAATTTGATCAGGTGATCCTGTTCCGCGAACCGGTCGTACAGATCGGCCTCGGTAATCGGATGACCTTCGATGTGCGCCGCTTCCAGCGCTTCGAAGACGGGCCGCAGACGGTGATCACCGAGGTCGGCGGAACGGAAGAACGCGAACACTTCGCTGCGGCGGTCGGGGTGGTGGACCAGCACGCGCAGCATGTCACGCAGCAGCTTTTCGTCCCCACTGAGCGGCTTCTTCTCTTCCTCACGTACCGCGCGAGCGCGTCCGGAGCTCCTGTTGCTGGTACGCTGCAGCTCGCGCGCGAGCACTCGTTCCTCGACACCGAGCTTGATCGCGGCGTCCTTCATCGCCATCTGGCGGGTGATCTCGTCGTCAATGCGAGTCAGCGTGTCAAGAATCGCACGTGCGGCCTCGGCCTTACCCTGTGGGGTGTCCAGTGCTCCCTGGCGGCGGAAGTAATCGATCTTGAAATCGACCAGCGGCATCGCAGCTTCGAGCGTGGTCGTCATCGCATCCGCACCCTGATCGCGGATCAACGTGTCCGGATCGTCCCCCGTCGGCATCAACGCGACCCGCACATCCAGCCCCGACCCCGCGAGCACATCCGCTCCACGGTTGGCAGCGATGTTCCCGGCGGCGTCTGAATCGTACAGCAAAATCACCTTGCGCGCGAACCGTTTCACCAGTGACGCCTGGTCCGAGGTCAACGCGGTGCCCAACCCGGCGACGGTGTGGTCGAAGCCGCCGCCGTGCATCGCGATCACGTCGGTGTAGCCCTCGACGAAGACTGCCGTGCCCTGTTGACGGATCGCGCCACGCGCCTGCGCCAGCCCGTACACCAGCCGCCCCTTGTGATAGACCGGAGTCTCCTGCGTGTTGATGTACTTCGGTTCGCGCTTCTCCGGATCGTCACGCAGGATCCGTCCCCCGAACCCGACCACCTGCGAACCGGCGTTGAGGATCGGGAACATCAGGCGGCCGCGAAAATAGTCGTAGTAGTTGCCGGTGCGTTCGCTGCGACGGATGAGCCCGGCCTTCTCGAGGATGAAATCCTTGTGCTTGCGGCGGCGGGCGACGGAAAGGAAACCGTCCCACTCCGGCGGCGACAAACCGAGCTTGAATTTTTCGCTCAGCTCCGCCGTAATGCCGCGCTGCTCGAGATACTCCCGTGCGAACTGGGAGTCGGGGCCGCTGCCTTCGAGCAAATGGTGACGGTAGTATTTGGCGGCGAGTTCGTTGGCGTGGTAGATGGCGTCGGTTTCGCCGGAGGGTTTCGCGCCGCGTTCGTCCTCGATCTCAATGTGCGCACGTGTCGCCAATCGGCGCACCGCTTCCGGGAAACTGATCCCCTCCATCTTCATGATGAAGGTGAACACATTGCCGCCCTCGCCGGAGGAGAAGTCGTGGAAGATCTGCCGTTCCTCATGGACAGAGAACGACGGCGTCTTCTCGTCAACGAACGGCGACAGGCCAAACCAGTTCACCCGCCCGCGTTTCTTCAACGAGACGTACTCGTTCACGATCTCCACGATGTCCGTGGACTCGCGTACCCGCCGGATCAGATCATCATCAAACGCCATGGCCGAAGATAGGGGTGCAGGATGGGCGAGGGGGCTGGCAAATCCTCTCCCGGAGAAGGAATTAATGTGTCCGTGGCCGCTTGCGGACGCGGACGCGCTACCCGTTGGATGCGGGTTGCAAGACAACCCGGGACAGCAAGCTGCGGTCCATCCAACGCCGGATAATCCCGACCAGCGAGCTGGTCGGGGCATACACACTCGATCACCCCTGCTGGTAGAACCATCAGTGGCACATCCAGATCGGCGACCAGATTGGAACACGTATCCCGTCGAGAATACCTATCGGCTTCCGCAGGCAGCTTGTCCGTCACCGTTCCAGATCATACCGCCAGACATGCATTTTGTGCAGCCGCTCGTACCACGTCACGTGATAGCCATAGCCCGCGAACCACTCCTCGTCGTTGCGTTTGAACGAATCGTCACGGACCATGTGTACAACCGTCGGTGGCAACTCGCCAATACCCTGCAGGCTGTCGAAGATCGGCGCGAGGGTGTCCGCTGGGAACAGGTCGAGCGTCGAGAACTCGACCAGCACCGGACTGTGGTAGCGTTCGAGGTAATAGTTGAAGTAGTCCGGGAAACCACGGCTGCCGATCACCATCACCGAGTCGGGGTTGGCGTCCGCCATTTGCTGAGCGACCAAGGCGCCTGCCTCACGGAACTGGTGCCGCTGCGGAGTGGTGTGGTACCGGTTGACGAACAAGGTGTGCGCGAGAAAAATGAGCACAATCACCAGCATCGCACGCCGGTATTTCGGCGGATCAGGTACCAGCATCTCGACGGCGCGGGTGAAACCAAGGTAGATGCCCGGCATCGAGATGAGCAGGTTGCGTTCGAAGATCACCGGCGTTGACAGATACGATTGGATTGCAGCCACGAGGTACGGGCCAAGCATCCATACGAGCACGATCCAGTCCGAGTCGCTGAGACGGCGGATCTCGGGCGTTGATTCGCCGCGTTTCCGTGCGCGAGCATCCCGAACCATCAGCCACAGCGCCGCGCCGAAGATCAACCCCACCGGCACAATCAGCAGCCAGCTCTTGTTCATCAACCACGCAAGAAAACGCGGGTACCAGATCAAACTCGGCGGGTCGGCGATCCACTCACGACCGGTCGCGGCGAGCACGTACGGCACATAGGGCAGGAACACCAGCACCACCGGCACGAAGATCGCCAGCAGGGTGAGGATACGTTTCGCGCGTCCGCTGAAAAGCAGGTACAGCCCGCTGCCGAATCCGAGCAACGCGATGAAGAGGACGCCGAAGAAGTGGGTGTATACCGCCAGTGAGGATACGGCGAACAGGTAAAGGCCATGCTTGAACGGCACCGGCTGTTTGTCGCGGAAACGGGCGTACACCAGTAGCCACGCGTGCATGCTGAGCAGCACAGTCAGCACCAGCAGGCTATACATGCGGGCTTCGTTGCTGTAGTACACCGGTGCCCAGAGCACCGCCATCATTCCGGCGACGGCGAGGGCATGGTTCCTGCCGTACAGCCGTCTCCCGATCAGGAACGTCATCCACACCGAGAGCAGGCCGAACAGTGCCGAGTGCCAGCGCAACTGCCACGGTTCCTCGCCGACCAGTTTCATGTTGTAGAACTGCAGCACAGGCCACAACGGAGGGTGGTTGTCGACGAGAATGCCCTTCTCCAACGATTCGGCGAGGGTCGGGTAGTTCGCACGCCGCCAGCTGCTGAGTTCGTCATGCTCGAGCGAATGCGCGTTCAAGCCCCAGATGCGCAGGATCGCGGCGGCGAACAGAATGAGGAAAATCCAACGGGTTGCACGGAACTGGTTGGCTGCTGGTGTCATTCGGGCCCCCGGGAACGGACGGAACTGGTTGGCCTCAGGATACGAAACTCCAACCGCTGTGGGAAACAGGGAAAACGAGGGCAAATGGGGAAACAAAACGGGACACGTTCGCTTGAACATGTCCAGTGAACTTGTAGGCAAGTCCCTGTCTGCAGGGGCGTCATTCCGAACGGAACGAAGAGAAGTGAGGAAGAGCTAACTTGGCAACTGATGTAAAGTCTAACCCTTTGATAATCGGGCTCTTCTTCAAGCGCAAACCAACGCGCTTTCAGAATGACCCGCACGCCAGCCCTCGACAATCACCAAAGGGTACCACATTGTCATTGATTTGACGGAACACGATTGAACGTGTATCGCTCGTTTCTCACGTGCGGATCAACCCAACCTGTTCTTCCGCACCCGTAGCACACGTCTGCAGCTGGCAGCATTTACCCGTCGTTATCGTTCCCGAGCAGGATGTCGACGATCTCTTCCCATGTATCGACCACATTGTCCGCCATCGAGCACGGGCCGCACTGCGCCTCGAGACGCGCGCCGTCGAAACGGATCGCCGCCATGCCGAAGCTCTTTGCGCCCTTGATGTCGGTGTCTTCCCGGTCGCCGATGTGGACCAGACGGTTACGCGGGACACCCAGTCCCTCACTGGCTGTGTGGAACATCTTCGGGTGTGGTTTCGACACGCCGACGGCGTCGGAGAAGACCAGTGTCGTGAACAAGTCACGGATGCCCCAGGTCTCAAGCATGCCGGCGATGTTGCGGCCGCCGGACAGCCCGGTGTCGCAGATCAGCGCCAATGGGAACTCCTCACCCAGCTTGCGAATCGCTTCGATCGCGCCGCCCACCGGCACCGGTGGGAAATCCTTCAACGTGTCGTCGATGCGCTGCGCCATCGTGTCCCGTTCGGCCTCCGGCGGGTTGATCTTGAGTTCGCCGCAGAGCCAGTCGACGGCATCACGCGCCGTCGGGGTGTACTGCTTCTTGAGCCACGAATCGCGCCACGCCGCCGCATGTTTCTGCAACAGGTCGTACACTTCGTCATCGTTCAACTCAACGCCGTACTCGGCAAACCACGGCTTAAGCAGATCGCGGCGCAACTGGCGGCGTTCGGTGACCTGCGCGTCACGGCCGATGGTCGCCCAGAAGTCAATCGTCAGCGCGTCAATGTAGCGCCCGTTCAAGGTGCGCTGGATCCTGGTGGTCGGTGTATTTGTACTCATGGTCCTCAAATCGTTTGAATAATCCCAAACATGATTGTCTGGGGCATG
This sequence comes from bacterium, assembly GCA_020444425.1. GTDB lineage: Bacteria > Electryoneota > Electryoneia > Electryoneales > Electryoneaceae > BMS3BBIN04. The sequence continues at coordinate 104,507 of JAHLLB010000011.1, read as the reverse complement.
AACGTGTGGTACTGTCCGGCGGATCAGCCACGACATGAATGTCGTGGGCATGTGTTGGAGCACGATGAACATGCTCTCCGGTTGGATGGCGAAGCGGGCCGAATGTTGCGAGACCTCAGCGCGCCGCGGTGATCACAACCTCCCGCCGGGAGAAGGTGTCCGTGGAGGACGGGAACGTGACCCGCACCTCGTGCAGCCCGCCATCTTGCGAACGATTCGGCGAAACCGTTCCACCGTCGCAGTGCAACTCCGCATTCGTGGCGAAGCTGCGCAGCTGGAAGCTGCCCGGTTGTCCGGAACGGCCCTCGAGCAGCGCATGGTAACGGTTTTCCGAGTCTACCCACTGACGGAGGATGCGGTTTCCGCGTGACCGGTCGCCCGGCTGCGGCGTGGGCGTCAGCGGCAGCATGGAGAGCCCGCCGCGTGTCGCGATCTCGAGCGTCATCTCATCGTTCACATCCACCGTGATCGGTGTCGCCAGTACGCCCTTGTCGATTGCGGTGACCAGTTCCACGCCTGCCCCGCCGAGGCGCGCCCAGTCCAACGACGTTCCGGGTGCAAAGCCGGGTGCAAACTCGAGGATGAACGCTTCGCCACCGGTGAGGGAGAACGTCCACGTCGTCAGCCACTGTTCACCGGGGAACGAGCTTGTGTCGAGCCGGCGTTCCATCCGCAGGTTGAACCGGCTGTCACCGACTCGCAGGTTGCGCACGGTGACCGTGTCCCAGTCTGCCGGGAACTGCGGCGCGAGGCGGTCGGAACCGAGGGTCGCGTCCGGTGCCCAGCCGAGCATGCCCGCCAGAGCCGGTTGCGCGATGTTGGTTTCCGACCAGCACTGGTGCGGGCAAACCCCGTATGGCTTGTACTCTTCGCCGTGCAGCACTTCCTCGACATAGCCCAGCGACCAATGCCGTTTTACCGCCAGGTTGTTCCAGATGTGACTGAAGCCGGATAGTGGACGCCCGTACTTGTATTCGGCGAGGCTGGCCCAGCCGGTGAACAACGGCCACACCGCGCCGCCATGATAGGCGCGCGGGTTGTAGTGCTCTGACTGCGTGCTGAGGATGCTGACACCCCAGTCGGTGGTGAACTCGTTGGACGCGTACGCATCCAGCACCGGGCTGATGTGCGAGGGTTCGACGGCGTTGAACCACGCGACCGTCGCCGGCAGGATCGTGCGTTCGGAATTGAAGCTGCCGTCCGGGAGTTTGCCGAAACTGTAGAACTGGTGATCGTTCGACCAGAACTCGGCGTCGATCTGGTTGAACACGTCCAGCGCGTCCAGCCGCAACATCCTCGCTCGTGGTTCTTCTCCGATGCGGTCAGCGATGTACGCCATGTCCTCGAGCGCACGTGCCCACAACCCGGCGAGGTAGATACTGGTCTGCGAGCCCCACAACGATCCGCCCTCAACCCAGCCGTGTCCGACATTCTCGTTCTCAATCAACAGGTCGCCGTCCGAATCGGTGGCGTAGAGGAAATCCACCGCTGCGAGCAGGCTCGGGTAGAGTCCACGGATGAATTCTACATCACCGGAATGCCGCAGGTAGTGTGCCGCGAGCAGGATGTACAGCGGCGTCGAATCGGCGGCGTCATAATGGATCGCACCGGACGCAGTCAGTTCATGGAAAATCTTGCCATCGAGATCCTGGTAGCGGCGGAGGAAATCGAGCTGTTCACGGACTGTTGCAAAATCGCCGTAATCGTTAATTGCGAACGCCGACCACACCGCATCCCGGCCGAAGTACCACGCGTACCCGGGCCGTCCGTTGCTGATCTGGCTACCGTTCCAGCCCTTCTCCCGTGTGCCGAATCCCGCCATCAACGCGGTGCCGATTCCGGGTGTGGTGATGCGGAAACGGTCAATCCCGACCAGCGTCCACTGCCACAGCCGGTCGAATTCATCGTCCGGCGTGTCGAACGTGGTCATCGAATCGAGCAGGGTGGAGTAATACGTGGCGGCTTCGTTGTAAGCCGCCGCCGGGTCGCTGACGAGGTCATGGTAGGTGGTGTACGCGTCACGCAAACTCTTGTTCGATCCGGCGATGACAAACGTTGCCCGGTTGGGCAGGACGAGGTTGCGGCCGAGGCTGATCAGCACACGCTTATGGTTTTCACCGACACCATGCGAGTCCTCGTAGCCGTGGTCGATGGACTCATATGGTCCGGCGAGGCGATGGTCGAGTTCGGTGATGCCGAATTCGTTCGGCGTGCGGTCGCACCCGGCAACGAGATGCAGCTGGTTTCGTTCATCGGTGACATGCACCGCCGGTGTTTCGGCGAGGGTTCGGTAACGCAATGCCCCGAGCGCGTCGGCGTCATACGGCCACATCCAGCGCAGATCGGTCTCGAAGTCGACGTTCACCTTTGCGCTGTAATACGTGGTCGCGTGTTTGCCCGGCCGCTTTTTACCGTCCCACTGGTAGTGCAGCACCACGCCCGCCTTCTCCAGCGACGGGACGATCTGTTCGGTCAGCGTGCCCTGGGGAAAATGCCACGTGCGCTGGATCGATTCCGGATGGATCAGCAGATCGTCGCAGGCTCGTTGCGACAGGTCGATTTCGTGATCGTCGATCAGCACCGTGGTACGCAGATTCTGGAACAGCCGGAAGGGGAACGCCCACGCCTCGCTGATGCCACCCTGCTCGTCGCCCATGACCAGGGTCTGCCGTCCGCCGAGGCTGAACCAGTTCTCGCCCGGATCGTACTGCTCGATGGTCAACGCCGGCGCCGCGAGGCTGTCGAAACGGACATCGGCGGGGGAGGGCAATTCCCGCGCGGCGAAGTCGACGAATTCCGGCGGAGGCAGCTCACGGATCAGCGAATCGGCCCGGGTCCACCAGGTCGGTGAAACTCCGAGGGTGTCGCCGTCGAGGTAGCGCAGGCTGTTGCTGAGGAAGCGGTCGGCGCGGAACCGCATCCGGTTGTCGCGTCCGAGGTCGAACCAGCCGCCGAGGCTCAGCGCCGTCGCTCCACCGGGCAGGTCGTATTCGAGCAACAGCTTCGTCTTGCTGTCCTGGTTGACGTAGCGTTTCTGCACGCCGACGACTTTGCCCTCGACCGGCCAGCTGTCACCGTAATAGCCGACGGTTGACACGACGGTCGAGTCGCCCGGGTCCCAGAGGTACGCGCCGCCGAAGAGGCCGTCTGCGAACACCGGATGCCCGAGCAGGGATTGCAGGCCACGCATGCGGGCGAAGAACCAGTTGTTCTCGACACGGTTGACTCGCACTTCCGGCGCGGTAGTTTCCCAGCCGAGCTCATGTGGCAACAACGCGGCATAGCCAGTGAACAGGATGTCCGTGCCGTTGTCAGCGGCACGTTGCAGCGCGGGATAGAGGCGGCCGGACTGGGCCTTGAACAGGATCCACGACGAGGTGTCGGGCGCATTGACCCACAGGATCTCGCCGCCGGTTCCGGAATAATCTTTTGCCTGGGTCACCTGCAGCTCAGCGAAGTCGTGTTCGGCAAAGAACGCACGGATGCCGAGCGGTGCGGCGGTGGTGTCGGGGGTGAGGTAGGTGACGGTTAACGTGTCGTGTTTCGCGCAACCCAGCAGCATCACGCCGCCGAGCATCAGGACCAACATCCATCGCAGCATACGCATCGCTTTTCCCCCGTGTTATATGCCCCGGTACGCCAGGTGCCCCTGATGGCTCCGCCAGCAGGGATGACCGACGGTCGAATGATCCGCCTTCGGACAATCCGCGCCAGCACAGCTTGCGCGGGCTTCGGACCGATTCACGTCAACGCAACCACCTCGAACCGGCTGAATGGCTGGATCCGTTCGCGCGCGGTTTCGTCCGGAACCAACACCAGCACATCCCCGGCGGATAACGGTTCCAATGCCAGGTCGCCACGCAGTCGCCACTCGAGTTCGTTCTCCCAGTCGGAGTGATCGGACACCTTCTGGAAGTACATGCGATCCGTGGCGGACAACTGCTTGCGTATCGCGAGATCGCCGTAGATGACCTCGCGTCCACCCAGCTCTATCAACGCATCGCGTCGGATCGCGATTCCCCACGGTTCGTAGTTCAGCCGGACATACCGTTTTCGCCACGTCATCCGCTCGACCATCTCCCAGGGTGGCAGCGCGCTGAACGACACCATCTCAACGTTCATCGGCATGCGCCAGCCGGTTGCACGGATGCGGCGCTCGTCCAGGATTCGTTTCAACGTCGCCTCGGCGGAACGGTAGTGTCCGCTCCGCGACCCCGCCAAGGCCGAGAAATAATCGGCGCGGGATTCGCCGGGCCACGGGCCATCGCTCATCCGTGTCCAATGCGCGACATGGTCCCAGTTCAACCCGGACAGCTTGCGCTGCACGTGCGCCGGGTCCGGTATCTTCTGCTGTGGCAACACGAGCGGCTTGTGTTCGACCGACCAGTCTGTGCTGATCTTGTCGGCGATCCTCGGATCACGCAGGCAGCTGGCGAGGAAGCCGCCGTCACGGATTGAGACCGGTGCCAAACGGTCGGCGTTACGCAGGATGAGACCGTCCCGTGCTTTCCACAGCAGTTTCTCGCTGCCACGCGGCGGCACGAAGAACGGCATCACCAGCGAATCGGAATTGGAGAGGCCGAAATCCGCCAGCACCTTCGCCGCGATCAGGTGCGCGTCCTCGGCGATGGTTCCCTCAGGCACCGGCACAATCATCACCACGTTGCCCAGCGCTTCAGACGCCGCCCACGCCGCCAACTCCCAGGTCACCATGCCCGTCGAGCTGACAATCACCTTTTCGTCGTCGATCAACCCGGCGGCGGCGCGGATGGTCGCCCGGACCCAGGCTTCGCCGCCATGTGGGTGGCGTCCCTGCCGGCTGTTGAGCACCGCCGCGGCGGGGCGAGCAGCCAGGGTCAGGTCGCCATGCCAGTACCGTTCGTCGGAAAGGGGCAGCTCACGCGCCAGTTTCAGTACATCGACACACATGGGTGCCTGGTCAGGTTGATGGGAACAGGACGTTTGTTTCTGCAAACATACGGTCACAGTTGCCGGATCAACAGAGCGGGAAGGGGCAGGTACGCTGCTGCGAAATACCGCGTGCACAGGCAGCATACTCGGAGACGTGATCAATGCAAAACGCGATGGAACAACCCTACACATCATTCATACAACAAGTAGACGTGCTAGAAGCAATTGTTTTCTAAACATAGAGATCGTAAACCGGAGGAGTTGATCCGATGAATAGCCCAACTCGTGAAGAATACATTTTACAGCAACAAACGCGCATTAATGGTTATGAACAGCAGATCGACGCAATGCGCCAGGAGATGGACAGCCATGATGCAGACGCGAAAACGAACTTCCAGACCGCACTGCCCGGCCTTGAGCAGCGGTTGAATGATCTGAAACGTCAACTCGCCGAGGTCGAAGCAGCCAGTGATAACGAGTGGCATGACCTGCAAGCTCGTGTGGATGAAACCGGCGGAGAAGTACTGGACGCATTCGAAGCGCTGAAGAATGATGTCGAGCCGCCGGCTGTCGCTATGCATCGCACAGAAAACAAGTGAGTTACGACCAGTTGACGAAAAACTGTGGGGGATCTGATGAGCAGTGAAAGTTTGCATGAACCGTTTGACAACTTGAGCGAAACCACTCTCGACATGCACCGTGCGCTCATTTCGTTGATCGAGGAGCTGGAAGCTGTTGACTGGTACCAGCAACGGGTGGATGCCACCAAGGACGAAGCCCTGAAGGCGGTTCTGACGCACAACATGAACGAAGAATGGGAGCACGCCGCGATGGCGCTGGAATGGCTGCGCCGTAACAACAGCGTGTTTGCCGGGCAGATGGACGAATACTGGAAAAAGGACGGCGCAATTGCCGGTAGTCACGGCTGATTGCGCGAACATCCGAGCTGAATATGGCCAACACTCTGACGCAGAAACTGTTCGCCGCACACCGCGAAACCGGTTCGTTGACACCCGGCGAAGAGATCGCGCTTCACATTGGACAGACGTTGACCCAGGACGCGACCGGGACACTGGTGATGCTGGAACTTGAGGCGATCGGGCTCGACCGCGTTAAAACGGAACGGTCGGTGCAGTATGTCGACCATAACCTGGTTCAGCAGGATTATAAGAACGCGGACGATCACCTGTTTCTGCGCAGTGCCTGCGAACGTTTCGGAGTCACCTACAGCCGTCCCGGCAACGGTGTCAGTCATCCGCTGCACATGCAATACTTCGGTATTCCCGGAGAAAGCCTGCTCGGCTCTGACAGTCATACCTGCGCTGGTGGAGCCCTTGGCATGCTGGCAATGGGTGCGGGTGGTCTGGAAGTCGCGATGGCGATGACTGGCCAACCATACCATTTGCTGATGCCGAAAACGCTGGGTGTATATCTCCATGGCTCGCTGCCGCCGTGGGTCAGCGCAAAAGACGTCATCCTGGAAATGTTGAGACGGCGGGGAGTGCATGGCGGCGTTGGCTATGCAATCGAGTACCGCGGGCCCGGCGTGGCATCCCTGGACGTCTGGGACCGTCATGTGATCGCTAACATGGGTGCGGAGCTGGGAGCAACCGCGACGGTCTTCCCTTCCGATCATCGGACCCGGGAGTTCCTTGAGCGACAGGGGCGGGGGAAAGACTGGCTACAGTTGGCAGCGGACAATGGGGCGGTCTACGACGAGGAAGAGTCGATCGATCTGGACACGCTGGTCCCATTGATCGCAAAACCCTCGAGTCCAGGCAATGTCGTCCCGGTGGAGGAGGTTGCCGGCGAACCGATTTACCAGGCGTATATCGGGTCGTCTGCCAATCCCGGCTACCGGGACTATGCTGTCGCTGCCGCCATTGTCAACGGAGAACAGATCCCGGGAGATGTCTCATTCGACATCAATCCGAGCACGCGTGGCATCCTGATGGACATTACCAACAGTGGCAGCCTCGCACAGTTGGTTTCAGCCGGGGCACGGGTGCATCAGGCAGGCTGCAACGGATGCATCGGGATGGGCCAGGCGCCGGCGAGCGGGAAAAATTCGTTGCGTACCACACCACGGAACTTCCCGGGGCGTTCCGGCACCCGAGAGGACGCTGTCTGGCTGTGCAGTCCGGAAACTGCCACAGTCTCCGCGCTCCACGGTGTTATCACCGACCCTCGAGAATTCGGCGCCACGAGTCCCACCATCACCCCACCCGCTGAACCGTTCCGGACCCGGAAGCTGTTTGCTGAACCAACGGCAGATTCCGGTCACCGAAACGTAGAGTTGGTCAAGGGGCCGAACATTCACAGCCTGCCCGGAATCGAACCCGTTCCAGATGAATTCGAGTGTGAAATTCTGCTGGTGATGGGCGACAACGTCTCGACAGACGAAATCCTGCCGGCCGGAACCAATGTGCTGCCTTTCCGCAGTAACATCCCGAAGATTGCCGAGTTTGCCTTCTCACGAGTCGACGACACCTATTTCCAACGCGCCAATGTGCTGAAACAAAAAGACCTGCGGCACGCTGTCGTTGCGGGAGAAAACTATGGACAGGGGTCAAGCCGTGAACACGCGGCGCTGGCACCAGCGTACCTCGGATTAAGCGTGGTTCTGGTCAGGAGTTTTGCCCGTATCCACCAGCAGAACCTGGTCAACTTTGGTGTCCTGCCCCTGCTGCTGACCGATCAACCCGCACCGGACATTCAGCGAGGAGGCAAGTTGAAGCTGAGTGGCGTTCACCAGGCTTTGGATCAGAACAACGGTGTCCCGATAGTCTCACTAAATGGAAAGCCGCTCCAGGTCGAAATGCCATTGACCGAGCGGGAACGCTCACACCTGCGCGCCGGAGGGGTAATCAACTGGCTGAGACAAGTGACCTGAACTACAGATCTGACAGGACACAACACTCGATTCCAGCGGGTCTGAAAAGCCAAAAAACAATCCGCCGCAAGGGTAACCTCGCGGCGGATTCTTCGTTGACTGAGGACAACCCTCAGCGACGACCTGGCACTAGCGCGTTACTGTGTGGTTTTTCTGGTGTCGTGAAGCAGGCGCGGCGGGTGGGCAGGTAGATGAGCTTCACGCGTTTGGCAAAAGGTAGCAGCAGGGGGCGTATGGTCAAAGCTGAGCGTTCAGATCTCACAGCAGGGAATGGAGATAAGAGAGATCGGAAATCCTAATATATGCTAATACGTCCATGCATATCGCAGGACAATATGTGTTATTCTGGATTTTCGGAGATTGACCATGATTCAATCCAGGGAGGTTCCGGATCAGTCGTAGAGGTTGGCTCGGAAGCTGAGACGTTCGCCGGCACCGATCGAGAAACGTTGTTCCTCGTCTTTCAGGTCCGGGTGGTGGAAGATCAGCACGTGATCGCCAGGCAGCAGAAGGATCGGACGGCCGAGCGGTGTATCTCCGATGTATTCACCATTCAGGATGATTTCAGCCCACGGGGTCGCATTAATGAATTCGACGACACCCACCTCGCCATAAAGATCGACGGTATAACTCGCCGTGTCAGCCGAGGTCGGAACACGGAAGTCACGCGTCACGCGTGGGAACTGGGGATTCACCAGCGCCAGTTGTGCGCGGCCGGACGGCAGCTTCACCGCTCCGGTCAGCGGAGTGGTCCCGATCAAACGGTCCTTATAGTACACGTGTGCCCAAGGCTGGACACTGATCTGGACGTAACCGGAATCGTTAAAGAAAACCGGATCGGTGGACGGCGGCTCCAAGTCGAGAGGAAGCGTCGCCTCGTTGCCGGAACCTTCCGTCTCGGATTGCCCGTCATTGGAGGATTCACCTTCGCCGGACGGATTCTCCGGCTGGGTGATCGTTGGTTGCTGCTCGTTCTGGTCAGGTGGCTGGTCCGCCTCTGTTTCTGCATCACCGCCCGGGGATATTCCCGTTTCACCCTCATCACCGGTAGTCTCGTCCTCGCTCCCCTGATCGGTCAGGCTACCTGGTTGTTCGGGCTCGAGCCCTTCGTCAAAACCGGGATCGGTGTCGAGCAGAGCGAGCGTCGTGTCGACGGGTGGAACGTCACCCGCCTCCTCCCCCTCGAACAAATTGGTCATGGTGAAGGTGATCACAGCGGCAGTGATCAGCACCATCAACGCCCAGGCTGCAACGACCAGGCGTTTGGACGGGGCCGCGCGCTTGACTGGGCGGATGGTGTGCGTCTCCGGGGAACGCAACGGTACGACCGATCCTTCGCCGTTGGTGGAGGCGTCCGGAACCGGAATCTCAACCGTTTCCCACCCTTCTTCCGAACCCAGTTCACGTGCGAGCGGGCGCAGTTGCGCGAGCACCTCGGATGAGGTTTTTGGCCGCTGGTTCGGATCTTTCGCCATCAATGACAGCAGGATACGGTTGGTTTCGTCGTGCACACCTTCCAGCTTCACCGGCTTGACACTGAGTACGCGCTGGAGGGTTTGCGAAATGTGTTCCGCCTGGAACGGATTTTCGCCGGTGAGCACTTCGTACAGGGTGACACCGAAGCTGTAGAGGTCGCAGCTGGCGCTGCCGGGCTGACCGTTGACCATCTCCGGCGCCATGTACGCCGGGGTGCCCATGATCGCGCCCTGCTGGGTTAGCGTGGGCGACCCTTCAAAATGGGCGAGACCGAAGTCAGTGATCTTGATCGAGCCGGTGTGCGACAGCATCAGGTTGGACGGCTTGATGTCGCGGTGGATGACGCCGGCTTCGTGCGCGACCTCCAGCCCCTCAAGCACATCCATCGCCAACGCGATGGCTTCGCGTTCCTCGAGTGGACCGTTGCTGCGCATTAACTCCGCGACGGAGCCGCCGCCGATCCATTCCTGGACCAGCACCATCAGCTCATCGTCGGCGCGGTAGTCGTAAATGTGGACGATATTCTTGTGCTTGATCCGGGCGAGAGCGTGCGCCTCCCGCTCAAATCGGGCTCGAATTTCCGAGTCTCCGACGAACTGGGGGTGCAAACGCTTGATCAGCACCTTGCGTTGCAGGGATTCCTGATAACCCTGGTAGACAGAGGCGATGGACGAGCGAGAAATCTCACGGTCGACGCGATAGCCGACTATTCGTTCGAGCTCTGCCACTCTTTTAACCGGTAATGCAGCCACCGAAGGCTGACGCCCAGCGCGTCGGCGGTGCGGGTTTTGTTCTCCTCATACTTCTCGAGCGTGCTCATCACGATGTCGCGTTCGTGTTCACGCAACGTCTTTTCCCGCGGAAGTTCGTCGCCATCCATCGTAATCAGCAGGTCGTCCGGCAGGATCTCTTCACGATCGCCCGCCAGTACAACTGCGCGCTGCACCGCATTCTCAAGCTCTCGGACGTTGCCGGGCCACTCGTACGCCTTCATCATCTCGACCGCTTCACGGCTGACCAGTTTCTTCATCATGCCGGAACGTTCAGAAGCGCGTTTCAGGAAGTAGTCCGACAGCAGCTGGACATCGTCCCCGCGCTCGCGTAACGGCGGAATCTGGATCGTGATGACATTGAGGCGATAATACAAGTCCTCGCGAAAGCGCTTCGCGTCAACCTCGTCCTTGAGGTCTTTGTTCGTCGCGGACAACAAACGCAGGTCGACACTGTGGCTGTCGGTGCCGCCGACTCGACGGATGACGCCGTCCTGCACGACACGCAACAGCTTGGTCTGAACGGTCGGGCTGATATCGGCGATTTCATCGAGGAAGAAGGTACCGCCGTCCGCAACTTCCATCAGACCGCGCTTGTCGTGCAACGCGCCGGTGAACGCGCCACGCTTGTGGCCGAACAATTCCGACTCGAGCAGGTTCTCGCTGAGGTTGCCGCAGAACTGTGCGATGAAGGGTTTTTCACGCCGGGGACCGTTGTAGTGAAGAGCCTGCGCGACCAGCTCCTTACCGGTTCCGCTTTCACCGAGCAGCAACACCGAAATGTCGGAGTTGAGAATCTTCCGCATCAGGGTGAAGACCTGCTGCATCTTCGGGTGCACACCGATGATGGACGGGAACCCGTACATCTTCTGCATCTCGGTCTGCAACCGCAACTTGTCTTCCTGCAAGCGGTCGAAACGGGCGGCGTTGACGTACGCCAGGCCCGCCTGAACGGCGAACACACGGAAGAAGTCGAGATTTTCCTCGGTGAAGCGCGACCGGTTCTGGCGGCTGTCGACGTAGATGATGCCGATCAGTTCGTCGCGGACCATCATCGGCACCGCGATCGCAGCCGTGATCTGCTGCATGATCACCGATTCCGAACCCTCGAAACGCGGGTCGGTCTGGGCGTCATGAACCAGCAACGGTACCCGTTCCGCCTGCACCCGCTTGAGGATTTTCGCGGAGGGTTGCGCGATCCGGCCGGCCTCTTCGTCGGTGAGGTTGGCGGACGCACGGATCGACCATTCATCGCCATCCTCACCGAGGACGACGACAAACCCACGTTGTGCGTGAACCGTCTCCATCGCCATCTCGAGCACCTTGCGCAACAGCGCCGGTCCCTCGAGAATCGTGCTCAGTACCTGGCTGATACGCAGCAGGGCTTCAAGAGTGTTGGGGTTGTCCATCGGGCCGGGGGCCAGATCACTCTGATCCATCCCCGGACCGTTCTCAAATTCCTTGCCTGACTTGTTGTTCATCGTTCCTCAGTCGCCAATGATGTCCGGACTCGGGATAAATTCCAGACGTGGGCTGCGAACCAGATTTCCGGAAAGGTCGTACATCGTCAGCTGCCACCAGTGCGTCTGCCCATCCGTAAACCCATCCTCTTGCGTGATCAGGATCGTGAAATCCGCCGTGCTCTGGGCGTAACTGAAGTCGAACACCACGGTTGTATCAATAAACGAGCTGATGCTGTTTTGACGCTGGTAGATCTGCAAACGGTACTTGTTCGGTGCATAGAGCAGATGCCGGGGGGACGTATTGTTCGCCCAGGTGAATTCCATATTGCCAATTTCATATTCGTGCGGACCGATCGGGACCATGTCGGACGCAAGCCACTTGTAAAACAGGTGAGTGTTCAGCGTTTCTCGAACTTCCGCTGTATCGGATTCCTCATCGTACAGCACGAAACGGAATTCCTGCCCGATCAGATTGATCAGATCCTTGCTGGTATCGCTGACGACTTCATCAATAAAGATTTCTGGTTCAGCGATCACAGATTTCGGCGAATTGGCTTCCGGCGGATAATACCGGAGCTCCGTCAGGTCTTCGATCGAATCGTAGTCACCCACGTACACCCTGCACTGGTAGCCATACTGAAACGTACCCGCGACATCTTCTTTCATCGTCGTATTCACGCGGACAGAATCAATGAACGGTTCGCCGTTTAACCGGATCTCTTCGGTCGTTGTTTTTCGCGCCTGGACTAAAACCTGGTTGGACTTGGGCACGTAACCCGCTCGATCCACGGTGTAGAACACCTCGTCATGGGCTATCTCAAACATCGCAATGCCGTTTTCATTGGTAAACTGTGCGTTATCGTACCCCTGCAGGCGCACGCTAGCGTTCTCGAGGGGTTGGTTGTCGCGATCGTAAACCTCGAAGCGGATCATGCCGTCGTCATTGTATTCCGGACTATTGGGATCTGCCGGGTTGTTTCGATCAGGTTCCATCAAGCAGCCCGCCGAGACAAGGAAAACGGCCAGAGTGGCAACCGCGAAAACCCTCGCACCGTGCCCGATGAAGAGGTTGGAGATATGGCGTGATCGTTTCATCCTGATACCCTCCATTCCATGAGAAGCCCGTCAAGCAGTACACTCCCGTAACTGGATAAGGTAGCGAATCTCTCATCAGCAGCGCAATTTATGCAGCCCGGTATCATGTTGCGAGATCTGGAGCAGGGGGAGTGTGCAAATAACAAGAAATCCAACCCCTCAGCGGAGTTGGATTTCCAAGTCGCGAAAACTGGAAGACGATTACTTCAACAGGACCAGACGCTGAGACTGGACACTGCCGTTTGCTCTGACATGAAGCAGATAAATCCCGGAAGCGAGATTTCCATCACGCGCCGTTTGCCAGGTAAACTCATGGTGGCCTGCGCGGTACTGCCCGTCCGCCAGAGTCGCCACGGTTTGACCGAGCACATTTTGCACACGCACGTCAAGCCGGGTTGCGTTTGGCAGGTCGACGCTGAATCGCGTGGCCGCGTTGAACGGATTCGGATACACCGAACCCAGGGTAAACTCACGCACGACCGGTACAGAAGGTTCAGTCACATCACTGATGACATAGTAATAGTGGCGCCCCATGTCCGTCGTCGTGTCATCCGGATCCGGCTCCGAGGCCGGTGAACCGGTATCAATGCAAGGCGATTCCGGTTGCAGGTGGTAGTCTTCCAGGTCAGCATCAACCCACAAAGGGTCTTCATCAATCAGCATCGAGAATTCATCGTATGTGAAGAACTCGGTGTTATTGTGCAGCGTTACCTGATTGACCAGCGAATAGGCGAAGTTGACCGAACCGTGGAAACCATTTGGATCAATGTAGGACGCGTAACGCTGGGTTCCGGAAACTACATTCGTGGCGGAAATGATGGAGTTGACCAGCTCAATGCGTGACGAGAACTTCGCATATATTCCGTAAATCGAACCGGCGTCCGCTTCGAGATGGATGCTCATGTGGTCCAAATTGAACAGGTCCGAATCGTTCGCAAAGATGGCAGCGCAACTCTGTTCCGCCAGGCCACCATTGTGAATTACGTGGATTGAAGAATGCCGAATGTCAACGTTGTCGTAACACGCCAGCAGATTGATACCGTGCGCGCCGGAGCGGCTGGTGGCGCGAACATGGCAGGAATCAATCGTGGTTTCCTGTGCCAACCGTAGTTTGATCGCCGCTGTCGGTGGGTTACTTGTCGTCTGTTGGATATTCAATTCAAACGTTGACCGCAGAGCATCGAGTTGGGACTCGAGCGCATACACGGTAATCGCGTCGGGGTTGGTTGTGGTGACGTTCATGATGCTATCCGTAACGCGCACGTAAGCGTTGTGCATCATCAACATGCCATAATATTCAGCCTTGACCGTCACCTGGTTGAGGTGGGCAATGCCGGCGTCCACCGACAAGCCATACACGCAGTTCAAAATGTGAGCATAGGTGAACGTGTTGGGCAGGCCTTCGTCCGTACCGTAGATGAACAGGCCGTCCCAGATCGTGCCATCCTCATATCCGGTAAAGACGACGGGATTCTTGGGTTCGCCAACAACCGTGATCTGGCCGTAGACCTCAAGCCGCGCGCCTTCCATGAACCAAACCAGGACTCCGGCCTCGATGGTCAACTGATCACCAACCGGGACGTACGAATCCTCTTCGATGACAACAGGGCTGTCATCGGTTGTCCACGTTCCCGAAACACTGTTGCTGGCAAACAGTGGCAGAGTCAGAATCAGTGAAAGCAGCAGCGTGAATGAGAGTACACGCATGCGGTTGAACCCCAGGATTGGTCAACTTGGCTCACGAGCGAGCGCAGGGCGGCGGAGTGGTCAGTTCGGTGGGCACTATCAGGGGTCCGCCCCATGAAACCAGTAGTTCCGCGGGTAGTATACAGGATAGTGGAGAGAGACACAACGGAAGACGGCCACTGTCAGCAATTATCTTCACTGAGAAGGCTAGTCCAAAAAACACCGAGATTGTGCGGGTTTAGCAGGGATTCAGCGGATGCGTCTCCACCCTCCTGTCTCCGGGAGTAGTCCAGTTTTACCGGGGGTTAATAATTCCTTGCCGACTTCCGGAAACATACTCACAATCGACAACTTGCTTTTTCGTGTTTCGGATAGCTCGACAGACACCCGCTCGCTCCGTCGCACGCGTGTTTCGGCCTGCGATCAGCGTATCTTTCGGCGGCAGTAACCGGGTACGGAAGGTACAGGTCGAACCGGATACAAACCTCAAGCTGGGAAACCAAGCCCTATGGCAGCCCGAAGCTTCGGCACATACAGCACTTCGATGATTCCAAACACGGTCCGCCTGCTGCTCATCCTGAATGTGGCCGTGTTCCTGCTGCAGCAACTGTTCGACAGAGTGATCACGTACTACTTCGGCCTGATCCCCGCACTCTTCTGGAGCGGCTATATCTGGCAGCCGGTGTCGTACATGTTCCTGCACGGCGGCTTCTTCCACATCTTCTTCAACATGTTCGTGTTGTGGATGTTCGGGAGGACGCTGGAAACCATCTGGGGCCCAAGCCGATTCCTCAAATATTACTTCATTTGCGGGATCGGGGCTGGTTTGCTGAACGCCCTGATCACACCCGGCAGCGGCATTCCGATTGTTGGCGCCTCCGGCGCGATTTACGGCTTGCTGCTCGCGTTCGGTGTCCTCTTCCCGAACCAGCCGATCTACCTGTACTTCCTGTTCCCGGTGAAGGCGAAATATTTCGTCATCGGACTGGTCGTGATCGAGTTCATCAGCGGGTTCAACCCGGCGAGCCCGGTCGCGCACTTCGCCCACCTCGGCGGCATGCTGTTTGGCTTCGTCTACCTGCAATGGCCGAAATGGAAGCTGAAGATGCGCAGCTACCGCGGCGAACAAGCCCGGAAACAGCACCTCAAGGTGGTCTACCGGCAGGAGGACGAAGTCCGCAAACTGCAGAAGGAAGTGGATGACCTGCTCGACAAAATCAACAAGCAAGGGCTGGACGCCCTGTCAACCGCAGACAAGAAGCGCCTCGAAGAAGCGAGCCGGAAGCTGCGGGAGTGGGAGAAGCAGCGGTAGAACTGCAGTTGTGAGTGATGAGTTGTGAGTGATGAGTCAATAGAAACTACCGGGAACACTTACTCCCGTGCGTGCAGCAAGTGAGCGATAATCCGGGGACACTTTGGGGACAAAGTGTCCCCGGTTTCAGTCTACATCTCCCCGGTTTTGTTGAAACGGTGGGTTATCCCGACGAGCGAGCTCGTCGGGGCAGACTGCAGTCAGCGTGAAAGCATCAACGCGATTGCATCAACTGGTTTGCATCAATACGCAAAACCGTCCGTGTCGTCCTCGATGGTAACCCCCAGCCCGAGTACCAGCCGGTTCACGTAGTTGAAATACGACGCGATCTGGTTGATCAACAGGATTTTCCGGTCGTCGAATCCCACCTCCCGTAGCGCTGCGACATCCGCCTCGTTCATTTCGTTCGGCGTCTTCGTCAGCTTGATCGCGTAGTCCAGCATCGCCCGTTCGGCAGGGAGCAGGGGATACTGCTTCACATCGAGTGCGAATAACGCGGCGCGGTTGTGGTCACGCCAGTACCGGTTCAACGCTTCGGTGTGATGCCGCACGCAATACGGGCACTTGTTTGTCGCCGACACCGCCACCCCGATCAACTCGCACTGTTCACGGGTCAGACCGTCCTTCCCGTACATCAGGGAGGTGTAGAGATCCAAGTGCGCGAGCATTGATTCGAGGTCCAGGCTCTGGATTTTGAACACATTCGCGACGCGCCCGCGTTTACCCGCGATGCGCTCGTAGGCCGTGCGCACAGAATCGTCGGCGCCGGTTTCCGGAATCACCTGTATCCACGGCATTTATTACCCTTTCCCAACAATTTCGGTGTATCATACGTAAGCACCTGTGGAGACTGAGGCTCCACCTGAGAACGATGCAAGTGTAACCCTGAACCCGCGTCCGTGTCCAATCAGTGAACCCCGGAAATACGAAACGGGGTTGCTGACAGGATGGAAAACGGACGCCCGGCGGAGGGACGGCGGCTGTGGCCGAGCAGTCAGGACAAAATGTGGAATTCTGGCGTGAAGCGTACGATGAACACGGGGCTGCCCTGTTCGCGTTCCTGCGCCACCGGGTGAAGAACCGGCAGGACGCGGAAGACCTGCTGCAGGACGTCTTCATCCGCGTGATCAAGACGGATACGGAGTTGCGTGAGCCGTCCCGCGTCAAATCGTACCTGTTCAGCACGGCGTACAACCTGACAATCAATTACTTCCGCCGCCGGAAATTCGACGACCTGTCTTCGAATGGGGATGACCCGAACGTTGACCCGTTTGAACAGGTACCCGACGTGCATCGTCTGCAACCGGACCATGAGGCCGAGTGGATGGACTTGAACGAACACGTACTGACCTCGATGGAAGCCCTGAACGAACGCTACAAGACCGCGTTCCAGTTCGGAGTGCTCGAAGGACGGGCATACAACGAAATCGCCCGGATGACCGGTTGGACCGACGCGCAGGTGAAAGTCAATGTTCACCGCGCCCGCAAGGCGATCATCAAGGATCTGCGAGACCGCGGTGTGCTGGAAGAGAATCAGTGGTGAAATGGCAGATGTGAGATGTGAGATGTGAGATGTGAGATATGAGATATGAGATAAGAGATAAGAGATATGAGATATGAGATATGAGATTGAATATGCATGACTCGGGATGACACGATTGATAAATCCCGGGAGACTGAAAACCAGAGACAAGAGACGTTGAACACGCACTGCCCATCGTGGGGATGGGAAACGGAACAGAGACGTTGGATGCCGGTACCGTTCACCGGCGCAAGACGCACGACAGGTCCACCGTTGCCGACTGGGGAGAAGGCGCGGGGGAGAACGTGCATGGAGAGTAAACGATGAACGACCAGATGCAGCCATTCGAAGAAAACCTGTCCGCGATCATGGACGGCGAGCTGACCGGCGAGGAGTTGCTGGAAAGTATCGACGCGCTGGTCGAGGACGGTGAGCTGCGGGAGTTCTGGCGGGATTCACGATCGCTGCAGAAAGCGCTCGCCCGGCCGCAGTCAGAGCTGGTGGAAACTCCACCCAGTTCGGTGTGGGAGAATGTTGAATTCTCCGCAGGCAAACCGAAACGTAAAGCGAAGATCCTTTCGATCCGCGAGGTGTCGCCCCAGGTGTGGGCCGCCGCCGCGAGCATCGTGCTGATTTTCTCGCTGACGCTTGCCGGGCTGTTCAACGGCGTGATGCCGGAACAGGCCAATGCGCGGACGATTCAGCTCGGGCAGAACGAAGGCCGGATGACCGAGGATCGGTTCCTTGAGTTGACCTCCGAGCTGCTGAAGGCCGATCCCCGCTATCACAGGAAGATGCTGGAAGTCATGCAGATGGTGAACCGTGACGTGTATGGCATCACGGGAGACGTGCGCAGTGATGAAGGCGCGCCACGTTCGGAACACAGAGACTCCGAACAGAACCAGCAGAGAGCTGGATCGGTACCGCCGGACCTCCGTGACGCAAATCAGCGTCAGGAGATAGAGGAACCACGCCGGACGACCGACAATGGCGATGATGCGCCGGTCCGGTTCAACCTGTGGTAACCATTTGCTGTGACGATTGTCTGAGTACATGAAGGAACTTTTCAGATAGGAGTTGACCCATGAAACGCAACGTGCACAAGCGGTCCGCAACACACCTGATGTCGGCTGTCCTGCTGTTCGCGATGGGATTTCTGATGTCCGCCGCGGTCACCCAAAGCGCGGTTGCTCACGAAAATGAGGGTTTCATCTACGGGAAGATTACCACCCGCAGCGGAAATGAGTATGAGGGCATCATCCGCTGGAACGATGAAGAGGCTTTCTGGGACGATCTGTTCCATTCCTACAAGGAAAGCCGTCCCTACGAAGACTACCTCGAAGAACACGGCCACCGTGGTAAGGCGGAAGTGAAAGAGGTGGAAAACGATCTGCGCGACATGGAACGTGACGGCGAAAAGCTGGAACGTGATATGGACCGGCTCAGCGACCGTCTCGAGCGGCTGGCGGAAGAACGCGAGGAAACGAGCAACACCGACAGGCTGGAAGAGCTGATTCGGGAACAGACGCAGATGGCCGAAGAGCTGTCCAAGCTGGCGCAGGAGCGTGCCCAACTGGCGATGGAGGAAGCCGAGCTGGAGAGCAAGCGCAGCCGGATCTGGAGCTTCGGAGACGACGAGTCGATCAGCATTCTCGGTGGTGCGCTGAACATCAACTGGAACGACAGCTGGTCTGGCGGCACCCGCATTTTCATCGCCCGCTTCGGCGATATCAAGAAGATCGAGGTCATCGGCAGTGAAGACGCCAAATTGACCATGCGCACCGGCAGCAAATACATCGTCAGCGGCTACTCGAATGATGTCGGCACAACCCTGGTCGTGCGGGATAACACGTTCGGCACGGTTGAATTGCCGTGGAAGAAAGTCGACACCATCGAATTCATGGAGGTTCCCGCCAGCGTCGATCCGGATTTCTACCGGCTGCACGGTACAGTCACTGCGGATGGCGGCGAGTATCGCGGCTTCATCCAGTGGGACAGCGAGGAATGCCTCAGCATTGATGAGCTCGATGGCGATTCCGAGGACGGCAGCATGTCCATCCCGATGGGCAACCTGCGGTCGATCGAACGCCGCAGCCGTGGCAGCGCATGGGTCGAGACCAAGGATGGCCGCCGCATTCACCTGGAAGGCAGCAACGATGTTGACCAGTCGATCCGCGGTATCATGGTCGAAGATCCACGTTACGGCCGGCTGAAGATTCCGTGGGACGCGTTTGACAGGGTCGTGTTCGATGACAGGTCCGGCAGCGGCGAAGGCTACGACGACTATTCCCCGAAGAAGCTGGAAGCGACCGTCACCGACGTCGACGGCAAAACGTACAGCGGCCGGTTGGTGTTCGACCTCGATGAGTCCGAAAGCTGGGAAATGCTGAACGGCGATTACTTCGACATCGAGTTTGATATTCCGTTCGCCAACATCAAGACCATCACCCCGCGCAGCCGCAACGCAAGCGAGATCTCGTTGAAATCGGGTGAGACGCTCCGGCTCGAAGGGGGGCAGGATGTCAGCGAGGCCAATGACGGCGTGCTGGTCTTCGCCAACGGCGAGAACAAAGAGCCGGTGTACCTCGAGTGGGATGAGATCGACAAGATCGACTTGAAATGACCGAGTGGCTCCCGGGGAGCCAACCCGGGAACCTTTCCCGGGTTCGCGCATACCAAAAACAGGCATATGATGGTAAGCGCGACTTTCATCAAGCCTTTTTCCCAAGCCCCCGTCTTTCCCGAGGCGGGGGTAGCTTTTTGTTTCGACCAACCGAATCTGAGCGGATCACGAGTTCGTTACCTACCGGCGATGCTCACTCCTGAGTTTTTTTGGAATTTCCGAGAGCCGCTTGAGCCTATTCCAGAAGGGCGCGTATCTTAATGGGCTGAGAGTAGCGATTCGGGTTCACGGCAAACGCTTCGCTGAACTGATTGCACGGGCTGGGGTGGGTCCGTATCGATCCCGGTACCACAGGAAGCCGTGCCACTCGCGTAGAGGATTATGATATGAAACCTGCCTTTCTGGCGGGCCTGACATGCTTGCTCGTGACGATTGCGGTTGCGGCCGGGCATGGGAACATAACAGACCTGAACAAGACGACGTTGAACCACGCGGAACAGGCTTGGCATGAAGGCGTGGCGACGCCGCAGCAGCTGGATCTGCTGGCGGCCGCCGGATTCGACGCCGGACAGGCAAATCAACCGATGATTGACGACTTGGGCGGGCCGGACCTGAGCGGCCATGTCTGGGTTGACAGCAACGAACCTGACGGTCCGGATTACGGCTGGATCGACATCACCGCCGTCGGCACCCAGATCGACAGCTTGATGACGGACGATTGTGAACTCGGTCCGTTCGACCTCGGCTTCGATTTTCCCCTCTACGACAATTTCTACAGCCAGGTCTACGTTGCCTCGAACGGCGGCCTCATCTTCGCCGACTATTACTTCTACTACTACAACCAGCCGTTACCGTACAACCACGGGCAGCCCGACAATTCAAGCATCTTCTGGTTCTGGGATGACTGGTACGTGGTTAACGGCGCGAACGGCGACGTCTACTACGCCCAGGCAACGCTGGGTGACCGGGACGCGTGGATTCTGTCCTACATCGACGTCGAGCATATCGCGATGGGAACCGTCACCGCACAGGTTGTCCTGTTCGACGACGGCGAGATCCTGATCCAGTACGAAGAGATCTCCGACGATTACTCGACCAACAGCTGTACCGTCGGCATTCAGAATGACGACCTCAGCGACTATCTGCAGGTCGTCTACAACAGCCTGTACCTCGAGGATGAACTCGCGGTCAGCATTTATCTCGCCGATGCGGACGCAACGCTGGCCGGCACGGTGACCGATTCACTCTCAGGGGACCCGCTGGCGGATGCGTTCGTGCAGTTGGGATTATGGTCAACCACCACGAATATGGACGGCGACTACCAGTTTGATGCATTGTACAGTGGCTTTACGTATGACGTGACAGTCGAAGCACTCAATCACTATGACCTCGAAACGACGATCAACCTTGAACCGGGCGACAACACGTTCGATATCGAACTGATGCCGTTCCCCACACCGTTCAACGGTTCCTATGCGACTGATTTCGAGATCGGCGAAGGACCGTTCAGCGCAGGCGACTATGACGATTGGCAATTCGGTGAGCCCACCTTCTGGCCGGTCGGTGCCCACAGCGGAGAAAACGCGTGGAGCACGATCCTCGCCGGTTCCTACAACAACAGCCGGGATGACTGGCTGCTGGTCACCGAAACCTTCCTCATTGAGAACGATTCGGCGTTCCTCAGCTACTGGCACTGGTACAACTACGAAGCCGGCGCGGACGGGTACAACGTGCAGGTTTCCCTCGACGGGATGCAAACATGGGACGTACTCGAACCGGAAATGGGCTATTCCGACCCCGGTGGCATCCCCGCGAACGGCTACCAGCCCTGCTTCAACAACAGCGGTGCTGGTTCAGGAGTGTGGCAGGAGGTTACGTTCGATCTCAGCGCCTACGTCGGCCAACAGATCTGGCTCGCGTTCCGGCACACCACCGATGACGACTTCAACGTCTATTCCGGTGTCACAATTGACGATCTCGAGATCAATGTCGGCCGGCCGCCATCCGGCGTAACCCTGGAGCTGACCGGCACGTCGACAACTGTCCCGCCCAGCGGCGGAAGTATTTACTTCGACGCGACGGTTCACAGCGCCCTGCCGAACACGGTCCTCGTTGATGCGTGGTCGGCGGTTACGCTGCCCGGTGGCACGATGTACGGCCCGCTGGTCAACGTACCGCTGTATCTCAATCCCGGAACGACCACGTTTACCGATCTGCCGCAATCGGTGCCCGCGATGGCACCGGGCGGAGTGTACACCTACCACGCCTGGGTCGGGCAGTTTCCGAATGTGATCGGTGCCACCGATACGTTCCAGTTTTTCAAAGCCGGGAACGATCCCAACGGTGGCGGAAGCTGGTCGGATCAAACCATGGCGAGCGTGCTCAACAAGCAATCGGCGCAGGATGTGACGAACGTTGAGCTGCCGTCGGCGTACGCGCTGGGGCAGGCGTACCCGAACCCGTTCAACCCGAGCACGTCGGTCACGCTTAGCCTGCCGGAAGCGGCGGAGGTGAAGGTGACCGCGTTCAACGTGATGGGGCAGAGCGTCGCGACGCTGGGGTCTGGCCGGATGAATGCCGGTGTGCACACACTGACGTTTGATGCACAAGAGCTTGCGAGCGGGGTCTATTTCATCCGCGCGGAAATCCCCGGGCAGCTGAACGAGCTGCGCAAGGTGATGCTCGTGAGGTAAGGACGGTTGGCGGTGAACAGTAGTCGGTGATCGCGGAAATTCCTTCAGATCGTTGACAAACCCCGGATTGCCAGGGGTGTCATTCTGAGCGAAGCGAAGAAGGTCCAGCTTTTCTGATAACCAACAGTAGTAACCCATTGATCATCTGGCTCTTCTTCAAGCGCAAACTGACGCGCTTTCAGAATGACGTGCTTGCAGCCTTTCGGGATGAATTCCCACGTTTCCGCGACGTCAGAGGTCTACCTGCCTGAACCAGTTGCGGGTCAGAAGTGGTTCAGAGTGCCCGGCTTGGCCATGCGACTCTCGAGTCGATTTATTGAGACTATCCGAAGAATCGGGCCAGACCAATTGATCAAGTCACAATCCCACTCTATGTTTACTGAAGAGGGTTTTAAAAATGAGTATCGTATCGCGAACGTCCACTGTGGGGGGACCATGAAAACGCGTGTTCTGTGCCTTGTTCTACTTTCATTCCTGTTTGCCGAAACCGGTTTTGCCTCGGATTTCATTCGCATTCCTGAACAACAGCCACCTCAAAACAGCCAGCTTGATGATCTGGAAGAGATCGTGCAGTTGTGGCGCATGAGTGATCTGGATGCCGACTACTACCTCTCTTCCGGTGCGTTGAGTGACACCTTCGCTGTTCATTACCGTCCGGCAGCAGCCTGCTCCATCCTCGTTGCAGAAGCGATGTTCTATACCGGGGGGAACATTCAGGCGTTTGTCTGGGATTACAGCGCTGATGCGGAGGGCGCTTACCCGAACGGAGAAGCGCCATTGCGTGGCACATCGTTCATCAGCCCCATTGGCGAAACGCTTTTTGGGCCGTTCAATATTTCAGTGGATGGAACCGGCGACTGGGAAACCCTGTTCGATGAGGATGATCTGTTTGGCGGCGGAATCTGGAACCCGGACGGTGACGATTTCATGGTCGGATTCGTGAAATCACAGAACGATGGTCTCCCGCAACCGCTGGCGGACGATATCTGGCAACGTGGAACGTCATTCACCTGGTTCGGTGGTCCGTGGATGGACGGCTACGACTACCCGTGGGGCGGCTACAGTTCCTCATCGCATATTGTCGACGTGATGATGCGGGTGGGTGTGTCCTATCCGCTCGGCCAGCCGCCGGTGATTGCCGAGGTCGCTCAGCTTCCAAACACTACCAAGCAGGACAAGCCGTGCACGTTTTCCGCCAGAGTTACGGATGATGAAGAGGTCGGGTCCGTGTACCTGAAGCTGCAGAGGAACGACAGCACACCGTTCGCCATTGAAATGCTGGATCCCGACGAAGACAACGTCTACGAAGTCACCCATACCCTGAACGCTGACTTCGGGGATACGTTTACCTACTGGATCATTGCACAGGACAATAACGGCAACTCATCGAGCAGCTACTGGAATCGCTGGTCCTTCGATGTTGTTGAAGTTGAAACGCGTCCGGTGCTGTTGATCGATGACCGCGCGTCGTACTTCAACTCGCTGTTCGAGGTGCTCGAACTGATGGGT
The DNA here is from genome assembly GCA_020444425.1 of bacterium. Taxonomy (GTDB): domain Bacteria; phylum Electryoneota; class Electryoneia; order Electryoneales; family Electryoneaceae; genus BMS3BBIN04. The sequence continues at coordinate 80,554 of JAHLLB010000011.1, read as the reverse complement.
TTGTGGCAAGGGTACGCCAGTTGGGATGCCGGGGACGGTATCGACAAATACCTGCTCGACCGTGGCTGGCAACTGGTAATCGTGCTCGGGAATGGCGGCACAACCATACCGACCCGAAACTACGATAACAACGCGTATATCGACTACCTGCAACACGGCGGCAACCTGCTGTTCATGGATCAGGATTACATGACGGCAAACGGCGAGCCCGATACCCCATCTTTCGCCACTGGAGATTTTGCCTACGACTTCCTTGGTATCAGCAGCGCAATTGTGGATCTGGCTGACGAGGAAACGCAGTTCTATGGAGTCACCGGAACCTTCACCGAACCGTTCGCGACCGATCCGTTCGAACTCTACTACCAGGGTTCCAGCCTGCATTACGATACTGTGTTGCCACGAACCGGTAGCGAGGTGATTTTCACCAGCGTAAGTGCCGGTGACGAGTGCGGCATCGCGTTCGACCGGCCGGATGGTGGCAAGACTGCGTATCTCGCGTTCCAGGCGGGACGCTCGATGGCATCTCCCGCAAACTATCAGCAAATGGCCGACCTGATCACCGGCATGCTCGATTACACCGGGCCGCTGTGGATCGATCTCGTGCCGTGGAAGACGGAAATCGGCAGCGAGGGCGGTGGGCTCATCTTCAGTGCGTGGGGCGCGAACCTGTTGTCCGATGACTTGGGGAACATGGACTTCTGGACCCGGATTACGATGCCGGACGGGCAGATCGTTGAACCGTTCTTCTTCAACAACGTGTACGTCGACGGTTTCTGGCAGGCGGTGTTCGGAGAAAAGCACCGTTACGTGCCGGCGGCAGCCCCGGCGGGAGAGTATACGTTCAGCATGTGCGCCGGGCAGTTCCCGACGGCGGACGTGTCTGATAGCTTCACCTTCACCAAAACCGGACAGACCGGTGACGGCAATCTCCCGTTCTCGGCCTGGTTCGCGCCGGACGCGCCGCTGACAGCTGATGTCGCGGAGACAAGTTCATCCCTGCCAGCTGACTACGCGTTGTCCGATGCCTGGCCGAACCCGTTCAACTCGAGCACGTCGGTCACCCTGAGCCTGCCGGAAACGGCGGAGGTGAAGGTGACCGCGTTCAACGTGATGGGGCAGAATGTCGCGACGCTGGCGTCTGGCCGCATGAACGCCGGGGCACACACACTCACCTTCGACGCACACGAACTCGCGAGCGGGGTGTACTTCATCCGTGCGGAAATCCCCGGACAGCTGAACGAGCTGCGCAAGGTGATGCTCGTGAGGTAAGGACGGATGGCGGTGAACGGTAGTCGGTAATTGGTAAATCCCTGGGGGCATGTATGCGAATACATGCCCCCAGTTCTATGAAATGACGCCGGTGAAGGAACGAGTCATTCCGAACGGAACGCAGAGAAGTGAGGAAGAACCAGCTACTCCCAAGACAGAACAAAGGTTAGGCTATTGATCATCTGGCTCTTCTTCAAGCGCAAACTGACGCGCTTTCAGAATGACCCACTTGCCGCTTTTCGCCATACGTTCCGGCTTCTCCACTTCCTTCCGGCTCCTCCACTTTCGTAAAATTCTCAAGGGCAAGAACTCCTGGGGTGTGTACGCTGGTCTTGCCCACATTCTCTGTTGTCTCCAGCCGTTTGTTTGTCTCCAGCCACTATTGGCGACGAGTTTTTGGGTTTGTCCGGTGGCCTCGACAACTGATCCCAGGGGTACCCCGAAAATCTTGTTGCTCCGGAACCGGGGGACCGCTATGTTAAACTTCTAATACGTATATTTCTGCTGGGTGCGGATGAAACAAAACGGTTGACCGGGGAGAGGAACATGAATCGGAATCTCGTGTGCCTGTTGTTAGCAATGCTGGTGATCGCGTCTGCCTCGGCGATGGATGTGATCCCGTTGCCGAACCACCTGCAAACGACAGCGGAACAGCGTCTCGACGAACTCGACGAAATTGTCGAGCTGTGGCGGATGTCGGATCTGGAAGCTGACTACTACCTGTCTTCCGGTGCGCAGGGCGATACCTTCGCTGTGCACTACCATCCCGCAACAGCCTGCTCGATCCTGTACGCTGACGCACTGTTCTATAGCTCAGGCAACATCGACGTATACATCTGGGACTACAGCGCCGATGCGGAAGCGATGTATCCCAATGGGAACGCGCCGTTACGTGGCACAAGCCCGGTCAGTCCGCTCGGCGACATCCTCGCCGGCCCAATCAACATTGATGTGGGTGGGACCGGCACATGGGAGCCTTTGTTCGATCAATCGGATCTCCCGGGCGGCGGAATCTGGAATCCGGACGCCGACGATTTCATGGTCGGATTCGTCAAAACGCAGAACGACGGTCTGCCGCAACCGTACGCCGACGACATTTCCTCGCGCGGCACCACCTTTACCTGGTTCGGCGGGCCTTGGATGAGTGACCTTGACTACCCCTGGGGCGCGTACGGTAGTACGGCACCCATTGTTGACATCATGCAGCGTGTCGGAGTGAATTATATCGGCGTTGAACCACCGCAGATCCTCGGCATGCAGCAGCTCCCGAACACGACCAATCCGCGTAAGCCGTGCACGTTCCGCGCGCGAGTGGTCGACAACAGCGGGGTCAACCGCGTCTGGGCCAAGCTGGTGAAGAATGGATCGTTACCGGTGACCGTTGAACTGTACGATCCGGACGAGGACAATGTCTGGGAGGGCACACACTCCATCTGGGGTGAGCTTGGCGATAACTTTGTCTACTGGATTGTCGCTGAAGACGTTGAAGGGAACACCACCCGAAACGTCAACCGCCGCAAATCTTTCGAGATTGTCCACGTACCCCTGAATCCGATCCTCGTGATCGACGACGGCGGCGACTACATCCCGAACCTGACCAACCTGCTGGCGACGATGGGACTGGACAATACCACCGTCTGGGACGCCGAGGCGAACAAGGGTTACGACACATGGCTGATGGAGATGGACTGGCACCTGGTGATTGTCAGCGGCAACGGCGGCGACAGCATCCCGACCCGGGAGTGGGCCGCCGGTGACGACCCATTTTCCAACTACCTGATCCAGGGTGGCAACCTGCTGCTGATCGATCAGGATTACCTCGCGGCTAACGGCGAGCCGGCGCAGACATCGTTCGGATCCGGTGATTTCGCCTTCGATTTCCTCGGGCTCGCGGGCGCCAGCAACGACCCGATGCATGATGAAACGCAATTTTACGGGATGGCCGGAACGCTGACGGAGCCGTTCGACACGTCACCGTACACCATCCCGGATCTCGGGAACCTGCGTGAAGATGTGCTCGTGCCGCGCCCGGACGCGCAAGTTCTGTTCGAGGGCACCACGGATGGGTTGCCGCACGCGATCTGCTATGACATCCCGAACCACGGCAAGACGATCTACCTCGCATTCGATGCGACAACGGTGTTTGAGGGTGGCGACGAACAGCAATTCGCGACGCTGATTGACGGAGTGATCGATTTTATCGGGCCGGTGTGGCTGAACCTGATTCCACGGGACACGTACATCGTCGGCAACGGCGGGCTGGTCAAGTATGATGTTGTGCTTGTGAACCTGTCCAACACCGAATTCGCGGACGTGGACTTCTGGACGCGGCTGCTCACTCCGAACCAGACGGTGTGGGAACCGTTGTGGGAGGATACATTAACCATCACGCCGTGGATGGAGATGATCAGCAATGACCGGGTGCAGGCGATTCCGTGGTATGCGCCGGAAGGGACGTACACCTTCTCCATGCGTGCCGGGGAATTCTACACGCCGACATTCGGGGACAAATTCACGTTCTTCAAGGAACATTACGGCGCGATGGATGAGTCGCGTCCGTTGCGTCTGGAAGATTTCACCGGGGCGGTGGCAGCTGATGGCCCGGCCGAAACCGTGGCGTCGAGTGATCTGCCGAACAACTACGAACTGAGCGCCGCGTATCCGAACCCGTTCAATCCGAGCACATCGCTCACACTGAGCCTGCCCGAGGCGGCGAAGGTCTTGGTGACGGTGTACAACCTCACCGGTCAACGGGTGGCGACACTCGCGAATGGTGAACTGAATGCCGGGACGCACATACTGACGTTCGACGCGCAACACCTAGCCAGCGGAGTGTACTTCGTGCAAGCGGAGATACCCGGGGAGTTGAACCAGCTGCGCAAGGTGATGCTGACTCGCTAGGCTCAATGCTGGTGTGTCATTTATACATGCCCGGGGCAATTTGCTCCGGGTGTTCCGTTTGTGCTCTCTGACTCCGGAGGCAGTCTCTCCTGACGGTGAAGGGCCGGGAAATCCTAAAAGCGAAGCCGGGCCGATTGTCAGAACTACGGATTATGAACGTGGTTTTGCAGAAGTGAAAACGTAGAAATCGAAGCTTTGCGACATTTGGAACACAGTGCTCCCGAAACACCCAGAGCTCCCTTTTACTGTAAAATGCTTCCAAGGAGTGTTTTTTGTTGGAAGAATTTGTATCTTTTTCAGATTATTAGTGGACAAAGCGGGTTTACGAGAATCGGAGCACGATTCCGAGACGAGTCGAGAGGAACGTTGCCAGGTTGTTGACCCGCAAGCTTTTACCTGCGTAACGTATCTGTTAGGAATTCGTTAATCGCGCGGAACGAAACGAGAGGGCTAAGGTCGGATTTCTGGGGTGCGGGACGTCGATCACGGGGGTGGACGTCGTCTCCGATGCAAGCACTGCGCATACTTACGGTATCGGGGCACAAGGTTCATCGCCCGCTTGTGATCGATGTACCGATGAGGCTGGGGAGACTCATCTGTTGTGCAGCGGTCGGCCACATGTTGCAGTATTCGTTGTAACGGTGAGTGAGTGAGTCTCCATTACACTCGCCGGGTTGATGTTGTACTTCCCTCCCATTGGTGTCCCCCACCGGGAACGCTCCAGTTCTCAGGCAGATCCGAACCTTCCCTGCGCCGAATTTCGCAGCAACCATTAAGACAGAAACATTTTTGATGTGGATAGCGGTCGATGATTTCGTCGTCCGCAGGAACTGTCGGATTAAGATGGGGACTGCCATGAACCATGCTCGCAGTGTGTGGAGTGTTCTCGCAACCCTGCTACTCCTGGTCATGTTGGCTGGGGTGGTACAAGCCGCCCCGGGCAAGATTGTCGGGACGGTTGTCGGGACCGAGAGCAGTGAGCCGCTGATCGGTGTGAACATCATCATCGATGGAACGCGGCACGGCGCGGCTACCGACCTGGATGGCCGCTATGTCATTCTGAACGTCCCACCTGGCACCTACGAGATCAAGGCCTCAATCATCGGCTACCGTCCGGTATCCGTTCGCGAGGTCCGTGTCACGGAAGGCCGGACAACTACCATTGACATCGAGATGACCCCGGAAGCCCTGATCGGGGAAGAGGTTGTCTTCGTTGCTGAAAAACCGCTGATCCAGCCGGACATGACGGACAGCCGGACCACGCGTACCTCGGAAGACATCAAGGCGATGCCGGTCGAGAACGTGCGTGAGGTGATTCGTCTGACCCCGGGCGCGGTCGGCGGCAACTTCCGCGGCGGCCGTGAGGAGGAAGTGCTGTACCTCGTGGATGGCGCGTCGATGGTTGACCCGATGACGGGTGACTATGAGGGTTACATCCCGCAGGTGGCGTTCGAGGAAGTCAACGTGACCACTGGTGGTATGTCGGCTCAGTACGGCAACAACCTCTCCGGTGTTGTCAGCCAGATCACGAAAGAGGGTGGCGAACGCTACTCCGGGTCGTTCCTCGGCCGAACCAACGACGGCGGCATTGAAGACGACGAGATGAAAGACCTGCAGTTCGCGCTGTCGGGTCCGATTCCGTTGCTCGACAACCGCATCGGTGACCTCAACTTCTTCGTCGCCGGCCAGTGGTACGATACGCGCGGCCGGTTCGTGAACGATGACAGCACGATGACAAGTGGGTTCGGAAAGCTGAGCTACAGCCCCACGCCGAAGCAGAAATTCACGCTCAGCGGCAACGTCACCAACTCCAACTGGACCAATTACACCCACTTGTGGTCACGCACGGACTATGAAGACAGGCTTGATGGCTACGCGCCGTCGTACAACGACGACGGTACGATTGCCAGCGACTATGTCTACTACGATCCGAGCAATTCCCCGTGGTTCAACAACGGCCAGCTGGACACGGAAGACCTCAACGGCAACGGCGTGCTGGACGCCGGCGAGGATCTGGACGGTGACGGCGTCATCGACAGCGAAGACCTGAACAAGGACGGCAGCCTGAGCAACTTCAGCATGCTCGATCACCTGCCGTACTTCGAACAGCACATCAACCAGTTCAGCGCCAAGTGGGACCAGACGATCAGTGAGCGGACCTACTTCGAGTTGGGCTTCTCCTACTTCAAGACGGAGATGCACTACAACACGCGGGAATACATCAACGAAGACGCGAACGGCAACGGCCAGCTCGATCTGGAACAGGCCTACAGTTCGATCGAAGAGATTCCCGATGATCTGCTGAACGAGTATCGTGACGTGCTGGAGTCGAATGCCGACGGTACCCAGTACTGGTTCGATTACAACCAGAATGGTGTCTGGGAGTATGAGGACATCAACGGCAACGAGATCTGGGACTGGGAAGAGTACGGTCCGACCCACGACCTGATGACGGATGAGGACGACGACGGCTACGTCGATGCGTCACAGTCCGGTCCGCGCGACACGTGGCTGGGGTGGGAAGATATGCCGTTCGGGAACAGCAAGGACGACAACGACTTCTACACCTACGGCACCGGTACGACGTACAACCGGTCCCGCTGGAACAACGACAGCAAGGAAACCTACACGTTCAAGGGACACATCACCAGCCAGATGCACCAGTTCCACGAAGTGAAGGCCGGTTTCGAGCTGACGTTCTACGAACTGTTCGACCACGATGTGGACATGGCCTCCGGCGGTAACGTGTACGGCCAGAACTTCACTGCGTCGCCGCGTCTGTACGGCGCGTTCGTGGAAGACAAGATGGAATTTGAGGGGATGGTGTTGAACCTCGGTTTGCGTGCGGACTACTTCGACGTGAACTGGGATGACTACCCCTCTGACATCACCAACCCGGTTACCGACCCGTCACTTGGTGGCGAGGTTGCAGATCCAACGGCGGTTGAAGGCAAGACCTACTGGGGTCCGCGTCTTGGTGTGGCGTTCCCGATCACCGAACGCGACCAGTTGAGCTTCAACTACAGCCGGAACTTCCAGGTTCCGCTGCTGCGCTACGCGTTCACCAACGTCAACTGGGACTTCTCCGGTGCGTTCCCGATCGTCGGCAACCCGAACCTCGAACCGGAACGGACGACCTCGTACGAGCTGACGCTGCGTCACCAGTTTACCGATGACGTCGTGTTTGTCGCCACCGGTTTCTACAAGGACATCAGCGGCCTGGTTGACACACGGCAGGTGTTCTTCACCGCGCGTAACTGGTACGGCCTGTACATCAACCAGGACTACGGCAACGTCCGTGGTTTCGAGATGAGCCTCAGCAAGCGCTTCAGCAACTTCACCAGTGGTAGCCTCTCCTACACCTACGCGGTGGCCAAGGGTAAGGCGTCCGAAGCGCGCCAGAACTATGAAAACGCCTGGGCCGGGAACCTGATCCGGACCACGGAATCCTACCTCGACTGGGATCAGCGCCACACGATCTACGGCAACGTCCAGTTCTTCGTACCGACGGATTCCGACATCTTCGGCCTACCGTACTTCGACGGGCTGTCGATCAACTTGATCGGGAAGTACGGCAGCGGCCTGCCCTATTCGAGCCCGGCCCGGTCGCTGGATCCGCCGATCAACGATCAGCGCCTGCCCTACACGCTCACCTTCGACGCACGCGTGCAGAAGGAGTGGGGCATCTGGAAATCGTTGAACGTGTACGCGTTCGTGCAGGTCTACAACCTGCTGGATCGTGAAAACATCGACCAGCGCTTCTTCCAGGCAAACGCTGACACCGGCTGGTACGAACAGTTCAACGACGTCGACGGGAAGTACGACGATCCGCGTTACTACCAGCGTGGCCGCATGCTGCAGGTCGGCGCAGGAATCGAATTTTAAACGAGGCAGGAGGATACATCACCGTGAGAAGAAACCACATCCTGACGACGGTGTTGCTGGTGTTACTCGCCTGCCTGCTGGCCGCGAGCTCCAGCTTTGCCGCGCGCATTGACATGACCGGTCCGAAGAAAGGTCCGCGGAGAACCGCTGCCCGTCCGCCGACAGAATACAAAGTGCATGATGTCGGCAACTTCTGGACCGCTGTTTCCAACTTCGGTAACTACGGCGAACCTAACGAGCTGCTGCCTTCGGGCGAGTGGCCCGGCGGGTCCGGCGTCTACTACATCTGGGAAGGCCGCTTCTGGGCCGGCGCGCTGGTTGGCGGTGAACCGCTCGTCAGCCACGCGGACTACGGCAACTACGAACTCGACCCGACGGACGGTTCCAGCTTCTATTTCGGAACCGGCCCGAAGTCGATTCAGGACGGGTTGTCCCACTTTGACGACCTGAACGCTGAAATCGGTGGCCACACTCCGATCGGCCTGAAATTCCATCAGCGCACGCTTGCATGGTCGCTGACCGATTACGACGACTTCATCATCAAGCTGATCGAAGTGGAAAACGTCAGCGGTGGCCAGTTGAACAACGTGTACATATCCTTCGTGTACGACAACGATGTGGGCGCGCACTACGACCCGGACCAGCCGGCGATCGACGACCTCGTCGATTATGACGGTTGGGCACCGGAAGGTCAGAACCCATATAAGTACGACTGGGTCGACCCGCTGGATCTGGACGGCAACGAAGAAACCGGCTACGATTACTGGGGCTGGGCGAAGGCTGACCCGCGCAACCCGTTCTGGAACGGCTATTCTCCGGTTGCCGGCGAAGAAGCTCCGGCTGATGACAATCCGGAACCGGACGGTATCTGGGACGAATTCCAGATCTACGTCGTGGATCCGGCAGTGTATGTGGAAGCCGGGTACGACGTTCCGGATTACATCCGGTACCAGGTCAGTGTTCCGGACAAAGGATACGTTGCCGGTGAGCCGGTGGTTACGGCTGCTGGAGATTCCCTGCGCGGGTACCTGATTCCGCGTGACATGAGCTACATGTATGATGGTGACTACCCGCAGTCTGGTGAGATCGACATCGGCGAACGCAGCATGAACCCGGCGGTGGCTGGTTTCATCGGAACCAAGTTCCTTTACATCCCGGATGATCCGTACCTGGCCAGCCAAAACCGGGCTCCGGAAGATGAATGGGATCCGCCCCATCGCCCGTATTCACACCAGTGGTGGAACTGGGAATCCGACCCGGGTTCGGACAGGGAGAAGTATGAATACATGACCGGTACGCACACGCTGTCCGCCGGTCAGCGCTTCATGCCGCACCCGTTCGATTACGGCGCCGGAGCCCCGGTGTTCGACTACCGCTACATCCTCTCCAGCGGTCCGCACAGCTTCACGGACGGCGAAACGAAGAAGTTCGTCGCGGTGACGGGTGTTGGCTGGGGGATTCAGGGATTGCGCGAGAACATCGACAACGCCCTCGTCGCTTACTACCAGGGTGAGTTGGCTGAAATCGGCGATCCGGAAATTCCACCAAGCGACGCGTTCGCCAGCCAGATCGGGTTTACCGGCACCAGCGACGCGATGATTCGCGAGGACCGGCACTTCCTGCTACCGATTCCGCCCGCGATTCCAGACCTGCACTACAGCGCGCTGGACGCCGGCGTGAAACTAGTCTGGGATGACAGCGCGGAGGATGCGATCGACAGCTTCCTCGGCACAACCGACTTCCTCGGGTACAAGATCTACCGGTCGAAGTACAACCCGCAGACCTGGGACATGATCGCAGCATTTGACATGCCCAACGAGGGTGATACCTACCTGAAGAACACGGAAGGTGACACGCTCAACCCGATCGAATACGACGGTTCCCAGTACGCGTACAACGAACCCGAATACGCTGAGATCGTCGGGGACGAGAACAACGTGCAGGGTGTGGACTGGAACTACATCCCGGTCGACCTGCCCGACCTGACGTATACGTATGAGGATTACGGCGGTGATTTTGCCGACAAGAACGGCACGATCATCTTCAAGGACATCGAACGGCCGGTCAACGGGCTGAAGTATTACTACACCGTTGTCGCTTACGATCCGGACAAAATGTCGACGTTCGGCCTGCCGTCGATTGAATCGGCGAAGTCGAACTACCGCAAGGATCTGGACGGTGCGCCGCAGGCGGTGATCCCCGGTGTGCTTCCTATCGACGCACCGGCGGCTGATCCGGATGATCCAGACAGCGACCTGACCATGGACGATATCAAGGTCGTCCCGAATCCCTACAAGGGTACCGCCTCGTTCGAAGCGCGGTACGAAGACCAGATCAGTTTCATCAACCTTCCCTCCCTGTGCAAGATCAGCATTTTCACGCTGAACGGCGATCTGATCAAGGAGATCTACAAGGATGACGGAACCATCGGTGCGGTCTACTGGGATTTGATCAGCAGGAACAACCAGAAAGTCGTATCGGGGCTGTACGTCTACGTCGTTGAGACGGAGTCGCCCAGTTACGAGAAGAAAGTCGGGAAGTTTCTGATCATCCGCTGACCTCGGCACAAGGAGTTCGATCATGAATAGACGAACGGTATATCAGCTGGGCTTGGCGGTGCTGATCGCCCTGCTCGTCGCTGCTGGCGGCGCCCACGCTGAATTCGCAAAAGTCGGCACCACCGGGGCTGACTTCCTCAAGCTGCCTATCGGCGCGCGAGGTGTCGGCATGGGTGGCGCATTCTCCGCCATCAGTAACGACCAGTCCGCCATGTTCTGGAACCCGGCGGGCATGACACAGATCGGTAGTTCATCGGTGATGTTCGAGCATGTGGAGTACTTCGCTGATATCAGCTATGACGCGGTCGGCGGCGCACACAGGCTCAACGACACCTTTACCATTGGCGCGTTCGCCCTCGCGATGGGGTCGGGCGACATGGAGGTAACCACGGTGCAGCAACCGATGGGTACCGGTGAAACCTTTAACGTGACCAACATCGTCGGCGGCATGTCACTGGGCATGAGCCTGACCGACAAATTCTCCTTCGGAACGAACCTGAAGTATGTGCGCGAAGATCTCGACACCGAAGTCGCGTCGAACTTCGCGATCGACGTCGGCATCATGTACGACACCCAGTGGAACTCGGTCCGGCTCGCCATGGCGGTGCGCAACTTCGGACCGGAAATGCAGCTGGATGGCGGCTACTACGACTTCGACAACGGATCCCAGGCGACGGAATCGACGGAATTTCTGCCCTACCATTTCCCGATGGTTTTCCGGCTTGGCGTGGCCATGGACCCATTGAACACTGAACAGCACCGGCTGACCCTTGCGGGTGACCTCGAGCATCCGAACGACAACATTGAACGCGTGAATCTGGGCGCCGAATACGGCTTCCAGAAAATGTTCTTCCTCCGCAGCGGCTACACGTTCCGCCACGATACCCTCGGCATGTCCGCAGGTGTCGGTTTCCTGTGGCAGCGGATCGGAATTGATTACGCGTTCAGTGAGTACGGTGTTCTTGAGGATGTGCACCGGTTCAACATCTCGTTCTCGTTCTGATCCCATCCCCGATGGAGGATGAGACAGAGTCAGGAGGATTTTCGATGCTACGACTGAGATATGCACTCGTATGGGTTCCGGTCCTGCTGCTGTTGGCCGCGCCACTGCTCATGGCGCAACCTGTGCCAACCGCCGCAACCTATGACGAGTTGACAAACTCATTTTCCGTGGAATTCAGTTCCAATGTTGCCGTTGACCCGGATGCTTTCGTCATTACCGGGATCATGATTGACGACGACTTGGGCGGCCCGCTCAGTGACCACGAGTTGCGTGGCGGGATCGTGATGGATGGAAGTACGCCCACGGAAATCATGTTCCACCCCTACTTCGAAGGCGTCATCGCCGAATATGTCTACGATGACGGAACGTCCAGCGAAGACCGCCAGCTCTGGGGTCTGGACTACGATGACCTGCTGGTCATTGAGGAAGAGCTGGACCACATGACCTTCGATCACATGCGGATGTGGTGCCCGGCCGGGATGGCCAGCGATCCGCAAGGCAACCTGTCGGAAGGTACGTGGATCGACCTCACCTACCTGGAAGTCGTTTCCGACGATGAGGTCAATCTGACCGATGCCGCATACGACGCCGCGTCGAACACGCTGACCCTGAGCTTCAACAAGGTGATGCAGTTCGACCAGATCCCGGAAGATGTGGCTACGGAAGACCCGTACAACAAGAACTGGCCAGCGCCGGGTGACGGCGTGCTGACCGGTGGTGAAAACGAAGACCGCAACGGCAACGGCGTCCTTGATTTCGAAGCCAACGTCGTCGTTCCGCAGATCACGTTGTACGACGCCAACAACACACTCGTGACCCTGTCAAGCGCAGCCGACCTGACGAAGATGGATTCCGACGTGCTGCAGTTGCAGTTGCTGCCGGCCGAACGGGCGACGGTGGAAGCTCTGGACACGGAAACGATGATGATCCGGTTCACGGACTACACGTTCGTGGATGTCGACTACAACCCAGCGGTGCCGGTCGAGGATGTTGCGGTCGAGTACACTGAGGACCCGAATCCGCTGTATGCCATGTGGGCCGAGTATGACATGGGTTCCAACGAGCTGAAGGTGAAGTTCAACCAGGCGCTCGCTTCCAATGTCAAGGATTATGCGGTTATCCCGAAGCTTTCGATTCGGCGCATCGAACCCGATTCCACCTACTCCTATGCGCTGGAGTCCGGTTTGGCCGGCCTGGCGGATTCTGATTCCAGCCTGACGGTTCAGATGGGTGTCGGCACAGCACATGCCACCGAGGACCTGATTGACCAGAACGGTGACGGCGAAGGCGACACCGGAAACGATCTCGAATTCCAGGTGTTTGTCCGATCTGCGACTGTGTTAAGCGCAGATGGAAACGGCAACGTCACCCAGGATGAAAACAACGACGGCAATCCGGACGGCATCCCGCTGACCATCATCGCCGAAGGTCGCGACAAGGGGCCTGCGCTTGATCTGGAGGAGCCGCCGTACTACGACGCCGATACCAACGAACTGTATATCCTGTTCGACGTGCGGTTGGACGCGGAAGTCGTGTTCGAGGGGATTCACTTTATCTCGGCGGATGACGACACTGTCACTCTCACTGATGGAACGGTGGAGCGTACCGGCGGCAACAAGGCCTTCTCGATCATTATCAGCGAGGAAGACCGCTACGCCCTGGAAAACACGATCGATACCGGCTCATTGCGGATGGTGATTGACCCGTACACGGTCAAGCAGTCATCCAAGCTGAACGGCAACCGGTACATCGAAGTCGAAGACTTCAACTACATCGCCGATCCAAACCCGCCGCTGGTCGAATATGTCTGGTTCGATGAGGTGCACGGACGGTTTGTGGTGGGTACGAACGGAACCGTTCCGGCAGAAAATATCGACCTGACCAGGATACAGCTGAATGGCCTCACGGTTGGTGCGCCGGAATCCGTCGAAATCTCTGAACCGAACCGCATCTCGCTGTACCTGAGCGAGACGGATGTTTCGTCGATCAAGGGCATCAATGAGGCTGACCGGACAGACCTGGTACTGGACGTCGGCGAAGGGTTCATCACCACGGCGGACGGTATCGCGAACGTCGAGCAAACAGGCTTGATGGACGGCGATACGACATCGAACGATCTGTACGAATCCGTCCTGATCCTCGGATACGGTCGCGAATTCTACATCCGCAGCCACGAAGCGTTCCCGACGCTGCCGCGTATCGTGCAAGCGTCACTGCGTGAGGTTAGTCCGGGTGCATTGTGGTATGTTGCCAACGACCAGTGGGGCCGGCCGTACGAGCCCTTCTACCTGCGCGAAGGCAAGTCGGTTGAACACCCGATGGTCACACCGCTGCGCAAGTCTGAGCTGGACAGCGCGGTAACCTTCTTCGAGACACGGACGTTGAAACTCCCCGACATGGGAGCCAAGGCGGCCATTGACGACCTGATTGGCGGCGAACGTGCAGACAAGATCCCGGAACAGATTGTCATCCTGTTTACCGACATCTGGGATGAGTACGGTGTCGGGCGTAATGACGGCGACGCCGGGTTCTGGAAGCACGGCTATTTCCTGCCGAGCGACCTGCCGGGTAACGGCAAAGATGAGTATTCCAACGAGGCGGAACTGATTGTCCTCGACAGCTACCCGCAGAGCTACAACACGGGTGATGATGCCTGGATCTGGAACGACAACAACGAGATCTGGGAAGAGGGCGAAATGGACGAGCTGGATGAAGCCGGTTTGTCCGCCATTGCCAACGTTTATACGCAGTACGTCAGCTACAAGGTTGACAAGTTTGAAGTTGATTGGGTCAAGTACGGTCTGGCCTACTTCACAGAGTTCTACACCTTCCGTCATCCTCGATACTACGGTGATTCCGAAACCCGGGGGTTGACGGGTGGCAACGATCTGACCTTCATCGGGTCCGATCTGTCCTCCCGCGTGGATTACAAGCACGTCTTCATGTACATGCTGTACCTGTGGGAAAAGTACGGCGGTGATGACATGCTGACCGCTGTGTCTGTTTCACCGCGCATTGACATTTTCGGCGTGGCGGATGCGTTGTCCGACCGTAACGACCAGTTGGAGGACTGGCAGAAGGATCTGGACGTGGTCGACGTGTTCCTTGACTTCGCGACCGCGAACCTGATCGATACGTCGTACTCCGAGGACGATCACAACCGGTTCATGTTCGAGAACATCAACACGCAAGCCGCGATTCGCGGTGGTCCGATGCGTTGGAAGACATCTGCCGGTCCCGACCGTGCGCCGTTCCAACGGACGAACACGGAATGGGGATTCGACTATTTCTTCACCGGGTACACCGCAACCACGTTAAACAGGGCGTTGGATCCGGTTAACGACAACCTGGTTGTCTTTGCCGGTGAGGATGCGACGGATATCGCGTTCCGGAAAGTCAACATGCAGGCGACCGAGGTTGACAACAACCTCAGCGCGAAGCCGATCCTGACCCAGGAAATCGAACTCGAGGGTGATCTGAATGTCGGCGTGGTGCCGATCAGCCCTGGCGATGGATGGATCCTGGGCCCCGTGGACGATCCGGAGGCAACTTTCCCGACCTTCTTCCTGATCGCGGCGGGTGCAGGCGGTGACTTCCTCGTGCATCATCAGCAGAATGCCGCGGAGTACAGCCGTCTGTTTGTGATGCAGAATCCGATTATCGAAACGATGCTCGACCTGTACGTCATCACCGAACAGCCATTGTACCGGGCGGACGGAGTTGCTGCTCCGACGGTGAAGGTGTACTACGGCGGGGCTGAGGATTCGGTGCTCGCAACCTACGATTCCCCCGATGATTTCGAGATAACCTCAGTCGAAAACGCGACGGGCCGTTACGATCAGTACGTCGCGCACGTCACGATGACGGATACCGGCGAAATGCACTATGCGCTCGAAGGATACTACTCGAATGGTGTCCCGGTTGCGGATGTCGATCCGATCTTCATCGTGATGTCCACCTTTGCTGGTGGACGGCCGTCGATGGCAAAACTGAGTGACGGATTCCAGGTGAGTTCGACCTCACGCAGCTTCGACCGTGACAAGGACCTGATGATCGTCCGTGCGCCGGATGTGGCGTCGGTCGGACTGGGCAAGTTCATCCAGAATACGGATGGACGTACGCCGGTCAGTGGTCGCTACAGCATCGGCAACCACATCGAAAAGGTCGAAGATCCGTTGACCTTGCGGATTCCGTATGACGTTGATGCCGTGGGCGAAGAGGATGCCGGCGTGTATCTGCTGCGCAAGGACGAATGGGTGTATGTCGGTGGCGAAGCCAATCCGGCAGTCGGCCTGATCACCGTGCGCGTCGGCCAGACCGGCACGTACGCCGTGATGGCGGGTCCGATTGGCGACATCCCGGACGACCTGATGGTTCCGACCAGCTTCGAGCTGGGGCAGAACTATCCGAACCCGTTCAACCCGAGCACCACGATCAAGATCGCGCTGCCGCAAACCGGTCCGGTTACGCTGGCGGTGTACGATGTGTTGGGCCGCGAAGTGACGCGACTGTTCGACGGCGACCTGGCGTACGGTACGCACAAGTTCCATTTCAATGGACAGAGTGCGGCTGGTGTGCCGATCGCGTCGGGTGTCTACTTCGTGCGCATGGATGCGCCGGGATTCAACAAGACCCGTAAAATGGTGTTGGTGAAGTAACCAGCCCCGGATGGAGGATCATACAATGCAGACCAATTTTCATCGGCTGACCTTGCGCATCCTGACCGCCGGGCTCCTGTTGACCGCCCTGTTCATGGTGGTGGGTTGTTCAACCGAAAGTGACGATATCCCGACCGGCCCGGCTGTGACCGTTGATCTGATGATCGAGCGGGGGTGGGAGTATCTGAACAACGGCGAAGTCGATAACGCACTCAACATGTTCGCGGATGCCGCAAACGCTGAATCCAGCAACCTCGAAGCGTACCTCGGGCTCGGCTATGCGTTCGCCGATTCACGCGAACCGATCAGTGCGCAACGAAACCTGTCAAACGTGCTGACACTGGGAGCGGTGCTGATTGAAACCGGCGAAGTGGAAGCCACGGATGTGGACGCTCTGTTTGCGGAAGCCTGCGCAGGCAAGGCGAGCGTTGCCCTGAGCACGCAGGACTTCGAGATGGCTGTCGAAGAGGCACAGGCCGCCCAGGAGTATTGGGCGGACATGGCAAACCCGACCCATCGCTGGCTGCCGGGCTTTGACATGGACTCGGTCAAGCTGCTCGAAGCGATGGCCTGGTACGGTCAGGGTGAGTATGGCGAGGTGATGGTTGTGCTGGATGATGTTGACGACAACGCGTTTATCCCGGCGCTGGAGAATGCGGGGGTGATCGTCGAAGTTCCCGACGAGGCGGTTGACGTCACATTGCTACAGAACACGCACCTTGATGGGATTGCACAACTCGATCTCCCGATCGTGAATCTTGTTTATCCTGTTTCTGTCATGCAGGATGACATAACTTTCGAGATCACGGGATACGATGTCACGGGAGACGCTGTTCGATTCAAAGGAAATCCAATTCCTGCAGAAGGCGATTCGTACGTTGTCACCTACTATTACGCGGTGAACTACGGAGAATTCCTGATTACTCTGCAGGAAAAGTTGAACGAGTTACAGTAACAAGCAACGGAAGTAGTTCCGGAAGTCGTGATGGTAACATCACGTCGTACAACGAAAGGGGTGAAGTATGTTGAAACGTTTGGTATTGATGAGCATGGCGCTGTTGATCGCCGTTGGGGCGGCGTGGGCGACTGACATCCACCTGCTCGAGCCAACGAAAGTTACGAAGGGCGTGACCGGCCCCGAGCTGGATGAATGGGACGGTCTGTACCTGAACCGCATGAGCGATGGTACCACTGACTACTACCTCAGCTCCGGTGCGCTGGGTGACACCATGTGCGTGCACTTCCAGCCGCTCGCTCCGTGCTCGGTGCACTTCGCAGAACAGCAGTGGTACACGGCGGGTAACTTCCAGTCATTCGTCTGGGAATACAACCCGGACGCCGCCGCAATGTATGCCGATGGCCGCGCGCCGCTGCGTGGTACCTCACCGGTCAGCCCGTTGGGTGAAGCCCTGTTCGGCCCGTTCAACAAGTTGAGCAACGGTGATGGCGACTGGGGTGAGTACCTGTTTGAACAGGAAGAGCTGTTCAACGGCGAAGCGATCTGGATTGACGACGGCCGCGCGTTCATCGTCGGCTGGGTCAAGACCCAGGATGACGGCATGCCGCAGCCGCTGGCGGACAACATTTCGGCCCGTGGCTTTACCTACACCTGGTTCGGTGGTCCGTGGATGGACACCTATGATGAAACCTGGGGTGCGTACGGTTCCTCCGCTCCGGTCGTTGACCTCGCCATGCGTGTGGGCGTGTCCTACCCGCTCGGCGCCCCGCCGATCATTGGCAACATGAACCAGCTGCCGAACACGGTCAACGGTTCGAAGGAATGCACCATCACGTGCGACATCTTCGACGATGCGGGCTGGACCGACGATCATGAAGCGATGCTGAATGTCTCGGTGAATGGTGGCGCTCCGATGCAGTACGAAATGCTCGATCCGGATGAGGACGGCATTTTCGAATCCACCTTCACACTCGACAATGCGGTCGGTGACATGATCAGCTATTGGATCTGGGCCGTCGACGATGAAGGCCAGGAAAACAGCAACGAAGACAGCCAGATGAATTTCGATATCATCGAACAGGTTGGCTTGGATGCTGATATCCTCCTCATCGATCATCAGTCGAACTTCACCTACGAGATGCGTTACGCGCTCGTGAACGCCGGCATCTACTACTCGTTCTACGATGTCGACGACAACAAGGGTATTGATGAGTACTTGCTGGCGACTTCCGACTGGAACGCCGTGATCGTCGTTGGTTGGGGCGCGGGTTCTGTTCCGAGCCGCGACTACACGGGCAACGCGTACATTCCGTACCTGATGGGTGGCGGTAATTTCTTCTACGCTGACCAGGATTACTTCTTCGCAAACGCGGAACCGGAAGAACCCAGCTTCGCCGCCGGCGATTTTGCGTATGATGTCTTTGGTATCCAGGAAGCACGCAACGACCTCGACAACCCGGGTGACTCACAGTTCTACGGTATCCCGGACGACCCGATCTCGGACGACTTCGCGGATGATCCGTACATGCTCGAGTTCGAGGATCCGGATGCGGAAAGCTGGCCGGAAGCGGTCACCGGTGTGTCCGAAACCGAAACCATCTTTGAAGGTGCGGACCTCGGTTATGTCAACGGTATCCGTTACGAGAACGCCTGGGGCGGCAAGACCGTCTTCCTCGGCTTTGACGTTGAGTATACCCTTGACTGGACCAATCCGGACTGGCCGTTCATCACGCCGCAGTTCACGACCCTGATGGGCAATGTGGTCAACTGGTT
Organism: bacterium; assembly: GCA_020444425.1. GTDB lineage: Bacteria > Electryoneota > Electryoneia > Electryoneales > Electryoneaceae > BMS3BBIN04. The sequence goes on along the minus strand of JAHLLB010000011.1, from coordinate 61,549 downwards.
CGGCGCGACCACGGTTGGTGAACCGACGGCGACACAGCCGCTCGAGTTCAGCCTCGATCAGAACTATCCGAACCCGTTCAACCCGACCACGCAGATTGACTTCACGCTGCCGCACGCAGCGGACGTCACCCTGACCGTCTACAACGTTGCTGGCCAGCAGGTCATGACGCTGAAGAACGGCCAGATGGCTGCCGGTCACCAGAGCCTCACCTTTGACGGTGCGAACCTCGCCAGCGGTCTGTATTTCTACCAGCTGAACGCCGGTGAATTCTCCGCTACCCGCAAGATGATGCTGATGAAGTAAGCTTGGCGGTGTCCACGTGACACCAGTCTTGAGCAAAACCAACCGGGGACATGTTCGCAAGAACGTGTCCCCGGTTTTTATTCTGCCCCGCTTCCCGATAATCAGATTAACGCCGCCGGAATTCTATTCCCGCATCGTCGAACGAACTGAGAAACGCCGGTTGCGAACCCGGCAGGTAGGAGTCGAGCACACGGGCGATGAAATTGTCCGTGCGGTGAATGGCGAAACGATGATGCGTCTGCCCGGTGACAAACAATCGGCCGAACGGGTCGATCACGATTCCGCGGCCGAGATCATCCGCATCGCTGCCGTGCGTGCTGAACCAGGTTAATTCGCCGGAAAGGGTGACGCGGATCAACATGACGTCTGTTTCGTGCTCGGCGTTGACTTCGGATGTACCAACGACATACACAGCGTGGTCCTGATCAATCGCGAGGTCGCTCGCCTGATCCAACCACTCGTTCCCGCAGGCCAACCCCCAGACCAGCGTTCCATCAGCCTGGAAACGGGCGATCACAATCTGTTCCGCGCCCTCATCCTCCGGCAATTCAGACTCACCGGTCATGACAAATCCGCCGGTCGCCAGTGGACGCACGCGGCGGGCGATGTCCTGTTCGCCGGTGCCGAATATTCGGTCCCAGAGTGGATCACCGGATTCTGTCAACGCAAAGAGGTGTATGTCCGGGATGGTTCCGGGTAGTGCCGGGCGGCTCCAGCCGGCACAGATGATGCTGCCATCAACCAACTGGCAGGCGGTGAACAGACGTGTGTCGCGGTCAGTGCCGACAAAACGTTGCCAGACGAAATCGCCGGATGCTGTGAAGCAATACAGCCAACCGTCGCGATAGGGGTCGACCTGATAATCGCCCACTGCGAGGAAGGTGCCATCGGCGAGGGGTGCCAGGTCGAAGAACCCGTCCCGGCCAGTACCACCGAGCTGTTGCGACCACACCAGATTGCCATCAAGCCCAATACGGAGCAGATACCCCTGGCGGTGGTCATTGGGGACGGATTCGGTGTATCCGGCAACCAGAACACCTTCGCCGGGCAGTAGCACGATCTCCTTGCCCTTCTCCAGCCCGCCAGTTCCGCCAGCCGTCATCGACCACATCGAATCACAGGCGAGCCCCATCGCCATTACCTGCAGATCGCCAAGGGTGTCGCCGTGTGATTCAGTCCAGCCGGTGGTGAGAATGCGGCCATCATGGGTCAGGATGAGATCTTTGCTCAGCTCGTCGTCGCGACCGCCATAAATCCTGATGATCTCGGGGATCGGACCCGCGTGCGCCACAATCACCATAGCAAGGCAGAGTCCTGCAAGCAAGGCCGAAACCAGCCTGGGGAGGGGTGTTACGCCTGATGTATGTGCATTCGCTGCCATACCAAATCGAACGATAGAATCGGACCTGACGAAAGTTTCTGCAACGGTTCAAGGTCAATTGTAACTGAGAAAGTCCGCGAATTGTACAGGCAGGAGTTTCATCAACCGAGATGGGAGCAATAGTTCATAAACCCGTCTGCTGACGACTAAGTGCCATTATTGCTGTGGACTGAGGATTCGTCCGTGATGGAGAATCATCGAAGAGGTGAGAAGATCGGACAGGAAAGAAAAAAGGGCCTGCGTAGTACGCAAGGCCCTGGTTCAAGTACCCGCGGCGAGATTCGAACTCACGGCCTTCTGCTCCGGAGGCAGACGCTCTATCCAACTGAGCTACGCGGGCAAATCAATCCTGCAGCAACCACGGAAACTAAACGGATGCGCGCGGGGAGTCAACCACGGCTCCGGCGTAAACTGTGGCCTCATGGACGATCGTGATGCCGACCGGTGTGTTACACTCGATGGCTCCCGGGTTCCACGATGGGCGTTGAAATTCCATGCAACCCGTTCCCGCCCTCCGCTTATCTTTAGACACAACAGCATGGCGACCGTCCCCCAGGGTAGATACCAGGTAGATTCACCATGACCGAAATAAGCAGCCGCGCAACGCGCAACGTGCTCGCAATCTTCAACCCGCAGTCCGGGGTAGGATTCCGTCCCAGCGACATCCTGAATGCGTTGCGGGAACCATGGGACAGCTTTCCTGACATCAACCTGACCTACCAGGAAAGCCGGAACATCGAGGACGGCGTCGGCAAGATCCGGCGCGCGATGGATTGTGATGTCGACACCGTCATCGTGATCGGTGGGGACGGCATGGTCAACACCCTCGGTGCGCAGCTGATCGGCACGGACGTGAAACTGGCCGTGTTACCGGCGGGTAGCGGGAATGGTTTCGCCCGGCATTTCGACATTCCGAACAACGCGGAGAAGGCGGCAAAGGCGCTGATCAAAGGCGAGGTGATGGAAATCGACGTCGGGTTTGTCAACGATCACCCGTTCTTCGTGACCGCCAGCCTGGCCTGGGATGCCGAGCTGGTGGCGGATTTTGAGAAGATGCCGATCCGCGGGATTGCGCCGTATGTGTTCGCCGGGATCTACAAGTATTTCACGTACGAACCGCAGGATTACCATCTCAACCTGGACGGCGAGGAAATCCACATCGAGAAGCCGCTGCTACTGACGGCGGCCAACCTGACACAGTACGGCGGCGGCGCGAAGATCGCGCCGGAAGCGCGTGCGGATGATGGTTTGCTGACTCTCGTCGCCGTGCCGCGGATGGAGCCGCATGAACTGCTGCTCCAGATCCGGCGCCTGTTTGACGGGTCGATCAGCAAGATTCCCGAGCTGAAAACATGGCAATTCAAGAAAATGACCGTTCAACGCGAGCAAGCGGGTAAAGTACAGGTGGACGGCGAATTGATGGACGCGGACAAGGATGTGGTGATCGAGGTGAAACCGAAGGCGCTGAAGGTTATCGTGCCGAAGGGACGGGAGAAAAAGGACGACTGATCTCAGCGGCATCGTGACGCAGACTGACAAATTCAGCTCGATGCCGAGAGGATGTCATTCTGAAGCCGCGTCTGTTTGCGGCTGAAGAAGAGCCAGATTCGCAGAGGAAACCACCACATTTCGATCCTCTCGAAGCTGGATCTTCCTCACTTCTCTTCGTTCCGTTCGGAATGACGCACTTGCCGATTGGCGATTGCCCACGAACTGAACCGCACGGATCACATTACCGGATACAAATCGGGGCCACATCCTCACGATGTGGCCCCTTTGTTGTTAGATCTGATGACGGTTCGGGATGGCATTACTTCATCAACACGGCCTTGCGAACCTGCTGCTTGCCTGCGGCTTGCACATGCAGGAAGTACACCCCGGACGGACGCGAACCGGCGTCCCAGATCACACGATGGTAGCCCGGAGCCTGTCCCGGCATCGAAATCGTCTGAACCAGACGGCCGAGAACGTCATACACCGCGACGGTAATCCCGGACGGTTCCGGCAAGGCAACTTCCATCGTCACGGACGGGTTGAACGGGTTCGGGTACAGTGGACCCACCGCAAATTCGCGCGGGAGGCCATCATCGGCCTCGTCCACACTGACCGACCCGACCGAGATCGTAATCGTCTCCGAATCTGCGTTATTCTCAGGGTTGGTGGCGGTCAAGGTGACCTCTTCCGCCCCTTCCCAGAAGATGTTCGGTTTCTCGATGTACAACGTGCGCTCGAAAACGTTGATGTTCAGATCGGTGTTGCCGCTGACTGACCAGCGGATGCGATCCGAGCCCCAGACGTCGTCGGTGACGTAATCATCCAGCGGGAACGGTTCGAAGGGGAACCCGAACGGTACGTGCAGATCGTCGATCTCCGCCACGTCCGGGACCGCGCCGACACCTTCCACGTTGACATGCAGCGGCACATAAGACACCGGTGTGTCGCTGTCATTCATGCGCACAATGGCGTGTCCCTCGAAGGTTCCCATGCGCAGATCATCCGAGAACGCGAGCACGATGGCGGTGTCCGTCTCACCAGGAGCGAGAATCCCGAAATCGTTACCGGTATCCAGCCACGTCAGGTCGTAGGCAATCATCAGGCTGAGCTGATCTTCCATGAACGGTTCCTGCATGCAGATTTCCAGCCCGTGTTCGGCGTCATGGTTCTGAATGCCGATGGACGCGCTGAGCAGGTTGGTTTCGTCCATGTCCTCGTATTGCAGCTTGATCCAGCCGTGCTTGAAAATTAACGCCTGGAACGTGTACGGGCCGGTTCCGTTGTCGGCGTACACATCGTCCCATGTGACCAGTACGGAATCCTCAACACCAGTCCATACGCTGACTTCGCCGCCAAGATCCATGTTGAGATCATCCCACCAGGCCATGACCAACGCGGCGGGATTGTAACGGTTCGGGGCCCAGGTGCTGGGGATGATCCGGTTCTGGTTGGTGCCGTAATCCAGGTCCAGGTCACCCTGGAAGGCGAGGAAGCCGTTCGGGTTGACATAGACCGAATCGTAGTAGCTGCCGTAAAATTCGAACGGGAACGGCATCTTGACGCCGCGGAAATAACCGTCGTCCAGATCACCGATTCGGAGATCGTCCCCGGTCATGACCAGAGCATCCGCGGGCGGTTCGATCCAGTCGTATTCCGCGCCTTCTTCTTCGTCGCTCAGCCAGTAATAACCCCAACTGTCCTTCGGCGAAATCGCATCGATCAGGTTCCAGTCGGACTCGATCGGCAGGTGGTTGTTGCGAGTCACGTTGTCCGGCGCTGAACCGTACCCGGTGCTTACCACCCAGATCAGGTTCTCATCGCCAACGTTCTCGATGTAAATCGGAACCTCTGTCTCGTCCACTCCCTGCAGCGTAACGTCGATTTCATCCGGCGTGATGCTGCCCTCTGAATAGGACGCCGACGAGGTGAGGTCATCCGTCAGCAAGATCGCCCGCTCCGGCTCAATCGCTTCCGCGCCGGCGCGGTAGAAATCCCAGTAGACGTATTCGACGCCGCTTAACTGGTCAGGACTCTCAATGCCGACCGTGATGTAGTCGTTGTCCGTGCTGTTGCTGGTCACCGGAGTGACGTCCTGGTACTGGAACAGGATGCGCCCATTACCGCTCTGGGTCGGGTGCATGGTCGGACCGTAGAGAATCACCTGGAAGATTTCCGGGGTCTGGTCCGAGGCCGCGAGGCAGTCCCAGGTCACGATGAACCGGTCGGTCAGCGCATCGTAGCTGGCGTACACACCGCTGGTTCCCGTGTGCAGATCGTCCCAGAATGGCGCAATCATCGCCGGTGGACCCATCGGGTTCGGAATCGGCCAATTGCGGAAGAGGATGATGGTTGACTTGTTGCCGAGGGCGATCCAACCGTTCGTGTTGATCGTGACCTCGTCGTAGACTTCACCGTAGTAGACGAACGGGAACGGCAGGTCCATCACCATGCTGGCATCTTCCTCGCCGTACTGGTAGGCTCCACCGCTGTAGTTGTCCTCAAGGCCGACGTTGTTGATGGGAAGGATGTTGTCGTACCAGTCGTACTCGGGCCGGATCAGCTCGACGTCTTCATCGTCCACCGCCCAGTAGCCGTAATTCAGGTCGGGACCGGTCGCGCCGGCGGCTCGTGGGTCGGCGGGAATGAACACAGCTTCCACGCTGTCCACCGCTCCGGCCGCATCCTCGAAGTGCACCACCACCGGAACCAATTCACCGACCCGGGCTTGATCCGTCAGCTGAACCAGGAACGGAACCGTGAGGTTGTCACGGCTGGAATCCGCTCCGACATCGGCGAACGTCACCGGGTTGTTGAGCACAGAGAAGCGGGCGTCGTCAAAGTACAGTGATGCCTGCAATCCGGTAGCGTCCGCGCGACCGTAGTTTTTGACCGGGAACGCGACCTCACCGGATTCGCCCGGGAATATGCGCCGGTCGCTGGTGCTGTCTGTCCAGGCAAAGGAGGATTCGGCATCCAGCTCCCACGCAATCACCTCCAAGGGAATCGAGCTCTGAATGTCGCCGGGGAAGGAGGCCGTCACCGCCGGGTAACAGCCGTCCGGCGCCCATCCGGAAATGGTTAACGTCACCGCGTTCGTCACGGTCACTGTTTGGCCCACGCCGATCGTGGGGAAATCAAAGGTCGTGGTGCCGATCGATTCAACACGCGGGTCGATTGAACTGACCGTGGCCTGTCCGGCGCTGATGGTGGCGCTGCCCTGGTTCGTCAGCTCGAGGTCGAGAGTGACCGTTTCGCCGGCGTTGGGGATGCCATCACCGTTATCATCCACGATCACACCGGTCACTTCGACGTCGTTCGCCTCCGCCACGATGGGCAGCACTGCCTGGTACGGCAGGACATCGTCGCCGACGACGGTCAGGGTGATTGTGTCATCCGGGTCCAGGTCCGGAAGCTGCAGGCGGACACGGCCATCACTGACGAAGCTGCGCGAATCGAGCACGGTATCCTGGCTGGCGACGGTCGCCCAGATCATGTCCGGCCAGTCGCCCGGGAGCGATACCTGCACGTCGACAAAGTTGCTGCCGGGACGCAGGGACGGGGTATGAGTAACGGTCGGTTCGACAGGCGCATTCAGCCACATCCGCAACGCCGGGTCGCCGATCAGGTTGTTCCAGTTGACAAAGCGGATGATCCAGCCGGAATCGCTGGTGCCGTTGTACGCCTCGGCCAGCCGCATCTTGCCGTGAACCAGCGCCCACCCAAGCGAGCGCATGTTGTAGGACAGCAACGCCTCAAACACGCCGGCGTCGATCACATTGTTGAATCGTGTGTGCGTGTCGGTGGTACCGGTGCCGATGCACGCGACCCCGCCAACCGGTTCGTTGACCGAGCCCGCACGGAAAAACCCTTCGCTGATCGATTCGTCCTCGGTGCCCCAAAGGCCGGTGCCGCAGGTGATGGTGACGACGACAGGTAGCTTGCCGACGTTGTTCAACCCGATCAGATCGTTGTTGTCCCACCCGCTCATGCCGTAATAGCCGCGGTAATTGACGAAGCCGACACCCTCTTCGATCTGGTTGTGGATGAAGGTCGGGATCATGCCGCCGTTGGGCATGGTCCACCACAACGTATCGACTGCGAAGTCCTGCTCGTCGAACATCCAGCGGATCGACTGGTTGGTCTGCAACACGCTGATGCCTGAGTTCGATCCGGCTGTCAGCGCGGCGTGCCGAATCCAGGACTCGTCGTCAAGTTCTCCGTCGCGTTCGTAGGCCAGCGTCTTGTTGACGCCGATGCGCAACTGGTTCAGTTCTCGGACACTGAAGCGGCCGATGGCGACATCCGGAACCGGCAGCCGGCCGTCCATGGTGACATACCAGTTGTCTGTGTGGTTGCTGTTGAAGTTGTTGTCGTAACGGTACCCGACCATCCGGACTTGCGAATTGGAGTCGTGATCACCGATCATCAGCACGTATTCCAACGGGACCGGGTTGTCGCTGAAATACTCAGCCGTGACTTCGTTCTTGATCGCGTAGGGGTCCGTATTGTCCGACGGGTGGGCGATGCTGATGCGATACCCCTGCTGCCGCTTCCACGCGATGTACGGTTCGAGAGCTCCGACAATCTGTGCGTCATCCTGCACGACGATCAGAATCCGGCCGACCGGGGCGACGGTCTCCATGTCCAGCTCTTCGCTGTTCAACACCGCGCGCTCGATCCAGCGGGCCGTCTGCTCGCTGACACGGACGGGCTCACCGATGTTGTCCAGCCCAGCCTGCGTAAACTGAGCTTCCACCACCGCGATGTCATCTCCGGACCATCCATGTCCCGGAGCTGGACGAACCTGTAGCGGGTACAACGTGATCCCACGAAAATTGATGGGCTCGGCGACAGCTGCTTCCACCCCGGAGCCTGCAGTCAGCAGAGCCGTGACTCCGTGTCCGGCGGGGGCGGCGATCATCGCGCTGATTGTCGTGCTGTCCGTCAACGTTGCCAGCGATACCTTGGCGCGCAGCCCGTTCGGCAACCGTTCAACATCGTAGAACGGATCCGGCGATGGCTTTTGATCGTCATCACGGGCGAAAGAAAGGACCGGTAGCAGGAACAGCATGGCAAGGAGAATCAAGGCACCCCGTGCGCGTCTGGTCATGGTCGGACTCCTGAATGGTGAGGCTGCAATGTAAACCGTCACGGTGAAGTTGTTAATGCGGACCCAGCGGTTTTGTTTAATCTATTAATCTACGATGCAATTGGGGAAAACAAAACCCAACCCGAAGATCGTACGGTTCGGGCAGGCTGCCTCCGAGACCAACTTTCGTTCCTCGGGTGAACGCTTTTTCTTGTTCTGTGGCCCCTTGTGTTATTACTTTTATTAGTGCGAAAAAATAATAGAAGTTCAAGTCTCCAACCCTCTGACAATCCGGACGACAGAACGACCATGGATAACGAACCCAAAACTGACAGCAACACCGAGTCATCCAGTCCCGGGATGCAATCAAAAGAAATCCAGGGTGTCTATGGGATTTTGATCGAGCATACCGCGTCCGCCGTGCTCTACATCCGCGACAAGACGGTTGACTACGCCAATCCCGCCGCCTGCCACTTCACACAACAGGATTCCGGTGATCTGATCGGGATCAGCCTATATGACCTGTTTCACCCGGAAGATAGAGATCAGATTGATGCCATGTGCACCAAACTGAGCAGCGGTGCGGATGTGAAGTCGATGCTTGATCTCCGTTTGCTGCAGAAGGGTGGAACGTGGCTGTGGGTTGAGTGCAATCCATCCCTCGTTCCCGAAGAAGACCCTCCGGCCATCGTGTTGTCGATGACAGACATCAGCCAGCGCAAGGAAGTTGACCGTCAACGGGAGAAGCTGCAAGCCTTCCTGCACGCAGCGCTCGCGCAAAGTCCCGCCGGGATCATGATCGTCGACTATCCCGATCTCATCATCCGCAGCGCCAACAAGGCAGCGATCCGTCTGCGCGGACACGATGTCGATGAAGACCCGGTCGGCCAGCCGGTGCATGACTACGCCAGCCGGTGCCGTTTCCTGCTGCCGGACGGACGTCAGCACTCGGACGACAGCTACCCGTTGTTCCGGGCAATGCAGACCGGCCAGTCCATACAGAACGAAGAAGTGATCATCGAACAACCCGACGGTAAGCAGAACTGGGTGCTGGCGCATGCGGAAGCGGTGCGCGATGAGGCGGGAAACGTCATTGCCGGGATCATCATTACCACCGACATCACCGAACGGAAAGAGTCGGAACAAGCTGTCCGATCGTTGCTGGGTGAACTGCAACAGGTCAAAACCGAGCTGGAGAAACAGAACTTCGATCTGCAGCAGGCGGAAGAACGGATCAACCGTTCGCTGATGCGCTACACCGACTTGTACGAACATGCGCCGGTAGGATACCTGACGATCTCAGAACGTGCAACGGTGCTGCGGGCGAATCAGACGGCGTGTGAAATACTCGGCAGTGATTATGATTCACTGATGCGGCGCTCCTTGTTGCAACAGGTCGTCAGCCGGCACATGACGACCCTGGCGGATCACTTTCAGTCTGTGATCCAGAACCAGCGTCCCGCGTCCTGCGAGGTCGAACTGAAGCAGGTTGACAAGGAACGCAAGTTTGTCCGCTTTGAATCTGCACCACGGGACACCCCGGAAGGGGACAGACAGATCCGCGCTGCCCTGATCGATATCTCCCAGCGTATGCGCGCTGAGATCAAGTTGGCTCAAAGCGAGCAGCGCTACCGGATGATCGTCGAGAACCCGCTGTCTGTGGTGATGGTTGTTGACGAAAAATTCTGCATCACCTTTGCCAGCCAGGGTTTTTGCCAGATCCTGAAGAGTCCCTACCGTAACGTGATCGGCACCGATTTCAGAGACTACCTGACCGACACACAGCGTGAGACGATTGCGGAGCGATACAAGGCACGAAGACGCGGCGAGGATGTACCGAAGCAATATGAGATTGACGTTGTCGCCACAGACGGGACGATCAGCACCATTCTGGCCAGCATTTTCCTGGCGACAGGTCCGGATGGCAACCCGCAGACCGTAGTCAATGCCGTTGATATCACGGATCGGAAGCAGGCGCAAGCTGAGATCAATCAGATGCAGGCGCGTTTCCAGCGCTTGTTTGAACAGTCCGTGGACGCAGTCTATGTACGTACCGCGAAGGGATTTGTACTGGTCAGCCCGAGTTTCACGCATCTGTTCGGCTACTCACACGATGAGCTGATCGCGGAAGATTTCGACGAGATGAAGCTGATCGCCCCTCCGGACAGGGATCATGTCCTGAAGCGGATTCGTGCCATTGCCCGGGGCGAGGACGCCGATAACATTCTCGATTTCACAGGGCTGCACAGCAGCGGAAAAACCCTGTCGTTGCAATTGACCAGCAGCATCATCGACTGGGAAGGAAAACCAGCCGTGCTGGGATTCATCCGAGACGTGACGATGCAACATCGGCTGGTCCGCCGGGTGCAGCAGATGCAACGGCTGGATTCGATCGGACGCGTGGCCGGAGGGATTGCCCACGATTTCGAGCGCATGATCGAAACCATCGCCGGGCAGGTTGACCGAACTCGTGCCAAGCTCAAGCCGGACGACATTCTCCAGCAGGATCTGGATGCCATCCAGGCGACGACGCAGTCCGCAGTCGATCTCACGCATCAGCTGTTCGATCTGAGCCGCGAAGGTCATCATGAGCCGAAGCAGATGGAGCTGAACGATCTGCTGACTTATCTGGAAAAGACGCTTCTGCGCGTGGTCGGATCCGAAATCAAGCTGAAGCTCGATCTGGCTGAGGAGCGTACGGCGATCGACGCCGACCCGAACCAGATGGAGCAGATGATCATCAACCTGCTGATTCAGTCGCGTGATTCAATTGAAAACGGTCACGGATCGATCACCCTGCGCACCCGCGTGGTGAATCCGGCGGTGGATCCTGTGGACGCGACGTTCGAGCTGGACGACCAGGACTATGTCTGCTTCGAAGTTGAGGACACCGGAGTGGGAATGTCAGACGACGCGCTGGCGCATGTGTTCGAACCCTTCTACCAGAAGCCTGAAGATTCCCGTGGTTCGGGGCTGGGCATGGCGTCCGTCTACAGCCATATCAAGCAGAACAACGGGAATGTGCATGTACAGAGCACGCCCGGGAAGGGGTCGGTGTATACCGTTTACATCCCCGCCATGGAAGTTAACGCTTCAGCAGAGTAGGAAACGTCTCAGGACATGATCCGCAGACGCAGATCGGGATCATGCGAGAAATCGAGGGTTTTGGGACGGACACGCCGCCCGCGAGGATCGGCATACAGGATCAGCACCGGCCGCGCAGGGTCGTGACTCTGATCCTTCACCACACCGTAGTATCCTTCAAATCCGAACGATGAACTTTCCTGAATCTGCACCATCGCGCCGGTGGGGTAGAGGCAGACAATCCGGCTGAACACCTGGCACACGGCCTGGTTGAAACACTTGCGGCTGAGCGCCATGATCAATGCAAGCGCGTCCGCGGGCTGCAACCGTTGCGGAAGTTCGCCGGTGCCGTTGACGAGGTTGTCGTACGCACTGGCAACCGCGATGATTTCGGCGTAGCGGTGGATCAGACCCTGCTCGTGGCTATCGATCCGGGTCGGGGGCTGATTGTCCCCGTGCAGGCCCTGCGGCCAGCCGCCACCATCCTGCCATTCACGGTGATGCAGAATCGCCAACCGTTCCGCCTTCAACGCCGGGTTCGTGTTGTGCATCAGAATGAAGCCGTAGGTCGGATATTCACGGTAGAAATCGGCTTCATCGTCAGGAATCATGTGCTCGGGGATCAGGTACTCGTCGCCGAGGGTGATCTTGCCCACTTCATGCAGCAACGCCGCCATGCCCAGTTCGCGCAGCTGACGGTTGGTATAGCCAAACTGCCGGGCGAGCAGCACGGACAACGACACAACGTTGACCGCGTGACGGTACATGTACGTCGCGCCGGTTACCTGCGCGAAGACGTCCACAAGGCCGACGCTGCGGTTGACGATGTCGCGGATGATCGTTGACACCGCCATCGACATCTCATCGATCTGCGGAACGTTCAAAATGTCGGCGTGTTCTTCGAGGAATTCACGCGTGATCTTGCCGGCTTCCGATTCGAGACGGACCACGTCCCGGAGCTGGTCGAAGCCGTCCCGTACGGTCGCCTCCGCGATCCGGCGGGATACATCCGAGAGAACATCCTGCGGGTTGACGTCCTCAAACCCGTTTTCTTCGACGTAGATGTAGCCGAAACCGTGCTTGTGCAGGAGGGTTATGTAGCGATCATCGAGGGTTTGGCCGGCAGCGAGAAGGATAGCGTTCAGGCCGGAGAAGATCGACCTGCCCAATACCATTCCGGGTTTCAACTCGTCGAGAGAAATCCGCCGCAACGTTTCGCTCCGAACCGTAGTGTAACTAATGAAAAGGACTAAGGTTACGCGGAGCCAGGAACCGCTGGACTCAGCGGGCTGGCAATGTCATCTCAGATGACCGTACCTTACTGAAAAATTCCGAAGAATACAAGAACCTGTTACCGATTTCTGGATCTCGAAAGAACCAAAGAGTCCCTAAAAGTGAGCGTTGTCGCCATCTTCGCCGGTTTTCAACGATCTCACAAAATGCTCTCGAAGTATGTTGGTATCATTGGCTTCAGAGGTCATAGAGAGGATTTGGAGAGATTCCGAGAGTGCTCTCCTCAGACGTCTAATTATGTAGATTACCATACGATTTGTTGAGTTCAACTACATTCGGCAGCACTCGTGATTGTCTACCATAAAGCTGATCAGCCTGCAGACCCACCCGTTGAAATGGGCGTGGTCGTTGAAGTTACGGACGGGATCGCCCGTGTCCAACCGCATAAGCACAGCGCGTGCAGCAGTTGCGGATCGAGCACGGTCTGCTTCCCCGACGAGAAGCCCGCGCCGATCATCGAGGCGACACTGGCCGGTCAGGACGTTAAGATCGGTGATCTGGTCGAGCTGAAACGCGATGAAGCTCCGAAGATCGTCGCCGCACTGCTGGTGTTCGGCATCCCGGTAGTGACGCTGATCGTCGGGATCATCGTCGGCACGAATGCCTCCGGCCAGGACATGCAGGGCGGTGTCGCCGGTGGACTCGCCGGCTTGTTCCTCGGCATGTTCATCGTTCGCTTCGTCAACCGTTTCGCCAAAGCCAGCGCCTCGCTCCGGCCAACCATCGGCCAGGTGATCGACTCGCCGGCAGCATCAACGTGAGACGGAAGCTCCCGTGTCTGACGCCACGCAACCAGCTTCATCCTTATCTCTGTCACCGAACCCATCTGAGCTCGCTGAACTGATCAAGCAGGCGGCGCGACATCTCGGGTTCGACTTCGCGAGCGTCGCGCCATATGAACCTCCGCCGCACGCGGATACCTTCCCTGACTGGATCGCCAACGACTACCACGGCACCATGGCATGGCTGGCGAAACACCCCGACCGCCGCATGGACCCGCGAGTCCAGTGGCCGCAGGGAAAGTCGGTGCTCAGCGTCGGCATGTCCTATCATCAACCCCGTCCCATGGACGCACCGGATCCGGCCGATCCCTCCCGTGGGCGATTCGCCAGCTACGCCTGGGGCTTCGACTACCACGACCTCATCCTGCCACGCCTGAAAGCGCTGGGCAAGGCGATCGACTACCTCGCGGGCCGTGTGGTCAACGCGCGCGCCTATGTGGACACCGGGCCGATTCTCGAGCGTCCGCTCGCCGCCGCGGGTGGAGCTGGGTTCATCGGCAAACACACGTTGCTGATCCACTGGAAGCATGGATCCTACTTCCTGCTCGGCGAACTGCTGCTCGACCTCGAGCTGCCATCTGATCCGGCACGAAAGCCATTGTTCGGCTGCCGCGATTGTCACTCCTGCGGCACTTCCTGCCCGACCGGGGCGCTGGATACTCCGTACCTGAATCGCGCAAACCGTTGTATCAGCTACCTCACAATCGAACACCGTGGTATTCTGCCCCGCAATTTACGCTCCGAGTTGAGAAATTGGGTTTTCGGCTGCGATATCTGCCAGCAAGCGTGCCCATACAATACACGCGGCCTGCTGCCAACCCGTGAACCGTGGTTCGAACCTCGCATTCCCGACTGGGGCGCGCCACCTCTGCTCGAGCTTATTGCGCTGGATGACGACCAGTTCGGGGCGATGTTCAAAGGATCACCGGTCAAACGCACCAAGCGGCGCGGACTGCTGAGAAATGTCGCCGTTGCGCTCGGCAACTGGGGCAGTGATGAAGCCATCCCGGCGCTGAAACGGGTGATGGAAGACGAACCGGAACCGTTGATTCGTGCACACGCGGCGTGGGCACTGGGGCAGCTGAGCGAGTATCCGGCCGTGCGGGTAGTATTGGACCGGGCGTTCAAGCACGAGACCGACGAGATCGTTCTGGAAGAAATCAACACCTCTCTCGACCACGGAATACACGGAATAAACGGAACAACAGAAAAGAATTGACCACGAAAGACGCGATAAAAGCGAAAGAAAAGATAAAATAACTTATTGGTTAAAAGAAAAGAAAATATAAAAAGGATCATAAAGATAAAACAAGGAATGGTAAATATTATAATTCAATAAAATGAGATCTCACAGATTAATACTAAATTAATCGATTATATAATTATATAATAGATGTTTATTTTGTTTTAATCTTTATCATCAAGAATTTTTGTTTTTCTTTCGTTTTTTTGCGCCTTTCGCGGTTTGAGGGTTTTTTCCGAGTATTCCGTGTATTCCGTGGTTCAACGTCTTTCCCGTGAGCGAGCGAGTGGCGAGCGCCGGTTCCGCTCCCGATATTCAAGTCCTGCCACATCCGAACATCACATAGCGAGAGGGGGAGTAAAGCATGGCCTACGAAAAACTGCAGATCGACGTGGACGGTGCCGTCGCGACCATCACCATCGACAACCCGAAGGCAAACACCCTCGCGGTGCAGGTGGTGAAGGAGCTGGACAAGGCGTTCGCCGAAGTGAAGCGGAACGACCTCGTGAAAGCCGTCATTCTCACCGGCGCGGGCAAGATGTTTGTCGCCGGCGCGGACATCGGCGAACTAAACCAGCTCGATGCGCTCGGCGCGGTTGAGTACGCGCGTGCCGGCCAGCACCTGATGACACGCATCGAAACCCTGAACAAGCCGGTCATCGCGGCGGTCAACGGGTACGCACTCGGCGGCGGCTGCGAAATCTCGATGGCGTGCACGTTGCGCATCGCCTCCGAAAAGGCCGTCTTCGGGCAGCCGGAAGTCAAACTCGGCCTGATCCCGGGCTTCGGCGGCACCCAGCGTCTGCCGAAACTCGTCGGCCTCGGCCCGGCGCTGTACTACCTGCTCACCGGCGACATGATCCCGGCGGAAGAAGCGTACCGGCTCGGCCTCGTCAACCGTGTGGTCTCACCCGACGACCTGATGGACGAAGCGAAAAAAGTCGCGAACAAGATCGCGGCAGTCGGCCCGGTGGCGATGAAGTTCGCCAAGGACGCGGCCTACCGTGGCATGGGCATGGCCTACACCGAATCGATGCGTATGGAAGCCGACCTGTTCGGCATGTGCTTCGCCACTGAGGACGCCAGGGAAGGCACCGACGCGTTCCTCAACAAACGCCCGGCTGACTTCAAAGGGAAGTAAGGACAGTAGTCAGTGGTTAGTACTCAGTGGTCAGTGAAAGACAGGCCCGTGGTTGCTTGCAAGCGCGGGTCGTTTTGTTACAACAGGACAGGGCGAAAACTATCCTGGCGGGAGGGCATCTGCGCAAGGATCTAAGAACGGATTATCCACGACATAAATGTCGTGGGCATGTTCGTTGCGGACTGCGGTCGACTGACTGCGAACTGTAGATCGCGAGTTGTACAAGCAGAGTTGTGGACAACAAGCCGGGGACACTTGACGGAGCAAGTATCCCGGTATCTACGTGTCCCCGGTTTCTTTTCTTACCACGGACTTAAGTCCGTGGTAATGGTGGAATATCCTCACACCTCACATCTAACCTGAATCCGCTGATTAGTGACCGTTCGCAGCACTATTCCAACGCCAGTTTCACCTCATGGGCTTGGATTTCGCGGAGGACGGCTTTCACGTACTCATCGAGCAGCGACTCCTCGGAATAGTCAGCGTGCTTGGCGGCATCGACACGATCGTCTTGCACCAGCTTCTGCGATTCCTGCACCTTATTGATGTTCTCGTGATCGTACACCGCGACTGCGTGTCCGTCGTACTGGCGCACAGCCTTCATGCCCGGCACATCGGTCTCGCCGTCCCCGAGGTACAGCATGTTGCGGATTGGTACCGCGAACTCCTCGCCAGCCGCCATGCGACGGTTCAGCCCGGCGCCGTCCCAATTGTTGAGCACACCCTTGCTGATGCGGTAGATGTACTGCGTCTTGGTGGTGTAATTGACATTCAGGATCGGCCAGTCCGCGAGGCCGGTGTCTGGATCGTAATGGAAGGCGCAGGCGTAAATGCGCTTGAACTTGTCCGCGATCGTTGTGCCCTCGATCATCTCCTTGACGCCCGAGCTGACGATGTAGTGTTCCAGCACCAGGCCGATCGAGTCTGCAAACTGATTCATCCGGTCGAACCAACCCTCGACACCGGGAAAAAACTCCACCTTTCGGCCGAACTCACGGAAGCGATTTTCCGTCAGCTGCACACCCGCCTTTTCACGCGCGTACTTCACCATCAGGTACATGTAGGCGAGAGTCTGGTCGCCGTCCATCTCGCGCGCTTTGGCACGAACCTCCTGCCAGAACGAGTCGGCGTCGATCTTCAGTTCCGGGAAGAAGTCGTAGTCGTGCATGTATTTCGGGGTCAACGTGCCGTCGAAATCGTACAGGATCGCGGCACGGTTATGCTTCAGTCGCATCAGATCAACTCCAGCTACCAGTTCAGGGAACACGTTGCATGGGTGTGATCGAATCTGGCTCTTCTACGTTGCACACAGACGCGGTTGAGGAATGACGTACGGCCGAACGATGCACGGAATATCCAGCTACTACCTCGCTCACAATCCGGTTCACACCGTTTCACCATTCCCGCGCGTGCCGTAACACTCCGTCCCACACCTCGTCCGGCGAACCGGAGGCGTCCACGACCACAATCTCGGGACGGTTCAGGTTGAGGTACGCATTGCGAACAGTTTCCAGGTTGTCGCTCACTTCCATCGCGTCGAGGTTGGACCGGGACGACTGCATTCGTTTCAGCGCCAGCTCCACCGGCAGATCGAACAGCAGCACCACATCCGGGCGTGGACAGAAGGCTTCGTAGTGTCGCAGCACCGCTTCCGGCGTCTCACCTTTCCGCGTCCCCTGGTACACTGCCGACGAATAGTAGTAGCGGTCAAGCAGGACGATCTGGCCACGGTCCAGCGATGGCTGAATAACTTCGTCGATGTGTTCGCGGCGGTCGGCGTCGAACAGCGCTTTCTCTTCGTCTACCGGCAGCCGGATGCCGGACGCCCACGCGTCACGTAACCACTGGCCGTGCGGACGTTTTGTCGGCTCAAACGACAGCACGACATCCCGGCCCTGCGCCTTGAGCCACTCACCGAGACGTGCCCACTGGGTCGATTTTCCTGATCCGTCAATGCCCTCGAAGGCGATCAATTTGCCACGTTTTGCCGTTGTCATCAATGTTTCTCGTAGATCATTTCACCCGCTTCGATCTCGATGTCCAGCGCATTCTCCGGCGGCGGAATCGGGCAGTTGTAATGCGGAACGTACGCGCACAGTGGATTGTACGCGTCGTTGAAATCGAGCAACAGTTCGGTCTGGCCGTCCGCCGGAAGGTCGAGGTCGATGTAGCGCCCGCCGCCGTAGGTTGATTCGCCCGCGCCGGCGTCGGTAAACGGAATGAAGCCGTACGCGTCCGGATCACTCGCCGGGGCGAACAGGGTCAACGTTTGCTTGGAACCGTCCACGGTGAAGTGCAACGTGCTGTGCCGGATGTACGATTTCTCCAGCCCGGCGGAAGTTGGCATGAGCACGGTGTCACGCGCCGCTGGCTGGATCGTCGCGGTCAACCTCAGGTCGGGGTTCGGCGGATACCAGTTGAGGCCGTGGAAGCTCGACTGGCCGTGCCCGCCCGGTTTGAACGCGCGCAGCCGGGCAGAGGTGCTGCTGGCGTAGGCCTTGAGCAGGAATATTTCGGCGCGCACGGTGTCTGCGCTGCTCAGCGCCAGCGGGATCGGGCCGATCTTCTGCCGGTTGAGCTGAAAATCGCCACCCTGCGGGCTGCGTACGTAGACCACCGGCACGTCCGGTTGATACGTAAACTCCAGCTGCGGGAGGCCGGGGTCGGCGGTCGGGTAACCGAGCAGCAGAGTGTCCACCGGCAGCACCACACGCAGCGCCTGCCCGGGACGAAGAACCGTCTGCCCGATCGCCGCGAATGGGCTCAACGGACTGTTCGCGAGGTAGTCGTCCGCCTCAGCGCGCTCGGCACGTAACGAATCCGCCCAGTCAGACGCGAACGCTCCGTTGGTGAACGTAACGAGCAGAAGAACAACCAGCAGCCATGCACGTTTCATCAAGACCTCACCGGTGGGGGGGGTGAACCGTTTGCAACGTCCGCAAGGTACAACCGGACTCCGTCCCCGCCAACGCCGGGAGCGGAAAGAAGCTTCCGCGGGCATCAGGGGTGGGCCACCGCTGGTTACCCGCGATAGCCGTCACATACCGACGTGACGGACAATCACGGGCACCAACGACACGTCACATAAAATGGGGACAGACGGTAGATTAATTGTGAAATCCGTAACGCAAATTCCACCGTCTGTCCCTGGTTTTTCTGGTTTTTCCCTGGTTTTTCTTGGTTTTTCTGGTTTGAGAAGCTGTCTCTTCCTCAGCCACAAACCCACACGGCTGAGGAATGACGTACTTGCCATCCACCAGGCGAGATCCGGGAAGTGTGCCCCGAGCGCGAAAGAGCTGGTCGGGATGATCCACCCTCAGATAATCCGCGGTAGCGAACGGTAGCTCCCGCGGGCATCGGGAGCAACTCTCCGTAGCCAATCTCTCTATCTGTGGCTGAGGGGCTGCGTGAACGCCGCGACGAGCCTATATTCGCCGGGTGCAAGCTGTTCCCCGGCATCCAACGCGAGACCGGGGGGAACCTGGGACCCGCCCGGCGAGTATCGGGCACATTGAACCGGAACCTTTTGTATGCCGTCTGACCAGACTGTTGCCATTGGCGTTGACCTCGGGGGATCGTCCATCAAGTGGGGATTAATCCGCACCGATGGGTCGGTCGTCCACGAAGAAACTGTGCCGCTGAAGTCCCGTTCGGTGGATCACGTGGTCGAAACCATCGCAGGCCTGGTGCAAGACGGACTCAACCGCAGCGACATCCCGGTCGCGGGCATTGGCATCGGATCGCCAGGGTTGATTGACGCGACACGGACTGTCGTCCGTCTGTCGCCGAACTTCCCCGAGTGGCAGGATGTCCCGTTGGCGGAGAGGGTCCGAGAGAAGGTTGGAACGGACCTGCCGTTGGTGCTGGAGAACGACGCGAACGTGCTGGTCTATTCCGAGAGCCGCTGGGGTGCTGCGGTCGGGATGAAGCACGTGGTCGTGCTCACCCTGGGCACCGGTGTTGGTGGCGGCGTGATGGTGGACGGCAAGCTGCTGCGAGGTTTCAACGGCGGCGCGGGCGAGCTGGGCCACATCCCGCTTGATATTAACGGCCCGGAGTGTGGCACAAAGGTCAAAGGCAGTCTCGAAAGCTACTGCAGCATCACCGGCGTGATGCGTGAGGCAAATGAAGTCTATTTGCCGGAAACACCGCCAGATTCACCGGATCTGCTGGCCAAGGCCGCCGCCAACGGTGATGAGCGAGCGCTCGAAGTATGGCGACGTGTGGGTCAGTACCTTGGCGCGGGTGTCGCGGCGTACATTAACATCTTCAACCCGGAAGCGGTGCTGATCGGCGGCGGGATTTCCGGCGCGGGTGAACATCTGCTGAAACCGGCACGGCTGGTCGCGCAGTCACGGTGCTTCGCGCCCAACTGGAACGATTGCACGTTCGACCGGGCGAAACTGCGGGGCAAGTCCGGCATGCTGGGCGCGGCGGCGATGGCATTCGATGCCGCCGGGGTCGAAACCTCGACCCGAACCTGAAGGATTAACGAGAGACCGGTTGCGGACGTTCTGCGACCTGTCCATATTCCATTGTAGATGCAACGAAACTGTGGGGATAGCAGTGATGAAACGAATCATCCTGGCCGCCCTTGTGCTGGTAATGGCACTGGTCCTGAGCACCGGCTGCGCCAGCGGTCCATCGGAAGAAGAACTGTTTGTCAAGGCCAAGAAAGCCCAGGAAGCGCGTGACTTTTACGCAGCCGTCGCGGCCTACCAGGCCGTGGTTGACGCCTATCCGAAAGGTGAACGTGCCGATGAAGCCCAGTTCATGATCGGGTTCCTGTATGCCAATGACATCCGCGACACCACCATGGCCAAGGAAGCCTACAAAACCTTCCTCGACACCTACAGCACGACCAGTGACAGCGGTATGGTGATGTCTGCCCGGTGGGAATTGGCGAACCTCGGCAAGGATGTCGAAGACATCGAAGAAGTTATGAAGTTCGCCGAACAGAATATGGATGAAGCTCAAAGCGAAGGCGAATAACCGTCGATCCCGAGCGAACGGGAGTTCTCGACGTTAGATTGCCCAAGGTGCGGCAACCGCTGGAACGTCGCTGATGGACGGGCTGTCACGCGATTCGTGCAGGTTGAACGCGCTGGATCAATCACCCCCGCGCGACGGACGGAGAACACAGTTGCGCCGGGCTCGCTCGTTTCGTATCATGGCGGGTCGTTTACGGCGAGGTCACAGCATTTCGGTCAGCAGGTCAACCACAGCCCGGACAACGGTTCCACGGCACAGCGAGTTCGAAGACTGTTTGTTCATCTGGTCGTAGATCGCTTCTACAGCAGATTCGCAACCTCACTTTTCGACAGACTTGCGACCGTGACATGAGCTGGCAGCCACACCGTAAATACGACAAACGATTTTGCGCCATTAGCTCAATTGGCAGAGCAACGGACTCTTAATCCGCAGGTTCGGGGTTCAAGTCCCTGATGGCGCACCTTTAAAAAACAACGCCTTAGGCTGCTACCAGCCTGAGGCGTTTGTGTTTGGTACCATTATTCTATCATCCCCCATTCCACGCTAAGGCCTGAAATACCACGTAGAGTAGCTTTTTATCCAAAATCATGAAATATTCCGACATCAAAATCAAAATTGACTCGCAAAAACGGACATGTTACACTGTTGGTCAAGCAAAACAGCTATCGCGCTTCTGCATATTCTATAGTCGTTCTTGAAAGTCCGTGTTGATGCTCTCGCACGGAGAGCTCTTTGACAGTATCTTCAGGCCATGCCACCTGCAATTCAGCCCGATCCGCGTTTCGGGGATGCTGACGCCGTTCAGGCAGCCATCCGGAAGACGCGTGACGCCGACCATCTGGTGCGGCTGCAGGCGATTCGTCACCGCCTGCTCGGGAAAACCGTCCGTGACGTCTGCGAGCTGCTTTCGATCCAGTCCTCGACCCTGCGCAACTGGGTCCACCGGTGGAACGAAGGCGGCATCGAAGCCCTTCGTACCCGTCCGCGATCCGGCCGACCCCGCAAGATCGATCCGGATTTCAAGGATCTGGTCGTTGAACGGATCGGCGGAATCGATGAAGATGGCAAACCCTGGTCAGCCATCGCGATCCACGGGTATCTAAAAAAAACTCCGTGGAAGTAGGTTATTCCACCCTCTGCCGCAACCTGCACGAGTGGGGTTTTACCCGCATCCAGCCACGTCCGAAGGCGGTGAAAGCCGATCCGGTCAAACGTGCAGCCTTTGTCGAAACCGTCCGCCTGCTGTTGCCGAAGGAACCGGACTTGTGGTTCCAGGACGAAGTGGCCTTCTGGGCTGATCCAGCCGCCTACCGGGTCTGGGCACCGCGTGGCAGCAAACCGGTCGTGCCACGGCTGGTCACGCACCAGCACGTCAACGTCTTCGGCGCGGTCCGGCCGATGGATGGACGCTTCTTCGCGTTCATCGCCAGTCACGGCAACGGCAAACTGTTCCAGCACTTCCTCAACCAGATGCAGGAACGAATCGACCCGAACCGGCGCACGATCATGGTACTGGACAACATCCGCTTCCATCACGGTCGCGACCTGGACTGGGGCTGAATCGAGCCGCTGTACCTGCCGGCCCACAGTCCCGATCTGAACCCGATCGAGACACTCTGGCTGGTCCTGAAGAAACGCTTCTTCAACGGGTGGATACCCTCTGACAAAGAGCCGCTCGAACAGCGGGTCACCAACGCAATGGGCTACTACGAGGCAAACCCGAATCTGGTCCGATCCGCATGCGCTATCACAACCAAATAATGAGAACCACTATAGCACGTGGCATGGTGCGTAGGGCATCGCGACGGAGTTTACAGAACGACCTTAGCAAGGTGGGACTGGAGCGTGGCATCAAACGCGATCGAAGTCAGCCGGGGCAAGGTGGAGCTGGTCGGTTGCCGTCGCGACGAGCTCGGGACTACTCTTGACTTCCGGACTATTTACATCCATTCTGATTATTCGGAGTACATGATGGAAGTGATGAAGGCGCAGTTGAAGGGATAAACCGACGAATACCCCGTGAGATAGAGCATCCTAACCCTTAGCGACAGTTGTATCAGCTTCGTTGACCGAGGTCGTAATATGGTATCTTACGACGATTGCAGCCCGTTTGGTACCGCGTAGCTGGCCGAGCAACAACTCAGCGTACGCTTGCTGGATTTACCATCGTTTTTTGGAGATGATGAGATGGACAAGCCGCAATCAGAGTCCTTGGAACAGCTCCGCAAACGAGCCATGGATGTGTTCGAAAGCAAGCCGGATTCGCTGAAAGATTTGAGCCCTGATCAGGTAAAGAACCTGCTGCAGGAGCTCCGGGATTATCAGATAGAGCTTGAGCTGCAAAACGAGCAGCTCCTGGACACCACTCGCATTCTCGAGGAAACCCGAAACCACTTCTCCAGGCTTTATAACCAGGCCCCCGTCGGGTACGCCGTCCTCGACTCAGCCGGAATTGTCCAGCGTACAAACAACACGTTTACCTCGATGATTGGGCGCGAGCCAGAGCATGTGACCTGCAAACCGTTCGCCGATCTCATCCTCGATACGGACCGCTCTGTCTTCCTCACTCGTTACCGGGCATTTTTCAAGGATCCCGGCGAAAAACGGATGGAGCTCTGGATGCATGGCAGGGAAGGAGTGTCTTTCCACGCCCGACTGGAGGCTGTCCCCTCATACATTGCACGCGATTCAAAAATTGAGAACGAAGAAGGTCTGAGTCTACTGATCACCATCAGTGATATTACCGAGGAAACACGCGCGCGGGAACGCGCCAATCACCTCACCCAGGTCCTGACCGCTGTACGCATCGTCAACCAGTTGATCGCACGCGAGACCGAAGACCTTGGTCATCTGCTTGACGACAGTCTAGATGTCCTCACCGAGACTCGCGGCTATGAAATCGCTTGGATCCTGCTCACAGACGATGAGAACAACGTAACCGAAGCACATGCCAGCGGTCCGGACCCGCTCGTCGAGTGCATTTCGGACTGGGTTGATAAGGCAGCGCCCGCATGTGTGATCGAGGCGATCCGGTCCAGTAAAGATGCCGTGTTTTCACAGCCCGGTGAGGTTGATTGTGGTAATTGTGAAATCAGCGGCTTCTATGCCAACCGTGCCGGCCTCACAGCCGCCCTGCGTTTCGGCGATCAGCTCTACGGCGCCATCGGAGTGTCGATCACCGACACCACGTACCAGGATGAGGAAGAGCGAGAGTTGATCATCGAGCTCGCAGGCGATATTGCACTCGCCATCGATCGCTTTGAGCAGGAAGCGGATCGGCAGCGCGCGGAATCTGAACTTCAACAACAGAAGGATTTCCTTGCCACCACTCTGAATTCCATCGGAGATGCGGTGTTAACCGTTGATACCGACGCGAACGTCACCGCGCTGAATCCAGTCGCAGAGAAACTCATTGGCTGGACCGAGGAGAACGCTGTCGGACGGTCGCTCCAGGATGTGTTCATCATCCAGAACGCTCAAACCGGAACGCCCGCCGAGAATCCGGCTTTCCGTGCGATGCAAGAGGGTCTCATTGTCGGGCTAGCTAATCACACCAAACTGATTCGTAAAGATGGGACGGAATACCAGATTGCGGACAGCGCAGCACCGATTATAACTCCGGACGGCGTCATCGTCGGAGCCGTGCTGGTTTTCCGCGACGTGACTGAGGAATACAAGCTGCGTGAAGACTTGAATATTAGCGAAGAGAAATTTCGCCTGGCCTTTAAAACCAGCCCTGATGCAATCAACCTCAACAGGCTTGAAGACGGAAAGTATTTAGAGATCAATGAAAGCTTTACCGAGCTCATGGGGTACACCTGGGAGGATGTCAAGGACAAGTCATCCCTCGAACTGAATATCTGGGACAATCCGGATGACCGCACTAAGCTGGTGACCATGTTGCGGAACAAAGGTGTAGTTAACAATTTCGAAGCTCGCTTTCGCGACAAATCCGGCAATATTCATACCGCTCTGATGTCCGCCCGGGTTGTTACGATTGGAGATGAAGCGGTCATTCTATCCATCACTCGCGATATCACCGAACACAAAGAATTAGAACACCAGATTGCTACAGATGAAGCGAGGATCAGAAGCATCTTCCAGGCTGCTCCGGCTGGCATTGGTGTTGTGCATAACAGGGTTTTCGCTGAAGTCAATGCACAGATTTGTGAAATGGTCGGGTACAGGGAAGAAGAATTACTGGGCAAAAATTCGAGGATTATCTACCCTTCTGACGCAGATTATGAATATGTCGGTAGGGTCAAATACGATCAGATTCGGAAGCACAACATTGGAACCGTTGAAACCCGATTCCAACGCAAAGATGGTCGTATAATCGACGTGCTGCTCTCTTCATCACCACTGGATCCAGAGGATCTCTCAAAAGGCGTTACGTTTACCGCGCTGGATATTTCCGAGCGCAAGCGAGCGGAGGAAGCCCTTTACCGCAGCGAGGAGCAATACCGCAGCCTGGTTGAATCCAGTGAGGACTTGATTTTCAGTGTGGACCAGGCAGGCATTACCCGCACCGCCGGCGGGAGACGTCTAAGCGACATGGGTATTCAACCCACAGACATCGTTAATAAACCTATGAGGGAAACCCTCGGTGACCTCGCGGACAGGTTCCGCATACACCACGAAAAAGTCTTTGCCTCGGGCAATGTGCAACGCATTGAGCACAGCTACGAGATGGGGGGTAAGATCTTCGTCGACAGCACCACATATTACCCAATTCGCAATGGAAACGAGGAGATCGTCGCCGTCGGTGGAATTTGCCGGGATGTCACCGAACAGAGACTGGCTGAAGAAGCACTGAGACGAAGCGAGGCACGCTATCGTTCGCTTGCCGAGAATTTCCCGGACGGTGCACTCTTTATCATCGGAAGAGACTGGCGATATCTCTCAGCAGACGGGAAAGCGCTTGAAGAAGCCGGTCTTACCAGTGAGGACATCATTGGGCGACATGTACGAGATGTCTTTCCTGAACTCTGGGAAACCTTGGAATTCAATATTGAACGAGCCTTCAGTGGTGAAGAGGTTTACTACGAGGTCGAGTTCCGAGGACGGCTCTATTCCAATCAATCCGTTCTGGTGACGGGGGATACCGCTGAAGCGGATCAGGTGATGAGCATCTCCCTGGACATCACCGAACGGAAACAGGCCGAAAAGGCCCTGCAGGAAAGTGAAAAGAAATACCGCAGCTATGTCAACCATTCTCCCGCCGCCATCTTCGTCACGGACAGTGAAGGCCGCTACGTTGATGTCAACAATGCTGCCTGCGAACTGCTCGGTTACACCCGCGACGAACTGATCCAGCTCGCGATCCCGGATGTGGCCACCGGCAGGATTGGACCCGACCCCTATGTGCATTTCAACAATCTCAAGCAGACCAGCAAGATCCAGCACGACGGCCGGTTGAAGCGAAAAGACGGGTCCGAAGTTGATGTTACTCTGGTCGCGGTCGCGATCAATGACGATCACTTCATGGCCTATTGCGTTGATATTACAGAACGCAAGAAAGCTGAAAAACAGCTGCTGGAAGCCCTGTTGCGCCAGGAGGCTGCCGTCAAGGCCGGGAAAGTCGGCCTCTGGGACTGGGATCTCGCCACCGACAAGGTCTACTATTCTCCGGAATGGAAAGCGCAGATCGGCTATGCTGTCGATGAGATCGGCGATGATTTTGAGGAGTGGCACAAGCGAGTGCATCCGGATGATCTGGAGCCAAACCTGCAAGTCGTCAACGATGCTCTGAAGAGCCGCAACTCCGCCTACCAGCTTGAATTCCGCTTCAAGCACAAGGATGGATCCTGGCGCTGGATCTTTGTGAATGCCTCCATCATGCGCGAGGATGATAATACACCGGTCCGGGTCATGGGCGCGCATGTTGACATCACCGAAAGGAAGGAAGCTGAAGAATTGTTGCGGCGCAGTGAGGAACAGAACCGTTCGATTGTTTCCGCCCTACCCGACATCTATTTCGAATTCGAC
The DNA here is from genome assembly GCA_020444425.1 of bacterium. Classification (GTDB taxonomy): domain Bacteria; phylum Electryoneota; class Electryoneia; order Electryoneales; family Electryoneaceae; genus BMS3BBIN04. The sequence continues at coordinate 34,758 of JAHLLB010000011.1, read as the reverse complement.
CGGGAGGGTACCTTCATCGACGCCCACGCGCCAGATCCAGCGCAATTCGCCATTCCTAAAGATCAGTTTATCGGCAAAAATGTTCGCGAAGTACTCGGCGACTTCTTCGCCGAGCTCACACGGACGAATATCACCAGAGTACTCGAATCCAGGTCCATCCAGATCTACAAGTACACCATGGAACATGATGGTGAAACCCGCTACTTCGAAGCGCGCATGGTCCCCAAAGGCAAATCGAACGCCCTTTCCATTGTGCGTGATGTGACCCAGCAGACCCTCGCTGAAAATGCGCTTCGAGAGTCCGAGCGGATGATGGCAATGGTGCTCGATTCCACCAGCGAAATGTTCACCTTCTATGACCTCGACCTCACCATTCAATGGGCAAACCGCGCTGCCGGAATATCTGCCGGCACCACCGCTGACAAGCTGGTCGGTCGCAAGTGTTATGTAAACTGGCATGGCAGGGAAACACCTTGCGACAGCTGCCCGGTCCTGATGGCCCGCGATACCGGAGAAGCCCATGAGAGAACCATTTCTACCCCGGATGGTCGTGTCTTCCACCTTCGCGGCTACCCGGTGTTCGGCGAAGATGGAAAAACCGTCATCGGCATGAGCGAGTTCGGAGTGGAGGTCACAGAGGATATCAAACGCAAGGAAGAACTGCACAGCTTGGAACGACAGCTTGTGCAGTCTCAGAAAATCGAATCCATCGGCATGCTCGCAGGAGGTGTGGCACACGATCTCAACAATTTGCTCACGCCGATCATGGTGAACGCTGATTTCTTGCACGAAGATGTGCAAGATGAGGAAATACTTGAATACACCGAAGGCATCATCGAAGCCGCTAACAGCGCTCGGGAACTGGTCGCGCAGCTGCTTGCATTCAGCCGCAAACAGACTCTCGAGGTCCGCCCGGTCCAAGTCAACAAACTGGTGAATAAATTCAGGCTGCTTTTGCAACGCACACTGCGTGAGGACATCCAACTCAACCTTGATCTTTCCGCCACTGAAGATACCATCTTCGCTGACGTCAACCAGATCGAACAAATCGTGATGAATCTTTCGATCAACGCGCAAGACGCCATGCCACATGGCGGAGTGCTCTCCATTTCCACACACGTCGCAGAAATCCGCGATGAGGACGCGAACGTCGAGCTCGACCTTCCCGAAGGACGTTACATCTGCCTGCAATTTGCCGATACCGGCGGTGGTATGAGCGAAGAGGTCCGCGACCGGGTGTTTGACCCGTTCTTTACCACCAAGGAAAAAGGCAAGGGTACCGGGCTCGGAATGTCCACCGTGCATGGAATCGTCAAGCAACACGGCGGCGACATCCAGGTGAGCAGCGAACCCGGAGTCGGCACTACATTCTTTATCTACTTCAAATTGGTTGACCGGGAACTCGATTCGCAGGTTTTGGAACCTTCCTTATCACTTGGCAGCCTGAAAGCCGCCGGAACCATACTGGTCGCAGAGGACGATCCACTGATCAGGAGCATTCTGAGCAAAATTCTCAAGGGTGCAGGCTTTACTGTCCTGGTACCGGATGAACCGGAGCGCACTCTGGAACTGGTTAAACGTCAGGAAGGCAACATCCAGCTTCTGATCTCTGATGTCGTGATGCCCGGCGTCAATGGGAAAGAACTGTACGAACGACTGCTCTCAATCCAGCCAGATCTGCAAGTGTTGTTTATCTCCGGTTACACGGACGATGTCATTACTGAACGCGGCGTGCTTTCCGAAGGAATGAACTTCCTGCAGAAACCGTTCACACGCGCCCAGTTGCTGGCGAAAATCCAGAGTATTCTTGCTGAAAACTCTTGATTCTTGCGAACTGGAACGATCCTTGATCAGTCAAGAATCCAGACAAACAAACAACGGACCGCACGGGAAGGGTAAGCGGTCCGTTGTGTGCTCCCCGGTCACGGGAACACAATGAAGCTATTCAGGGGTTTGTGAATCAGAAATCCTGAAAATCGTCATCGTCAAGGTGAATCAACTCTTCATTCAAGCTCCTTTCTGTTTCGTGGTTGTTACCGTTGTGGTTGCTGTAGTCGTTGTTTTCGCTGTATGACTGGCGGCCATTGCCTTTCGCCTCCGCTCCAGCGGCCTTTTCGCCATGCCGGTTCAGCATATCCCGCAGTTTGAATTCGGCGATCATACTCTGCAGGTTGATCGCCTGGCCGGACAACTCCTCTGCAGCTGCGGCTGATTCTTCCGCGTTGGCTGCATTCGACTGAGTCACCTCGTCGATCTGGCCAAGTGCCAGATTTACTTGACCAACTGCGGCGGACTGTTCCTTGCTGGCGGATGCGATCTCGTTCACCAGGTCAGTAGCTTTGTTGATGCCCTCGATAATCTCTTCCAGCGATTTGGCAGTGCGTTCCGCGATTTCCGCGCCGTTCCTCACACTGGAGATGTTGCCTTCAATCAGTGAAGTGGTTTCTTTTGCTGCCTTCGCGCTGCGTTGAGCGAGATTGCGCACCTCTTCCGCGACCACCGCGAAACCCTTACCATGCACGCCGGCCCTGGCCGCTTCTACCGCCGCGTTCAAAGCAAGCAGGTTTGTCTGGAACGCGATCTCGTCGATCACTTTGATGATCTTTTGCACCTCGGACGATTTCCCATTGATGTCCACCATCGCCGCGAGCATGTCCTTCATATGTGCATTGCCTTCCGTGGCCGAATCGCGCGCCAGACCGGACAGCGTGCTCGCCTCGCCAGCGTTCTCCGAGTTTTGTGTCGTTTGAGAATCCAGTTGAGTCATTGAACTGGAAACCTCCTCCAGGCTGCTGGCCTGCTCGGTGGCGCCCTGACTCAACGTCTGGCTCGAACTGGAGACCTGTTCCGAACCACTTGTCACCTGCTCGATTGCGTTCTGCGCCTGACCAAGTAAATTGTTCAGGCTGTCCAGGGTGCTGTTAAGCGCGTCTTTAATCTTCGCGTGATCACCCTTGTAGTTGCCTTTGACAGAGACCGTAAGATCACCTTGCGCCATCCGGTCGAGTACGGCGGCGGCTTCCTGCACCGGCTCGATGACTGCATCCAGGATCTCGTTGATGCCGTTGACCATCACTTGGAAATCACCCGCATGTTGGCTGGAATCGGCACGAGCATCCAAACGACCATTCACCGCGTCTTCGATCAGACCGTTGACGTCTTTGATCACGGCTTTAAGGTTGCCGCGAACTCCTTCGATGGTATCATTGATGAATGCTTTCTTACCGGGGAATTTCTCCAGCTCAGCATCGAAGTTGCCTTTGCCGAATTCAGCAACACAGGCCATCGCTTTCTTCTTAACAGTGATGTGACCAGCGACCATCTCATTCACCCCGATCGCCATGGTGCGGTATGCACCTTCAAAATCCTGCTCGTTGATGCGCCGGTCGATATCCCCCTTGTCATGCTCGGTTGACATGTGATTCATTGCTTCAATCAGACCATTGATACGGTCACGCATGTCGACCATCGCTTTACCGAGGGCATCTTCACTGGACGTCAGTTCGATGTGAGCTTCGGTGTTGCCTTTCGCAATCTGTCGTGAAGCTTCAGCCTTGCCGCGGATGTAGTTGCCAAGATCCTGGAACGCCCTGCCGATTTCCCCCAGCTCATCATTTCGAGCCAGGATTCCAGCCAGTTCTTCGACGGTTTCATCCGTGCGGATGTGACCTTTCGCCAGCTGTTTCGCCAAAGAGGTCAGATTTGTGATCGGGGAAGCTATCCCCTGGCTTACAACAAACGCGAGCACGATCACAAGACCAAGCAAAACCAGGCTGATGATGATCACGTTGGTGCGCAGTGCATTCACCGGAGCCTTCACTTCGGCCAGGTCAATCTCAGAAATCACCACCCAGGTATCGCCGTCCGGCATTTTCAGGGGTGCATATGACGACAGCACCTGATTTCCGTTGTAGTCAATGATGACTTCCGTGCCCGTCTGACCGGCCAGGGCTTTGCGTGTTGCTTCAGAATCCACGCCGTTTCGAGCTACACTGCCCTGAAAGCTGGCCGTCACGCTGTGCCCTGCGGGATCAAGGTAGGAGTCAGAACGCATTCGATTGTCCGGCCCCACCAGATAGGATTCACCCGTTTTACCCAGACCGCTGCGTTCGCCCATGATTCGGTTTATCTGTGCAATACTCAACTGATAAACCAACACGCCCTTCTGCTCGCCACTGATCGCACCGATCGGGCTGGCAATAAACCCTGCCGCATCGTCCGACACCTCATAGATCGAATAGTCGATGAAGCTTGTGCCACGCTGTCCCTTTTCAAACGCTTCCTGCAACCCGCTGCCCGCCAGAAGACCGTTGTGCACGTTTTTTCCCAGGTCCGCCTCGCGCGCAGCAGTCCAGACCACGTCGCCATTGGGATTGATGAAGAACAGGTCGTAGTAGCCGTACTGGTCCACGTAATCACGCAGCTTCGTACCATGGAGACGGTCCCACTCATTCCATTGAGAGCTTCCAATGCCGCCCTCTTCGAACGCTTTCGCGAATCGGTCCGCCGCCATCGCAACAGCAGTGTTGTTCGCGTACACCTTAATGTCCGCCATGCGAAGATCGAAATAATCTTCAATTTGAACCACCTTCGCCGCCCGTATGGCGGTCAGCTGGTCAAACGATTTTTCCATCAGCGCATCGGATGCCCGGTGGAGACTAAGCCAGGAAACCACGAAAACAGGCACCAGTCCCACTACCATGAACAAAATGATCAGCTTCGGCTTCATCCGAAGACTATTCAGGTTCCAACTCATGCTTCGTTTCCTTCCCGTTCCGTTGACTTGTATTCTGCATCCCTCTAGCGAAAGAAAACCACTAAGACAGTCATGTTCTGAAGTCAGACCTTCTCGAACGGTTTCTGCAAAGCTACGATATCTCCCAATTTGACAGTCTGGTCAAATTACAAGATCAGAAATGTAAACGTTTACCTGCTGAATATGATAGTTAAAACTAATGGATCCTGCTAGTGCTATATGGATACTGTAGGCCATATAAATAAATAGTAAGCAGAATCATTCGCTCTATATAATTTATCATAGTATTTGATAGTTGATTAGAAGCGACCAAATTGTGATGTTCATTTGCATATTAAAATCTGGATTCCAATTCTTCTCAGATCACGGTACAGTCTCCCTTTTCTCGAGAACTGAATTAACCGCCTGTGCAAGCTGGTCCTTGGTGAACGGTTTTGGGAAATAGTCTAGGTCGTTCCTGTAAAGATCCTTTTCGCGCAACGTCTGGTTGTCATACCCCGTCATGCACAATACACCGATGTCTGGGTTGACCGCCCTCGCGTGGTCGATCAGTTCCAGCCCGGTGATGCCAGGCATCACCACGTCTGTAATCAGCACGTCTGCGATGTGGAACAGGGTCGAGCCCGACTCAGTCAGCTCCGCAGCATCACTGAATTCATGAACCTGGTATCCATACCGCTTGAGTAGCTTCGCTATCACCCGCAACAGGCTCTCGTTGTCATCGACAACGATCACGACACCGCCTTTTGCGTGGAGCGATTTTCCTGTCGGGTGTACATGCCCATTCCGATGACCATTGCTCTGGGCTAAAGGGAAATACAGAGCGAACTCAGTGCCCTCACCCTCTTGGGTTATAACATCCAGATACCCTTGATGCTGGTTGATAATTTTTTGCACTGTCGCAAGACCAAGACCGGTGCCGCGCCCTTCCTCCTTTGTCGTGAAAAAGGGTTCGAAAATGTTGTCCAGAATGTCCGACGGGATGCCACTACCCGTGTCCCGAACAGATAGTCGCAGGAAAGAACCAGGGGGGAGTACCGAGTCGAACAGGGGATAGGGCTCTGCGGTGGCGAAGACCTCGGTACGGATCGTGATCTGTCCTCCCTGAGGCAAGGCGTCACGAGCGTTCGTACACAAGTTGAGCAGTACCTGCTCGAGCAGATGGCCGTTCGCGTACACCCGAGCTTCCGGCGATTCGGAATCAATGGTCAACTGGATGTCGGCGCCGATACTCCGCTCAAGCAACTCCGTCATCTCACAGACTACATCGTCCACGCTGATCACGTCCATTCGATCCGGCCGGGCCCGTGCAAAGGACAACAGCTTGCGAGTCAGGTTGCTCGCCCGATGAACGGCTTCCAATACAAGCGAAAATTCGTGGCGGGACGGATCTAGCTCCTCCATGCGCTGCATCGCCAGCTCAGACACACCACTGATCACCGTCAGGATATTGTTGAAGTCATGTGAAATCCCGCTGGTCAGCGTGCCCACAGATTCAAGTTTTTCTGACTGACGAACCTGCTGCTCGAGATGTACAAGTTTGCTTACATCCTGGAAAATCAGTATTTCGGTCCCTGAGTGCTCACTGGTACAACGGCGTGTCCGCAGCTCGACATGCAGGGGCTGGCCCTCACGCGTTCGCCCCAGGAATACGCGCGAATCCACACCGCTGTTTTCCGGGTGTTCCCCCTCCAACAGGGCATGCAGAGTCCCACGTGCCGAAGAATCGGCCAGGTTCAGCAGATCAAATCCCGGATCACGCAGATCGTCCTCACTGTACCCGAACATCTCTTCGAAACGCGAGTTGCACTTCTCGATCCCAGCTGGAGACCGCAACACAATCCCGTCTGGGAAATACTCCATCAAGCCGTGGTCACTGTCGCGCAGGCAATCGTCCAGACCGGAACGTCCAACGCCTTGCAAATCCAATGACCGCTGCACCAGACGGGTGCTGATGTCCAACAATGCGCGAACGTCTCCGCCTTCGCAGCTGAGTAACGGGGGACCGGGAGGGGAGGATTGCGCGCCCTCGGCGTTCATCGGAGCAACGTTTAACAAAATGACAGGAAGACTTTCAGCGATCTTAAGCAGGGAGTCCAACTGCGGAGAGCTCTGGTTCTTGCTGTCCGCCCAGTTCACCATAAGCAGATTCAGATCATGAGTGCGGGCGGATGACTGCACCGTTGCCAGCGAATCCCCCGAATAACACGTCCATCCGCGAACCTCAAGAGCCGACCTGAAGCTGCGACGTGTTTGCTCATTCCCGCTGACAATTCCCGCTCTCATTTGCGACCCCAATTCTTCGCTGAAAAGCAACGTGCTTGATTTCGTTCACATTCCAAGCAAGGAATGTGCCATTGTACAAGTGAGTCTAACTATAGGACTATCATGATTTTACGAATACACCAGAATGAGCAAAAACCGTCAATTGAGTGAATTTCGTCACTCAGTTTCATCACCTGCGCTCATTTCGTCACTCGAAACAGGCTAGTCTTCGGGATCTGCGTTCAGGAGGATGGAAAGAGAAGTGTTTTCAGGAAAAGGGAATGCACAGGTGCGTAAGGATGGAATGGCCTTGGGAGCAATTCAAGCCAGCCCAAGCTGCTTCAAACGACTGCGAAGCGTATTGCGAGCGAGGCCAAGATACTCTGCGGTCTTTGACTGGTTGCCCTCGAACTTCTGATAGGCCTTACGGATGATCTCGTTTTCCAGTATGCCCAGTGGTAGTGCGTCGTCCGGAAGTTCAATTTCTCCCAGTTTCAGCGTATTTGATGAAGCTGCCCCCGAATCCCGAACACCCGAGATCCAGCTGAGGTGTTCGGCACGCAGTAGTTCATCGTCATATAAGATTACCACCCGCTCGATGCTGTTCTTTAACTCGCGAATATTTCCTGGCCAAGCCGAATCGCGAAGGATTTTATGCGCCTGCGGATCGATCGCTCGAAACCGCTTGCGCTTCTCTGCGGCGAACTGGGTGAGGAACAGGTGCGCGAGGGGCAGGATTTCGGCTGGCCGTTCGGAGAGTGCCGGTAATCGTATCAATCCCAGAGCCAGCCGGTGGTAAAGGTCAAGCCGAAACTGACCAGACTGCAGCATCGGTTCCATGTCGCGGTTAGTCGCAGCGATGATGCGCACATTCAGTGAAATCGGTTTCGTACCGCCGACGCGATACATCTCCCGTTCTTGCAACACTCGTAACAGCTTTGGCTGTAATTCGATTGGCAGGTCGGAGATCTCGTCGAGAAACAACGTGCCTTCACGGGCAAGCTCCAGTTTGCCAGCACGGCCTCGAGAACTGGCGCCAGTGAACGATCCCCCTTCATAGCCGAACAAATCACTCTCAAACAAACCAGGCGAAATCGCTGAACAGTTCACCGGGATGAAGGGCGACCGGTTGCGCCCTTTTCCGTGGTGAATCAGTCGCGCCACAGCTTCTTTGCCAGTGCCCGTCGGGCCTTGTATCAGTACCGGAGCCGAACTGTCTTCGTGGTACCGAAGGGCGAGTTTGAACGCTTCTCGCGACAGCTGCGAAAACACGCCGATCACCCCGTAATCCGCTACCTCGTGCAGGCCTTCGGAGAAAGTAGCATCATCAATTCCGGTGTCCGCAGAGATGATTCCTGATGCGGGTTTGGCTGAATGCTCATGCTTGAAAGATTGTTGGATACGGGTGTACACATCGGAAAGGGTTACCGCGTCTATTGGTTTGCGCAGGTAATCAAAAGCGCCCAACTTCATTGCTTGCAACGCCGTTTCCAAATCGGCGTAGCCGGTCATCAGTACGATACGAGCTGTCAGCTTATCTTCCATGTCCCGCAGGCGCTTCAACAGTTCGATTCCATTCAGTTGCGGCATGCGAATGTCACTGATGACCACTGGAAAGGGGTTGCGCGCAAACTCGGCCAGCGCCTCCTGTGCCGACTCCTGCACGGTCACATCACAGTCGAACGCTCTCTCAAGAAACCGCGCCACTGCTACGCCGCTGCGGGCGTCATCATCCACCACGAGCACACGCGTTGTCTCACTCATGCCGATAGGCCCGGTGCGCTTGGAATCTGAATTCGCACACACAACCCGGACTCCTCCCCGTTTGTCAGCTGGAGATTGCCATCAAATCGTTTCGCGATCAGATTCGCTACAGCAAGTTTAAGAGTCATCCCCTGTCCGTCTGTCGCCGCCGCAAGTAGCGGATTCGACAGGTCTTGAATGTTCGTCGACTGCAGCTGTAAACCCGTGTCCGTAAGCTCCAGCACACACATCGAACCCGATGGTCGCGTGGTGATCCGCAACTCTCGCTTTTCAGGATTCGCTTCGTCGATCGATTCTACCGCGCGCGCAAGCAATAATGACAGCATGTGTTTCATCTGACGCTGGTTTATGCAAACTTGCATCGTCTCCGGGCAAAAGTCCAGCTGAACCGTGATCCCATGTGCCTTCAACTTGGGTTCCAGAAACCGCAACGATTCACGCACCAGCTGGTTCAAGTCGGCAACCTCTACAGCAGTTTCCAGGCTTTCGTCAAAATACTCGCGCAGATGCTGTACGATCTCATTGATTCGCTTTACCCCCCAGATCACATCGTCAAGCAACGCAAATGTCGGTAGCACACGCCCCGACTCAAGCATCAGACGGACCGTTTCGGCGTTCAGCAGAATTGCGTTCAATGGCTGGTTCATGTCATGAGAAATACCGCTTACCAATACCTCAAGCGTTGCCATATAAATGATGCGTTCTGTCAACGGATCCGTTTCGCTATGCATCAGATCAGTCGACATGAGGGAATTATCCGGCCCCACTTCCTGCAGCAACCATCCTGAACACCCTTCCGATAACTTCGTATCCAGCAACTGGATCGCATGGAAAGGCGCAGGATTGCCTTCAGAGTCAGCCAGCTCAAGACGGATTGGTCTGTGCATTGCCTCACCTTCAGACTGGAACTGCTTCAGCTGTTCCCGACTACGATCGTGGATCCAATTCTCAATTCCGCTGTCGCGCAACAGCACAGGATCCAGGCCGAGTTTGTCAACGAAAGCGGAGGTAACGTGAGAGAAGGTACGTTTGTCCACATGCAATACCGCTATCGCAGGTTCCTTGGCGATAGTTTGCTTCAAGATCACAGCTTCCATCTGCTGGGGAGACCTTGATTCGGATGCTTGATGCAATGATGAATTACTCATAAAAAAGTAGCCCCAAATCAGGTAGAACAATTCGTTGAAAGCTTTCGATCCTCTGATAACTTATTCGGTTTTTTGCAGTTCAATGTTTCGAAATAATCGTAGTTTTGTGGCACTGATTCGAATCGTTGAACAAGGATACTGGGCGGAAACATCTCGCTGTCGCAAAGGTAGTCACATCATGGATTGCCAGCAAGGTAAGAATCTACCAATCTAAAGCTCCCATTTTCATGGTTTGAGTCTTGCTGTTGGTGTTATGATATTGCAAAATAGAACGAACTACACGCCCCCTGTTGTGTAATGAGTTTGGGGGTAACGTTTTTATTAGACATAGCATGTGGAAAAACCAAGTTATTGTACATAATATTTTGCCTGCAAGGGCATATTCCAAGATCAAATGCACCGTTCAGGTTTTGTTGTTGAAGAGGACCTCATTGGGTGTTCTGTATCCGAGTGATTTTATCGGTCTGTTGTTGAGGCTTCGTTTGACCGACTGGACGTCCAGATCATGAAGTGAAAGGAAGTCCAGCCCCTTCGGAAACCACTGTCGTACCATCCGGTTCATGTTTTCGTTGCGCGCCCGTTCCCACGAGCTTTACGGGTGTGCGAAATAAACAGCCACACCCAGCCGTTCAGCCAGCCACTCATGCCGTGCGAACTCGCTACCGTTGTCCGCTGTCAACGTGTGCAGCGGAAGTGTCCGCTGGTTCTGGTGACGCTGAAATGCGGCATCGGATTCCTGCAAGACTGCTACGCCGAACGGCAAGGCAAGTGATTGTATGAACAAGCATTCAGTAAAGCTCTAGCCGTCAGTTCTGTCAGTCCGAAAGAGCACCCTATACGTGCAAACTTGGGTTACGTTCAGGACCGTGATGAGCTAGGATAACGGTTCGGATGTATTACGTAAATCTGTCGCAATCTTCCGTAATCCTAGAAAAAATAAACAGCACTTACGGTGTGGCTGAGATTGTGCCAATGTAATGAAATGTGAGATTCATCTCATTGGTAATAAACAGGTTGTCCGGACTATAAGCCGAGATAACTGAACATCTGTCCAGTTCCCTTAATCCGCAGGTTCGGGGTTCAAGTCCCTGATGGCGCACACGAAAAGAAGCGGTCCCCGGCAATACGCCGAGGGCCGCTTTTTTGTTTTCTGTCGCGAGCAGGAGATCAGCGTCCGCGGATACTCAGGGTGACCCGTTTCACCGAATTCAAATCGCCCATGTCGGCGTAGGCGAAGTCGGCGTCAACAGTCAGGCTGTGCAGGTTGACCCGGACACCGCCGCCAAACGCCCACTCCTCGGTATCATGGTTCAGGCTGTGGCCACCACGCAGGAAGACGATATCGTACAGCCCGTATTCCCCGCCGGCGTGTACGGTGGTGACGCCCTCGTTCAGGTGACGGCTGTCCACGGCGAGGGTGAACTCGTGGATGTCATCCTGCCAGAACGCGTTCTGCTCACCGACCAGCCGCCAACCAAAGCCGAATTGGAACGTCAGCGGCAACGGCCATTTCGACGTGTGGAGACGGGATTCGGCCGCATCCTCCGACTCCGCCTCGGCGATCAGATCCTGCCCGGTCAGTTGCATGTCGCCGCCGAGGTTGGTCATCGCCATGCCGATCGAGAAGCCGTCCAGCGTGGTATGCAACAACGTACCGACATCGACCGCGCCGGTCTGCGCGGAGGTGTGGAAGAGGTCCTGGCGGATGTACTTGCCGGTAACGCCGACGGTGAAGCGGTCGGTCAGCTGCATGATTGCGGACGCACCCACCGCCAGGTCGCCGTAGTCGACCATGACGCCGTTGCCGTTCTGCATCTCGAGTGTCGTCTGCTCGAATTCGTCCCCGCCGAAGGAGATCGCGTGAATCCCGACGCGCAGGTTGGGCCGGACCGGGGCGCTGACGGCCAGCGTTTGATGTTCGAGGCCGGCGAACCAGTCGTTGTAGGCGAACGACGCCGAGAAACGGTCCGAGGCGATTGCGGCCGGGTTGATCGCGAGCATTTCCGCGCCACCAGCCAATGCAACCCCCGCGCCGCCCATCGCCGGAACACGGCTGCCCGGCATGATCTGCAGGAAGGTGGCGGCCGTGGTGCCGGGCTTATCGAACCCGGCGGCGAGTCCGGGCAGCAACAGCGCAACCAGCAGCAGCGCCACTCCGAATCGTTGCGGCATCCCGTTCATGCGTCCTCCCTCACTTGACATACAGGAAACGCTGTTGACGTGCATCCGCCTGGTGCTCGGCACGGAGGAAATACATCCCGGAACTCAGCCCGGCCGGCATTTGCCACGAGAACCGGTTGTGACCAGCGGTACCGGCGAAGTTGTACGCATCCACCTCCCGCCCGAGCAGATCAAACACGCGAATCTGCACCGTCCCCGGGGAAGGCAACGTGATCACACTCTGCACAAACCCGTTCGTCGGATTTGGCCACAGACGCGAGATAGCGAAGTCATCCGCGATCAGCCCAGACCCGTCTCCGCCCGGTTCGGCGACGCCGGTCTCAAAGCCCCAGGCGACGAAGATCCGGTCCAGCACTTCGGCACGGGTGGACGCGTTCACCCAGTCGTCGTTGATCGCTTCCATGCCGAACGAACAGAAGAACAGGTCGCGCATTCCCTCCTGCACCCGGACACCAGCCAACCGCTCGGGCTCGGCGGCGTTGAAGACGAACATCGGTTCCGCGCCATCCTGTGCGGCGAGCACGTCGATGTTGTCCTGGTTCCACGCGCCCCCCTCACCTGCGAGGAAGAGGTACAATCCGTCGGTGATCGGGTTGCCCTCGATGCCACGCACCACCAGCTGGTTCGCGTTGGGTTCGGTCAAGTCGATGTGGAACAGGGTGTCGAGTACATCAGGGTTGTTCACCGCCAGGTCTTCGGCGATGTTCTGCCCGGAGAACAGCATCTTGCCGCCGTCGTTCAGGTAGTCGCTGAACACGGCCATGTCGTCCCCGGTGAGATGGTTGCTGGTGCGGCTGCCGGAGGCGTAAATAATCGCCTCGTAACCCGCGACAAAGTCGGCCAGCACCGAAATGTCCGACCGCTTGATCGCTTCGGTTTCGACACCGATTTGCTCCATCGCGCTGAGGTACCACGTGTCAATGAGCCCCGCGCCACCCTGGTCATCGTCGATCAGCAGCACCGGTGCCTGCCCGACACGAAGCGGGATGATCTGCTCGAAGTCAAAATCGTTGTCGAAGAAATCCGAGCCACGGAAGCGAGCGATGACATCAATCGTCTCGACATCCTCATCGCCGGGCGCAACGGTCACCGGCACCTCGAAATTCCCGGACTGGCCCTGCGTTACGATCCCGATCCACAGCGAGTCCGCACCAAGCGTGACCCGGGGTTCGTCACACGTCAGCTTCAGCGACACATTCTGCGCGCTCTGGTCGTGCTTCTGCCAGCGCATGCCGAACGTGCCTTCCTGACCGTGAATGATGTGCGGTACGACGCCGTCATAAACCCAGACCGAGTCGATCGAGACGTACAGGTCGAGCAGCGCGCCGAGGTCGACAATACCGGCACCGGTGCCCGGAACGGGAATCTCACGCGCGGTAGAGGTGAGCCGGAAAATGATGTCGTCGTTGGTCCAGCCCGGCGGGGCAATGCTCATCAAATTGGCGATCGAACCGGCGACAATCGGGCACGCCATGCTGGTGCCGCCCTGCTGACCGTATCCGCCCGCCTGCGTGGTGCTGTAAATCGCGACACCGGGCGCGGCCAACGTGACCCAGTCGCCCCAGCTGGAGAAATCGGCGAGCTCGTCGTTCTGGTCGGTCGCGGCGACGGCGATCACCATGTCCTCGGCGGCAGGATACTGCGGCACATTCGAGCTTTCATTGCCGGCCGCAGCGACGAGGATCAGGCCGGCGTCATACGCCATCTGCATCGCCTGCTGAAAGTAAAACGGGTCGCCGCCCGGTCCGCCGAAACTCATCGAGATGACGTCAAAATCGTGGTTGATGGCATAAGTGATCGCACTCGTCGCTTCGAGCAGGCCGACAACGCCGAGGCCGCCTGTCGTCGTCCAGCCAGCCCGCAACGCCCCGATTTTGCAGCCCCAGCCCGGGGCGGCAACGCCGATGCCGTTGTTCGTGGTCGCGGCGGCGTCACCGGAACAGTGTGTGCCGTGTCCGTCGAAATCGTTCGGATCGTTATCCGGCGGTCCCGGATCATCACCGGGAAAGACTTCGGTCGTGGTGACGAAATCCCAGCCGATGCCATCGTCGATGTAGCCGTTGTCATCGTTGTCGACACCGTCCACGTCAGACGCATCCCAGACGCCGTCGTTGTTCAGATCCTCACCCGGGTTGACCCAGATGCTAGTCTCGAGGTCGGGGTGGTCGTAATCGACACCGCTGTCGATAATCGCGACGACAATATCATCCGCGCCCTGCGCCAACGCCCAGCCACGGTAGGAATTGATCGCGTAATGGTGCCACTGGCCCGGCGCCTCCGGATCGGATGGGGTTCGCGTGAGTTCGGAATACGGGAACGCGTAGTTGGCGTCCGCCTGCACGACAAACGGGAAGTCCCGCAGCCCGGTCAGGATCTGTTCGACCGGCCGGTCCGCCTCATAACGCACGACACGCATGTCCGGCATCAGTTCGCCAAACTCGTTTCTCATGCTGGTGGCTTCGACCGTGCCCAGCCACTCGTCGAACGCGGTGTGACCCGTGCGCAGCAGGGCACCTTCAGAGGCATCCTGCGGCAGGGCATCAGCGTACGCAAGCTGGAAGATCACACTGCCCGGCACCACGATTTCCGGCGCGGCGAGTACCATTGCCGGTAACAACAGCAGAGCCAGTACAACGATCTGGACGCTTGCGAACGACCATCCGTGATTCGATTTCCATCGACTCATGCGAAACCTCGCATTGTGGACTCCGGCGGGTGTACAACGGCGATTCAAACCACTCCCGGCACGCCCGCGGGATCAACATCACCGGGATCGGGCGAGACAAGCAGTCTCGCCTGATCCCGGCTGCTGGTCACAACCTGATTGAACGGTTCACTACTTGGTCAGGACGGCGCGATGCACCACCTGCTTGTCACCGAGCTGAACGGTGATGAAGTAGTTGCCGGTCGAGTAGCCGTTCGCGTCCCACGTCACCCGGTAATCGCCGGGGGAGAGGAACCCGTGCTGCAGGGTCGTCATCTGACGTCCAAGCACATCAAACACCGCCAACGTCACATTACCCGGAACCGAATTGGTGAAGGTGACCGTGGTGCTGGCGTTGAACGGGTTCGGGTACAGCGAGCTGACGATCGATGTGTTCGGCACCGGCGCAATCGTAATCTCATCAACGTCGTTGTTCTCATCGGTGACCACGAAATCGTCAAACCGGGTTTCCGGTTCGGTCACCTGGTCGCCCATGTAGAATTCGTAGATCCCGAAGAAACCGGCGTATTGGCGGAATTCTTCGTTCGGCAAGTACGGGCAGCCGGACAGCAGCTGATCATCCCAGTAGCACCAGATCTCGTCGCCGGAAACACGCAGCGTCATCTTGTGCCAGCCACTCTCGGTCGGTTCGCCGCCGGGGATGTCAGCGCCGGTCCATTCGAGGAACGTTTCCGCGCCGAAACCGGAACCCGGGTAGCGCCGCAACCGCAGCTTCTTCGACTGGCCGAACTGGGAGGTGAAATAGTAGTAGGAATTGCCGTTGGTCGTATCCCAGCGCGCCGCGACGGCGTTGTACATCGGGAACATGACATCGTTCGACACAATCGTGTAGACCCAGGATTCAACCGTGTAGTCGTCCAGGTCCATGGTGCCATTGAGCGCGGTGGATGCCTGGTCGCCAGCGACACTGCCAACCCAGCCGTCACCACTCGGCGCGGTCGGATCCGGGGTGATCACGATGTCCTGGCCTTCCGGCCACGGAGAAAACCAGCCGTCCTGAATGCTGCCGTCGGTAAAGTGTTCCTCGAAAATCACATCCGCTGAACTGATCCCGGAGACCAGTAGCAGCATGAAGAAAGTCAGAGCAATACGCATGCGATTCTCCTCGTTATGCGCCCCCCTCCGGGGCTGTTGATCCTGTAGAATCTGTTGCGATGGCGAAGCGGATCGCGTCCCCCAGCGTTCGCTCCACACCACTACCGGATCACCATCAGTTTTCCTGTATGCTTGTCACCGTCCGGGGTGGATACCACATACACGTACACCCCGTACGCAACATCTTGACCGTGTTCGTTCCGCAAATTCCAGTATGTAAATCCTTCGGTGCCACTGCTATCGTGGGTCAGATCCGCGACCTTGCGCCCGGCGACGGTGTAAATCGTGATGTCGCAACGGGCCGGCAGGTTGGTGAACATCACCTGTCCTTCGCCGTCCGACCCACGCATCCCGCTATCCACGATATACGGGTTCGGCACGACACGAATCGCGTCGAGATTGACATTGGCCGACGTGGATGGAGCCTCGGTGGTGAATTCATAGACCAGGCCCCGCCGGAATGGCTTGTAGGTGACAATCGTAAACACATCGCCGACACTCGGCGGGATCGCGTCCGGCGGACCGTTGTTCGTCTTCAGCCACACTTCTGCGCCGGAGGTATCGTCGTCATCGTCACGCAACCACAGAATGTCCGGGAACAGCGGTGTGCCGTCCGGTGGGGTGGCCGGGTTCCACGCTGCCCCGCCCGGCTCAAGGTCCCAGCCAACCGGACTCAGTGACGGAATCGGGCCGAACGCAAACACGAGATCCGAAAACGCGCCGTAGTCGGTTACATCCGTCCATACCCCATCCGCAGCATTGTCGGACACTTCCAGTTTAAGCGGCGCTGCGAACGAAGTGTCATGGAAATGTTCGGTAAACCCAAGAGTTGTCGTCTGGAATTCCAGCGGCGTGTCCGTAATGGTGACGCGCCAATCCTTCGCGCCCGCAACCACTTCCTCGTAGCTGGACGGATTCGACGGGTAATTGTTCGCCGTCCACCACGTGAACTCACTTTCCTCGCCGTTGACCGTCGTCCAGCCTAATTCACGCACGCCGGTTCCGTCAACATCCTGCACGATCAACCGGAAGCCGTCAACCGCCGGCTGAGCCATACTCAAAGGCAGGTTGTGGTAGACGATTTCCTCGCCGCTGTGCATGTCGGTGAAGACATTCGAGCCGGTGGTCAGGCACTCGAGATTGACTGACGTTTCCTCGACGACAACCGTGTCAGGTTCAATAGACAACGTGTCACCGACATCGTTGAAGGTGACGTTGTAGGTGTAGCCGGTCAGCTCGTCACTGTCGATGATTTCGAGGTCGATGTACCCGTCACTGACCGCACCGTTCAGCTCGATCAGGCCGCCCGCTGTTCCTGCGCGCCAGTCCCCGGCACGGCTGCCGGGAATGACGACAACCGTGTTCGCGTCGGAGGCGGAATTGCCGAAGGACGATTCGTAGCTGGGTTCTGCGGCGAAAGGATCGTCGGGATCGTACGAGCCGCGATCAAAGGCGGTGAGCGTGTACCACGTTTCGACGCCGTTGATCACGTCGGTGTCGAGGTAGCTGTGCTTGAGGCCGGTATCATCGCCGAGCCAGACGTTCGCGTTGGGGAAATCCGGGCCGTACGCCGGGTCCGGACCGGTGAGGCTGTCCACCAGATCGCACTGGAACAGCGGCACGTATCCCGTCGGCTCGCCAAACCAGTTGGTGACCACTTCGCCCCAGGTCAGGCCGCCGTCGGTGGATTTGTAGAGACGATAGCCTTCGAAGTCACGTTCGCCGATGAGCGCGTCGATGCTGCTCTCTGCCTTATTGTCCCAGCTCAGCAACACTTCGCCGTCGCCCGCTGTCGCGCGTAGCGTCGGTGTCGCTGGTGGACCGGAACCCTGGTAGTGCATCTCGCGGGCCATCTGGAAGGCGGTGGCGGCGTTCTCGTAGAGTTCCGTTGAATCCGCCCCGATCACGAACGCCAGCGCGAATTCCTCGCTGCCGCCCGCCGGTATCGAGAACGGTCCCACGCCGGAGGTAAAGGTGATCTCCGATCCCGGGAACGCATCCTTGTCCACCTCGGCCTGAACCGAGACGTCGTCGTAGTTGGGATCATCGCCGTGGAAATACCACTCCGGGTTGTTTGATCCGGCCGGATCATTGCGCAGAATCGCACTGAAATCTTCGTCCTCGACCGGACTTTCGTCGTCGTGGTAGTAGTGGAAGCTGGTAACACCCATGTCGTCCGGCGTCGCGACAATTCCCGCGCCGACCCAGCCGACCGGGCCGACCCACTGTTCAAACAGGGACGAGTCGTCACGCTGCGGGACGCCGTTCAAATCCTGCTTGAAGAAGAAGGATGGGTACTCTTCACCATCAACCAGCGACCATGTGCCAATGCGATCATCGGCGTAAAAGTCCGCCTTCAGATCCGCGAACATTCCGGCGTAGACCTCGTCCAGGTCCGCGCCGCTGTCGTTATGCAGGACGTAGCGGACGAAGATCAGATCAGTCGCGTACGGACGGCTGTACGAGTACGCGATTTGCTCAACTCGCAGCCCGACGTCACGTTTGTCACGAAAGACGGAGTAAATGTCACGGTCGGACGTAAATTCGCCGGGTACTTCCTGCGCCGGATTTGCGAGGTCACGACGGAACGGTCCCGGCCAGGTGGGTTCGCCACCGACCACCGGCCACGTCGCCGGACGGTCGGAAAACGCGAGGAACGGCGTCACTTCGTCGGCAGCCGTATTGTCCTCGCTGCGGATGTCGTTGAACAGGCCGCCGAGGGAGCCGTCTTCGGCTTCCCAGCCGTAATCGAGCAACGGTGAGTCCGGATCATGCACCGAGGCAACCACTTGTCCGTCCGCCACCACAACCAACCCGACACCGAAGCCGTAATGCTGCACATCCTCACCGTTGCGCGGCCAGTGCAGCGCCGGAGTTCCGAAGTGGAAATCGCTGATGATGCCGATATTGGTGATCATATTGGCCAGCTCGCCCTTGTCGAGCAGGCCGATCCCGCGATCATCCACCACCGCGCCGAAACGTTTCAACGCATCCTGATCTTTGATCTCGTGTTCGCCGGGAGCCGCGCTGAACGCAGCAGTACCCGCAAACAGTGCCAGCAACATCGCCAGCAGCAGACGGATGGTGATTCTGGTCTGCATCACGTTCCGGTTCAAAAGGAGACCTCCACACCGGCCTTGATCATCCGTGGCGGGCCGACACGACTCGGGTCGTGCAGCTGATCGAAGGCGATGTTGTTGCTGACCAATGTGCTCTCCCACGGTTCACCCGTGCGTGAATCGACGAACAATGGATTGTCCCTGTCGAACAGGTTCGAGATGGTTGTGTAGACAGTTAAATCCACCCCGCTCCAACGCAGCTGCTTGCTCAAGCGCAGGTCGAATGTCATCGTGTACGCCATCCGTTCCGAGTTGCGCAGGGACAGCTGCTCGCCGGCCGCCGAGTACGGTGTGTACGGCAACCCGCTTGCGTATTGCCCGATTAATCCGACCCCGGTACCGCTGAGGATGGAGGAGCCGAACAGACGCGGATAATCCTCGAAGCCGGCGTTCCACGCAAGCAACACATTCGCCACATGCCGCCGGTCAAAGTCCATCGGGTATTCCTGCCGCGCTTCGGGAGTGCCGGTGTAGGCGTCATAGTAACCGGTGGTCGGTTCGGACGAGTTCCCGCGTGCGATGCTGAACGTGTAGTTCGCCTGCAGACTCCAGAACCGTTCAAGGCTACGGCTGAGGTTGACCTCGAAGCCCTTCACGTTCGCGTAGTCGATGTTCACGAACGGGGCGTAGTTGTAAGACGCGCCGTACCGCACCTGCCGTGTGCCGACGAGATCGGTGATGTCCTTGTAAAACGCCGTGAAGCTGCAGCCCCAGTTCTCAGCGATGATGCCTTTGAGACCGACTTCATACGAGACCGTGCGCTCCGGTTTCAGCGCCGGGTTGCCGATGACGTCGAACGAACGATTCGCCAACGTATCCGGGTTCAAGTCGGCGGCGTTCATGTACAGGTTGACGTAGTCCGGGAATTGGAAGAAGTGGCCGTACGCGAAGTGCAGCGTCCACTCCGGGCTGATCGGGTGCGCCAGACCGAGACGTGGGCTCAGCTGGTACGACGGATCGACTTCCTTCAGCCTGCGTTTCGGCGTTTCCGGGTCGGCCCAGCCCTCCGCCTTGGGATCGACGTAGTCAAACCGCAGCCCGGCGTTCACCACGAGATAGCCCAGCTCGATCTTGTCCTGCACAAACGCGGCATATTCCACAGGGCTCTGGTCGAACTGGTCCACCACTCCCTGCCGCTCACCGTCCGGCCCGATCCGCAGATCACGGATGTCTTCCAGTTCAAGCTGCTTGGCGTTGGCCTCGAGGCCGGCGGTCCACAGATGCAACGGGTTTTGCTGCCAGGACGCCTTGATCCAGTTGGTGAACGTGGTGGACGAACTCTCGCGCCAGATGTCCGACCAGTCGTCCTGATTGTAGAAGTACTGCGCGTAGGTGAAATCGGCGGGGGAGTAGTCACTGGCTAGGTAGTCCGCCCAATCCTCGAAAATCTTACGGTCCTGATCCAGCCGGCTGTATCCGCTCAACACTTCCAGCACCAGCGACTGCGAGACGTTGTACGAGTAGCTGGCGGAAAAGCGCTGCGTGGTGTTGAACCGGCGGTAATAGTGTTCCGGGACGTATTTCCAGGTGTGGCTGTAGCTCTGCGAATTCTCATAGGCGTACGCACCGCTGAGGGTCAACTTGCCGGACCCGCGATTGTGCGTCACCTTGCCGGACAGTTGACGCGCCCAACGATCGCCGAACGGCAGGTAGCTGTTCTCGGCCTCGTGGACACCGTTAACGAAGAACGTTGTTCGCGGCAACACCGGTACCGGGCCGGACAGCGTCACGCCGAGGAAACCCTGCATCGGCACCCAGAGGTCGTGCAGGTCGGACACGTCCGTCGATTCGTACGCCGATTCACCGGTGGTTGGATTGACTACCGCGTCGCTGCCCGTGCGCACCCAGTTCGTGGTCCGGTACGGGCTGTCGTTGAGACGCGGGGATTCGTAATCCACATGGACACGGTAACGCTCGTCGCCCTCGCGGGTCACGATCTGCACAATCCCGCTCTGCGCCTGGCCATACTCGGCGTTGAACGTACCGGACAAGAGCTGCAACTCCTGCAATGTGTGACGGTTGGCGCCGGTCGCGCCGGTGCCGTACAACGGGTTTTCAACCCGGAGGCCGTCCACGATGTATCCGACCTCGCCGCTGCGTCCGCCCCTGATATGCAACTCGCCGTCCGCGCTGGCGCTGACACCGGCCTGAAACTCGAGGATGTCGTCGGTGCTCTGCATCGGCATGCTGCGGACGAAATCACCGGTCACCGTGATCCGCTGTCCGGTGTCCTCAAGGTCAACCGGCGGTTTCTCGAAGACCACCGTCAACGGTTCCAGTTCGATTGACTCCTCGTCCAGGGTGGCGTTGACTCGGGTGGTGTAGTTGGATCGAACCGTCACGCCGGTGACAATCTGGGTGCGATAGCCCAGCGCGCTGAACTGGAGATCGTACTGGCCCGGGGTGATGCCGATGATGTAGTAAATGCCGTCCAGGTCGCTGGCGCCGCCGGATTCGGTACCGGCCAGGACCACGTGCACCGAGGGGATTGGTTCCCCTGCGGCGTCCACCACTACCCCCGCGATTTTACCGGTGTCCAACGCGAAGGAGGGGGAATACGACAGCACCAGCAGGCCCAGAATCAGATAGAATGGGACGATGAGGCGCTTGACCATCTCACGTTCCTTCCACGGCTGAGGATTGGAATTCAAAAGGGAATGTAAGTTTTCGATGATCAACGGATACAAAATTCGGCGTGCCTAATTCCATGCGCAAGAGTTTCGCTCGCGGAGGAGACCATGTCAAGTCAGAATAGAGCTTGAACCTGCAATGCCCAGTCCCATCAGTGTTTTCGCCGTTTTACCCAAGAAAGCTGCCCTCTACGTACCTGACTCGTCTGAGTGGGCGGTGGTTACAAGTGAACACGCTTTCAATGCAGAGTATTCCGTGATTTCGCCCAATTGTTCCGCAGTAAAAATGCTTAGGACTCGAGGCGACAGCAACAGCCTTCTCGAACTTTTCGTTCTGGTGAAGTTTGCCCAATGAACCAGCGCTGAGCCAGGTTCATCCGAAGCAAGAAGAGTGAGCGGAGGAAAAGGACCGCATCGGTCGGAGTGGAAACCCTCTACATCGTTTCCGATTCCGAAGACACGCTGTACAGGTTCGTTTTATGGTAGATTATTCACAAACATGCACGTCAATCCAGCGACCGGTAATTCACGCCCAATTTATCCAGTAGCGGCAGAAAACGGTTCAATCGTTGCCTGAACTCGACCTTGTCCACGGTTGCATCCTGAGGCGACCACAACCGATCCGCCAGCGCACTCAGCCGCGGCAGCAACATGTACTGCAGGTGCTGCTCGGTGGTAATGCGTTCCGTCCACAGATTCCCCTGCCCGCCGAGCACCTGCGACTGGACAAACTCCGGCCAGATGGACGGCGCGGGGTCAAACTCCAGCACCTGATCAAGCGTGAGCACCGCCGGGAACGCGTCCGGTTCGCCGTCTTCTGCCTGTGCGTAATCGAAATAACAATGCGCGGTGGGACTCATCACCACCTGGTGCCCGTTCATCGCGGCGGCGAGGGCGTTGTCGCTGGAACGCCACGCCATCACCACGGCGTTGTTCGAGAACGGCAGATCGGCGATCTCGTCCCAGCCGACCATCCGCCTGTCGTGCCGATGCAGGATGGACAGCACTTCCGTCAGCAGCCAGTTCTGCAGATGCGCCGGGGATTGCAGAAACTCCTTCATCTGCTTCATGCGGCAAGTTGGGCAGTGACGCCAGCGGGTGTCCGGGACTTCGTCGCCGCCGATATGCACGAACGGCCCTGGGAACAGCGCGAAGACCGTCTCCAGCACGTCCTCGAGAAACTCCAGCGTCTTCGGATTTCCCGCGCAGAAGACGTCCTCGAACACTCCCCACGCGCTCGGAACCGGCTGGCCTTCACCGGTACACGAGTATTCCGGGTAGCCTGCCAGCGCGGCGCGGGCATGCCCCGGCATCTCGATCTCCGGGACGACGGTGATATACCGGTCAGCGGCGTAGGCAACCACCTCACGAATGTCCGTGCGGGTGTAGAATCCACCGGATCGGGAGCCGTCGGCTTCCGTCCGCCACGCTCCGGCCTCGGTCAGTTTCGGGTAACGGCGGATCTCAATGCGCCAGCCCTGGTCGTCGGTCAGGTGCCAGTGGAAGGTGTTGATCTTGTGCAAGGCGAGCACGTCGAGGTAGCGCTTGATCACATCGACGGGGAAGAAATGCCGGGCAACGTCGAGATGCATCCCGCGCCAGCGGAAGCGTGGTCGGTCGTTCAGCTCAAGCGTGGGTAGGAGGAGGTTGTCGCCGTCCCGATCCGCCGTCGCCAGCAGTTGCAGCAAGGTGATCAGGGCGTAAAACAGGCCGGCGTCGCCGGTGTGGCGTAGCCCGATCCGGTCGTCACGGATGGATAGCGAATACGATTCCGCGAGCCCGTCAGAAGTTTCACCGATCCGCACCACGGCGGTGTCCGGTTTAACCACGGGTCGTAGCATCAGGCCCGGCAGCCACTCGTGCGCGAACGACCGCAACGGTGCCCAGATTCGTTCGAAACGGACCTCGTCCGTCGTGAACACCGACATGCGCAGCGGCAGCTTGAGGGAGCCGCCGGTAAACGTGACCGTTTCCGGTCGGGGAATCAGGGGCAGTGTCAGTTGATCCAAAGCAGCGGATACTCCTTCCAGCCAACCAGGTGCGCAGAGATGCGCCAGTAGCCGAAATGGTCTTCCTCGTCGATGGGCCGCATGTTCTCGACCTCAATGTGCAACGTGTGCTCGCCGGCAGTGAGGTTGCCGGTCAGGTCGATAACGGTCGGTTCAACCTCAACACCCGGGCACCATCCGCTGCGGCTGTAGTCGGACGACCACGTGCCGTCGGTCCACTTCGCCGTGTACGGGTTGCGGTCACGGTAGTCGCGGCAGTCCTCCCGCCACGGATGCAGCCGTTCGACCACCATACCATCGACCGAGATCACGTTCGGCTTGGCGTAGAACTCGTCTTCGTCGCGGCCGTCGGTGCAATGCCCGGTCGAGATGTACACCAGCGCGACACGCGCCAACCCCGGCGGGATCGTCACCGCAATGTCGACACCGTCCGGATCGTCCTGCGCGTTCATCCCGGTGGTGTAATACACCGGCAGCGCCCAGTCGGGAGCGTACGCGGACGTATCCGGCAGAAACTCGAGGTCAAAGGTCACCTGCCAGCCCGGGCTGACCCAGGTGTCAACGAACGCCACCAGATCCCGCTGGCCCTGCAGCAGTGGGGCGAGATGAGTAACATCGAGCGTGTGCTCGGTGTGGCCGCCGTAACTGGTCATGAAACGCGCGATCTCCACGTCCGGGCCGTCCAGGTTGGTGAGACGGACGTTCCCCGCACGGTCCCAGCGATCATGGACCGTTAGCATGTCCTTCGGGATTGGATCGAGGGTCAGGTGCGCCAAAATCCGGGTGGATTTGTTGTACTCGGACAGGGTCACCGGGCGCATTGCCTCGCGGCCGTTGTCCAGCGCGACGACCGGGGCGTCGACGTACAAATCCGTCGAATCTGGGTTGAAATGCAGCACCTGGTGATCGAACACCGGGACCATAACCGGTTCGGCGGATTCTTCAGCAAATACGAATGTTGTTGCAGCCAGTAGAATGGCGATCACAGCAAGAAAGAACAGATTTCGCATCAAATCTCCTCCCTGAAACGGACAGCAAATGTCCTGATCTCGAACGGTCCCATCTTGAACTCAATCGTGCTTTCTGCTTCATTCCCGATCGGCCGTTCAATCAGATCGCACTCAACCAGAGACGCGCCGGGCAGGTCGCAACGGAGGGTGCCGTTGCTGAGCCGTCCGCGTGTTTCCACAATTCTTACGATCCACGCGTCCCCATCCTCTCCCCGCTTGATCGTGGACAAGCTCAAACCCTTGCCCGACAACGTGAACGGCAGCTCCTGCGGTTCAACCTTCATCCCCGGCCAGACCAGCAGCGGCTGGTTGAGGCAGGCCGCGCGCTCAATGACATCCGAACGGACCAGATCACCTTCGTGTGGGTACAGCGAGTACGTGAACTCGTGTTGACCACGGTCAGCGTCCGGATCTGGATAGCTGGGTGAACGCAGCAAGTTGAGACTGATCACGTTGTCATGGACACCGTGCCCGTACTTGCAATCGTTGAGCAAGGCGACACCGCGATCCTGCTCCGACAGATCGACATACCGGTGAGCGGCAGATTCGAAACGGGCCTTGTCCCACGATGTGTTGCGGTGCGTCGGACGGAAGACATGCCCGTACTGAATGTCGAACGCCGCGCGGTCTGTCTTCACATTCACCGGGAAGTTGACACGCAGCATTGTGTGATCTTCGCGCCAGTCAACACGTGTGATGAAGCGGAGTTCTCGCGATTCACGGAAGAGGATGACATCCTGAACAATCGTCGACTGGTTCCACTGGTAGGTAAACCGGATTCCTGACCCGACCGACCCCGTGCCAAGCGATTCATATCCGACACACTCCGCTTCGCCGAGCAGGTTGCTCTCGTAGAAGAGGTCAACGTCCCACGCGTCCCAGTCATTTGGACGGTCGGCGAAGAGCAGGAAACGGTTGCCCTCGGTACCTTCCGGGATGGCGTTCCAGGAATAATCGAAAAGCGCCTGGTGCTCATGACGCTGGAAGCCTAGTTGAGCGGCAATCAACCGGCCTTGTTCGTTAAAGCCGTAGCACGCAGAATCGTTTTTTAAAACGAGTGCGGCGGTTTCCCGGCATTTGTTGTATTCGTGAGTGAATTCAATGTAATCGGCCTGTACCGGCGATACCTCCAAACTCACTAGTCGGAACGGGCGCACCCACGACAGATAAGTCCAGATTCTACCTCCAAAACGCTGGATAGGGAAACGGACCCTATCCATATTACCGTCTCTGGTTGGGTATTCGCCGACCAATGAGTTTCCCTTCAGCTCTACCGGGAGCTCAACGGCGCCTTCAAACATCGCTGAATGCGGATTGAAAACCGTCAAGTAGTTGTCCTCAACGGCGTGCAGCTTTCTCAGTGCGGCGTTCGCAAGCTGATGGCAGGTGTTCTCGATCTTCCGGTATTCAGCGACCGTAACCCGATACGTCTCCGTCACCGACGACCCGGGCAGGATGTCGTGGAACTGGTTGATCAACAGCGTTTTCCATGCGTCTGTCAGCTCTTTCGCCGGGTAGTCGCTGAGCGGCAGGAAGGCGTGCAGCATCTCGGTTGCCTGTAGCAGATACTCCAACTTGCGGTTGCCGCGCTTGACCTTGGCCTGCGTGGTCAACGTACCCCGGTGTAACTCGAGGTACAGCTCTCCGGACCAGCGGTCGAGCTGGTCACGGTACGTTTCCAGTTCGTCGAAGAACTCCGCCACCCGGCCAAAACGAACACGCGGTGCGCCTTCGGTGTTTGCCAGCCGTTTGCCGTACTCGATGGTTTCCGGCAATGGACCGCCGCCACCGTCCCCGACCCCGAAGCTGCTCAAGAACACATCAACGCGATCCTTTTCCTTGAACGCGTCCCGGCCGGGCACGAGATATTCGGCATCCAGCATGCTGTTGTAGTTGCCCTCGGGCGGGAAATGGGCGAGGACTTCGCTGCCGTCGATGCCGCGCCAGATGAACGTGTGGTGCGGGAACTTGTTGAACTGGTTCCACGAGATCTTGATCGTGATGAAGTAATCGATCCCAGCCTTTTTCAGCAACTGCGGCAGCGCGGCAGAATAGCCGAAAACATCCGGCAGCCACAGGTGCTTGACATCCACGCCGAACTCGTCGAGGAAGAATCGCTTGCCGTAGAGCAGTTGCCGCGCCAACGCTTCGCCCGAGGCGAGGTTGCAGTCGGCCTCCGTGTACATCCCGCCGAGCGGTTCCCAACCGCCGTTGTTCACATGCCACTTGACTCGCTCCCACAATTCAGGCTTGCGATCACGGACATACTCGTACTGGTGCGGCTGAGACGCGCCGAAGACATAGCCCGGGTACCGCTCGATCAGGTCACACTGGCTGGCGAAGGTGCGTTCGGCTTTGCGCTTGCCCTCACGCACCGGCCACAGCCACGCCGTGTCGAGGTGCGCATGCCCGATGGCAATGGCGTTCAAATCGGACGCCGCAGCCGGTTTGCCCAATTCCCGCGCCAGCACGTTGCGTGCGGCGGAGGCCCTGGCCGGATCTTCAGCGAACACATCCACCGCCTCGCTGCCGCAACGGATCAGCCGGGCCCGGCGGACACCGTCCTCGGGTAACGTGCGAATCAGACCGAGCACAATCCGCAAGTCCATCCACAAATGCCAGAGTTCGGTGTCGAACCACACGAGACGGGCCTGCTTCAGTTCCGCTTTCCACTCGCCGTAGCGCTTCGGCGACTCTGCTGACGGGTCCATCTCGGTGATCAGGCCGAACAGGTCATTGGCGGACGCGTCGATCCACAAGTCAACCGTTTCGCCGCCGCTGGCTGTGTCAAACAGCGGCACGATGTCGCGGGCGTAATCCTTGTCGAAGATGGACCCGCTGCTGACACCCTGCAGCATCTTGCCGTCGCCGTCATACACCAGCCCCTCGCCGCCGATGTCGAGTCGGGCGACGACCTGCTTGCCCGTCCACTCCGCCGGGACAGTTCCGCTGAGATGCAGCCACGCCATCTGGTATTCGCTGCCCCATGTGCCGCCTTCACAAAGAGGCTTGTAGTCCAGCGTGGTGCGTTCGGGGAACGGTAATTCGGTGTCCGTCAACGCGTAGTCAACGGTCAGCGCACGCGTGTCCCGGATGATCTGCTTGCCGATGCGATCGCGGAAGCGTTCGATCCGTGTCAGATGCAACTGTTGGAATTTATCGGGCATCGTTCGCCTCATCGCTTGGGGGTTCAACCAGCGGGCGCACCGGGGTCACCGGGGACGGTTTCGCGATCGGCGGCACCTCGGTGGCGGCCACATCCAGCTCGCGCGAGACGAAGCCGCTGTCGGAATCGTCCCGGACCATCGTGCGCAGTGCGTGGACCATCTTTTTCAGGTCGAATGCCCCTCCGACGGTGAACCAGACCATCGCCACCAACGCCATCGCCAGCTGCACGTAAACGTAGATCTTCCAGAATGTCATCCACGATTCGTCGCTGACCTCGTGCGACAGGTTGTAGACCGTGCCGACCACAAACGCGGCGAACCAGAAGAAGGTCCACGCATAATTCATGACAAAAATGAGCTTGTCGCCGGCGGTGAATTCCTCGGTCATGCCGAGCAACTTCCAGATCTTTTTCTGGCCGATGTCGACGTGCTGGATCTCGCCGGCGTCATCATATTCGCCACGGTGCAGCAGCTTGTCCATGTTGTGTTTCCGGCCACGGCTGGTCAGCAACGAGACGACCAGATACAGCACCGACGCCGCACCCATGCTGATCGCCCAGAACATCTGCCCGTTGATCGGGAAATCGTCCACCAGCTGATGGATGATGATCCCGCCGACTGCTATGCCGGAGCCGATGGTCATCGCCGCCCACGCCGCCGCCGTAGTGCCGCGACTCCAGTACAACCCGCCGATGATCACCGCGCCGGACCCGCCGGCGAAGATTGCGCCAGTGATCGCAAAAAAGAGGAAGATGTACTGGCTCTGCTTGAACAACAGGCTGAAGAAGAAGATGAAGATGGCGACGCCGATGATCGTCCAACGCAACACCTTGATGTGCTGCTCCGGCGTAAACGGCTGCTTGCGGAACGGCATGATCACGTCCTGCACGATGATGCTGCCCCACGAGTGCAGGTAGGAGTCGTGCGTGCTGATGAACGCCGCCAGCATCACCGCCGCGAACGCTCCCATCAAGCCCACCGGCAACAGGTGGCTCAGCACCAGCGGCACCTTCAGCTGGCTCTGGATCGCGTCGCCCTCGATATCACCAACGACCGCGTTGACACTGTCCGCAATTCCGGCAAAATTGGCGTGATGCAGCACGGTGTACGCGATGATCGGGACAATCATCAGCATCAGCGTCTGCGGCAGGCCACGCCAGGCGCTTAGCATGCCGGCCATCTTCGCTTCGTGCGCGTTCCGGGCGGACGCGTTGTAACCCTGTGTCCCCTGCCAGCTCATCGCGCCGTAAAAGACGCCGAAAATGCCGATGAGGAAATACCAGAAATTGAAATCTTCGATGTGACCAGTCTTGAACGGGTTGATCAGGGACGCATTTTCCGGTGCACCCTGCAACGCCTGCTGGATTGAGCCCCAATCGACGATCGTCAGCAGGTAGAGGATGATCGCGACAAAGACAACGTTGATGAACACACCCTGTACGAAATCGGTGATGATCACCGCGATCTGGCCACCGGCGAAGACGAAGTACAGCGAGATCGACAGCAACCCGGCCATGATCACCGGGAAGGTCGGAATCATCAGGCCGAACAGCGGGAAGGCGTCCGGCAAACCGCAGAAATAGATGAAGAAGCGTGTGCCGACCGACGGAAAGATGCCAAAGTTGATCAAGCCGCTGACTGCGGCAAGGATACCGGCGTAGACGCGAAACGCCCGGCTGTAGCGAAGTTCGAAGAAGTGCGCGATGGTCAGGGCGCGAGTTTGACGGAAGCGGTAGGTCACCCAGCCAAACACCATCATGATCAGCAGCACGACATTCGTCGTCATCCCCCACCAGGTCATCGAAAACCCGGCGAGCAGGTTCATCTCAAGGTTGCCGACGATGGTGATCGCGCCGAGCATCGCGATTCCGGACGAAACCGCGAGCAGGTAGCGCCCCGCCGAACGGCCCGCCGCGAGAAAATCCGCGACCGACTTCATCAACGTGCGGCTGGCGACAATGCTGAGGATCAGAAACAGCAGCATCCCGCCAAAGATCGTCCAGTCGAGAGGGGAAAGGTTCATTGTCCGTCGCCGGTACTCGTCGCGGTCATCGTGAGCGTACTCCCTTCACAGGCTTGAAGTTGTATTGAGTATGGTAGGGCAGGTATTGAAGCCAGCCATCCTCGCGGATACGCAACCCCCTGCGTTCGAAACTGTCATAAAGGTCGACCAGGTATCCTTCACGCACCACTGTAATCTCCGGTGGCCATTCGATTTGAGTATAAGGCACGGTCTCAGGAAGGCTGAGGGCAGTCAGATCGCTGGTATACTTATCATTTTCCTCATGAAACCGTTTCTGAGCGTAATAAACACTCAAGGCCATCTCGCGAAGCGGAGCCGTCGACTGTCGCCAGAATTGATCAGGCTGAACGGTTGTCTGAGCCAGTCCCACGAATCCCCATCGTTCCGGGTAATGCATCGCGATCAGGCCCTGCGCCGACCACACCCAGTTGTCTTCCGGCAACGGATCACCGGTGTCCGGATCGGTGCGTTTAACATATTGCCCGTCCACCACCTCCAGCTGCCACTGCACTCGGCTGAAGTTGACACGCAGATCGAGTGGGCTGGTTTGCCCGGGAGAATGCTCCCTGTTGTCGACCTCGTTTATGACATCCCACGGGATCGCCAGCTCGACACCCCAACCAGTATCGGTGTCTGAGGGGTTGTTGAGCGTGCCGTCGAGATGGATCGCAGACTTCAGACCGGGAATCTCCCAGGAATCGATGGCGCGTCCATTGTCTCGATAGGGCTTGGTCAACATCAGGTCCCAGGTCGTGCCCAGCGCGTTGATTTCGAGTTCGAGATAATTGTGCAGGTCGCCGTCCGGATCGATGAACACTTCGAAATCGTTCTCGTGGTAAATCACCATGTCGTGCTGGTCATACGTCGCCCACAAGTGCGGTTCTTCCAGCCACGCCAGCACGTAGAAATACTCGTCATCCCACGCCATTTTGATCCGGGTTTCATGGCGCGGCGCCGGGTTGTAATCGAAGCCACGGATATCAACGAACGGGTCGGACCAGGGGATTTGCTGCCAGGTTTGTTCGTCGCCGCGACCGTCAATGGTGAGCGAATCGATCACGGACGGTGCTGTTGCGGTGCGGAATTCAAACGGGATCTGCGGAACAGGGAACTCGGCGGAGGTGTTGAATACGAAGAGAAGGGACAACAGGAGCAGGGAACATGAAACCGTGAGATCTCGCTTCATACTGGTACCCTCTCCAAAGGTATCCCCGTCCGTGGTGCCGCGTTGTCAAAGCCAACACGGGCATGATTCGGTATCCGATGACCCGTCGGGATGTGCCCCTGATGGCTTTGCCAGCAGGGCTGATCCGTCACTTGAATCACAAAGCGATTTGTCATGAAATTCAGTTCCGGGTCTGTCCGCTTGTCCGGCTGCGGATGACCCCTGCTGACGGAGTCCGCAGGGGCACATGACTCGTCACAGCGGCACTCTCCCCGATACCCGACCAGCAAGCTGGTCGGGGCAGACAGCACCCCGATTCCCCCTCAGACAACAATCCAATCCGGGCTAGGCTTCCCTGCAGGCGCGAACCAGTTCAGCAATTGTCGTTTCGGCGAGACCGACCACTGTATCTGCCGCGCCGTAGTAAATCGACACACGGCTGTCCGGCAGCGCGAATCCCTCATCGTCCGTGTCCCAGACCACCATCCCACTCGGGAAGACGACATTCGGTACCTGGCCAACCAGCTCGTACATCTCACGCGGCTCAAGGATGTTGAAGCGGGTGCGCGCGAGCAGGTTGCACGGATCCTCAAGCTCCAGCAGCGCCGCGCCGGCCTGGTAGATGTTGGAGCTGGAGAAATGGGTCGCGACGCCGTGATACAGCAACAGCCAGCCGTCACGCGTTTTCACCGGTGGCGGGCCCGCACCGATGCGCTCGTCCCAGAAGTGGGGACGTCCCTGCAGCACCGGGCTGTGGGGAATCCAGCGGGTGAAATCTCGGCTGGACACCAGCCAGATCATCTCGCCCGAGCCGGGGCCGTCCGCCATCGGATGGTTGGGACGGTCGAGCCGGAACACCTGCCCGTTGATCCGTTCCGGGAACAGGACACCATTCCGGTTGTCGATGTGCGATTTGATGCCGAGGAACTTGTACTCCTGGAAATCGTCGGTCACCGCCAACCCGAGACGGCAGCCGTTGTGGATGTCCAGCGCGAGCATGATGTAATAGCGGCCGTCCAATTTGGTAATGCGCGGGTCGTAAACGTGATAAACCGGCGAGGAAATCTCCTCGATGCCCTTGAATACCACTGGTTCCGGATCGATGTCAAACTGGACGCCGTCGTCGCTGACCGCGTGCAGCAGGTAAGTTTCCCGTCCACGGTTCTGCACGCGCAGCAGCAGGTGGACCTTGCCATCGACCAGCACCGCGCCGGGATTGAACACCGAGCTGACGTCGTCCAACTCAGGCAGGCTGGAGGAAATCGATTCACGGGTGATGATCGGATTGTCAGGATGACGGGTGAGCACCATCGGTAGACCCCAGATTGTGTTGTGAATGGGGGAAAGTAGATAAGTTTCGCAGGGTTGGCACAAACCGGAGAGCGGAGGGTTGAGATTTACGAGGCGGGAGGGAGACCGGGCTAGCGGATCACTTCGACTTCACCACTTTGAGGATCGCGGCGATCACTTCCTTGCAGTCATCAGTCGACTCGAAGACCGCCCGGCACTCTTCGTCCTCCGCGCAGTAACTCAGTTCGGCGAGCATTTTCAGCTGCGCCTTTTCGTCCTCCTCCGGGGTAAGCAGCAGGAAGAAGGTGCGCGCTGGTTGACCATCCATACAGTCCCAGTCAATTCCGTCGACGGACCGCGCGAACATCACCAGCGACCGTCCCAGCTTGACAAAGCGCGCGTGCGGAACCGCGATGCCGTGCACCAGGCCCGTCGACATTTCGTCTTCCCGTTTCCGCAGCCGTCGCCGGATGGTGTCCTCGTCCGGCCAACGCAACACCCCGGCGGCGTGGCTGGCGAGTTCGTCGATGGCATCATTCCGGGTTCGGCTCCGCAACGTCAGAATGTCGATCCCGCCGAGCATGGCTGAGGTGAGGTAGCTGAAGCTCGAACGGTTGCGTCTCGTTCGTGACAACAGCGTCATCACCACCATCAGCAGCACGGCGACAGCGATGGCAATTCCCATCAACAGTGGATTCGGGGTGGACGGCGCCACTCAATTCTCCGGGTAACGTTCGTTCAGGACGATCGGACTTCAGCCGACTGCGAGCTGATGTCCTCAGGTACCTCATGCGCCATGCTCAAGCCGAGCTTCACAAGATACGGACCGACCGTCTCATTCAGGATGACCGTGGCCAGCACAATCGTCGTGATCATCTGGCCGATCTCCGGGTAATCCGCGATGATTTCGTAAGATAGGCCGATAGCGACCCCGGCCTGGCATAACAACGTCATCCCGAGAAATTTGGACACCTCCACCGGTTGCGAGGTGACACGGCCCGCCAGCCAGATGCCGCCGATTTTTCCGGCGGATCGCGCCAGCAGGTAAACAACGCCCGCAAAGCCCATTTGCAGCAACATCTCCACGTGCAATGACAACCCCGCAAGAACGAAGAACGCGATGTAGATCGGTTGTTCGAGCTGGCGCTGTTCCACATAAATCAGACGGTGGACATACGACGAATTGGCGATGGTCGCACCGGCAGCCATCGCGACCATCATCGGCGGGAGCTGCAGCATTCGCGCGAGTCCGGTGCCGACGAGGATCACGCCGATGATGACCAGCAGCAATTCCGGGAGTTCGTCCAGGTGACGTTCCCAGAAGCCGAGAATCTTGCCCAACAATATGCCGAGAACGACTGAGACGACGATTTCATAAATCGGCTGCAGGATGGTCGCGGTCAAATCCGCGCCGTTGCTGAGATGCACGAAACTGTAGATGATGCGAAACAGCCCCATCGCGAGGATGTTGTTCACCGCAACCAGCGCGAGGAGACGATCCGTCAACGGTCCGTGTGAGTGAAACTCGCGCACCACCAGCAGCGTTGCGGCGGGTGCGGTGGCGATGGCGATGGACCCGACCAACAGGCTGATCACCGGTTCGTAGCCGAGCAGCATGAAGCCGCCGCTGACAAAGACCAGCACGCCCAGCGTTTCGAACAGTGCCAGTTGCAACAGCTTGGCAATTCCGATCCGGTTGAGATGTGACCACTCAAACTCGTTGCCGATCGCGAACAGAATCAAGCCAAGGGCGATATCGTTGATCACGTCCAGGTTGTGGACGACGTGTTCGGGAATGAGATTTGTGAAATGTGGCCCGATCAACAGGCCCATCAAGAGGTAGCCGGTGACGCGGGGAATCTTCAGCCGGTAGGCGAATTTTCCGGCCAGTATCCCCATCAGGATGGCGAGACCCAGACTGAAAATCTCATCGATTTGAATATCCATTCAGGTTCCAACCCATGGGATTCAGGTGAAGGCCTGTTGAAAGCTAGGCGTAGAAAGGGGGACATGTGAACGGATCGATCAGGGTGATTCGATGCGGGAGGCTGCGTCGGTTCTGTCCGTGGCTTCGTCGTGGTGACCGTCAAGCCGTTCACTTGTCCTCGATTGTACCGGCTTGATCGAGAGGGGACACCTGTCGGCACAGATGCGGCGGAGCAGTATGAAATCGGCGTCAGATTGCCATGTTCCTCACATCGAACGATCCATTACAGGTGCCGCCAAGTGTCCCCTTCCTCACGGTGATCGGTTATCGGTAAAAAACAGGGTGGCATGTGCCCCTGATGGCTCCGCCAGCAGGGATGATCTGCAGGTTCCGGGGACACCTGTCGGCACAGATGCGGCGTATCAGTGGGAAATCGGCGTCAGATTGCCATGTTCCTCACATCGAACGATCCATTACAGGTGCC
>JAHLLB010000010.1 GCA_020444425.1 bacterium | reverse complement strand
CCTCGTCGCGGGAAAGCTCAACCTCAGCTTACCCACATGAATCAGCGAGGGACCCTTCTTCTTTTGATGATACTACTTTTTCATTTAGGCTTATATACATATAAATAATTCCTTTCTTTTAGTTATCCATTTTCTTTCCTTTATTTATTATTCTTTTGTCGCTGTCTAGCTGTATGATTCGCTGTAGTTGTCTTCGTGTGATATCGTATCTACGTTGAATAAATCTTTGCGAATAATTACGATTTATTGCTTCCAATACCCGATCACAAAGTATGCTGTCTTCCAATTTTTCAATTGTACTTGCATGTAAGCCCATCCTTTGGTTTTCCTTTCGATTGGTTTTATGATACCTTTTGGTGCATTTGCTTCCAACAATAGCCGCCCGTGGGCGGCATTGTCATAAGCCTAAAGGGATGTCGTAGTACCTATGGGCAGGAATACGGCAATATCATACTTTAATTATAAGAATAATTGAATTATTTGTCAAGTATAAAAATATGAATGTGGGTTTTCGACGAAAGAAAATAAATCAAAATTATTTTTGGTATTACTATATAGTATTTAGTCGATTTTTCATCCTTTAATACTTCCCAAACCCCTTTTCCGAACCCAATCCGGTGGTGACACGGCGAAGAACAGGTTACCCCTACATATGTTTTAAGGGTTTTCAGGGGACATTTCAACCCCTACCAAGGTTCCACCTGATATTTGCTTCAAATTTGCCAAAATTGTTCTGTTGCCCAACCACCCTAGTGGATTATCTTCGAAATCCCCGTATTTACCAGAATGCCAGACGATGACACGTTGGCCTTACGGACTACCAGCCCAGGTTCCCTTCCACCATGATGCGGCACCCCAGTTGGGTGATACCCCTTCTAGGTTTATGCATGTTTTTATGTCGCATTTCAACCCCCACATCGTGATCACCGATTCGAACACACCTTATTGCCCAAATCGCAAAATCGCGACGGAACCGCCCGCCGTCGAAAATGGGATTTGGCCGAAATCCACATTTTCTTCACCCAGCCCCGACACCCGGTGAAAGCCCGACTGCCGTTCTGGTCGCACCTGTCTAGCTGGCGATCTAAACCGGATAGCGCGCTTACACGTCGCGCACTGATACAGATGTGCTCAGGACCCAGGGGTTTCGTGAAGGATGGCGCCAGCAGACTTCGCAGACCCTTCGAAGAAGACTTTCCACATGATAATTCTAACTTTTTCACATGAGCCCTGGTTACGGCAAGTACAGCAAAAATACAGCAAAATCTGTGATATGCCCCAAAACGCCCTGACACTACGCAATAAAAAATGATACGTAACATTTTGAAAATACAATCAGATATGTGTTTTTTGGAACTTGCATTACACAAAAAATCCCAAGCTGTTTAGCTTGGGAAGCTGGGGCGCTACCATTGCGCTACCGCCGCAGTAACGAGACACAAATGTACCGTGCCGTATCCAGACGCGCAACTCGGATTCTGGAGGCGTTTGCGAGTTTGCACGGATGCGCGTACGTTACCGCCTCTGCAACCGAAATCCCATTGAGACGACGATGAACGAAACGACGTTCGAGATCAAGGCGACCGGTTCGGTGGTCGAGGGTGTCACCCTCCCGGACTTGGACCCGGCGGAAGACTACAAGGGCTACCGTGGCTACAGCCGGGCGGTGCTGGAAGCAACCGGCGCACGGGTGTGGTGCGAAGTCAAGGCGACCACCGATCAGGGCGACTTTGTCGGCATTCTGCTGCCGCGCAGTGAAACCGCCGACGACAAGCACCTGGTGATGAAGCTGACGTACAACGGCTACAACGTCGGCATCAAGTCTGAGTCGATCCAGCACATCGAAGTGCTCGGCTACCGCAAGGCGAATTACAAGATCCCGGAGAAGGAATTTCCAAAGGATCCGGTCAAGCCGAATGTGATCCTGCTCGGCACCGGCGGTACCATCGCCAGCCGTCTCGATTACCGCACCGGCGCGGTGATTCCAGCGTTCAGTCCGGGCGAACTTTACGGCGCGGTTCCGGAGTTGGCCGACATCGCGAACATGAACACGAAGAAGATTTTCGGCGAGTTCAGCGAAAACATCGGCCCGATGCACTGGAAGAAGGTCGCCGAAGCGGTGGCGGCGGAGATCGAAACGGGTAACGTGAACGGCGTCGTCGTCGGACACGGCACCGACACCATGCACTACACTGCTGCGGCGCTCACGTTCATGGTGCAGAATCTGCCGTGCCCGGTGGTGGTGGTGGGATCGCAACGTTCGTCCGACCGGCCCTCCTCGGATGCTGCCTTTAACCTGCTGCGTGCGGTGAAAACCGCCGCCGAGGGAGACTTCGGTGAGGTTATGGTCTGCATGTACGGCCCGACCTCAGACAGTTACGGTCTGCTGCATCGCGGGACACGGGTGCGCAAGATGCACTCGTCCTACCGCAGCACCTTCCGCACGTTGAGCGATACCCCGATTGCGCGCGTGAGCCAGGACGGTTTCGTGCCGATCAAGGAAGAAGACGCGTTCATCCACCGTGACATGAGCCGCAAGCCGGTCCTGAACACCGCGTTCGAGGAAAAAGTCACGCTGCTCTGGTACTACCCGAACATGCAGGCGGACATTGTCGATGCCATGGTGGACGCCGGCTACAAGGGAATTGTTATTGCCGGTACCGGCCTCGGTCATGTCAACCGGCCGCTGTTCCCGGCGTTGCGCCGAGCGGTGAAAGCCGGGGTACATATCTTCATGACCGTACAGACGCTCTGGGGCTATGTCCAGATGTACGTGTACGACACCGGCCGTGACATCATGGAAATCGGCGTCACTCCGCTGGCGAACATGCTGCCGGAAGTGGCGTACGTGAAACTCGGCTGGGTGCTCGGTCAGACACAGGAGCCCGCCGAGGTGAGACGCATGATGACGACCCCGGTGAACGGCGAGATCACGGAACGGGAACCGTTCGACGGCTACCTCGTCTTCCAGGGCGGCCTGCCGGAACTCGAGGACTACTTCAAGTATCATCAGGTGTGATGAAGGACAGTCCTGAGTCCTGAGTCTTGAGTGGTGAGAAAAACAACTGGGGCGCATTCGATTGAACGCGCCCCCGATTTGTTCTATACACGTTGCGGATCGTTGCTATTCTGACGGCTTCTGATCAGGCGTTTCCTGATCGGCTACCGCTTGTTCCTGTGTTTCCACTACCGGTTCATCCTCAACACCAAATCCGATCCGCCGTTTCTTCGGTACGGGAACCTCTTTCGGTGGAGATAAAATGTCCTTGATCATGGTGAGCAACAGGATCTGCTGTTTTTCGGTGCGTTCCATTCGTTGATTGAGGAATTGCAGGCCGGAGGTCAGTTCATTGGTGGACAATGCTTGGTCACGCATCTGCACGAACGAGCGGATCATCATCACCATCGCGTCCTCGGCGGGTTCCGAGTCGAGCACCGTCGCCGCCATCAACGCCCCGCGTTCCGTGTAAGCCAACGGTAGCGAACGCGAATACTTCAGCGGCTGAAGGTGTTCAGCAACCTCGAGAACTGCCGCTTTTTCCTCGGCTGTCAACCGGAAGACAAAATCTGCGGGGAAACGCTGTTCGTTCCGACGCATCTGCTCGTTGAGACGACGGGTCTGGACACCGTACAGTTCCGCAAGATCCCGGTCGATGATGACGCGAGATCCTCGAATTACGAACAGCCGGCTTTGGATCTGATTCGGGGATACGACCAGGCCAGTTTCTTCCATGCGATTCTCCGCACGTTCTTTCGTGAAAATCGAGTTTCAGCTAAGATAGTATGCTCTCAGGGGAAATGAGCCGAGGAGAGAGCGGAAATCAAATTGCCAGACGGTCGTGCATCACGAAGAACTCGTACCCGTACGAGTCGGAGTATTTACGAAACAGGTCGATCTCAGCCTGAGCTTCCTCGATTTCCAGCAGTGCGTCGGTGTCATCACGGTATTTTTCCCTCAACGTCGGCAGGTTGTTTTCCAACGGTGTGTAGCACACATCCCACCAACAGCGTTCCGGCAGTGAAAAATGATCGATCAGCTCATAACCGGCATCTTGGATCAAGCTGATTCGTTCCTCGACAGATTGCAGGTCCGGATAGCCAACGTTCCAGAAGTCGACCGCTTCCCGGGGCGGGTTATCCACGGTCCAGACCACATCTGAGATCACAAAGTAGCCGCCGGGTCGAAGCAACCGTTTCCAGTTCAGCAGCGCCTTGGTAAAGCCGTAGATGAAGATCGATCCTTCCGCCCAGATCACGTCGAAGCTGCGATCCGCGAACCGGCTGAGATCGGTGAGCGTCTGGTTGATAGGGGTGATCCGTTCCGGGATGCCTTCTTCCGCCGCCCGCTGGGCGAGGACATCCAGGCTTGGCTGGTCAATGTCGATGCAGGTGGTGCGAACATCATGATTGCGGGCGATGGCGAGCGCGTCACCGCCGGTGCCACAGCCAACATTCAGAATCTCAGGCCGGCTTGGAAGGTTTTTGAGCAGCGACCAGGCACGTAACGTGTGCTCATCACTGCCCGGACCCTGACGTGGCAGCACGCGAAACATCTCGAAAATCACCCGCATTTCGGGACGGTTGGAGGTGTCCGGTTTCCACGGTGTCGGGTCCACACTCATCGCAACCACTCCAGTAGCAAATTGATAAAACGGTCCGGATCGTCGTGCATCGCCCAGTGTCCGGCTCCGTCTACGACGACCTTGTTCAGCTCGTTACGCGCGAGGAAATCCAACGTGATCTGCGGGATCGACTCGGTGCCATACACGTAGAGTTTCGGCGAACGGATCTTGAGGTATTCGCCGCCTGCTTCATTCTCGCCGCTGTCGCCGTCGGTGCGGGTTTTCAACGCCACCATCTCGTGACAATCGGCGAGAAATGCCGTCGGATCAGCCATGCGCAGCGAGTCGGGATAATGCTTCAGGTGTGGATTCGCATCCGCCCACAGGCCTTCGTAACTGGTGCGGACGAACGCTTCGTACCATTCGTCAAAGTGGCCGCGCTGGTCGGCCCTGGTCGCACGGCTGGAAATGAACGCGTCCGCGCCGGTGAGGTTGCCCTCAACGTTGATCAGTCCCAGCAGACGGACCGGTTCGTGTACTTTTTCTTCGGTCGGTTTAGCCTCGGCCTGCTCAATGGCCCGCACGAGGTAGGTTGCGATCAACCCACCCAGCGAATGACCGACGACCAGCAATGGACCGCCGACAATCTCCTCGATCAAGGCGCGCAAGTGTTTGACATGCGCCGCGATGCCGCCACCAGTACCCTTGGACAGACGCGTGCGTCCATACCCGGGCAGATCGGGCGCGAGCAAGGTGAAATCGAGCAGATCGTCCCGCTGGTAGAACGATTTCCAGCACAGGGACGAGTCGCCGAGACCATGGATGAAGAGCACGGTCGGCAGGTCGTACTGACCCTGCTGCGAACGGACACACAGGTCGACGGTGGGGGAGGTGCGAATGTAAATCAGGTTGTCAGGCATGGCGGCAAAGACAGTTGTGAGTTATGAGTGCTCAGTCGAAAGAAAGTACAGAGTCTGCCAGTCGAAAGTCGAAAGTCGACAGCCATGACACTGAGAGACGAATGCCGAAACTGTACGATGATCACGAAGGACGAGAGGCGAGGGACAAGAGACGAGAGACCGCTTTTCCTACCACCACTGAGAATGGTTAATGGTCTCGAGCTCACCGTCCCGAACCTCGAACAGGATCGCGCCGGACTGATCCGTTCGCAAGACATGTGCGCCCTGTTCATGCAGCCGTTCGAGCAGCTCCGCCGACGGGTGGTTGTGCGGGTTGTTGCGGCCGCAGGAGATGGCAACCACCTGCGGGTTCAGGGTTGCCAGCCATTCGCGAGAGGTCGAGGACCGGCTGCCGTGATGTCCGGCCATCAGTAGCTCCACCTCGTTCAGGCTCAACGTGCGCAGCAGTTGATGTTCGACTTCGACCGGCGCGTCCCCGGCGAAGACCGCGTCTGCCTCCTCCGCATGCCAGAGCCAAACCAGGGACTGCGCGTTATCCGGGAGTTCGGGGTCGATCTCCGGCGACGGTGGGTAGATGCACAGCAGCTCACCCCACGGTCCGGAGACGGTCAAGCCCGCATGCGCCAACCGGACATCGGTGCCCGATTCTCGCAGAGCGTGTATCGCGTTTTGGCCAGCCCGATCCCGCGAAGTCACCGGCGAGACCAGCGCCGCGTTCACCTTGACCTGGTGCAGTAGTTCCGGCACCGCCGCGCAGTGGTCGGCGTCGCCGTGCGAAAGCAGCAGCAGGTCCAGCTCCCGGATTCCCAATCGCCGCAACTGATCCGCGACCGCTGTCGAATACTCCGGTCCGCTGTCGATCAGCACCGCGTGCGTGCCGGACCGGATCAGGACCGCGTCCCCCTGCCCGACATCGAGTACCGCCAGCTTGACCCGTGAATCCGGCAGCCACAGGGAACCGTAAACCACAATCACCGCCGCAAACAGCCCCGTCAGCAGCCAGCCGCTGAACGGTTGCGTCGCCATCCGGCGAGTGGAGATCAGCACCACCAGCAGCACCAACCCCGCCAGCACCGCCGCGCTGACCGGCAAATATTCCAGCGAGGGCAGGTGCAGGTTGGCGAGATCCGCCAGCCCGCTCGTGGCACGCAGCAACACATCCATCGACGCACCGAAGACACTTGCCAGCCACGGCCACCAGCCAACCGCGACCATGACCCAACCGGCGGTCAGGGCGAGGGTGACCGTCACCAACGCGGGCAGGGTTGCGACAGGTCCGAGCAACGCGATGCGGCCGAAATGCACCACCAGCACCGGAGCGGTGAACAACCACGCGTAAAGAGAGACCACAAACGCGAGCAGCAAACGTCGCGACCAGCGGTGCAGCCAGCGGCGGAAGGATCTGGCGTATTTCCTCGTTGGGGAGAGCAGGTGACGGAAGTACGTCCCGGCGTACAACGAACCCGCCGCGCCGGCGAAACTGAGCTGGAAGCCGGGATCGTGAATGCCGCCCGGACGCGGAAACAGCAGCAGCAAATAGGCCAGCGCGAGGATGTGGAACGGATCGGCATTTCGCTGTAACGCTCGTCCGACCACCGCGACGCTGATGATAATCGCGGCACGAACCACCGGCGGATTCGCGCCGGTCAACGGCACCAGCAACCACAGCAGCGGCAACGCCAGCAACGAGGTGATGCGTGGTCCGAAACCCAATCCCGACAACGCGCTCACCGCGATCAACACCATCAGGCCGACGTGCAGCCCCGAAATGGCAAACAGGTGCATCAGGCCTGACATGGCAATGCGATCATGCAGTGTTTCGTCCCAGTGGGACCGGTCGCCAATGAGCAACGCCTGGGCGAGAGGTTGCGCGGGTTCGGTGAGATACTCTCGAATCAATGTATCCATGCCGGTTCGCCAGCCGCCGGCAACTTGCCGTGTCCAACCGCCGAAGAAGCGCTGCACGCCCAACGGTTCGACGAAACGTACCGACCGCAGCATCACCTCGACGTCCCGGTTCGCCCAGTAGCCGCGCCAGTCGATGTCGCCGGGGTTGCGTGGGCCACGGAAACGTTCCAGCCGTGTGATCAACCGGACCTCTTCGCCCGGCTGCATGCTTACCCCGAGCGAGTCTGGCAGGTACAGCACTGCACCGAGGTCAAGTTCGCCACCCGCATCGCCAGCCCACCAGCGGTGCAGGCTGAGACGGTAGCGCTGGCGGTCGTCATAGCGTTCGATCGGGATGCGGACTGTGCCCTGAACCCAGACACGACCCTCTGGAATCGACGGCGCGGGTTGAGGAGTGCCGAGCAACCATCCGGCGGAAAAGAACGCAACCATCAGCGCGATGAAGGGAAGTGTCTGCGGGACACGATTGCGCAGACGCAGAAAAATCCCCGCCAGCGCGAGCGCGCCAACGGGGAGAAGCAGATGCCACAGGGAAGGGGACTGGTCCGGAGCGAGCAGCAGGCCGAAGGTAAACACGGCTGCCGCGATGATTGTTGCACGCCCCGGCGGGTTCATCTCAGCCCACTCGTTTCACCTTCACAACCAGACGATCCTCGGAAACCACCTCGATTTCGTCACCGTCCTTGATCTCGTCGCCGACGGTTTCCGCTTTCCAGTATTCGCCGCCGATCTTGACCTTGCCACGGGGGGCGATGTCGCCGACCGCGCGTCCGCGTTCACCGGTCAAACCTTCTTTGCCGGTGGTGACCTTGTTTTTCTGCACCTTGATTGCCATCGTCAGCGCGAACGTGAAGAAGGCGATGGTGACCAGCACGGTGGGCACGATTACCGTCCACGACACGCGCATGTCCGGGACATCGGTGTCAATCAGCAGCACCGATCCGATCACAAGCGAGACCGCGCCGCCAAATGTGAGAAAGCCGAAACTGGTCACGTAAACCTCCAGCACAAAGAGCACTATCGCAAGCACAATCAGTAGCAGCCCTGCCCAACTGATCGGCAACGTTTGCAGCGCAAAGAACGCGAGGATCAGGCAGATCACGCCGACCACGCCCGGAATGATCGCACCCGGATTGTAGAGTTCGAAGATGAGGCCGTAAAACCCGATCAGCATCAGGATGTACGCCAAGTTGGGATTGGCAAGCGTGTTGAGGAAATCCTCACGCCAGGTCGGCTCAAATTCATCGACCCGCGCGTCTTTCGTCTCGAGGATGACCTCGCCGTCCGGAACTTCAACAATCATCCCGTCCATCTGCTCAAGCAGATCGTCCACATCCTCCGCGATGAACTCGATCACATTCAACTCGAGCGCTTCCGTCGCGGTGATCGATGCCGCTTCCCGCACGGCCTTCTCCGCCCAGTCGGCGTTGCGGTCATGCTTTTCCGCCATCGCGCGGACATTGGCGATGGCGTCGTTGGTCACCTTGCGGCGCATCGCCTCGGCGTCCGACTGAGCAGCTTCCGTTGTGTCGGTCGCCGTGGGGGAGTCACCCATCCCGACCGGTGTTGCCGCACCGATGTTTGTAGAGGGAGCCATCGCGGCGACATGCGCAGCCATGGTGATGAACACACCAGCCGAGCCGGCACGCGCGCCATTGGGTGCGACATAGACCACAATCGGAACCGGGCTGTTGAGGATGGTCTTGGTGATGTCGTGAGTGGATTCGAGCAGGCCGCCCGGGGTGTCGATCTCGATGATCAACGCCCGCGCGCCGGCATCGTCCGCACGTTCAATCGCACGTTCGATAGACTGGCTGACCACGGCGTGAATCGCACCTTCGATGAACATCAGGTGCACCAGGCCGCGACTGGGTGAAACACGTTCCGGTTCGCTGGAAGCCGTGTCGGTTGCGGTGCTGTCCAACTGCGCCAGACCGAGGGTCAGCGGCAGCAGCAACAGCAGCAGAATGGCAAGGGTCCGCTTCATGACAACTCCTCCAGTCCGGCGATCAGCAGTTTCGTGATCTCATCCGGGGATT
The DNA here is from genome assembly GCA_020444425.1 of bacterium. Taxonomy (GTDB): domain Bacteria; phylum Electryoneota; class Electryoneia; order Electryoneales; family Electryoneaceae; genus BMS3BBIN04. The sequence continues at coordinate 101,775 of JAHLLB010000010.1, read as the reverse complement.
CAATGGACAGGGTACGGGCGTCCAGATGGAACCGCCTGTCCTTAAGATACCCGATCAAGGGGACATCCGCGAGCCTGAGACCGTCCTGAAAATCCTTCAAGCGCCGTTGCGTCCCGGAGAAGATCAGCGCGCGGCTGGGCATTTCCTCTTCCGGCAGGCTGCCGCCGCCAGCGTAGGAAACCGACCGGCCGATCTCAACCTCAAGGCCTGCGTCGTTCGCTGCGGCTGTAACGTCCGTGAACACAGGGCCGAGCCACGCTTCCAGCTCGACTACGCCGAGGCTGAACATGCGCCAGATCGGCAATTCCTGTACGTGATCCGCTGTCAGGTATTGCTGCAGGGTTGCGGTCAATGCGGCGAAGGTCAGCTTGTCCGGACGTACCGCTCGCATCAACGGATGCTTGCGCATCTTGCTGATATAAGCCGACTTTCCGACCGCCAAACCTGCCTGCGGACCGCCGAGAAGCTTGTCACCGCTGAAGGTGACGACATCCGCTCCAGCCGCCACACTTTCCGATACCAGCGGTTCGTGCGGGAGACGGGTGACCGAAGAAACGTTCGCCAACGCGCCGCTACCAAGGTCATCGACAACGGGCAGGTTGTGTTTCTTGCCCAGCTTGACCAGATCGTCTAGTTGAGCTTCCTCGGTGAAGCCGACGACACGGAAGTTGGAAGGGTGTACCCGCAAGAGCACGCCGGTCTTTGCTGAGATCGCTTTGTCGTAGTCGCCGATCCGGGTGCGGTTGGTTGTACCTACCTCGACCAGTTTCGCCCCAGAGACACGGCAGATATCCGGAATGCGGAACGACCCGCCGATCTCGACCAATTGGCCACGGCTGACCAGCACTTCCTTCCGTTTCGCGAGCGCGGTCAACGCCAGCAACAGCGCGGAGGCGTTGTTGTTGGCGACCAGCGCGTCCTCCGCACCGGTCAACGCGAGCAGGTGTTCACGCACGAGGTTGTGCCGTGAACCGCGCCGTCCCCGGTCGAGGTCATATTCCAATGTGCTGTAACCGCGGGCGACGGCGTTCATCGCCTCAATCGCCGCTTCGCTAATCGGCGCACGCCCGAGATTGGTGTGGATGATGATGCCGGTGCCATTCAACACCCGGCGGAGCGGGGAACGGAACCGCTTGTCCAGCTCGTCATGCGCCATCCGGGCGAGGTCGGCGGCGTCCGGGATGATCGTGCTCTCATCCTCCAGCACCAGCAGCCGCGTTTCGTCGACCAGTTCACGAACCTTACCAGCCGCAAGCGGCGATTTCGCCCACGCACCCAGTTCCGGGCGCTGGAGAACGCCATCCACCTTCGGCAATTGGCTGAGACGGGACTGGACGGATTTCGACACGATCACGGACTCCGGTTACTTCGTGGGGACGGTCTGCTGCGCGTCTTCATTTGATTCGGACGCATCGTTCGTTTCGCGCGAATCACGCCAGCCGAAGAAAGATGGAAACTCCGGAAACAGTTTCCAGGCCAGGTACAGGCTGCCCGTAAAGACGATCTGGCAAACGAACAGGCAGACGATAAATGAGATGTTGTGCACCGAGGCCGCTGGATCAATCAGAAGCCAGGTCCGGAGCAGAGCGTAGATCACGGCAGCGCTGAACAGGGCCGCCCAGCCCTCGATGGCGAACAAGGGACTTCGCTTGTTCCCCTTCCAGAGCGAGCGGTCACCATGCCGGTACATGATCCATTGGATACCAAGCGTAAAACCAGCAAACGCCCATCCCAGCAGCATATACACCAGATTTTCAGTCATCGCAGTCTCATGTTTGTCAGAGGATGGCGGTATCGGTTACGACTGATCGATCCCCCCGAGCGGGATTTCCTTCGCGGCGTCGGTCACCGCGCCGATCTTGACCGCATAGCTGGTGCGGTTCTTGATGTCTTCGTCGGTGACGAAATGTACGTCGAGCAGGTTCTCGCTGCGATAGCCCGTGCGCAGATAGTTGATCTCGGCCAACGCCGCTGACCAGCCATCGAACCAGGTCGTCAGTTCATCCCGGTGGGATGCGTCGTCCGCGACGTGAACCAGCAGGTCGAGATCGCTGCCAGCCCTGGCGGTGCCGTTTTTCGTGCTGCCGAAGATGAACATCGCCTTGACGCCGTACTTTTTCGCATCGGTCCGTCCCGCTATCCGTTCTGCCATTCGGAAACGCCAGCGCCAGTGGTCGTCGTTGCTGCGTTCAGGGATATCGAACGTGGTAATTTCGGACCGTTTGCTCTCCGGTTCCGCTTCCTGGGTGGACTGCGTGAAGATCGCGACCGCCTGATCCAGGTCGGCATTCATGTAAACCTTGAGAATCTTGCCGCTGAGGCTGCGCGGGACGTGGATCAACTTGAGCACCTTGTCGAGATCCCCGTACTCAGGCAACAGCTCCGCCAGCATGTTGTAAGACTGGGTCAGGATGCGCTCGTTGAACAATACCTTTGAATCGTCCGGATACAACGGGAGATAGCGGATCGACGCCTCGACCAGATCCTGGAAAAAGTGGGTGCCGAAGGACAGGTCGGGAACATAGTTGCCCTTCTGACGCGCGACTTCGATCAACATCGCCGTGTTGTTGATCTCACTGTAGGTGACGCTGACCCCGAGCTTGATGTCGCCACGGCTCCCCCAACGGCCCGGTCCCATCAGGATGAATCGCCTTTTCGGCAACTGCTTGTTCAGCTGTCCCACCGCTCGGGCGACACGCAGCATCTGCTTCTTGTCTTCGAGATCGGCGTACGCTGCCGGATCGACGTAGACCACGTACTCAATCTCAGGCACAGCACCGTTCGAAACGTATCGGTTCGCCGAGAACAGGATGGCACTCTCGGGAATGTCTGTGGGAATCGCTGCAGGACGAGTGTCATCCCCGTGGCTTTGCGGCCGGCACTGCAGCAGGTAAAAGAACTTGCCATCGTGCGCAAACTCGATATCCACCGGGCCCTTGAACGATTGTTCGAGGGTGGATAGAACCGCGCTGATGTGGCGCATGAAATTGGAGTTGTGAATCAAGCCTTCGAACGTAACCGCGTATTCTTTCTCCTCAAAATCGAGATCGAACAGGCCCGGCTGCCGAAGATGATCTTCATCTATCTCCGAAACGAACTCCTGCACACGCGGGAAAATTTCGCCATGCTGCTTGAGGAAGTCCTGGAGGGGAAGTGTGACAAACGTGTTGCTCTCCAGGTCGATGGCATCGATGGAACGGGGCGAATAGCGAATGTTTTCCTCGACGGTCGCGTTGACTCGCATTGACGGTTGGCCTGGAGTCGCGAGGATGCAGTAGTCATCACTAAGCCGGTCAACTGCGCGTGTGCCGAGACCCATGACAAGCCGCACGAGACCATCCTCGCGCTTGATCCGGGGCGACCAGCGGAACTCGTTGTTGCTGAAGGCGACTCCGGCGTAAGCGGGAAGGTAGTATTTGCCAACGCGGGTACCGACCACTTCCTGAATCAGAATCCCCATCTCTTCGTGGAAGTCGAGCAGGCCACGTTCGGCGCGGTACTCGATCGGGTCGCTGCCGAATGTGGAGGAATAAACTTCCGCGATGGCGTCCATCAACGCTTCCAGCCGTTCGGTCTTGCTGCCACGGTTGGCGAGGAACAAGCTGGTATATTTGCCGGAGAATGCCGACCCGAGTCGGTCTTCCAGCAAGCTGGAACTACGTACGATGATCGGGCTTTCGCCGAAATCGTCCAGTGCCATCGACAGGCCGGGGATGATTTCAGGCGGAAAGTGTGACGACTTGAACAGGTGGACGATGTGCGGATGCTCCTGCCGCACCTGCTCGACGTCCTTGTACTTCTGCTCGGTGACTTCCTCGAGGTTGTTGAAATGGAGGAAGCTGTGGAGGCCGTCGGACGTGATGTACCACGTCTTTGGCAGGCGCACTTCCGAGAATTCCGGGTGCTTGTCGATCGCCTTGCGCAGCATCTTCCACGCGAGAAACATGCCCGCGCTCTTGCCGCCCAATTTCCCATGGCTGTTGATCGGATGGATCAACCGCGGGATGAGCTGCATGAAGTCCTTGATGTCGACGTAATCCTTCGCGATCTGAATAAATTCGAGCTGATCGCTGAGAAATCGGCGCACCATCGCAACCTTGACACCCTTGCGTGTCGATTCGGCGAGGTCCATCGTGTCGAGAGACAGGTGGTGGAACCGGCGGATGGCGTCGGAGATGTCGGTGAGCGTGCTGTCAAGACTGATCAAGGTGCGGATGAGGAAACTGGCGCGGTCCTCCTGCATGTACTTCTGCACCAGTTCGAGGATATCCGTGTCCCAGAGGTTCGCTTCCGCGACGTTGAAGATCTCCTCGCTCAACGCGAGAATGTCATAGGCTTTCCGGCGCTGCAGAGGCCGGTTGGCGTCCTCAGTTTCGCCGAGACGGCGGTCCGTCGAACCCAGTTGCGCAAGGATGTCGTCCGCCTCAACCACACCTTTCCAGCAGAGATGGTTCATCATCTTGCGTGCGACGACGAGGAACAGCTCCTGGTCGGTACGACGCAGCAGATTGACGATCACCCGCCATTCACCCTGCCGCTTCAGGTCTTTGCGCGCGGTGTCCCAACCCTGAATCACCTTGCGCAGGTGCTTGTGCAGAATGAAGTGCCCGACACGGTCGGCAATGGTTTCCAGCAGCTTCGCTTCTTCCTTGAGGAAGGGACCGTTGTCTTCTTTCGGCAGTTCACGGGTATAAAAAACTTCCACGTGGCCGAGTGTGCGATCATGAACCTCAATCGGTGCGCGCAAGACCCATTCGGTGGGACGCATCCCGTCCGGACCGAATACCTCCCCATCATAGGATATGCGGGCAAAACAATAGTCGGGATACTGCCAGCCGGGGGGAATAACTGCAGTGACGCCGCTGAAGATCTCCTCTACGCTGGCTTCGCTGTCGTTGAGTAGCTCCTCCACCTCGTACAGGCAGTTGAGTTCCTTGGCACGTTCCTGCAACGCCTCAATCAGGTGCTCGGCGGACGTGGCTTTTTTCTTCTCAACCATGAATGATCACTCCCCGCGCGCTACGGCCATCTACTTTGATACATAATGGTTTCTTCAGCCGGACATGCCGCACAAAGTCCGTCTCCTGCACAACTTCACGCGTGTTCAACCAGTCGAAGTCGACCACGTTCGGGCTGTCGTGCGACACGGCGAAGTAGTTTACCTGGAAGGAGGACAGGTTGTGGAAGAAATGCGAGCCCTGGCTGAGGTCGACATTCATCTCCGGGGTCGTGACCTCGACAATGTTGCTGGCGGATGATATCTGGCTCCAGACCACGGGGATTCCCAGCCACGAGTCGCTGCTGCCCCAGCGTCCAAATCCGATCAACAGGCACGGGCGCTTGTCACGCATCAGGCTGAGGTTGATCTTGTCGATCTCCTGTGCGATCTGCGGAGTCTTCGCCGCTGTGAACGTGTCCGGTTTAACGTACACCACATCTTCAACGTTGCGGGCGATGCCGTTGCCGAGCACACGGTCGGATGAGATCAGCAGGTCGGCGTTGCTGAAGTCCGCCTCGTGGATGCTCACCTTCTCCTCGAATGCTACCATCGGACGGACCTGCAGGAAGCTGAACTCTACGGTGTCGCTGGACTTTTCCGGCAACTGGATCGCAAACTCGATCTCGACGTCCTGCTTCAGTTCCTCCTCGCACAACTTGAGCAGGTGCGTGATCAGCTTGTTCAACGGGAACACATTGTACTGCAAGATCGGGCCGAAGTCGATGACACGCGGCCCGGGGTTCGTAATGCCCGGCAGGATACGGTCAGCTTGACCGTCGTAGGTGGACGCGATGTGGTTCAACTCGCCGTCTTTTTCCGCAGCCTCCACCTCGTTCTTGAGCAGGTATTCCGCCTCGCGTAACGGGTCAAACGTGGGAATATCACCGAGGTTCACCGACCAGAACCTGCTCTGGGTTGTTTTCAGCAAGTCCCGTGGTGAAGCAACGGGCGGCGGCAATTTCGGGTATGCCGGGCAGTATGTCCAGACCAGCCCACCGTCAACAATGTGCTTGCCCAAACCGAGTGCGAGGTCGATTACGCCCTGTTCCGGACGTGCGCGTCCGAAAGCGTAATAATTGAACGAGCGTCCGACACCGGACATGGTCGGATAGAAGCGCTCGCCGTGCTTGACCCCGGCGACCTCCTGGATGATCACCGCCATCTCTTCTTCCAGCGGGTTCACGCCAGCCTTTTCCATGTACAATCTGGCTTCACGGAACCAGGTGGAAGCCCAGACGAACTTAATCGCCTCGATCAACTTGTGGAAACGCGCGGTCGTGTCGCTCTGGTTGTTCGGGATCATCTTGGTCGCGTAAACCCCGGCGAACGGCTGAAACATGGCGTCCTCGAGACGGCTCGAAGATCGCACGGCAAGTGGTCCGCGGAGTGATTCCGCCAGGCTCATCAGGTCGCCAGTGAACGTGCCAGGGAAGGTCGCACGCTGAAACGCCCGCCCAATACGGTCATCCGACGGCGGATCGTTGAGCAGCTCGGTGAGGTTGTTGAACTGGATGAAGTTGCGAAACATCGAGGACCGCAACACCACCAATTTCGGAATCGCGACATTGATGCCGGGAAACTCGGAAGGATCGAAGCGGTCACGCAGGAGTTCGTCCATGAACGCTAGTCCCAGCGCTTTGCCGCCAAAATCGCCCTCGCCGATATAACGGTACCGGTGTTCCGCAGTCGATTGAAGACGACGGAAAGGGGTCGCAGTGCTGGCATCTTTGCCCAGGGTGGCCATCGCTGGATCCTCGCTTGTGTGTCAGGGGGACTCACGTCCTTAACAGTGGGAACTCCCAAGATTGATAAGGTATCGAGAACCCGTGAAAACGACAACTCCCGAGAGATGAAACCGTTTCGCTACTGTAATCTTGAACGGTAGCTTATTTCCCGCGTTTGCCGAAAAGAGAGAACTCGTTTCAATGTTGACGCAATCGCAGCAAGGCCCTCGTTCCCGCTCCCTGGATCAGGAATACCCTGAGAGCTACCTTCCAAACAACCTGATGACAACACGGAAAACTGGATGATCGATCTGGATCGGCTTTACATGGACATGGCGCTGCACCTCGCCGAAGAGGCCGCACGGGATGACGAGGTCCCGATCGGCGCGGTCGTGGTCAAAGACGGCAGGGTGATCGGCAAGGGACGCAACCGGACGATCACGCTTAACGATCCCACCGCGCACGCCGAGATGGAGGCGATCACCGCCGCCGCGAACACGATCGGCCAGCGTTACCTCAACGGCGCGACGCTGTATGTGACGCTGGAACCGTGCCCGATGTGTGCCGGGGCGTTATGGTTGGCACGGATCGAACGGCTGGTGTACGCCGCGCGTGACCCGAAAGCCGGGGCGGTCGAATCGCTGTACCGCATGCACGACGACCCGCGTCTGAACCACCGGTATCCCGTGACCGCTGGTATCCTCGAGGAACAGTCCGCGGAGTTGTTGCGGGAATTCTTTGCGAAGAAGAGGAAGGACAAAGATGGTGGTCGGTAGGTGGTGGTTGGTAGACAAAGGTCGAAAGCAGGCAAATTGTGAGGTCAAGCATTCTGAATCACCGCAGACGAATCGTGCGGAAGCATGCTGCCAGCGACGCAGCTATATTTATGTACATGGGACACGTCAAATAAATTGATGTTCATCTGTGACGAGGGGAGACTCATGAAATATTTCGTGATTGTCGTTGTGATTTACCTTGGATTCTTACATCCTCAGCTTGCACACTCTTTCTTCATTGATCACAATCCTCAGGGTACTTTTGGAGGTTTGATGTGCAATTGGGTTGATTTTGATCAGGATGGTGATTTGGATTTTATCGGGACGCGACTGGGAGCTGTGCCCTCATTGGACAGTGTCGGAGTAGCCTGGAACAACCTACCTGGTGAATGGACGTATGAAACGTTGTGGGGACCACCAGTAGGAAATGTTCGCGTTGAAGGAGCACAAGCTTATGATTTTGATCAAGATGGTGATTATGACATCCTCGTTCTTCTCCGGGAGTTATCCGATTATGCACTTATCTTGCTCGAACAAACGGCACCACTCGAATTCACCTACCATTTCATTTCAGATGTAGAAGAATATCAAATTACTCCTGGACTTCAGGGGACTGGTGAATTTCATATTGCCGATATAGATAATGATGGAACGCTCGATTTTATTTGTTATGATGAAGTATGGTTTGATATGGTTTCAGATGGCAGAATTGTAACATCAATACTTGTGGATGATTGGGGCAATGGTGAAATTACATATCCTGCCGACATTGATGGTGATACAGATCTTGATTTTTTCACCATAAATTATAACTCAAAAATAATGCTATTTAAATATGATGAAAATCATGAATTTACAAGTGAAAGGCTGGATGATGAAGAATCAATAAATCCCTATAAATCTATTATTTCTGGCGACTATGATACAGATGGTGATATCGATGCATTAGTATTCCGTGAAGAAACTATAGATCCGCCATTTTTACCTGACGAACCATTGCTATTTAGAAATGATTCAGGATTATTTGTGCTAGAAGAACCTTTTGCGATGGATCAATGGCACCCGCTGGGGATATTGGACGGAAACAATGATGGAGTAAACGATCTACTAGTCAGAAATCATACTGATGGCGGTTATTCAAGCTTACTCGTGAACGATGCGTTTGGAGGCGTTGTTGAGTACTTTGTGGATGAAAGTTATAATTCAAAACCGCTATTATCAAAGGATATCGATCACGATGGAGATTTAGATATTTTGAGATTTCAATCTAGTTGGTTTGAGAATCTTTTGTACGATGAAGGACCAATTGAAATGGATGTTCGGTGGGATCCCGATGTATCCCCAACAGACGATCAGTTGATCGAATTCGATTTTATTCTGGCTAATTACAATCAGATCCGCACCGGTTGGATCTGGATCGATGCTGTTACACCAACTAGTACTCTGAGGCTTCACACCTACCATCCCACAATGCACCCCGGTCAGTTTATGGTGCTGCGGAACGTTCAACAGCAAGTTCCACAGGATCTCCCTGCTGGCGACTACGAATACAGAATATCGGTGGGTATTCCGCCGAACAACGTGATGGACAGTGACACGCTTTTTTTCCACAGCTACGGTGCTACAGCAAATCCAGTGCTGGTTTCTCCTGAAGGTCATGGTGGAATCCAATTATGGCCAACAATGAAGCTACGGGGAATCGCAAAGCGGTAGATGAGAATGAGAAGAAGGTTTTAGACACTGAATACTGAGAAAAGAGAGATCCTTCACTTCGTTCAGGATGACACAATTGGGTTGTCCTGGAGCAACACGGCCGCGTCTGCATTTTCTGCAACACGGCCACATATTTTCTCGACTTCCGACTTCCGACTTCCGACTTCCGACTTCCGTTGACTGAGCACTGATCACTGATCACTGAGTACTGTCTACTGACTTTCCCCCTTGTACAAATGCCTGCCCAACAGATTCACCCATTCCGTAAAGTCGCCGGGCTGGCCCTGGTGCTTGTCGTAAATGCGGTCGAGGGCGTTAAGTTTGCTGTCGATCTCGTCGAGGTAGTACAGCACAAATGCTTCCCGTGTCATCGGAACCACCGGGCTGCTCTGTTCGAGCATGCCCTGGTGGCTTAAAACAAGATGTTTGATCTGGACCCTGGTCTCGAAATCCAGTTCCTCGATCTCGTCCATCCGGCGTTGGAGGAATTCGGCGCCGATGACGATGTGCCCTTCCAGCCGTCCACGGACCGTGTAATCGATCACCGAATCAGTCTGCAATTCCCACAGTTTGCCGATGTCATGGCAGAGTGTGCCGGCGACGAGCAAGTCACGGTTAAGCTTCGGATAATGCTCGCACAGCTTGAGCACCAGCCCCATGATCGAGGCGGTGTGTTCGAGCAGGCCGCCGAGGTAGCCGTGATGCCACATTTTGCCGGCCGGGGCGAGGGTGAACTTGTCGATCAGCTCCTCGTCCGCAAGGAGGCCATCCAACAGCTGCTTGATGCCCTTGTGTTCGACGGCCTTCACCGCGTCACGGATCACCGTCCAGTCGAGCTCAGGGTCACGGTCGGTTTTCGGCACGAAACGGTCCGGCTCGAACTCGTCGGCGTCGGTGACGGGACGGATCAAATGCAGCTTCAGCTCGAGCTTGCCCTGGTATTCCTGCGGAGTGGCGCGAACCTTGACCAACGTGCCCACCGGTAACGCCTTGAGGAACGTTTCGGCGTCATCCCAGACATTCGCCTTGATGTGCCCGGTGCGGTCGCCGAGGTCGAGCAGCAGGAACGGCTTGTTGTCCCGTGTGCGTCGCAGTTCCGCCTTGCGCACCGCGAGGAACGTGTCGACCTGTTCGCCGGGGGTGAGTTCGTCGAGGTAGGGCCAGGCGTACTGGGGATTTGAGGCGGCTTCGTCTGCCATTGCACTCGTCCATGTGCTGGGTTCTGCAGGCTAAGGGCTGCGGACTGCGGGCTACGGTCTACGGCGACTGACCAGTGACAACTGTCTATTCGCCGTCCTTTTCCAACTTTTCCAGCTTCTCCATCTGAGCTTCCAGTTCATCGATTCGCCGTTCGGTTTCCTCGAGCTCGCTGGACGCTTGCCGGTTCACCTCGCGAAGCAGCTTGGTCAGCACTCCGAGGGTGAAAATGGAAACCACCAGTGCGATAATCAGGATCAATGAACTCATGACGTCGCCGAAAGTAGTTCGCGGAACGCGAGCAGGGCCTGGTCAATGCCCTCGTCATCCACGTCGAGGTGGGTGACCAGACGCATGCGCTGCCCATCAAACGCAATCGTGCCGATCCCACGCTCCTTCAACGCGTTCATCATCGTCAGCGCGGAATCGTCCTTGAAGGTAAGCCACACGATGTTCGTCTGCACGCCTTCCATGTCCACGTCGATCACATCATACTGATTCAGCTCTTCCGCCAGCCGTTTCGCGCGCTGGTGATCGTCGTGCAATCGATCACGGTGGTGGTCGATGGCGTACAATGCGCCTGACGCGATGATGCCGGCCTGACGCATGCCGCCGCCGAGCCGTTTCCGCCAACGGTGGGCTTCCTCGATGAAGGAGCGGCTGCCGGCAATCGCGCTGCCGACCGGTGCGCCGAGCCCCTTGCTGAAGCAGACCGAAACAGTGTCGGCGTACGATGCCCAGGTTTCCTCGCGCACGCCGCTGCCGACAGCCGCATTCCACAGCCGGGCGCCGTCGAGGTGGATCCACATGCCGTGTTGGTTGGCGAGTTCGCGGTGGGCTGCGACCATGTCCAGCGGCCAGATCGCGCCGCCGCCGCCGTTCATCGTGTTCTCAAGCTCGATGATGCGCGAAACGGGGAAGTGATCGTCTGCGGGACGCAGGCGTTTCGCGACATCCGCGGCGCTGAAAATGCCCCGGTCGCCGGGAATGGTGTGCAACTGGGCGCGGGCGATGACGGAAATCCCGCCGGATTCGTAGTTGAAGATGTGGGCTTTTTCGCTGCAGTAGATCTCGCTGCCGGTGTTGGCAATGACTGCCAGCGAAATCTGGTTCGCCATCGTGCCGGAGGGGACAAACAGGGCGGCTTCCTTGCCGAGGACCTCTGCGGTCCGTTCCTCGAGGGCACGGATCGATGGATCTTCCCCGAACACATCATCCCCGACCTCGGCATCAAACATCACACGGCGCATGGTTGCCGTTGGCTTGGTCACCGTGTCGCTGCGAAGATCGACGCGAAACATCTGTCCCCCGGTGTGGTTGACCCTATTCCAGCAAGTTCTGGTATATCACCCCGGCACGCAAGGTAAACGGCAGCAGGTCGTCGTACGCCGTGCCCTTGATCCCGTCACCGTACGGGAACATGATTCCGCCGGAGCCATACACCAGCAGCTCCTCGCTGATGGTGTATGAGCCGCCCATCCCGAGTTGCAGGAAGGAACGGTCGTTCGGATCCTCGACACGGACACGCAGACCCATCCGTGCACGGACCAGCTCATGCACCTGCATCTGGGCGGCAGCACCGACGCTGAGCACCGGTGCGTCAAAGTTGGCACTCTCGCCGTCCACCTGGATCATGTCGGTGTTGTAGTAAAGCGCATCCATCTCGACGCCCATGAAGCGCATGTCCCAACCGACGCCCGCCCGCACGCCCAACGCGCCGGAATAGTCGATGTCGGTCTTGGTGCGCTGATAGCCGACCAGTGTCGGTTCCTCGATGGTGAATTTGCCAATCGACGGTGTTTCCAGCGCGAGACCCCAGCTCATGACACCTGTTTTCTGCTTCAGCCCGATGCGGGCAAACCACAGCAGCGGGGAGTACAGCGTCTCCTGCGGATTGCTTTCCGTGATTGCGCCGGCCTTGCCTTGTCCGAGAATCGGTCCTGCGCTGACCCCAAGACTGTACCCGCGCCCGAGCTTGCGGGCGTAGGTCGCCGTGACTTCGGAATAAGTGAACGTGTTGCGGATCTCGTAGGACGTGGTGCTCAAATTGTATTCCGCGCTGGCCTCAACGGAATTTCGCGGTGTGAAAGCGAGTGCGAACGCGCTGGTCGGGAAGGTGTACAGGTACCCGATCATGCCGATTCCGGCTTTCACGTTCGCCGGGGATACTTGTGACTGGGTGCTGTAGGCCGTCTGCAAACTACCACCGGCAAAGATCTGGTGCCGGTCGCTGAGGATGCCCGCCGGGTTGGTCCACAACGACAGCAGGCCGTCATCGAGGATCATCATGCTGTTGGCAGTGGCGGTATTGAGCACGCTGCCGCCGTTCATGAATGTCCCGTACACACTGATTTCGCTGGCCTGTGTTGAACCCGCAAGCATCAGCAGGCAGACAGCCGCCACGATGAAAATTTGCCGCATGTTCATCCGAATCCCTGAGTGAAGCCCGTTACAGGCTGAACGTTTCGACGTAGAACACCTTTAACGCGCGCCCGAATCCTTCGGTGCGGTCGCTGGTGTTGAGCAGGTCGTAGACATCAACCTGTATCGCGAACGACTGGGCAAATGAGAAGCGCACAGCGGCGTTGAAATAGCCGTACTCGCCCTCGCCGTAGCCGTTATCGTTGATGTTATCGTCGAGGCCGAGGTCGTATTCGCCGACGATGGTCAGCTGTTCGTTGATGCTGAAGTCGACACCGAAATAGCCGTCCCAGCCGCGTTGGTCGTTGGTCTCGATGGTGTTGTAGTTGATGCCGGCGTGAATGCCGAAGTGGCCGTAGGGTGACCAGAAATTGCGGGAGACAACCGCGAACGCGCCCGGTGCCTTGTACAGGTAACGCTCGACATCCTTGTCCCAGGAGCCGTAGCCCTGCATCTGGTAGCCGACGGTTACCGCCGGCATGCGCATCGACTCCTCGATGACACGATACCGTACCTGCACGCCCGGCAGGTCGTTGCCGTTGAACTCATCGTAGCCGAGCATGTTCTGGCCGCCATACGAAATGCCGAACATGAAGCGGTGGAACAATCCGACGCCGACTCCGGCGAGCAGGCCACCGTCACCGTAGGCCCGGATGTCAACTCCATATTGCCCTTGCTTCAAGGTTCCCGCGGTCGGATTCAGTACCAGTTCCTGCAGTTCGAGGTACCGGGTATCGTCCGGAGTCTGAGCGGAGGACGGGGTGGACAGGGTGAGCGTCAGCAGAATACACGACAACAGGGAGAGGATCCCGACGCGTGGCATGAACAGGCTCCGTGGTTGAATTATCCGGTGGATACAGAGTACCGGCCTGTGCAGGAATATAGTAAACACCAGAGAGCCCGTGGAAACTGTCATTGAGGTGATGAGTAGTACATGGGTACCCTGAACATGCGAGGGAAATAAACCTTGCAACCGCGCGGGGGTGAGGCTACCTTCCCCGCTCTGAGACGACCTTTAACGTAAACGAAGTTTTCTTCCCGGAGGGAGGGCGCGATTCGCGATGCATGCGGGGTCACTTTGTCCTGCTGCCGCTGATTGTGTGAACCGGGACGACGAAGGAGATTGTGAGACCGATGAAGACCAAGTTGATGGCGCTGTTTCTCGCTCTGGCCGCGCTGACCCTGATCTGGGGCTGCGGTGAAAAACTCGGCAACGATGTGGTGATGGTTGTCGACGGCGACGAAATGACCACCGATGAATTCAGGAATCTCGCGCTGCGCCGGTTCGGCGGCGAGATGATGCTCGCGACGCAGACCCGCGAAGCGATGGACAACTACGTCACCGAGGTTCTCGAAGGCGAGTTGAAGGCCGCAGACGGCCGTGCGAAGGGTTACGCCAACCGTCCGGAAGTGATGTCCTCGTACGAAGAGGCGCGGAACATGGCTGCGATCGGTGAGCTTTACAACCGCACCATCGTTGACTCGTTGATCCCGGAAGACAGCCTCAAGTCCTATTACGATCGCGACGGGTTTGAAGTAAACGCGTCCCACATCCTGATCCGGATTGATGAGGACACGGATTCCGTCCAGGCGCATGACGCCATCGTCGAGATCCGCAAGGAGATCCTTGACAACAACGAGACGGTCGACAGCACGGCCTTCTCCAACGCTGCCCTCGAGAACAGCGAAGACACCAACTCGCAGAACGGCGAACTTAACTGGTTCCGTCGCGGTGAGATGGTTCCGTCGTTCGAAAATGTCGCCTTCGCAACCGAACCGGGCCACATGTCCGATCCGGTGTACACGCCGTTTGGCTGGCACCTGATCTTCACGCACGAAATCCGTGCGATTCCTGATCGTCCGACCTATGAAGAAGACAAGGAACGGATCAAGCAGCTGGCGATGCGCGAGCACGGGCAGGAACTGGTTGATATGGCGCGGCAGTTCGTCAAGGATCTGGAAACGGAACGCGACGTTGAATTCCAGATGGACAACATCAACAAGGTCTACAACATTGTCGAGCCGCGTCAGCCGGCCGCCGACCCGTTCAGCTTCCTGACCGAAGAACAGTTGGAATGGGATCTGGTCACCTTCGATGAGGGTTCGTTCACCGCTGGCGACCTGAAGCCGTATGTGCAGCGTCACATGGCCAACCGCAAGTTCGAAGATGCGGAAATGGTCAAGGCGATCGTCGAGAACTACATCACCGAGAAGGTGCTGTTGCCGGACGATGCCAAGAAGCGCGGTTTCCTCAGCTTGCCGGAAGTGCTGGAACAGGCCAAGATGGCGGCAGACATCCGCATTCGTCAGATCGTGAACCAGGACATCAATGAGATCCCGGAATCGACGGACGAAGACCTGCAGGCGTACTTCAACGAGCATATGGAAGACTACATGCTCGATGCGCAGTACACGTTGATCGAAGTCTTCCTCGAAGATCGTGAAATGGCGGACAGCGTCAAGGCGATGGCTGAACGTGGCGACAAGTCGTTGAAGGAACTGGCGGTTGAGTACACCACCCGTCCGGGCGTGAAAGAGAAGGACGGTATCTTCGGCCCGATCCGGAAAGCCCAGTACGGCGCAATCGGCCGCAATGCGGCAGAGGCGGAAATCGGTGAGCTCGTCGGTCCGCTGCGTGTGCAGGGCAAGTGGTCGGTGTTCAAGGTGATCTCGAAGGAAGAGCCGAAGGCTGATGAATTCGAGAACGTGAAGGACAAGGTGAGCGTCGACTGGCGTGCATGGATGCGTGAAACGCGCAAGACCACGTACATGGACAGCATCAAGAGCGCGATTGACTGGCAGCTGAACAAACGCGCGATCGACATCACCTTCCCACACACCACCTGGGCTGGCGAAGGGGGCAATGATTCGTCCGCCGGTTAAGATACACGTGGCAATCAAGACGGCCGGCACAGCGCTGGCCGTCTTTCTCTTGTTGCTGACCGCCGGGTGTGGCATGTTCAAACCTGAACCCCCGGCGGATGCGCTCGCCGTCGTCGGTGACGAATGGATCACTGAGGAGGACGTGCTCGATGTGCTGCGGCAGATGGGGATCGAATACCCACGCGAGCAGGACATCGCCCGGTACGTGAACAACTGGGTTGACACCCGGCTGCTGGTGTACGAAGCCCGTGAGAACGGGTTGCATCGTGATTCGGAATTCAAACGCCGGATCGCTACACTCGAAGACGACCTGTTGATCAACTCACTGATCGAAGTAAACACCGTCGTTGATACGCCGGCGTCCTCGGACGTCGTCGAGTACTGGAAGAATCACACGGGCGAGTACACGCGCGTCGCGAAAGAGGTCAACCTCGTCATCGCCTACGTAGATTCGAAAAACAGCGCGTGGCGGCTGCGCGAGGCGTTCGACCAGTCAGCGACAGCCACGCAAATGGTCGAGGAAATCGGCGTCAGCCGGATCGATACGTTGACCAATCTCAGCGTCAGCCGGCTCCCGCGCGAGATCGCCACCGCGATCCAGCCTCTCCGCTCTGGACACTCCAGCCTGCCTGTCGAGTATCATGGAGAGTGGATGATCGTCAAACTGCTGGATCGCTTCCAGGAAGGACGCACTCGTCCATTCGATGAAGTCGCGGATGTCGTGCGCGACCGGATGATGGCGGAACTGCGCGGGCGGAGTAAGCTTGAGTATGTTGAGGCCCTGCGCCGTGAAGCCCGCCAGAGTGGACTCGTCCGCATTCGGCTTGGCGATGGTTCCACCGAACCCGTATCTGTACCCAGTCACGAAGAAACCGTGGACAGCGTGGATGTTGATATCGCGTCCCCGGTCACGGAGGAGTAAGCACGTGAGCACCCCTCGTATCGCGATTCTGGCCCTGCTGCTGGCCCTGTTCGCAGCACCGGCATTCGCGCAGGACGCCCAGGTCGTCGATCGCGTCATCGCCGTTGTCGATGACGAAATCATTCTCGAATCCGAAGTGCTGCAGTATGTGCAGGACATCGTGTTGCGCAACCGGGATCAGTATCGCACCGAAACCGCGATTGCCCAGCTGAAGGCGTCCGTGCTGGAAGAACTGATCAACCAGAAGATCCTGCTGTCGATTGCGGAAGACGACACGAACATCGTCGTCGAAGACCGACAGGTCGACTTGACGCTCGATGATCGCATCAACCAGGTCACCCGAGAAATCGGGGGCGAGGAAGCCCTCGTGGAATATTACGGCAAGCCGATCCGGCAGATTCGCCGGGATTTCCGCGGCCAGGTACGCAACAGCCTGCTGATTGAACGTGTCCGCGCTTCGCAAACCCGGAAGACGACCCTGACCAAGAAAGAGGTCGAGGACTTCTACGCGCGCGTCGAGGAGGAATTGCCGACGATGCCGGAACGTGTCCGTCTCGCGCACATCCTGATCGAGGTCGAACCGGCGGATGAAGCCCAAGAACAAGCGTTGGCCAAAGCGGACAGTGTGTTCAACCTGATCGCGAACGGCGCGAACTTCGACTCCCTGGCGATGGAGTATTCCGATGACCGGGCGAGTGCGCCGAAAGGCGGGTTGCTCGGTACGACGCAGCGCGGTGACCTCGTGCCGGATTTCGAAGCGGTCGCCTACAACCTCGAAGAGGGCGAGATCAGCGAACCGATTCGCACCCGCTTCGGCTACCACATCATCCGGCTCAACTGGCGGCGCGGCGAAAAGATCAACACCAACCACATCCTCGTCATGCTGCAGGCGACGGACGCTGACGAAGAGCGTGCGGTCGAGGAAGCCCGTCTCTTGCGCGACCGGATCATGGATGGGGAGAGCTTCGCCGATGTGGCGAAGGAAGCATCCGCGGACGATGAAACCGCCAAGCTCGGTGGTGACCTCGGCTGGTTCGATCTGAGTTCGATTCCCGATCAATTCCAGCAGGTTGCGCGTGACCTCGACGTCGGTGAGATCAGCGAACCGTTCCTGTCCCGTGTCGGCGTTCACCTGGTGACCGTAACCGCACACGACGAAGCCCGTCAGCTCGAACTGCAGCGGGACTGGGACCGCATCAGCCAGATGGCCCTGCGCGAAAAGCAGGAAATCGAATACACCAACTGGCTGGCGAACCAACATGATGGTGTGTACATCGAAGTGATGACGGATGAGCTGTAGCTGTCGTGTTGTGTCAGGAAGACCGGGTCCGGACAGGTGATGTTTCATTCCGAACGGAACGAAGAGAAGTGAGGAAGAGCCAATTTCGAGCAGGATGGGGAACAAAACAAGCTGTTGCTTAGCTGGACCTTCCTCAGCCATTAAAAGATTCGCCTGAGGAATGGCGCGCTTGTCGACTTTCGACGCATAGAACGGTCGAAGCAAAACTTCCGAACAGTATCACTGTTGCAATAAGAACCCCCGCCATCTGGCGGGGGTTTCGTGTTGCAAGCGTCTATGACTGGAGTCTACAGCTGAAAGACGAATCAGTTGCCGAGACCATCATGCAGGAATGCCCAGTCACCGTTGCCCATTCCCTGCCGCTGTGCGTGGCAGGACGTGCAACCGGCATCGACATTGTCGGTGTCCGTGTTTACCATGACGACACCGTTCACCGTGTCGAGGCGCAACCACTGCCACGAATCCATGTCCTTCTTGACCATGGCGGTCCAGGCACCTTCCGGTTCGACTTCGACATTGTCCTCGACCACAAATACGCGCTTGGCGATGATCGTACCAGTGGGGAAGATACCGTCTTTGTAGACCCCACCCGGCTGCCAACGGTAGATTGTCCGGAACGGATCACCACCGCCGTGAGCCGCACCCAGGGCGGGATCAGGACCGTTGAGAGTTTCGAGTTCTTCCCATTCATCCATCGCGGCGGTCACGAAGTCGATGTACTCCTGATCCGTGTCGAATTCCAACATGTAGCTGCTTGGATGCTCAAAAATGAAATCCGTCTGTGCTGAGGCGTGACAACCGATGCAACCAGCAAAATCATCCGGATTGTCTCCACTTCGATTCATAATCGAAGCACTCGCATCCAGCATGAAATATTCCCAGTCGCCGTTGTTCGGATCGAAGTCAGCACCTCTCTTGGCCATGGCAAGATAGGTACCGTTTGCGAAATCGGGCGTGGTTCCGTTGAAACCATGCGTCTCCTTGAAGAAGATTGTGCCTTCGCCCCACTCACCGCCACTGTAGCCGTCGGCATTATTCGTGAACACATCACGAACCACGCTGGTGTCTGTTGCCCCATGTGCGAAGCCGCCGAGCTCATTCTGGTTGGCGGGAGCGATCGCATACTCGACTCGGGTCCACGAATCGTAGTTCGCGAAGTCACCGTCTTCCGCGACAAAACCCATCTCCGGAGCCACGCCGCTGTCATCGTCGCCATTGTCATCACACGCCGCGACAAATGCCAGCAGTGCGGCCATCAGCAGAAATGCCAGTACATTACGAATCTTCACATGTCCTCCATCCGTTTTCTTCCCACTGTGTTAGTTCGGAACACCTAACATTTTTGAGCGCAACTGTCAGATCCCCGTTCCGAACGGAACCGTTTCACACTGACGCAATGCAAGCGAGGAATATGTGTGGGGGTAGGGATTTGGGCAGCTGTATCGTCGATAAACCCAAATCCGGTCCCATTTTCCTTGCGCATCAGCTGAAATGCTGCAAAAATCATTCCGAGATGCTGATACTTAGTAGAAGCTACATCCCTGCTAAACTTTGGGATACAGCGGACATGCGACAATGAGGCGTGGACAGAACATGAAGCCACGAACCGCAGCTAGACCCGGTTGTGGTTGGAATCGAGGAAGGTGAGTTGTTCGCCGTCCGGAGCCAACAGATCGGCGGGGGTGCCGAAGCCTTTTACCCGCCCGTCCTCTAAAATCAGCACACGGTCGGCGGTCTGGATGGTGGAGAGGCGGTGGCTGATCAGGATCGCAGCCCGGTTGTTGAGTACCTGCTTGAGGCGGGAGACCAGCGCATGTTCGCTCTGCACATCCAGCGAACTGGACGGTTCGTCGAGGATGACGATTCGTGAGGGGCGAACCAGCGCACGTGCCAGCGCCAGCCGTTGCCACTGGCCTTCGCTGAGGTCGACACTGTCCGCGAACCAGGTACCGAGCAACGTGTCGTAGCCGTTGGGGAGACGGTCGATGTATTCATCAACGCCTGCGTCACGTGCGGCAGCGAGGATTGCTTCCTCGCTCACCTTGGTGTCCGGATCTCCGAGCGCAATGTTTTCGCGCACGCTGTCATGGAACTTCGCAAAGTCCTGGAAGATGACGCTGTACATTTTTCGCAGCTGATCCGGATCGAAGTCGCGCAGGTCGGTTCCATCCAACGTGATCCGGCCTTCGGTGGGATCGTACAACCGGGTCAACAGCTTGACCAGCGTTGTCTTGCCGGAGCCGTTGGTGCCGATCACTGCCAGCACTTCGTTGGGCTGGAGCGCGAAGGAAACGTCCCGCAACGCCCAGTCCTGACGGTTCGGGTACTGGAAGGACAAGTTTTCGACGGCCAGGCTCTGCTTCAGTTCCGAAGGAACCTTTGTCGGCGCAGGTGGCGCGGTCAGTTGCGGCTGCCGGTCAAGGAACTCGAACAGGTTGGTGAGGAACAGGTTGTTCTGGTACATCGCTGCAATGCCAGTGAGCACACGTTGGATCATCGAACCGCCACGTGCGAGCCCTTGAATGACCAGCACCAGCGCGCCGAGTGTGATCGCACCCATCGCAGCCTGGAACGCTACGAACGCGTAGAGACCGAAGATGATCAGCGCGGAGACGGTCTTCGCGATCAACTCGAACGCCGATTGCCGTTCGATTATGTCCAGTTTTTCCTGCCGCAGCTGTTCCCGCTGTTCGCGGAAGCGGGTAGAGAACAGGTCCCCGAGACCGTAGAGCAGCAGCTCCTTGGCGTAAAACGTGCTGGTCAGCACCCAACTGGAATAACGGGCGCGGCGTTCGTCGTGCGTGCGGCTGCGTTCCCACCGGTACCACTGCCGGGAGAAGTAAAAGCGCAGGAGCACATCCGGCAGCGCCGCCAGAAGCAGCACCGGACCGAGTACCCAGTGGACGGTGATCAACAGAGCGGCGATTCCCGTGATCGAGATCAGGTTCTGGAACAGGCTGCTGGTTTCCTGGATCAAACGGGCGGGACGGGTTAGCGCTTCCCGTTGCGCGAGGTGCAGGCTGTCACGAAACTCGCTGTTCTCGTAATACGCGAGACCAACGGTGATCGACTTGCGATGGATGCGATCAAACAGGTGATCGGTGAAATGCTGGATGAGATGTTGCCGCAGCCAGTTGTCCGCCGTTGTTGATGAAATCAGCAGCCAGTAAGTGAATCCGGCGGCGATGACGTATATCATCACGTTCGGCAGCTCGGTCGTCGGGTCAGGGGCGTCGACAGCAACGACGATGGCGTCGACAATCCACTTGAACAGTACGAGTTGAACCAGCGGAAGCACGCCACGGATGACGGAGAATCCGAGGTACAACGCGGTCTGCCGGGGCGCGTAGCGGCCCATCATGCGCAACATGCGCAAGAGAGGTTTCAGCGAGGAAGCACGTCCCTGTTGCCGCTGGGCCGTCATGACTCTCCGGGGAATGGGCTGCGAATCTGCTTTGTATTTCTAACAGGCAAAGGTACGGCACGAATGGATCTCGCGCGACCCCGGCAAACGTTCGGAGAAGCAGGGGGATTACGCGTTCGCTGCGAGGATAAAGTCCTGCAACTTGTCCGCGAACGGGTCGTGCAGGTTGAGGTCGAGGAGGATACCGCTGAGGCTCCGAGCGCGGGCTTCCGCCAGCTCGAACATGCGTGCCTTAACCGCGGCGAGGTCGGGGGGAACCAGCACTGCCCACGCACGGCGGAGAATCTGCTCCACTGACTGGTTCAGCAACGCTGCGGTTTCGGCGTGGTCGAGACGGCGCACAGAGACATGCTCCGCCTGGCGCAGAAACACCACGTGCTGAAGCGGGAGGGAGGTCGTTGACGGCCAGCGACCGTTTTTCTTCCGCAGCACCAGGTCACTCCACGTCGGCAACGGGTGGGCACGCAAGCCCGCGTCCGTGGGCACCAGCCAGGTCTCGTCGTCGCAGATGGTTCGCCAGCTCTCCGGCAACCGGCTCAGTGTAGTCGATTTACCGGTTCCACCGGGGGCAGCGAACAAAACGCCGCGACCGTTCCACTCCGCCAGCCCGCCATGCACCGGAAGGTGACCCTGTTTCAGCAACGCCGGGTACAACGGATAAAGGCTGTACCACATGCTCATCAGCCACTGGTGCCGATCGCCGGAGTCCGGGGTGACAAACAGCCGGTCTGTTGCGCCCCGGAGGGTGTAGACCTGCAACGGACCGAGCTCAAAGCTCACGGGCCGGGCATCTCCCCAGAGGGATGCGAGTTGCTGATCGGTTTCTGCCGGAGAACAAATGTGGATGTGGGAGGCGTGCGACGCGGATGCAGATACGGAGGCCTCAGACGGGAGGGTCAGTGTGTCCGCGAACTGCTCCAGCCAGCCGGAGCGGTCAGGAGTGCTCGAATAGCGCCAACGGAAACCGTCGGCCAAGTGAAGGGAGTAGTCAGGCATCCTCGACGCTTGCGAGGTTGTGTTTGACCAGATGGGCGAGAAACTCGTCTACGTCGTCGTCGAGAGTCTGTGCCTCATCGGGAGCAAAAGAAGCTCGTAACCGGTCGACAATGCGCGCCCGGGTTTCCCCTTCGCACAGCATTGCCCAGATACGAGCTCCGAGACGATTGAGACTGTAGGCCCGGTCAGTTTCCGGGTGGTACAACACCCCGCCGTCCTTCATGTCTTCTCGGAAAACCACGGCAGGGTCCGTCACATAGACGGGTGCACTCAAGGACATGGGAACAACGCCCAATCACAACCAATCGAAAGAATCGGACTCCTGCTGGTCTTCTTGTTCCTTGTTGTTATTCCCTGCGTCGTCACCGCCAGGCGGGTCTGGTTCAGAGAAACCGTGTGCGGTATCCAGCAACAAGGACAGCTCGACAAGCAAGGGCTTTTCATATCCCACGCTCTTCTCCACGAGTGCCTCCAAAAAGTCAAACTAAGCGATGTCGTTATCTCGAAAATCAGTGTGCTAAGAATTATAACACACATCAGCACCGAATATGCGGCGAAAACGAGCCCAATGCACCCCCCCGAACCCGAGAGGACTCTCCACTCAGAGCCCGAAAAAACACTACACGTACGCTGAATGTTTGGTATTTCGCTCGCGGACCGATAAGTTCGTCGAACCGATCAGGCCTTTGCAATGATACAAATCACATATCCGCAAAAACCGGAGTTTACTTGAGAGGCTCGAGCCACAAGCCGCAAACTTCAAGGAACTCCGAGTACCGTCCGATAGACTTGTCATAGATAGGCAGAAGTCACCATACTCCGCAAGACAGCGTTTATCGTTGCGGGCCTCAGTGGGGCAAGGGTACTCTGAAGGGTGCTCTGCTGTGTGACCTCCCGCATAGCATTCTGCTAACTCGGTACGTAGATTTTTCGGTTCCTGTGGCGTTAGATTGTTGCGCTGAAACTATCATTAGTATTGTAGCCTTGTAGCACCCTGAGTCTCTTCTCCGGGGACACTCACTTCCTGAGATGTGTCGGGGCGGCGGGGTTTGGTCACGGATTGTAGTGCTAACACTTTCGAGGAGACTTTCTCATGAGGTCTTCGGTTCTGTTTTCTACGGTACTGGTTTTGCTGCTCGGGTTGATGGTTTTCCCCGTTTCGGGGCAGAGCCTGTCAAACGCAGATTTTGAAAACTGGACAGATGACAACCCGGATGACTGGACGGTTGTTGAATCCGGGAACAACGAGATTCAGGAAAATTCCTTCGCGTACAGCGGTGGCGCATCGGTGAAGATCAACAACGTTGGCGCAACTCGACCGCGCCTCGTACAGTTCTTCAGCGTTGATCCCAACGAACAGGTTGAAGCCTCGATCTTCGTCTACGACAACGACGATTCGTTCGTTCGCGTCTACGTGAAGGTCTACGACGACAGCAACAACCTCCTGTACCAGGAGTTCACGCAGTCGATCAACACGACTTCGTGGCAGGCTCTGGTGCTGGATTTTGTCACCCCGGCTTCGACGTCGCAGATCAAGTACGAGATTCTGCATTTCCAGAACACCTCGCAGCCGTATCCCCAGGTTTGCTACGTTGACTTCGCGGACATCGTGATCACGCAGCCGACGTACGTTACGGTGACGAACGAGAGTTTCGAAGACTGGACCGGTGGTGCACCTGATTTCTGGGAAGCCCTGAAAGCCGGCGATGCCGCGATTGACGAAGAGAACGTGATCGTCAATTCCGGCTCTGCTTCGGCGGCGTTCAGTTCCGCAGCCCTCTCGCGTCCCCGCCTGATCCAGTTCCTGTATGTGCGTCCGGGAGACACCGTCGGCGGTAGCGTGTACTTTGCTGAAGATGTCACCTCCGACCAGCTGTCGCGCTTGTACCTCAAGGCTTACGACGCGAACAACAACTTCATTCAGCAAGCCTACGCGAACTCAGCCAACACCACAAGCTTTACCCAGGTGTCGACAACCTTGGAAACGCCATCGTCAACCGCTTGGGTTCGCTACGAAATCCAGCAGATCAATACGACGGATCCAGATGATTTGCGAACGGTCTATGTCGATGATGCCGACTACTGGATCGACACCTATACCGAAGATGTTTCCTCCGAGAACGTCTGGTACCTGATCGGTGTTCCGACGATTATCGACAATCCGGCCGATCGTAACGCCGACGCTTTGTTCGCGGATGATCTTGGCGGCAACAGCACTGCGAGCACGTGGGTGATGAGCCGCTGGAACAACAGCACTCAGGATTACGAACGCTTTGGCAACGGTGATGGCGATCCGGGCACGGAACCGCCGGACATCGAACCGGGCCTCGGCTACTGGTTTGTACAGGCTGTCGAACCGGGTACGCCGGACCCACGCCTGGACATCACCTCATCGCAGACCTCTGGCGCTCCGTCCACAAACGTGACGCAGACGATCATTGGTGCCAGTGGTGGCAACAACGGCGCGACCATGCTGGCGAACCCGTTCTACGGTGACTACGAACTCGATACCGCGAATCTCACCGTCGGTGGTTTCCCCTCCGGCTGGGGTCAGAACGGCATCAACGCGAACATTTACAAGTATAACGGTCAGACCCGTCAGTACCTGATCCAGTTGGCTACCTCAGCAGTGTTGGATCCGTGGGATGGCTTCTGGGTGGTCAAGACCACCGCGAGCGATGGCCAGATCGAGTTTGTCTATAACGATGATGAACACGGCCCGGTTATTGATGATGTCGATGAGCTTGACGAGTTCACCGATACCGGTTGGGGTATCAACCTTCGCCTCGAGACCGTGGACGGCGAATACCAGGACAATTACAACGAGTTTGGTGTCCGGGATCGTTCCCGTGACGGCTACGATGGCTACGACGCCTTCGAGCTGACTCCGCCGGATTCCCGTTACGTCAGCCTTGCATTCGTGCATGACGACTGGAATGAAGGCAGCCGCTTCGCGTGGGATTACCGTGACCGCAACTTTGACGAAGAAGTCTGGTTCTTCGATGTGAAGGCGAACCGCTTGCCGAACAGCACGCTGCGTCTGCACTGGCCGACGATTCAGGGTGGCCCGCAGAATGTTGAGTTCGAGCTGATGCACATCACTCCGAACGGCATCCAGCCGGTTGGCCGCTTGCATGAAATGGGTGAGTACGTGTTCAACGTTGGCGACACGCAGTCGGAAGTGGAACACTTCTACGTGCGTGCGTACGATGTGAGCCGTTCGACGAATGTCGCGGATGAATCCGGTGCCGCCCTCCCGACTGAGTTCGGTATCCGTAACGCGTATCCGAATCCGTTCAACGCGCAGATTTCGGTCAAGATGGGTATCCCGGAAACGGGTGAGACGACGCTGAAGGTCTACGATGTCCTGGGCCGTGAAGTTGCCCGCATCCATGACGGTCAGCTGACAGCCGGTCTGCACACCTTCACCTGGAACGCGCAGGACTACGCGTCCGGCACCTACTTCCTGCAGTTGAAGGCTGGCGGCAAGATCGCGCATCGCAAGATCACGCTGCTGCAGTAATCCTGATCCAACGACCTCAAGCGCTCACATCCAAGCGGGTGTGAGCGCTTTTCTTTTGCTCAACGTTCCCCGCCTCCCGCACGACTCCACCCCTCTGCACGTTTCGTGATTTATCGCTGTGCGATCCGGAGGAGCCGCGCGGAAACGTCTGGTGAGAGTCTGCCTCAAGTACGCAACTCCCTTCAACACCGCGATGACCGCCGGAAGCGTCCGTCGCACCACAGCCTCGGAGAGCGAGCTGGTGAGACAGCGACCTCGTTGCACTCCCATAAAAATTAGTATTATTATATTTGTAGGGTAATTATTTATAGAACGCGTGAGTGCTGGTGTTACCCGGTATGAAGGTGGACCATCAGTTTCGTGGTTTTCGGATTGGCCAGAAGGCGCATTTTTCTGGAAACGATGACATGATGTGATGCAGGTCACAAACAGAAACCAGAAATAATTTGTATACTTAGTATAGTGCATTTAATGAATTGGTGTTTAAGAATAATTCGTGTTTTTGTCCAGCGAACGCGGTCGCTGAACGAGAGTGGAGGACGGGACAATGCGAACACTGATGCTGAAGTTGATCGGGATGTTGCTGCTGGTGTGGCTTCCCATGGCGATGGTCAACGCACAAAATCCGGCAGTCCTGCAGAACAACGATTTCGAGACGTGGAACTCAGATGATGTGGCGGACTGGATCGAAGACGAACCCGAGGGGGGAATCGTCCGCGAATTGAGTACGGTACTGAGTGGCACGTATTCGGTGAAGATGGTGCTCGACTCGCTGGAGGGGCCGAACCTGCTGCACCAGGACCTGGCGGTCTGGCCGCGAGATTCGGTGCAGTTCTCTGTTTACCTGCGAAACGGCAACTCGTCTACCCTGAAGCTGTACCTGCAGTTCTATTCCGGTGCGAACCCGGCGGGCGATCCGATTGAGAACAACGTTTCCTCGGCGGGTGCGTTCTGGTCGTTGCACACCATCGAGGGGCAGGCCCCGGACACAGCGGATGCGGTGCGGTTCATCGTAGCGCAGGAATACAACGTCGTCGCCGGGCGAACGCAGACTGTGTACGTCGACCTGGCCGAGTTCAACATCACGGCGTACACCTGCGACGTTTCGACAAACAACCGGTGGTATCTGCTCGGTGTGCCGACGCTGGTCACTTTGTCCGAGGATCGAGTGGCGGATTCCCTGTTCTCGGACGATCTCGGTGGTCTCAGTTCGCCTGGAACGTGGGTGATGAGCCGTTGGAATCCGGCAACCCTCAACTATGACCGTTTCGGATTGGGCGACAACGATCCGAACACGGAACCACCGGACATTGAACCGGGCCTGGGGTACTGGTTTGTGCAGAATGTCGAGCCCGGTGTGGAAGATCCGTGGCTCGATGTGGTCTCGGCGCAAGCGACAGGCGCACCGACCGTCAACGTGAGCCAGACCATCGCCGGATATCAGAACGATATCAACGGCATGACAATGCTGGCGAATCCGTTCTACGGAACGTATCAGCTGAATACGTCCACGTTGACGGTGGGCGGTAACCCGTCCGGATGGGGACAGGACGGTATCAACTCCAACGTGTACACGTTCAACGGATCGTCCTACGAGGTGTTGGACGCCACGCTGGCAACGTCCTACCTCTTTCCATGGCAGGGTTTCTGGGTGATCAAGACCTCCGCCGACGATGCGGAGATCGAGTTCAGCTACGATGGAGGCGTACACGGGCCAAGCCCGGATGATCTCGAGGAAGATCCGCGCTACTACTGGTTTGTCGATCTCCCGATTGAGACGGTGGACGGCCAGCATGTAGACCACTACAACAAGATCGGTGTGCGGGATGGCAGCGAGGATGGCTACGATCCGTGGGACGCGTTCGAGTTTACGCCGCCGATCACGCAGTACGTCAACTTGTCCTTCCCGCACGACAACTGGGATGTCCCGGGACGGTACGCGTGGGATCTGCGCGACTGGGATTCGATCTGGGAATACTGGGTCGCGGAAGTTCGGGTAAAGAACCTGCCGAACACGGATATCCGTATTTACTGGCCGGATCTGAGCAATCTGCCGCCCCGCATCCGGGTGAAGCTGATCATGCTTGAGGGTGATCAGCCGCAGGTGGTCGGATTCCTCGACGAAATGGACGAGTTCGTGTTCACATCCGGAGACGAGGCGTCGCAGAGCTACTGGTTCGCGTTCCGTGTCGTCCGCGAGCCGGAATCTGACGTGTTGTTGAGTGTTGAGAACGAGACGATTCCGCTTCCGGACGAGTTTCGGATTGTCAGCGCCTATCCGAATCCGTTCAACTCGAGTGTGTCGGTAGAAATTGCGATTCCGCAGGCCGGAAACGCGGCGATCCGTGTGTTCGATGTGCTCGGCCGGGAGGTGGTGCAACTGCTGAGCGGACAACTGACCGCGGGAACACACCAGGTGGTGTGGGACGCGGATGATGCCGCGTCCGGGACGTACCTGTTGCGTGTGGATTGGCAGAATCAGGAGATGAGTCGCAAATTGACGTTGGTGAAGTAGGGGCGCGCGACTGCACTCATGTCGCCCGCTTCCGGCAACTTGGCCGGGAGCGGGTTTTCTCTTACCCAGCGCTCGGCTTTACCTTTGCATTGGGGGAGAGGAGAATCCGATCATTCACGCGGCTGACTGAATTCCATCATGGACCAACCCAACTCATCCGGCGAACTGCACGAACTCACCTACTACGGCGGAAGTATGCGCTCGCTGTTCCGTGATGGGGAACGGCTGCGTGTGCGGGCGTGCTCGATGGATGCCGTGCGTGCCGGGGACGTGATCGTCTTCCGTGCCAGCAGCGAGGAACGGCACGTAGTCCACCGGGTCATCCGGCGGGAAGAAACAGTGCTGCTGACGCGGGGAGATGACCTCGTCACGGTTGACGTGCGGCCGGTCACCTACGAACTCTTTGTCGGCCGGGTGGAAGCGGTGCAGCGGCGTGGTTCGTGGAATGCGGTGTGTGGTGGACGTGGCGGATGGGTCCGTGGCCAGCTGTGGCATTCGATCCGCAGCATCCACCTGCTGTTGCTGCGGTTGACCGGGCGGTATCATGGGTCCAAAAGCAGCAAGACGATCCGTGTTGCGCTACGCTCAATGTACCCGATACTGTCTGCCAGCGAAAAAAGCTCGTTGTCCAGCGAAGATTTACCGACTGACGCGATGTTGTGGCCGGCGATCGTCGCGCTTGCCGATCAGCATGAACTGGCGCCATACCTGTGCTGGCAGCTGAATCGTGCGAACCTGCTGGATACGGTGCCGATTGACAGCCGTGAACGCCTGCAACGTCACTACCGGCAGGCGTGGGTGCAATACCAGCGATTGTTCGCCGCACAACGGCGAATCAGTTCGGCGTTCCGCGACCGTGATATGGATTTGATCGTGCTGAAAGGGCTGTACTTCGCGCACAGCTTGTATCCGGACCCGGCAACACGTCCGATGACCGACCTGGATCTGCTCGTCCGTGAATCGGACGTGACCCCTGCACTGGAAATCTTCCAGTCACTCGGTTTTCAACGGCAGGGTGGAGGCGGCAGCATCGCCGAAAGCAAGGAGATCTGGCTGTACGAGCCTCAGCGACGGATCAAAGTTGATCTGCATGTCGGCCTGCTGCCGTATTACGCGGATTTCGACTGGGATGTGGCCGGAGTTTGGGATCGAGCCGCAAGGGTTGAAGTTGATGGTCTGTCGCTACGTGTGCTCGCGCCGGAAGATCAGTTGATCCATCTGGTGTTGCACGGCGGCGTGGAGCACCTGCTGCAGCCGTTGAAGGTGATGCTGGATGCACGGTTGGCGTGGAACACCTGGGGCGCCAAGGTTGACGCACAGTCGTTCAACGAAACCGTGACCCGGGCTGGCTTGCAGCGGGCGGCCGGATTGACGTTCGCCGCGACAGAGGCCGTATTTGGACCGCTCGAACGTGTTGCCGATGGAACAGAGCAGTCTGTGCCGGACGTGTTCGTGCGCTGGGTGAGCGAGGTCGGCCCGGTGATCCACCGTCCCGCGTTGCTGCGGCTGTATGCCGGGCGGGATTACCTGCTGTACGGACGGAAACGGCTGCGGCGTCTGCTGGTGCAGGGACGATCGGGTTCGACTGGGCAAGCCGCCGAATCTGGCAATGCCGAGACCGGGCGAGGGATGCGCTATGTCCTCCGCCGAGGATTGACGTTGCTCGGACTCGCGGTGGGAGTGGTGGTGACGGCGGTGAGTCACCCGGAACGGAGACCGTTCACGTTCCTCCGGCTGGTCCTGTGGGTGACGGAACGCCGCTGAGCGCGGCGCACCGGTTGCGCCGGAATCACGGTCAGCGCCAACTCGTACCATTCAACCCATCGGCGGACGGGAGTTGTTGAGACACAGTTCGACGAGCTCGTCAATCACCGCCGTGCCCGCGCACATCACCGTGTCCGCACCGCCCCAGTACAGGCGAATCGTGCCGTCCCCAACTTCCACCGCGCCGCAGGTGAAGACCACGTTGTGCACGTACCCGCTGATTTCCCACGGGTCCTCCGGCTGCAGAATCCATTCGTCCGCAACGCCGATGATGCGCGACGGATCGTCGAGGTCATGCAAGGCAACGCCGAGCCGGTAGATGGACCCGTCCATCGTCGGAAACACGCCGTGATAAATGTTGAGCCAACCTTTGCCGGTGCGGATTGGGGTCGCGCCGGGGCCGATCTTCATCTCGTCCCAGTGATACGTTACTGGCTTCATCACCACCTTGGATTCGCCCCAATGCACGAGATCCGGCGAGTACGAAATCCACATCGACCACGGGGAGATCTCCGAATGCGGGCGGTCGAGACGGGCATAGCGGCCATCGAATTTCTGCGGGAAGATGACCACATTCCGCATGTCAGCCTGGGTGATCATCGAGACACGTTCTACGGTCTCAAAGTCGCGTGTCTTTGCAAGACCGATGCGGACTCCATGCCGGGAGTAGGCGCTGTAGGTGATCAAGTACTCGCCGTCAATCCGGCAGATGCGCGGATCTTCAACCCCGTATTCCTCATATTCCGCGAACGGGCCGTGTGGATCGGCGGTCATGAACGGTTCCGGTCGCACGGTGAAATTGTACCCATCCTCGCTTTCCGCCAAGCCCAGGATTGACCGGCCGGTGCGCAGGTGCGAACGGAACAACAGCATCGTCCGTCCTTCGAACAGCGTTGCCCCGGCGTTGTGGACCGTAACAACGGGGTAGGGGATGTCATCCCTGGTGAGGATCGGATTGTGCGCGTATCGGGTGACGAGCGGAGTCGGGTTCATATTCATGCTGTTTCCTCACGGACTTCGGTTAGGGCTGTGGTGGAAAGTCGATTTCGGTTGCCCAGGGTTGACCCACCGGCAATGGTGTCGCGGGACGGTTGGGAAAGTGCCGTTTGCGGACAAACACCGGGACGTCAATCAAGCTCAACGTGTCGAGCAGCGCCGTGTTAATGCGGACACCCTCGCGCGTGGCGGCATCGCGGAACAGGGCCAGCAGTTGTTCGTCTGCCGATGCGTCGGTCGGGATGCCGATCCGGGCCGTGGTATCGTCGGAAACGCCGGTGATCGAGGAAAGTTGCCGGTTCAGTTCCTCGCGGGCGGATAAATGGGTGGACCACATCCGGCTGTCGCGAATCACGCGCGGGTTGGTCTCGTAACCCGCCTCGCGTGCCAGTTCATCCAACACCTCGAATTCGACCAGCCAGCGCAAGTGCGCGTGGAGCTCATGTTCGAAACGGCGCGGGTCATCGAAACGTAGTACAGGTTTCGGCGCGACCTCGAGACGGTGCAAAACGTCCGCACGGGTCCAGTCAGCGGTGTATGTCGGACCATCCACGCGCAGCAGCGGTTTGTCGAGCTCGGGGGTGCCGTCCAAGCCGCGTAGCGAGCTTTCCTCCAGCGCGGTGAATGGCAACTGCAGGGCCGGATCATCTCTGGAATCCAGCTGTTTCCGGAGGGCGTCCACCAGCCAGCGCCAACCGTCCGGGTCAATGTCCATCGTATGGCCGCGCATGGCGTCAGCGATGATCTCGGGCTGCCGGGCACGTGCCTGCCGGGCTTCGAGAGCGTCACGCACCCATGGTCCCAGTTCCAGATACACCGACTCGCTGGGGATACGGTCCTGCTCGAAACGAACCAGCCGCAACACCCACCAGCGTCCCTCGACTTCAATCGGTCCGCCTGCTTCGTCGAGCTCCAGCGAGTAGGCCAGCCGTTCCAGTGCCGGGTCGGTCGTGTTCCATTTTACCTCAACGGTATCCAGATACACCGCGCCACTCAGCGACTGATTGCCGGCCCGCGCGAACGCTGTCCCGTCCCTGTACGCAGCAAGGATCCGTGCGGCTGTCAGCGAATCGGGCGCCGCCCATGCCTGCACGGTCAACGTGCGGATGGCTCGCAGCACGTTGGCACGGATCTCCGCTTCCGGGACGTCGACCTCGGCATCGATTCGGTCGATCAAGAAGCTTTCGACACGTGCTTCGGCGGTCATTTGCGAGCGCAGAGCGGTGTAGCGGTCTGATGTGTCGGCGGAAATGTGCGCGAGCAGGCGTTCGATGATCAGCGCGTCAAGGAAATCACGGCGGGCGGTGGTACCAAAGCCGGTGTGCGGGGCGGTTTCGTACCGGTACGTGTACTGGTTAACGGTGATCGTATCGTCTCCGACAATCGCCAGCCAGTTGTCCCCGGCTTCTTGTTGCGTGGAGCTCGAGCATCCGACGATGATGATCGCAACCGATACCGCCAGAAGCTCCAGGAACACACGCAAACGGGCAGCTGAACGTGATTCATGGCAGGCAAAGGTCCCCTGAACCGGTTTCATAGACTGAGGTATGGTCAAACGTGCCACCGTGAATCCCCCGGAATGCCATGCCGCGCTGATGCTGAGAAGGTAGACAGTAGCGGGTGCCTCCGCCAGAGTCAAACGCGAAATACTCGATTTTGTCGAATCGGTTCGAGACTCTTGTCCTGGCACAATGCGAACCGCTACGTTACGCGAAACCAACACGGGGGAGGTATGGACAAGCTCGGCATCGGTATTCTCGGCTACGGTGGATTCGCCCGTTTTCTGCACCAGAGCTGGTCGCAGTTGGATGAGGTCGCGGTCGTTGCGGCGGCGGACAGCCGTGCGGAGGCAAATCCCGGCGATATGCGTTTTTATGACGACTGGCGAAAGCTGGCGGAGGATCCGGACGTGGCCATTGTCGCCATCGCCTCACCGCCGGCGACCCACGCGGGCCTGGCGGTGTCGCTGATGCAGGCGGGTAAACATCTGCTGGTGGAAAAACCGGTTTCCCTGTCGGCGGAGGCAGATTCCGAACGGTTGCTGCACGCAAGGGACAAGGCCGGGATTGTCGTCGCGGTGAACCACATGCTGCGATTTCATCCGCTACTCGAGACGTTCCAATCCTGGGTCAGGGACGGCACATACGGGCCGTTGCGGCACGCGTCGGTTGAGAATTATGCCCAGGATGAGACGCTGCCACCAGACCACTGGTTCTGGGATCGCGAGCAATCCGGCGGGATCCTGATCGAGCATGCCGTCCATTTCATCGATCTGGTGGACACGCTGGCGGCCGCGCCGGTTGTGCGTGTCACCGGTGCTGCGGCGGACCGATCAACCGGACAACGGGACCGGGTGCTGGCGTCGGTTGAGTACGAGGACGGTCTGGTCGCAACACATTACCATCACTTCTCCGGCCTGAACTCGTTTGAGGAAACGCACATCCGGCTTGCGTTCGACAAGCTGCGGATGCGTTTGCACGGCTGGATTCCCACCTATGGCCACCTGCACGCACTGGTGGATGAAGCGACGTACGAACTCATCCAGGCGCTGCCAAACTGGACCGAACGCACCTTGGCACCGTTGGACGACGGCAAGGCCAGGCACTTCGCAGCGACGGGCGAATCCTACTCTGCGACGCATGAGGTGTTCGGCACCTTCCGGATGGACCAGAGCAAGATGGAGGTCTACGCTGATCTGGTGCGCGCCTCGATGCTCGATGTCGTGAAAGCTGTTCGTGATGCTTCGCACAAGGTGCGTGTTCCGTTGGAAATCGGCTTGAGCACGGTAGATGTGGCAGAGAGGGCAACAAAGTCAGCGGTGACAAGGGATTGACTGAGAAATCCGCCGCGCTAACCTGGCTCTCATCGGAATCCAAAAAAGTTATTCTATGCCAAGTCGCTCTTGCGTGGGGCGGTTTCTCTGTTGATCTTATATCGAACCGGTTCGATACTTGATTCGATCGTTTCAGCCGCGCTGGACACACAGCTCCCCACGGGATTCCAGCGGCAGTTGACACAGAACCAGCTCCCCACCTCGGACCGGCGGGCGCGAACGATTGAGATCCAGAGGGCAAACCGAAGGGCAGTCCATGGCGCCGACCATCCGAGACGTCGCCAAACGTGCGAATGTGGCCCCGTCCACCGTTTCCGCTGTCCTCAACAGCAAGGGCTACATCCACCCGGACACGTTCGCCCGTGTGCAGAAGGCGATCCGTGACCTCGAATACACCCCACGGCGCAGCGCGCGCAACCTCACCCAGCAAGTATCCGGCAACATCGGTTTCATCGTTCATGATGCTCACTTCAACCAGGCGGAACCGTTTTACACACGCGTGTTCCTCGGCGCTGAACTGAAGGCGCGGGAATACGATCTGTATGTGTTGCTGTCGACCGTGCCGGAGCGGTATTCGGCTCGCAATGACCTGCCGCGTTTCCTGCTCGAACACAACGTGGACGGAATCATTATCGCTGGCAGCGTGCCGAGAAAAGTCATCCTTGATGTGTTGAACTACAAGCTGCCGATGGTGCTGGTAGACTTCGGCGATGACGAGATGAACGTATCGCGAGTATTGATCGAGAACCGTCTCGGCACAAAGCGCGCGACACAGCACCTGATCGAACAAGGCATTGAGAACATTGGTTACATCGGCGCGTCGGACGGTCACCCCAGCGAACGCGAACGGTTTTCCGGATTCACGGAAGCGATCAATGAAGCCGGAGTACCGCTGCACGCCGACTGGATCGACCACGAGGAGAAGGATACGCGTACCGAGAACGGAATCGTGGCCTTCGAACGCATGTGGAACCGGGGTGCGCGGCCCCGTGGCATGGTCTGTTTCAATGACGCCATCGCGCTGGGCGTGATGCGGGCGGCGGACCGGTTGGGTGTGCATGTGCCGGACGACCTGGCGGTGGTTGGCTTTGATGACGTCGAGGTGGCGGGTCTGGTCAGCCCCTCGTTGAGCACGGTTCGCGTGTTCAAGGAAGAACTCGGCGTGGCGGCGGTGCAGACGATCACCGACATGATCGACCACCCGGACCGCAAGCCGGTGACCTCGCGCGTCGGCGTCGAATTTGTCGCGCGAAAAAGCTCATTCGTAAACCATTTGATAAGGAACACGAGCGATGAAACCTGAACTATTCAATCGCCGACTGTTCATGGAACCAGGGGAAGGGTTGTGGGAACGGCGTGCCGTACTCAATCCGAGCATGATCGAGGAACCGGACGGCTACCACATGCACTACCGCGCCGTCAACCCGGATTGGCTGTCAACGGTTGGGCACGCGATCGTGCGCTATGAAGGCGATCGGCCAGTGATCGCGCACCGCGCGCCGGAACCGGTGTATCAACCGCGTCACGAATGGGACAAGTTCGGTGTTGAAGACCCGCGCGTGATCAAGTTCGAAGGTAAATACTGGATGTTCCACACGGCGTTCGATGGATTCAACGCGACCACCGCGCTCGCCTACGGCAGCAGCCCGACGGACTGGGAAGACGCGTTCCGGATCGGTCCGCTGTTCCGTAATGAAGATGCGATCAAGCTTATCAAGGACAAACCGGCGCTGAAGCGTTACGCCGACCGTTGGGGTGAGGACGATCCGAAGCAGCTGATGTGGGAGAAGGACTTCTGCATTTTCCCGAAACGGATTGATGGCAAGATCGCGGCGATCCACCGTCTCCGTCCGGATATGCAGCTGGTGTACGTCGACAGCATGGAACAGCTCGGCGACCAGGCGTTCTGGGAAGACTACATCCGCAACATGGAACCGTACGTGTTGCTGGAACGGGATTTCGGCTGGCAATCGAGCCACATGGGCCTTGGGCCAGCACCAATTGAAACGCCTGAAGGCTGGCTGCTGATCATTCACGGTGTCAACCACGGTAACGACGACTGGGGTGTGCGGTCCTACCGTGCCGGGGCGGCTTTGCTGGATCTGCACGATCCGTCCAAAGTGATCGGACATACGCCGGTGCCGTTGTTCGAACCGACGGAAGACTGGGAACTGAAGGGTGATGTCGACAACGTCGTCTTCCCGGAAGGGACGGTTGTCCGTGACGGGCGGCTGGACATGTTCTACGGTGGCGCGGACCGCGTGATCGGGGTGATCAGCGTCATGATGGATCAACTGCTGGACTACCTGAAGACCGATGCGGCGGTGAAGAAGTGATGTGGGTTTGATGGATTGAGACACTTAACGGAGTAAGTGTCCCCCGATAAAGTCGTTCCACAGAGTGCTGCAGCCAGGAAAGAAGTGAGGGTTATTGATCGAAGCTTGCAGAGGATGAGTTGATGTCAACCCGCGGATGATTGCGGGACCAAGGGGAACCGGCGCTCCGGGGGGATGAGCCGGTGCCAAGGAGACAAACGATGCGGCGATGGTTGAAGTCGACGTGCAAACTGCTGCTATTTGTGGCGGCCGGCCTGCTGATGCTGGGTTGCAGCCGTACGCAGGAGAGCGACGGTGTGCGTCTGCTGATGTGGTCCGCCACCAACCCGCAGGAAATTGACCACGCCCGCGCTCTCGTGAATGCCTGGAATGAGGCCCACCCCGACACGTTGATTGTGCTGCAACCCCTGCCCGAAGGCCGCTCCGGCGAAGAAGTGTTGATAATCGCCGCCGCTGGCAAAACCGCCCCTGACATCTGCACCAACATTCCGCCGGTGATCGCGCCGTTGCTTGCCGATGCCGGTGCGCTGGTACCGCTTGATTCCATCGCCGGTGCGCGAGAATCGATCCGCGCACGCATGCCCGCAGAACTGTTCGAAACGTTCGTTGACGGTGATGGGTTGCTGTACCAGGTGCCGTGGAAGGGCAACCCGATCCTGATTCAGTACAACACGACGATGTTGCGAGCATGCGGGGTCGAGAAACTGCCGGAAACCTGGAGCGAGTTCGCCACAGCGGCGGAGATGGTTGTCGCTGACCTGGACGGGGACGGCGGGATTGACCGCTGGATGAACATCATCAACCCCATATCAGAGTGGCGGCAGCGCCTGTTTGATTTCTACCCGTTCTTCATTGCCGCGACCGGCGGTGAAACCCTGCTCAAGGATGGCCAGGTCAACTTCGACCGGCCGGAAACCGAACAGGTTTTTGCGTTTTTCCAACAGGGTTTCGAACGGAAATGGTTCAGCCGCTCAGTGTTCGCCGGGGACGCATTCGTGGTTGGTGAACGTTTCGCCAGCCGGGTGACCGGCCCGTGGAACATCGCCTACACCGAACGCTTCAAGGGGACGGACTTCACCTATGAATTCGGGCCGATTCCAGTGCCGGACGATTACGAAGGCACGAAGTACACGTTCGGCGATCCGAAAAGCATCGGCATCTTTTCGACGACGAAATATCCGGACGTGGCGTGGGAGTTCATCGAGTTCTACACCTCGCGTTCGGCCGACCTGAAGCTGCTCGAATACACCAGCCAGTTGCCGTTGCGGGATGGATTGCTCGCCGATACGCTGTACGCCGATTATTTCGCCACGCATCCGCGCATGGTGCAGTTCGCGGAGCAGGTGCCGTTCACACGCGGATTTGACCAGAACCCGGTAATGCAGGAAGTGTTCGACGCGTTGGCGGCACAGTTTGACGCTGTCTGCATCCACAGCCGTCGCACCCCGGAAGAAGGGGTCGCCAGGGCGGCGGAACGTAGCGAGACCGCATTGCGGCTGAGGGGGGACGGATGAGCCTGTTCACCTCAGTCGACCACGGATCGACGGTGACGAAACACCCCGGTCTGGCCGCCAAGGAAGCGCGTGCGGGCAGGATTCTGATCGCACCGTACGTGATCTTCTTCCTGATTTTCTCCGCCTATCCGCTGATTTTCTCGCTGGTGCTGGTGTTCCATCACTGGTCGATCGTCGGCCCGCTGGAATGGGCCGGATTGGACAACTTCGCCGAACTGATCAGCGACGACGTTTTCTGGAAATCGATTACCAACACGCTGCTGTTCATCATCATCCATGTCCCGTTGCAGGTGGTGGTGGCATTGTTCCTGGCGGCGGTGCTCAACGAAAACATTCCGGCACGCGGGTTCTTCCGCGCCAGTTTCTTCCTCCCGGTGGTGGTCAGCGGTGTCGCGGTGACGGTGCTGTGGAAGCAGCTGTTCAGCACGGACGCCGGCCTGTTCAACCAGGTGCTGGCTTGGTTCAATATCGCGCGAGTGCCGTGGCTGTCGAGTCCGGACTGGGCGATGCCGTCGATTGCGGTGATGGCGACGTGGAAGAACGTCGGGCTGTACGTAATCCTGTTTCTCGCGGGCCTGCAGAACGTGCCGCGCAGCCTGTACGAAGCCGCCGAAATGGACGGCGCCGGCTGGTGGGACAAATTCCGCTACATCACCGTCCCCGCGATTAATCCGGTGGTGGTGATCGTGCTGATCCTGAGCACATTGGGCGGGTTCAGCCTGTTCATCGAACCGTATGTCCTGACCGGCGGCGGGCCGATGAATTCGACGCTTTCCGGTGTGCTGTACATCTACCGGCAGGCGTTCGGATTCTTCCGGATGGGATACGCAGCAACCGTCGGCCTGGCATTGGCGGTGGTGGTGGTCGGGGTGGTGCTGATCCAGCGCCGAATCGTCGAGCGGGAGGACTGAGATGACGAACCGCTGGATGAAATGGATCGGCTTTGCCGCGATGGCGCTGGTGGCGTTCAGCTTCCTGTATCCGTTCCTGTGGATGTTTGTTGCGACGATCAAGCCGGAAACCGAGATCACCGAGGTCGGTCTGCTGGCGAGCAGCTACAACGTGGACAACTACAAGGTGCTGCTCGATCGGATTCCCATTCTGCGCGCGTTCTTCAACAGCCTGATCGTGTCGGTGGCGTCCACGGTGGCGGTGCTGATTTTCTGCTCGCTGGCGGGGTACGCGCTGGCACGCCTGCGTTTCCCCGGACGCGGCTTCATCCACAACCTGATCCTGTTTACGATGGTGATGCCGTTCCAGTTGACGCTGATTCCGTTGTACGTGTTGATGGTCAAGTTCGGCTGGGTGGATACCTATGCTGCGTTGATCCTGCCGTACACGATGAGTGCGTTCGCGATCCTGCTGTTCCGCCAGTTTTTCCTGCAGATGCCGCAGGACTTGATCGACGCGGCCCGAATTGACGGCCTCGGCGAATTGAGCATCCTGTTCCGAATCTTCTGGCCGCTGAGCCGGCCGATCCTGATTACGGTGGGCATTGTCCACTTCATGGGAATCTGGAACGAAGCGCTGTGGCCGCTGATCGTGATCCGTGACGAGATGCTGATGACCATGCCGCAGATGGTGGCGTTGTTCGCCGTTGCAGGACAGGCGGAGGGTCAGTTCGGAGTGCAGCTGTCGGCGGCGGCGTTGATGACGCTGCCCGTCGTGATCGTGTTCGTTTTCCTGCAACGTTACTTCATTGAAAGCATGGCCACATCCGGCCTGAAGGAGTGATGATGATGAAAACGGCGCGACATACCGTTTTGATCTTGTTGATTCTGGCCGCGGCCGGTTCGTTGACGTTGCTCGGCGGATGCGGAACCGAACCGGCACCGGCCGATCCCCTCGCGATCAACTTCGCGCACCTCGAACACCTGACGGAATCGGTGACGGTCAACGGACGCGACTGCGACATCGTCCATATCTACGCTAACGCACCCAGCTACGACTGGACCGGCGACGATGACGAAGGGAACGCCTGCGTTGATGATGTCGCCCGGGCGGCACGGCTGTACTTGCGAGAATACGAAGCAACGGGCGACACGGTGTACGCGGCACGTGCAAAGCGGATGCTGCAGTTCGTGCTCGCGATGCAGACCGATACCGGCCACTTCGCCAACTTCATCTGGCCGGATCGTACGCTCAACCTCGATGGACGCACCTCCAAGCCGTCCCTCAATTTCTGGGCGGCGCGCGCAATGCACGCCCTCGCGCTCGGTCAACGAGTGCTGGCGGATCAGGACCCGGAATTTGTACGC
The DNA here is from genome assembly GCA_020444425.1 of bacterium. Taxonomy (GTDB): domain Bacteria; phylum Electryoneota; class Electryoneia; order Electryoneales; family Electryoneaceae; genus BMS3BBIN04. The sequence continues at coordinate 61,681 of JAHLLB010000010.1, read as the reverse complement.
GAAATCGATACCGCGCTGGCAGCTACAATCGAGAACCTGACGGTTGAATTCATCCACCGCCGCAGCGCGATCGGGATTGATGCCGGTTCCGATATCGTCGCACTGTTCACTCTGGCTTTGCTCGAACGCAGGAAGATCGCCACATCTGCGGCCGAGGATTCGCTGATCGTGCATCTTGCCGAACGAATCCATGAAAACACCTTCGCGGGCAGCGACGCGTTTCCGTATCGCGTGCACCTGAGCTGGCGCAATGTGTGGCACCAGTGGGGAATGCAGCAGGTGGAAGCGCTGGCCTATGCCGGTCAGGCGATGAACCGCCCGGAGTGGATCGCTTCCGCCCGGGAAGAAGCTGAGAATTTTCAGCGCATGCTACTGGCGAACAATGGCCCGATCGAATTCAAGATCGAGGATGGCGACACCGTCGATGTCGGCTGGTATTCGCAGATTGCGTATGGCACAAATTCTTTGGCGGCCTGCCAGCGGGCGCTGTTCGAGATTACCGGTGACGAAGCGTTCGCCGCCGGGTGCGGGCTGGCGGTTGGCTGGCTGACGGGATTGAATCCGGCAGGCGCCACAGTGTATGACCCCGGTACGGGTCGAGTGTTCGACGGCATCAACAGTCGAACCGAAATCAACCGTAATTCCGGCGCGGAATCGACGATTGAAGGGCTGCTGGCGTTGCAGGAACTGCGGAACATCCCCGGCGCGCGCCAAGCCGCGCTGGCAACACGAGTGGACGCAGGCGTTGGTGAAGCCGCGCGCTTTGTCACACCCGATGATCGGGTGGTCACGCTTGCGAGCGTAGCGGACATATGGAGATTGACGATTGCAGATAGATCGGAAACGGAATCAACCAACCAAGTGAACGACCAACGGAAGTAAAACCGACCCCCGAGTTGAGGGTGGTAAGCAGGAGGAGAGAGACGATGTATTTGAGAAAGCATGTTGTCTGGATGTTGGTCATCATGATGATGTCGTTTGCGTCGGCGGCTGTCGCGCAGAACCTCATCACCAATGGTGACCTCGAAGATCTGTCGCCGGCGTTCTGGTATGAGAACGAAACCGGTGGCGACCTGATCTGGGACTGGACCGAAGCCTACATGGGCAACAAGTCCCTCAAGATCGACAAGCCGAACGCGGGTGCCTCGGCGTCCTGGATGAGCGCGAACAACGCCAACCTGTACTGGAACAACGTTGACGGCGTGTTCTACACCTTGACCGCGCATTTCAAGACCGAAAACGTCCCGGTGGATCCGGGTAACGACGGTCTACGCGTGGCGGTCACGTTCACGTTCAAGGATGCGGAAGGCAACGACATCGTCAGCCCGGTAGCGTTGTACGCCGATCAGTCCGCAGCCACGATGGACTGGCATGAAGTGACCACGGACGTGTTGCTGACCGAGGAACCGGCGGAAGTGGTCATCTACTGCTGGATGGGTGGCGACGCGACGGGTACCGCATGGTACGACATGGTGGACATGAGCTCGGATCCGTGGACCGCCGGCATCTTCGCTGGCAGCATGGAAGAGCCCGCCGGCTGGATGAGCTGGTCGGATGGCGACAATGGTTTCGCCGAGCAGGTCTGGAGCGACGACGCATACAGCGGTGAGTATGTCGTTGAACTTTCGGAAGCCGACAGCGATGGCGACGAGATGGTGTTCTACTCGGAACCGACCCCGGTTTATGCGCAGCACTGGTACTTGATCAGCGTGATGGTCAAGACCGAAAACATGAACACGAACGCCATGTACTACCCCACCAGCCAGGTCGGGGAGAACGTCGGCGACCGTGCGAACCTGTGCTTCTTCTACCACACGGGAAACATCTGGGAAGGCTGGAACCTGACCGGTGGCGACCAGTTCATGTATTTCGACCAGCGGGTTGAAATGAGTGATGGCTGGTCGATGTACTGGACCGTCTCGAAGTCGCCGTCCGACGCGACCGGGTTCTCGATGCGCGCCCGCTTCAATTCGCTGGTGGAAGGCACCGTTTACTTTGACAACTTCTCCTGCGTGCAGCTGGATCACGGCGATGCAGACCTGCTTGTCAACGGTGACCTGGAAGACAACAGCCCGTTCTTTTACGCTGAAGGCGAGTTGAACGGTGAGCTGATGTGGACGGACGCCGAAGCGCACATGGGCAACCGTTCCGCGATGATCTCCAAGGACGGAACCGGTGTCGCTTCCTGGATGTCTGACAACCAGGCGACGACCTACTGGAACAACATGGACGCGGTGCTGTACGATCTCAGCGCCTGGATGATGACGGACGGTGTGAACACCGACCCGGCGAACCAGGATGAGATGATCGGCGTGATGTACCACTTCCAGGATGCTGGCGGCAATGACATCGTCGATCCGGTGTTCGTGGCGGCGGATCAGTCCGCGGCGAGCATGGACTGGCACGAAGCGACCAGCCAGGTGCTGCTCACCGAAGCGCCGGCGCAGTGCTACATCGAATTGATGATGGGTACGGACGCGACTGGTACGGTGTACTTCGACGACGTCAACTTTGGTTCCGATCCGTGGACCGCGGGCGCGTTCGGCAGTGATTTCGAAACGCCGAATGGCTGGATGCATTGGGCGGACGGCGACAATGGTGTCGCGGACTACACGATGGTTAATGGTGCATACAGCGGTGATTACGTCGCCAAGTTGATGGAGATGGATGAAGACGGTGACGAGATGGTGTTCTACAGTGCTCCCACAGCGGTCGAACCGGACATGTACTACCTGTTTGAAGCTGCCGTGAAGATCGCTGATATCTCACCGATGGATAACAACCTGTGGCCGTCCCCGGTGATGTATGAGAACATCGCCGACCGTGCCAACCTGTGCTATTTCTTCCATAACGGTGACATCGAGAATTCGTGGAACCTCACCGGTGGCGACCAGTTCGTCTACTTCCAGCAACGCGAAACGACTCCGGGTTGGAACGTTTACCGCGCGGTGGCGATGGCTCCGAGCGATGCAACCGGTGCCAGTATCCGTGCGCGTTTCAATTCCCTCGTGCAAGGTGAAGTGTGGTACGACAACTTCCACATTTTCCCGATGGACGTTGTGAGTACCGGCGTCGACGAACCCCCGTTCGCCGTGGGTCAGGGTCCGGCAAACCTGCCGAGCGAAGTCCGGCTTTCGCAGAACTACCCGAATCCGTTCAACGCCCAGTCGGTGATCGAGTTCAACCTGCCGACACCCGGCAAGGTGCAGCTCGAGATCTACGACCTGCTCGGCCGCCGGATCGCCCGCCTCGTGGACGACCGCCTCACGGCTGGTCTGCACCAGGTGGCTGTCAACGCGGATGAGTTGGGCATGACTGCATCTGGCGTCTACTTCTACCGGTTGAACACGACCGAAGGCGCTCAGATTCGCAAGATGACCTTCATCAAGTAAACTGTTGCATGCACGATCAACCCGGGCGGGGATGGTTGTTCCCGCCCGGGGCTTTTCCGTTGCTGGACCAACGAGGGGGTTGCGATGAACCGAAGACTCATCCCCATCCTGGTACTGGTGGCAATGTTACCGCTGGTGTCCGCGTTCGCGGGTACCACCGGCAAAATTGCCGGTACCGTCATTGATGCCGAGACGGGTGAACCGATCATTGGAGCCAACGTGCTCGTGGTCGACACGTACCGCGGAGGTACGACCGATCTCGACGGTGAGTACATCATTCTCAACGTCTCCCCCGGAACCTACACCATCCGGTACAGCTATCTCGGTTACAACACGCTGGAACTGGAAAATGTGCAGATCTCCATTGACCGGACCGTGACCCTCGACGTGGAATTGCAGTCACAAGCCATTCAGGCCGAGGCGGTGACGCTGGTCGCGCAACGGCCGGTTGTGCGGATGGACGTCACCTCGACCGAAGTCTCGGTCGGATCCGAGGAGATCGAAGCGATCCCGGCGGAAAACTTCGGTGATGTCGTCGGATTGCAGGCCGGTGTGGTCGATGGCCATTTCCGTGGGGGGCGTTCGTCCGAAGTGGTGTACATGGTCGATGGCGTTATCATCTCCGACCCCTACAGCGCTGGCGACCCGTTTGGACGGGAAACGTCCAACCAGGTTGAGAACGCTGCAATTCAGGAAATCCAGGTGATCGCGGGTACGTTCAACGCTGAGTACGGACAGGCGATGAGCGGCGTGGTCAACGTGGTCACCAAGGACGGCAGCCGGAAAGAGTATGGCGGAACCGTCCAGATGTCCATCGGTGACTATGTTTCCACCCGTTCGCTGGGTATCGGCCTCGGGCCGAACCAGGGCGATACGTGGATGGACGACCTCAGCGCCGGTCACCTGCAGGACTACAAGCTGAGCCTCGATGGCCCGGTCCCGTTCACCAATGACAGGGTGACGTTCTTCGCGACTGGCCGGATGCTGTCGGATAACGGACACCTCTACGGCCAGCGCTTCTTCGTGCCCGCGGATTCAAGCGATTTCTCCAGCACCAACCCGGAAGAGTGGTACGTCGAAGCCAGCGGTGACCAGGATCTTGTCAGCATGAATCCGCTTGACAAGTTGAGTGGCCAGCTGAAGCTGAGCTGGTTCATGACGCCGGAACTCAAGCTTAGCTATTCGTTGATGCGCGATCACATCGAGTTCCGCAACCTGGACGGCCGCTCCGACGAAACGCAGGAAGACATGCGCCTGTTCAAGTACAACCCGGACGGGCTGTACTACCGTTTCAGCGAGGGCTGGAACAACGTGGTGGGAATTAATCACGTGCTGGGCGCGCGGACATTCTACAATCTCAACCTGTCGTACACCGAAAACGAACATCGCTACTACGTCCACGAAGATCCCTTCGATCCGGCGTATGTCAATCCGGATCGTCTCCAGGACGCTCAGAACTACGCGTTCTACACCGGCGGGCAGGGGATGTGGAACCACTGGCGCAAAACGAGGAAGGCCGGGCTCAAGTTCGACCTGAATCATCAGCTCGACGACTTGAACCAGCTCAAGTTCGGTCTCGACCTGTCGCAGTATCAGATGGAGCTGCGCGAATACAAGCTGATCTGGGATGATGAGCTCGACCGTCAGGTGATCCAACGTCAGTCGGTCTATTTCAACACGTACCCGGGTGGTGATGCGGAAAGTCCGTTGGGCGGGTTCCCGTTCGGGGATGATGGCCACCGGCCGCTGAGTTTCGCGAGCTACCTGCAGGACAAGATCGAATACAAGTCGATGGTGGTGAACCTCGGTGTTCGCCTGGATTACTTCCACCCGGATGCGCTGGTACCGACCGACTTGAAAGATCCCGGCAACGACCTGTTGTCGATCTACGACTACAACACCGGCCAGAACGTAGACGGCCTGGATCCGGTCAATCCGACGAACGAGGACGGCAGTTACAACTACTGGCACTACAAGTACCGTCAAGCGAAGGGACACACGCAGTTCAGCCCGCGGATCGGGGTCGCTTTCCCGTTGACCGAATCCGGTGTGATCCACTTCAGCTACGGGCACTTCTTCCAGGTGCCGCCGTTCCAGTACCTCTATTACAATCCGGATTTCGAAGTGGTCTCGGGCAATTTGTCAACCATCATCGGGAACGCCGAGCTGAAGCCGCAGAAGACGGTGATGTATGAAATCGGCTTCCGGCAGGCGATCACACCCGACCTCGGGATGGAAGTGACCGGGTTCTACAAAGATATCCGCAACCTGCTGGGTGTCGAACTCCAAACGCAGTACGATCAAACGATGTACGCCCGGTACATCAACAAGGATTACGGGAACGTGCGCGGGTTGACACTTGCGTTCAACCGCCGCATGATCGACGGCTTCTCGTTCGGCGTTGATTACACCTACCAGATCGCGGAAGGCAACAGCAGCGATCCGCTGGACGCGTTCTACGACAACCAGACCGATCCCCCGCGTGAGGTGGAAAAGAAGGTGCGTCCGCTGGACTGGGACCAGACCCACACGTTGAATGGCACGCTCACCATCGGTGAGCCCGGCAGCTGGCAGGTGGGGCTGATTGGACGTTTGGGCAGCGGCCTGCCGTACACCTCGAACCCATGGCTGGCGCCAGAAGGCGAAGAGAACGATTCACGCAAACCGATCCGGCACAGCGTCGACCTGAAGGCGGTCAAGCAGTTCCCGCTCAATGATCGGATGCACGCCGCCGTGATCCTGTCGGTGTACAACGTGTTCGACACGAAGAACGAGACCGACGTGTACACCGATACCGGGCGGGCGACCTACACCATCGAATCGACGCAGCCGGTGAGTGTGCGCGGAGTGAACACCTTGGATGACTATTTCACGCGCACCGATTGGTACAGCGCCCCCCGTCAGATCAAACTCGGCGTGAGCCTTTCATTCTAAGGAGGTGGCATGAGCGCAGCAGTTCGCAGATTCAGCCGATGGGCGACGCCGGCCACCATCCTGGCGCTGGTGCTCGCAACCGGCCTGCTGGGACAGGCTTTCGCGGAAGGCCCTTACGGCAGCCGTCAACATCGCAAACGCGGCATTATGAACGGCAACCAGGTCGTAACCCAATTTTTCAACTACGGGATGATCGCCAACTGGCCGACGCAGCCATCTGGAGTGTGGCCGAAGGGCACCAACCACAGCTACATCGACGGCGTCGCGATGATGGTGATGGCGGAAACGTACGATGTTAACGGTAACCTGATTCACCCGATGTCAACCCAGTACCGTGAAGATGTCGACTTCGATCCAATTACCGGGGAAGCCCTGGGTTGGGAACCGTTACCCGGCTACGCCAACCCGAATCAGGATGAACCGGCGATGTCGGACCTCGCCTCGACCTGGCCTTGGACCTGGCCGGATCGCGATGCGGCATGGGACGGCTACTGGAACGGGTATTTCGGGCGCGGAGTGTTCAACGCCGACCTGGAAACCTACTTCCGGATGGATGACGCCAAGGACAGCGAGTACGATTTTTACCCTGATCCGGATGATGAGTTGCGGCGAGGGTTGGGACTGAATGTCGGCGTGCGCGCGTTCCAATGGAATCACGTGCTCGCGGAAGATTGCATCTTCTGGCACTACGACATCGAAAACATTGGGAAGACCGACTACGACAAGGCCATCTTCGGGTTCCTGATCGACTGGGGACTTGGCGGCACGGACAACTCCTCCGATGACGCTGGTTCCTATTTCACCGATATCGACCTCGCGTATGCGTGGGACGGCGACGGCGAGGGTGACCTGGGTTGGGCGCCGGTTGGCTATGCCGGCTTTGCCTACCTCGAATCACCAGGCAACGAAACGGACGGCATTGACAACGACGAAGACGGTATTGTCGACGAATCCCGCTCGGACGGCATCGACAACGATGGCGACTGGGATCCTTACCTCGATGTCAACGAGAACGGCGAATGGGATCCGACGGAACCGCTGAACGATGATGTCGGTCTGGACGGTGTCGGCCCAAACGACCTCAGCTACACCATGCCCGACGAGGGCGAAGGCGACGGTCTGCCGACCCCCGGCGAACCCGACTTCGACGCGTTGGACAAGGACGAATCCGACCAGATCGGCTTGACGGCGTTCCTCATTTTCGCGCTACACGCCTACCAGTTGATCGATGAAGAACAGAACTGGGAAGCTCTTGGGCGCTTGACCCCGCCGACAGACGAGCAACTGGAAGGCGTCAACCTCGGGATGATGTTCGCCTCCGGCAAGTTCCCACTGGTGGTTGGCCAGACCGAACGATTCAGCATGGCGCTGCTGTTCGGCAACAACGAAAACGACCTGATCCGCAACAAGAAAACGGTGCAGGCGATCTACAACGCGAACTACAACTTCGCCCAGCCACCGTACAAACCGACGATCACCGCCAACGCCGGCGACAACAAAGTCACGCTGTACTGGGATACCCGAGCGGAGGATTCCTACGACCGTTTCCTGCAGGAATACGACTTCGAGGGCTACCGGATTTACCGCAGCACCGACCCGAGCTTCATCGATTCGAAGATCGTGACGGACGCGTACGGCAACGCAACCTTCCGTTCACCGCTCGTTCAGTTTGACCTTGATGACGGCCGGTTCGGACCGCATCCGGTCAACGTGTACGGCGCGACGTTCGACCTCGGTGAGGATACCGGACTGCGGCACTCGTACGTCGATACCGAAGTCACCAACGGGATGCCGTATTACTACGCTGTGGTCTCCTACGATTACGGCTACATCGAAGGTGAGACGCTGATCGATACGCTGGTTGCCGCCGACGGTTCGGACAGTGTCCGGGTACGCTTTGTGCCGGAGCTCGATCCCAGCGGCAACATCATTGGGATTGCACCAACCGAATGCACGAGCACCATCATCGGCGATGTTGGTGGCGAAGTCACCCTGGACATCAATACGGCAACAGCCACGCCGAACGCACCGGCGGCAGGGTTTACGCCTCCGCAGCTGGAGAACGGTGTCGAGCACGCGAACGGTAGTTCGAACGCCGAGATCCAGGTTGAGATCCTGAACCCCGATTCGCTACTGGACGGACACACGTACGAGGTCCGGTTCACTCCAGCACCGGTGTTCGGGCAGAGTTTCCTCAACTTCGTTGATGGATTCCAGTTGTACGACATCACCGACAACAATGACGTGCTGAAATACGAGAGTCCGTCCGGTGTGTTCGGCTATTTCGGTCCGTACGTGGAAGGTGATCCGATCTTCTGGATCAGCGACCAGTTGCGGCGCGGACGGTACTTCACCGAAGATCCGGACGCTGACACGTTGCGGTACTGGCACCAGGCCGTATCATTCTTCGAACCCGAATTGATCGACGGCATCAGCGTGCTGCCGTTCAATCGTTTTGTCGATTATGCCGAGATGGAAACCGTCGAACTCGATACCGCCTGGTATGTGACTTCCGGCGGGACAAACTACCACAGCAACATCGACTTCTACCGTGACAAGAACGGTCTCATGCTGTCGATGAAGCTGCCGTATTCCTTCGAAGTACGGTTCAGCGATGAAATCGTCGACACCAGCATTTCCACACTCGGCTCGTTCAAGGAAATCCCGGTCAATTTCCAGGTCTGGAACCTGACACTCGATGAACCCAGCGACTTCGTCTACCTGCCGGACACGGTGCGAGTGGCGACCGGGCAGGGGGATTCAGTTGATGTGCGGCATGATTTCTGGGTGTTGCCGAAACTCACCTTCGAGGAAGAACCGAGCCGGATCATTCTCGGCCTCGGACACTACTTCCTGATCAACAATGAGTCGATCGATACCACCGTTGTCGGTTTCGACACGACCATTGTGCTGGGTGACATGCCGATTCTTGAACCCTCCGCCGGTGACCGGCAGGGCTATATCGCGCCCGTACCCTTCAGCCCGGATGACACGTATCGCTTTACCGTGCACGATGGACAGCTCGATCGTGGACTCGAGAAGGAACAGCTCGGCCAGATCGCAGTGGTGCCGAATCCGTATGTCGTTGCCGCGGAGTGGGAACCGCGGGTGAACTTTACCTCCGGCCGTGGTCCGCGCAAGATCGACTTCATCCACCTGCCGAAGGAATGCACGATCCGGATCTACACCATGTCCGGCTATCTCGTGGACACGATCTACCACAACGAGCCGATGGAAAACGGCGCGGAATCGTGGAACATGGTCAGCAAGGATGGGATGGACATCGCGTACGGCATCTACCTGTACCACGTGGATGCGCCGGGAGTGGGTGAACACATCGGCAAATTCGCGGTGATCAAATAGGGGAGGGGACCATGAGAACTTCGAGTCTGATTCTCGCTGTGCTGGTGACGGTCCTGCTCACCGTTCCGATTGCACAGGCACAATTTGTCAGCAACGTCTCCAAGGTCGGTACCACCGCCGCAACGTTCCTTGAGGTTGGTATCGGTGCACGGGCGACCTCCATGGGTGGTGCGTTTGTCGCGGTCGCAAATGACGCCAGCGCGATCTACTGGAACCCGGCCGGGATGGCCCGGTTGCCGTATTCGGAAACGATGTTCGTGCACGCCGAATGGCTGGCCGATATCAGTTTCGACAACGTATCCGGTGTGATTCCGGTGGGCAACAACATGGCGCTTGGCGCGTTTGTAACCACTGTTTCGATGGATGAGATGGCGGTGCGTACCGTAGACTTGCCTGACGGTACGGGCGAATTCTTCGACGCCGGCGACATGGCGTTCGGTGCCTCTTTCGCCGCGATGCTGACCGACAAGCTGAGTATCGGTGTCACCGGGAAGTACGTTCGCCAGTATATCTGGCACATGGACGCGTCCGCCGTGGCGCTAGACATGGGCCTGCTGTTCGACACACCCTTTGACAAGTTGAAGCTGGGCATGTCGATCAGCAACTGGGGCAGCGACATGCAAATGACGGGACGCGACACCCGCATCTACTACGATACCGATCCGAACAACCCGGGAAATAACGATAAGATCCAGGGTAACCTGGAAACCGAGACGTGGTCGCTGCCGTTGACCTTCCGGGCGGGGTTATCCTACCCGTGGGATATCGGCACAGAATACAAGCTGATTGCCGCCATCGACGCCGTGCATCCGAACAACAACTACGAGTACGTCAACCTCGGTGCTGAGCTGAACATGCGCAACTGGGCGTACCTGCGTGGCGGCTACAAAACCCTGTTCCTCGACGACAGCGAGCAGGGCATGACCCTCGGTGCCGGGCTGCGGTATCGTATGCACAGCAATGTCGCGTTCATCGCGGACATCACCTACGCCGACTTCGGACGGCTGGAAAATGTGTTCCGCTACAGTCTCGGTGTGCAGTTCTGAGATGGGCTGTTGGCTTCAGGCTATAGGCTGTGGGCGATGGGCTGTGGTCGATTGGCTGCGGACTACGGTCGGCGGAGGTTGATGAGCAGCAGATAATCCCGACCAGCTCGCTTGCGGTCGGGGCACACAACCTGGACTGCGGGCTGCGGTAGGCGGTAACTGACAACTGACCACAGACCAAAGACCACAGTCCACAGACCACAGACCAAAGACCACAGACCACAGACCAAAGACACACAACGATTATCCACCCCCGCGCTGGTTCGCCGGCGCGTTTCCGTCAGGGAGGAAAACAGCATGTCCCGCGCGATTACCCTTTCGTTGCTGTTCGGACTCGCGCTCATGACTCCCCAAGCATGGGCGCAGTCCGTCCTCCCGAACGGTTCCGTCGAAGACGGGTCCGGTTCGACACCCGATTATTTCTACCGTGAAGGCCCATCCGACGCACTCACGTGGGCGGACGATCACGCGCGTACCGGCGAACGCAGCCTGAAAGCGCAGTCCGGCTCGCAGGGCGAAGCGTGGTGGGTGAGTCACGCGTTCCCCGTTGAACCCGGTGGACACTACCGCTTCTCGATGTGGGTGTGGCAGGAAAATGTCAACACGAACCCTTCCGACGATGACCATCGGTGGGCGATGGTCATCCGTTTTGGTACCGGGCAGGCGAGCGGACACCTGAGCGGTATCATCGCGCCGGATCATTACGTCTGGTTGGACCAGTCCGTAAGCAACGCCGGATGGTATGAGGTGATGGTTGAACTGCAGGCGCCCGCAAATGCAAACTATGCCGACTGGGACCTGCGCAAACGCGCGCTGGCGTCCGGGCAGGTGTGGGTGGACGATATCGAGGCGATCCCTCTTGGCGATGCGCTGATCCCTGGTGAACTAAGCGCGGTCGGGATCGTGGACGCCATCTCCGCACGCATGACCTACTCCGGAGACGACAACCAGAACGCCACCGCCGACCTGTATACAAGCCCCACCGGCCAGTCGGATTGGACCCATCATGGGTTGATGAACCGTGTCGATGGAACCTTCCGGCTCAACTCCGGCGATTTGACGGATCAGCTCTACGATGTCCGCGTTGTCCTTGACGATCCGGACGGTATCGACGGCGATCAGGAACACATCGTGACGGGTGTCGAACCGGCTGATGAGGGGGATGTGACGCTGGTGGACTGGTCGTCTACACACGCCGAGCTGATCTCAGGTGGGTACACGATCTATTGGGATGAGACGGAAACCGGTGACGTTGTTCATCTGTCACTGCCCGGTGCGGATCGCCACCTGATGCTGCCGTTGAACGGGTTCGGGCTCGATCTGCTGACCGGTGCGAGCAGCTTTGCGGTGGTCGAAGAAGCAACGGTGTACAACCTGACTTGGGTCAAGGATCACGACTGGGGAACCACCGAAACCGAACTGATTATCCCGTTTGTGCCGGAGTGGTTGTTCTGGACGGTGACAGCATCTGACATAAGCAACGCCGAATTCACTACCTCAACGTGGCCGATACAGTTCGCGGAGGACGGGATTCCTACCTCGACGCCAGTCACGGTTCACAGCGTGCAGCAGCCATACGCTACACCCTCCGTGCTGATCGAAGACACAGAAGCGATTCAGGGTACAGCATCCTATTTCGAATACCTGTCTGACTTGGATCCGTGGTTCAATCTCGCGGGAGAATTTCCGGTGCAGGGAGTGGGGGGCAACGAAAACGGCTTCGGCTTCCGACCACCGTTGGCGGGAGGTTCAGTCTCCAGCGGCGAGGACATTGTTCTGGCGAAATCGGAAGTGCACCTGCAACGCGGCTACCCGGCGGATGAAGTCGATGTTGCGACGCGTTACACATCCAGTCTTGCGATCCATGCGGGATCGCCGTCGTATTGGCCGGATCCACTAGTGCTGCCGTGGTATCAGATCGCCGAGCTGGCGATCGACAACCTGCTGAACACGGACGATTGCTGGACGATAGTCGGTCAGCAGCCGATGCTGCGGGCATATGTCGGTGCCGATCGTCCCGGCGCGGCTGAAGCGATCGCTCAACTGGATGTGCTGGTCGCATTGACCGCCTGGCTCGAGTACAACGACGATCCGGACGGTGAACAACTGGCTTCCACCTTGACCGCGACGCTGCCGTACTTCTGGAATGAGGAACACCAGACCTTCGTCAACAACGCGCCCAACACTGGCATTGCCACGGGTGACAGTTGGTATACCATCCAACTGCACTGCGATCTCGCCCGACTGATGCTGATGGGAAATGCGACCGCGCGTGACCTGCTGTATGATTCCATTCCGGCGGTGATCGCCTTTGCGCGAAACGTCGATTACCATTTCCCCGTTTTCTTCGAATACGGAACCTGGTCGCCGATCAGCGGGAGTGAACCGGATGTTGCCGGTGCGTACGCCTGGTTGATGCTCGCCCTGTGGTATCACAGCGGCAATGACATGTACTTCGACGAGGCCGAGGCGTCGGTCCAGGCCTTGCATGGTACCGGCATGGACATGACGTACGAAATGCACATGACCGCAGCCTCGGCAGCGGCATGCGCAAAACTCTACGCCATCACCGAAGATCTGGAGTATCTCGACCTGCTCAACCTGTCGCTGGGCAACTTGCTGCGGCACGTGTGGCTGTATGAAAGCGATTACGGGTACGCTGCGGACTACACCGTTATGGGCGGTTTCAACGCGATGCACACGATCCACTACATCGCGGCGAAGGAGCAGCACGAGGTCTACAGGTATCTGCGGGAAGCCCACGAGACAGCTGGAGGTCACCTCGATCCGGACGTTGCGACTTTGCTCGAAAACATCCTCGAGCGCATGAATGAACCGGTCTGGTATTCGTTACCGCCAAACATTCCGGACGCGATGATCGATGACAGTCCGGAGATCGGCTTCAACGATCTCGACCTGTACATCCCACTGGAGGATTTGCGTGACGGCGCCCAGCTGTCCGGCCAGATCGGACAGGAACTGTACGGCGCCGGAGCGGTATTCACCTTCGCGGGCGGGTATGTCGGTGTGCCGGACGGTCCGCAGCGAGGTTCGGAATCCGAGGACTCCCCGGCGTTGCCCGGTGTCCCCACGCTGCTGCCGGTCTATCCCAACCCGGCCAACCCATCGGTCACCCTCCAGGTGATGCTGCCCAGCGGATGGCAAGGGCAGAACCTGCGCGTCGTTGTTTCCAATCTCCTCGGACAACGCGTCGCGACTCTCCCGCTACCAGTAGTAGCCGGAGCGGGCATGCAAACAGTGATCTGGAACGCCACCACCCACGCCTCCGGCACCTACTTCGCACACCTGGCCTGGCACGGCGGTCACAGCTCGCCGCAACGGGTGACCGTGCTGCGGTGACATCGTTCACGTCAACGCGTGACCGGGATGCGTTGAGAAAGCCCGCTGGAAGTATCCACATACATAATCGGCCACCCGTTCTCACGGATGGCCGATTTCTTGTGAGGATGGTGGGACTCGAACCCACGGCCTTGGGCTTAAAAGGCCCCTGCTCTACCAGCTGAGCTACATCCTCACACAACACGTTCGCTTGTATACGTACCCCGCCCAATGGGGCGAACGATCAATCCCGAGCGATGAATGAAATCAGATGGGACAATCCGTCTGAGAAAAATCGTCTAACAGCCAACTGAAAACACCTGGTGTGACGACTTGAAATTCCTGGTTCTACAGGTGACTGTCAGTCGGCTTGCTGATCGGCAAACCAGTCTTCGCGGGCGGCAATAAACAAATTCAGGACACCCGACGCAACTGTGTTACTGCTTTTCCAGCCCCAACGCCTCTACTGAAAGCGGCACGTATGCTTCCCGTTCAGCACCGACGCTGATCAGGCCGATGGGCACGTTCGTCTGCTCCTGGATGAAATCCAGGTATGACCGGCAGTTATTCGGCAGATCCCGATACCGGCGAATGTTCGTAATGTCTTCCTGCCATCCGGGAAGGGTTTCGTAGACAGGTTCGACTTCATCCAGCAGCCACGGTTCGGCCGGGAAGTGCTGTATGGTCTTTCCCTTGTGCCTGTAGGACGTGCAGACCTTGATCTCGTCCAACTTGCTGAGCACGTCCAGCTTGGTGATGGCCCACGAGTCGAGTCCGTTGATACGAGCGGCGTACCGTCCGATCACGAGATCCAGCCAGCCGCAACGGCGCGCGCGTCCGGTTGTTGCACCGTATTCACCGCCCCACTTGCGGAAATCGCTCTGCAGCGGTTCCGCCAGTTCGGTGGGGAAGGGGCCGTTGCCGACTCGGGTGGTATAGGCTTTCATCACGCCGACGACATGGTTAATCCGTCGCGGTCCGATGCCAAGACCCGTTGCGGCGGCTCCTGCCGTTGGGTTTGAGCTGGTTACGAACGGGTAGGTACCGTGATCGACGTCGAGCAGGGTACCCTGTGCGCCTTCGAGCAGAACCTCTTTGCCCAGGTCGATGGCGTCGTTGAGCATCACCGACACGTCCTTGATGTACGGATCCGCCTTCTTATCGAAGTCGAGGTATTCATCAAGGATGTGCTTGACGTCCAGCTCGGTGCTGTGGTAGTAATCCCGCAGCAGCTTGTTCTTGTCCTTGAGATTGGCGCGCAGCTTCTTCTCAAGGTGGTCGCGGTCGAGCAAGTCAACGATGCGCACGCCGCAACGCTGGTACTTGTCGGTATAGGCCGGACCGATACCGCGGCCGGTGGTGCCGATCTTACCCTTGCCGGCGGCCAGTTCCGCAGCTTCGTCGATGGCACGGTGGTACGGCATGATCAGGTGCGCTTTGTGGCTGATGAACAGCCGTCCCGCAACCTTGACCCCTTTCCGCTCAAGTTCGTCGATTTCCTCGAACAGGATGCGCGGGTCAATCACGGATCCATTGCCGAGCAGGCAGATCACGTCCGGATGCAATATGCCTGACGGGATCTGGTGCAGGATGGTTTCCTCACCCTGGTGAACGACAGTGTGGCCGGCGTTCGGTCCACCCTGGTACCGGCCGACAAAATCAGCGGGTTCACTGAGCAGGTCGACAATCTTGCCTTTGCCTTCGTCGCCCCACTGGCATCCGACAATAGCGGTTACTGCCATTCTACCATCCTCCGGCGCTTGTCTGCTGACAGGTTGCTACCGGTAATGTTAGTCACGAAACGGCCACGCACAAAAAAGCCCGGGAGGTCCCGGGCAACAGGAAACCTCGACGAGGTTAGATCGTTTTTTTCGAGCGTTTGTCCGGACGAGCGTTGTCCCACTCGATCAAAATCGGGCTGGCAACGAAGATCGACGAATAGGTACCGACGATCACACCGGCCAGCAACGCGAACGCGAAGTCGTGAATCACCGCTCCACCGAAGAAGTAGAGGATGAAGACCACAACCAGTGTCGTGCCGGATGTGAGCACGGTACGCGACAGCGTCTCGTTGATCGAAATGTTGATCTGGTCGAAAAACTTCTTCGCGCGCAGCTTCTTCACGTTCTCACGAATACGGTCGAAGACAACGATCGTATCATTCAGCGAATATCCGACGATAGTCAGGAACGCCGCAATGACCGCGAGGCTGATCTGCAAGTTGAGGATCGAGAACAGTCCGAAAACGATCAACACGTCATGCGTCAGCGCGGCGAGCGCAGCGATGGCGTAGCGGTACCGGAATCTCCAACTGATGTAAATCACGATGAAGAAGAGAGACGCCAGGATCGCGAGGATCGCAGCATTCCGCAGCTCGTGACCGATCTTCGGACCGACAGTTTCCACGCTGCGAACCGTCAATGGATCGTCCGGGAACTGCGCCTGCAACCCGGCCTGCAATTCATCGCTGAGATCATCATGACCGGTCAGTACCGGGATGCGAATCATCACATCCTGCTGGCCGCGACCGGTAATGGTTTTGACTTCGGCATCGGTATAGCCTAGATCCGCGACAGCGGTACGAACAACGCTTTCCTCAACCGGCGTCTCGAATCGCAGCATCATCTGCAGACCGCCGGTGAAGTCAATCGAATAGTTCGGTCCACCACGCATGATCGTGGCGATGATTCCGATCAGAATGAGCGCGCCGCTGATAACGAACGCGACACGGCGCTTGCTCTGAAAGTCGAAGTTGGTGTTTCGGAAAATCTGAAGCATGGGTCAGATACTCAGCTTTTTAACCGACCAACGGGCGGTGATGTAATCGAAAATCGCACGGCTCACCACCAGGGCGGTGAACACAGACGCGGCGATACCAATCATCAGGGTCAAGGCGAAACCACGGATCGGGCCGGTACCGAACTGATACAGAATGATACCCGCGATCATGGTGGTGATGTTCGCGTCGAGAATCGTGATCAACGCACGGTCGAACCCGTTCTTGACAGCGTTCCACACCGTCTTGCCCGCTGTGAGTTCCTCACGGATACGCTCGAAGATCAGCACGTTGGCGTCCACCGCCATACCGATCGTGAGGATAATACCCGCGATACCCGGCAGGGTCAGGGTGAAACCAAAGCCCGCCAGAACCGCCATCAGGAAGATGATGTTCAGCAACAGGACCAGGTCCGCGACCAACCCGCTGCCACGGTAGTAAATGACCATGAAGATCATGACCAGTGCAAGGCCCGTGATGGCGCTGAAGGTACCAGCCTTGATCGAATCCTCACCGAGGCTCGGGCCGACGGTCCGTTCTTCGATAATCTCAACCGGCGCCGGCAAGGCACCCGCGCGAAGAACAATCGAAATGTCGTCCGCTTCTTCGACGCTTTCCATGCCTTCAATGATCGCGCGGCCGTCCGGGATACGGGAACGGATGTTCGGTGCCATGTGCACTTTATCGTCCAACACGATGGCCAGCTGTTCACCGATGTTGTTCTCGGTGACACGGGCAAACGTACGCGCGCCTTCGCGCTTCATCGTCAACGTGACGATCGCCTGACCGGCCTGAGTCGGATCGGCGGAACCGCTGCCGATCGTCACCTGCGCGTCGCTCAGGGCGCTACCCGTCAACTCGGCTTTCGACTTGAGCAGATACAGGTAGTTGAACGCGCGACCCTGCTGGTCGGTGTTTTCCTTGTTGCTCCAAAGGAATTCATACTCCGGCGGGATGACGTTCTGCACATCCTGGCGGCCGAGAATTGCCTCGACGCGGTCACGGTCGGATTCAAGCACCACGATCTGCCGGCCGAACAGGCTCATCAGGCTGCTGAACGGACGGTTCGGATCGAAACTCGAACCGCTGCTCTCCGCCATGTCATCGCCGTCTTCGCCAAGCAGGCGCTCGGTGCTCGTCTGCTCTTCGTCAGAAGTGGCAGTGTCGGCATCGGCATCCGCCATCTCTTCCGCGGCCATCTCTTCATCTGCGGCGGCTGACGTATCACCCTCGGTGTCCATCAGACCTGGAGCGTCCGAATGCTTCCGCAGGTAGTCGTCGATGTCCTGGATGACGCGCGCACTGACTTCCGCGTCCGCCACGAGCTTGAACTCGAGCAGCGCGGTCCTGCCGATCAGGTTGCGCGCACGGGTCGGATCCTGCACACCCGGCAGCTCAACCACGATGCGACGGGCACCCTGACGCGTGATCGAAGGCTCGGAAACGCCGAACTCGTCGATACGGTTACGCAGCTTGGTCAGCGTCAGATTGACCGCTTCCTCCGCCTGCTCACCGAGCATGCGGACGATTTCACGGTCGCTCTGCCGCGGGTCACCGAAGTAACGCGCCATCGGCACGCCACGGTCGGCGAACTGCTGCACAACCACTTGATCGAATTCAAGCGTCGGATCGTCGATCAACTGCTGGCGAACGGCGTTCGAGACCTCTTCGTACGTTTGGTCCGTACCTTTGGCCAGACGATCCATCAGGTCGACAAGACTCACCTCAAGGATGAGGTGCATGCCGCCCTGCAAGTCGAGACCGAGCTTGATCGATCCATCACTGACATCCTCAAACTCTGCGAAGAAATCTCCGCGCAGTTCATTCACGAGGCTTACAAGCTCAGCTTTTTTGTCGTCGCTCAAGTCCGTCTGCTGACGGATCTTGTAAGCGAGATCGACATCAAAGCGGAAGATGTCCTCACGAAGGATGTTGACTGGCATGCCAGTGGCGTCGCTGATCTGCTGGAGCTTCTGCTCCAAATTGTTCTCGAGCTGCATGCCGCGGTACGTCGGATACAAATTCACAACCGCGAGCACAACCAAAACGAGAATCAGCAGAGTGCGGAAAAGATGGGAACCTTTCATTGAACCATAGCGTCTGTTCGGCGCCCAAAAGGCGGTGTTGGACCAGCCGCGGAGACCTTCCCGGGATGACTGGCGGTGGCTGTTTGCGAACTTGCAAGGTTAAGGGGAGAATGACACAGACTCAACTGTGTGCCTGCGGAGATGGGAAGGGATGACTCCCGGGCTCTACCTCAACCCGTCGCCCCCACAAAACTCCCTGCACTCCAGCCCCTTCCCTGCAAACGAAACCGGTCCAGATAGACCGGTTCAAATTGAACCCCTGAATATACAGGCACGCTCCCGGGGAGTCAACGTAAATTCAGCCCGGCCTCGCAACACGTGACCGGTTAATTCCACCATGCATGCTGATTCGAATCCTCGATCTAAAGGGCCGAAAGCGGCATCAATCATACGAAAATATCACCGATAAAACAAAAATATCCAAAGCTGGTTTCTGCTCGATTGGACTGGAGACGGTTGAGCTCGCTCAGCGAGACAGATCGGTGAGCCGTATATTCGTACCTTCTTTACCCGGTTCTGAGAGGGAGATCAGGAAACCCCTCCACGGTAAACGATCCACACTGAGTCAAGGATTTTCCGCAAATGCAGAACCCGATGCCGGAAAAGCTGCTGTACGAATTGTCTGCCCATGGCCGGCGTGGCGTGAGATTGCCGGTCTCCGACGTTCCGGCTGCGCAACCCTTGCCGAAGAAGCTGCGCCGTCAAACGGATGCCCCGTTGCCGGAAGTAAGCGAGAACGATGTCATCCGCCACTTCCACCGCCTGTCAAACCTGAACCATCACGTTGACCGGGACTTTTACCCGCTCGGGTCGTGCACCATGAAATACAACCCGAAGATCAACGAACAGGTGGTTGGGAACGCGAACTTTGCGGAGCTGCACCCGTACACACCGACCCGCTATGCCCAGGGCGCGCTGGAGGTGCTGTACGAACTCGGTGAACAGCTCAAGGCGATCACCGGCTTTAACGCCGTCACCCTGCAGCCACCGGCGGGAGCATCCGGTGAGCTGACCGGGCTGATGCTGATGAAGAAGTATCACGAGGATCACGGTGACAGGAAGCGCAAAAAGGTCATCATCCCCGACTCCGCGCATGGGACCAACCCGGCGACCATCAAACTCGCTGGCTGCGACGTGGTGGAGCTGAAATCGGGGGATGACGGCACGGTCGATCCGGAAGAGGTGCGCAAGGCCGTGGACGACCAGCTCGTCGGGATGATGATCACCAACCCGAACACGCTCGGCATCTTCGAAAGCAACATCCAGGAAATCTCGAAGATCGTGCATGACGCCGGCGGGTTCATGTACATGGACGGCGCGAACCTGAACGCGCTGCTCGGCATTACGTATCCGGCCAAGATGGGCTTCGACGTGATGCACATTAACGTCCACAAGACCTTTTCCACGCCGCACGGCGGCGGTGGTCCGGGTGCCGGGCCGGTGTGCTGCGTTGATGCGCTCGAGCCGTACCTGCCGACTCCGATAATCCGTAAGGAAGAGGACGTGTTCTTCCACGACTGGGTGCGCCCAAAATCCATCGGCAAGTTGCAGGGCTTCTACGGCAACTTCCTCGTGCTGCTGCGCGCGTACACCTACATCCTCGCCAACGGCAAGGATGGCCTCGAGGATGTTTCCCGGGCGGCGATCACCAACGCGAACTATCTGCGCATCCTGCTGCAAAAGGATTTTGCGTTGCCGTTCCCCGACCGTTGCCTGCACGAGGTGGTCTTCAGCGCCGACAAGCAGGCGAAAAATGGCGCCCGCGCGCTGGACATCGCGAAACGTCTGCTCGACTTCGGCATGCACGCACCGACGGTGTACTTCCCGCTAATCGTGCACGAAGCGATGATGATCGAGCCGACCGAAACCGAGACCAAGGAAACCCTCGACCGCTTCATCGAGATCATGCACAAGATCTCGGAAGAGGCGATGACGAAACCGGAATTCCTGCGCGATGCGCCGTACAACACGCCGGTGAAACGGTTGGACGAGGCCGCCGCGTCACGCAAGCCGAACGTGCGGTGGACGGCGAAGAGTTAGGCTCGAGGGAGCTTGGGACGTACCGTTGTTCTGAGAAATTCGTGGCCGTGTCTGCATTCAGACTCGGCCACTTTTTCGTTCGTTCAAGCCGTTTCGTGTGATCCGATCAGCGTTATTTCATCAGGATCATCCGGTTCACTGCCGACTGTCCGTTTGCGCGCAATTGGTAGAAATACACTCCACTGCTGAGCTGTGAACCATCAAAGACAACCTGGCGCGAGCCGGCGGGGACGATACCATCCACCAGGCGAGCGACTTCACGCCCGAGCACGTCATACACTGCCAACGTGACTTGACCACTGACCGGGACGCTGAAGCGGATCGTTGTGGACGGGTTGAACGGGTTCGGGTAGTTCTGCGCAAGGCTGAACTCACGCGGTGCTGCGGTTGCTTTGTCTTCCACAAAACCAGCCTGAAGGTCCTCGCCGAACAATCCCATGTTGGTGAGAGCCAGCATCATTCCCTGACCGCTGTGGCGGATGTGTTCAGCGACTGCAAAGTTGATGTAGCCATCGCCGGTTTCGTCAGTGAACGTTGCGCCGTTATCTTCCGACACAAGCACGCGCGTGAAATTCCTTGAGCTGCCGAAATCGTCGATCATTACTGTGACGAAGATATCACCTTCCTCATCGAAGCCGTAGCTGGTGATTTCCGAATACCACGCGTTGTTCAACGCCGTGTTCAGGTTGCTGCCGATGTCGTTCCAGGAATCGTTGCCCGGATCGTACAGCATCAGATCCAGCCAACTGGCTACCAGCGCGGCACCGCCCGCCGGTGATGCCGCAACCGTTCCGGGTGAGGAAATGTCGTTGATCGTGGACCAGGTCGCGCCACCATCAACCGATTTGATCAGGCCGGACCAGTGCGATACGTACATCGTGCCATCGCCGGAGATCGCCAGCTGACCGGCACCGTCTGCGTTGATTGTGCTCCACGATGCCCCATTGTCATCAGAGACCAGCGGTCCGAAGGCGGCATGACCGACATACAGGTTGCCGTCGCCCGGTTCGATCAGACGCGAAAAGTCGTTGTAGTCGGATTCGTCAATACCCGTCGCGGCGGACCATGAATCACCGCCGTTGTCCGTGTAGAGAATCCGGACCGTCCCGTCATTGTCCCGTCCGAACAGAAGCACTCGTCCGCTGTTGGTGACACCGATTTCGGTGATGTAGGGCGTGCCGTCACCCGGTAAATCAACAAGCATCCAGCTGTCACCGTTCTGTTTGTACAGACGGCCGGAATCTGCGATCCATGCGTTGCCGTCGGCGTCGATGTTCGCGGTGACCATGTCCTGAACCATGAATCCGTCGTTCTGCTGATACCAGGTTCCGCCGTCATCGCTGGATACATGGATGCCGTCAGCGTTTCCGGCAACCAGTTCCCCGTTGTGGTAATAAATGGCAGATGGACTGTAAACATCGTTGATCACAGCCGAGAAGGCCGAGCCGCCGTCGGTTGAGATGATCAAGCCCAGATGACGCCCGCAGGCAATCCGGCCATTGCCACCAAGGGTCAGACTGTGGAGCTCGTAATTCCCATCTGGTGCGTAAAACTCGGTGTTAGTGACACCATAATCCGACGTGTACCGCAAGTGACCCTGATTCTGGTAGTTATTGCCGAAATACAGCAGGCCGTCAGCGCCGAACTGCGGGTCAAACAGTTCCCCGAATACGCCTGTGATCTGTTGTTCGGTCCAGGTCTGCCCGTTATCCACGGAGATCAGGAAATACGTGCCGCCGGGACTGGAAAGGTTGGCGAGCAAGGTGCTGTTGGACGGATCTTCGAAGACGGACACAATGTCGTTGAAAATCGGTGAGATGGCATAGGATTCGGTGAAACTCTGCATATCGTCAACGGAACGCCAGATCTCGAGCGCGCTGGCGAGAATCCAGGTACCGTCGGATTTCAGGATCGACTCTACACCATAAGCCGGATTGGGTAAGGCCACTCGCTGGAAATCGTTCAACGCGGTGGTACCGGCATAGAGTTCTTCCATGGCAACGTACACCGACCCGTCCTCGTCCTCGAAGGCGTCAAAGGAGACGAGATTTCCTGCGTTGGGATCGTCCATCGAGCCGAGTCCGGTGAAAAACCACGTGTCGCCGCCATCGGTTGAGGCAAACAAACCGCCACTGGTCGCCACCAACAAGCCGCCGGAAGGCAAGCTTTCCATCCGGCCAACCTGCCCGAAAAACGGACCCTGGATATGACCCCAGTCCGCGAATGCATTGACTGTGACGATGAACGACAGCATTGCTGCAATGAAGTACCGCATCATTACCCCCATAAACTGTAAGTTACGAGAAAAGTTCGACGTGCCTAACTATACAAGGTGACATGGTGAGGTTCAAGTGGCTTTGGTATTTTCGAGGAAATCTTGAGGCGACTCGAGGAGACGTGGTATAGAAGTGTGGGCAAGATGCGAATCGGCTGTGGAAGCCCGGTGAGCCCTTGTCAAACTAATAAACAAATGTGTATTCTACCCAGCCAGAACCTCAGGAGGAGACAACGCTGAACCTGCCCGATCCATCCCCACTGACCCCACAGGAGCTCGCCCGGCTCGGGCTGGCGACGTTTGTCTCGTTCGACGTCGAGACGACCGGTCTTGATTTCAAGACCTGTCGCGTGATTGAAGTTGGCGCGGTCAAATTCGAGGGTGGGGCAGAAGCAGCCCGGTTCAGCCGTCTGCTCAAGGTCGACGAACCGTTGCCCGCTTTCATCACACGGCTCACCGGCATCACCGACGACGACCTCGCCAACGAGCCACCGTTCGAGGAAATCGCGCAGGAACTCGTCGACTTCTTCGGCAACGCTCCGATCCTCGGGCAGAACGTTCAGTTTGATCTCAATTACCTCGACGCCGAACTCGGACGGATGGAAACCGCACCGTTGGCGCCGCCGGGGGATGTCTATGACACTCTGACCCTCGCGCGCACCTTTTTCCCCATTGAGTTTGACCGCTTCGGCCTCGGTGCGCTGGCGCGATTGCTCGAGATTGACCTCTCCAACGCCCACCGCGCCACCGATGACGCGGACGCGACCGGCCAGGTGCTGCTCGCTTTGCTCGCCCGTGCACGACGTTTACCGCCCGGCGAACTGCGCGAAATGCTGCGTATTCTCGGCACCTCCAACTTTACCCTCGGTTCATTGATCGACGGCCTGCTCGCCATTGGCGCGGGAGCGTTGGGCGTGTGGACACCGCCTGACCTCTCCGACAACCGCATCGGGGATTTCAGCGGCGAACCGGGCAACCGTGACAAAGCGCCGAACCCGGAGACGGTGGACGCCGACACGTACGCCAATTTCTTCAGCGAAGACGGTCCCATCGCGAAGCAGGTTCCGGGCTACCAGGTGCGTCAGGGCCAGGTGGACATGGCGTGGGATGTCCACGAGACGATGGAGAGGGGCGGCGGACTGATCTGTGAAGCCGGGACCGGCACTGGCAAGTCGCTGGCGTACCTGCTGCCTGCGCTGGTGCACGCTCGCGCCGAACGGGGACGGGTTATCATTTCGACCAACACTCGTCATCTGCAGAATCAGCTATTCGACAAGGATCTGCCGTACCTCGCGGCGGCGTTCGGCGGGGATGTCCGTGCTGTTCTGCTCAAGGGACGAGGGAACTACATCTGCAAACGGCGTTACGATGCGCTGGTGACCGAACCGGATGCGCTCGAAGGCGAGGAACGCGTTGCCCTGCTGCCGATGGTGCGGTGGCTGAATCGGACGAAGACCGGCGACATCGGTGAGGCGCCGGGTGTGCGGCAAGGTCTGGTGCGTGGTCTGTGGCCGCGGTTGTCCGCCGATTCCGGGTTCTGCTCGAACAGGGTTTGCCGTGGCAGCGAGGGATGCTTTTTGCACCGGATTCGCATGTCGGCGCTTGCGGCGGACGTGGTGCTGATCAATCACGCGCTGCTGTTCAGCGATCTTGCCAGCGATGGCGGCGTGCTCGGCGAATACGACCGGCTGATCATCGACGAAGCGCACCACATCGAAGATATCGCCGCGAAACACCTTGGCGTGAATTATCATTTCGTGCCACTGCGCAATCTGCTGCTGCAATTGCACGATCCGTCCGCGAAACGTCCTGGCTTGCTGCTCGGCCTGCGTGCATTGCAGCCGATCCTGGAGACGCCACTCGAACGGAAAGACACCGATGAACCTGGACCGATCGACCGGCTCGTGGACGCGATCACCACGCTGCTGCGCACCGGCGACCATTTTCACGGCGAACTCTACAGCCTGTTCACCGTTCGGACGGAAGAAACTGAGAACAGCAAGAGCAGCAACAACAACTACTACAACCGATCGGTGCGGTATGTCAGCGGAGAGACGACGTTCGGCCCGATCCAGCCGGCGATTCACGCACACCTGAACGCCTTCGCCGGGCTGCTGCGTGAACTGGACAAGCTGCTGGACATTCTGGACGAAGCGGACGATCCGATCATCGACGGTAACGACGTCGTCGCACGGCTCAAGTCGATTCGTGGTGAAATGAAGGGCATCGCGGATGCGTTCCGGCTGCTGACCGGTCCCGAACCGGAAAATACCGTCCTCTGGTATAATATCGGTAAGGACGCACGCGCGGGAGTGACGCTCAACTCAGCCCCGCTGGATGTCAGCGTCGTGCTCAACACCACGTTGTATCCGAAGCTGAAGTCGCTGGTGCTGACTTCGGCAACGTTGACCGTCAACACGGCTTTCGACTTCATCCGCAAACGGCTCGGCCTGCACGAGTCGCGTGGAGTGGTGTATCCGTCCCCGTTCGACATGCGTGACCAGATGTTTATCGCCGTCGTGGATTACCTCGGGACGCCGAAAGGCAACGTGGACGAGTTCGTGCAGGGCGTAGCTGAGCTGGCACACAGACTGCCGACCGAGCTGGACGCCGGCACATTGGTGTTATTCACCAGCCAGAAGATGCTCGGGGATGCTTACGACCAGGCGTCACCGGTGCTCGAACGGCAGGGCTGGACCACGTTTGCGCAGGGAGTGGGATCCTCCCAGGCGGAGATGCTCGACCGCTTCCGTAGCGAACGGGCCTCTGTGTTGTTCGGCGTTGACTCCTTCTGGGAGGGGATTGATGTGCCGGGCGATTCGCTGGAGTTGCTGATTATCGCGAAGTTGCCGTTCCATGTGCCCAACGATCCGCTGGTGGAAGCGAGGTCGGAGAAGATCAAGGCCGAGGGTGGAAATCCGTTCATCGAATACACCGTCCCGGAGGCGATCCTGCGCTTGCGGCAGGGCTTGGGCCGACTGATCCGTCGCACTGACGACTACGGCGTTGCAATCATTTGCGATCCACGGCTGGTGCAATCGCGCTGGGGCCGGATCATGGTGCAGTCGCTGCCGGTCAAGCCTGAAGTGTACCACAGCTACGAAACCTTGAAGAAGGACGTTCTCTTCTTCCTCGAAGGAGAGGAAGAGTAAGAGTTCACTCCTTCACTCAGTACCTGAAGTTTTTCGCGTAATTCCTCTGATAGACTCCTGATTTCTCTGTTGTTCCGTTGATCTCCCGCCAGGGAGACTCTCGTCGTTAAACCCTCCTGTATGCCGTGGCGTCCATAACACGAGGCACAAAACAGCCTGACGACAAGACTCACATAGCGATAGTAGAGGAGAACAACAGATGACACGCATTCGCACGTTTCTCGTACTGGCGGCCGTCACCGCCGGATTCATTTTCGCCGGATTCAACGTTGCCAACGCGCAGCCGAAAGCTGGCCGAGGACACGGACCGGGCATGGGCCAGGGACCGGTGGCTGGTGGGATGGGGCCGGGCATGGGCAACCTGATGGCGCTGCCCGACCTGAGTGAAAAGCAGATGTCGCAGATCCTCGATCTGCAGAAGGACATGCAGCTGAAGCATTTCAAACTGCACCAGCAACGCTTCGAGCTGATGGAGGAGATGCAGACGCTGGTGGAGGATCCGGACGCCAACCGGACGCGGCTCGGCCAGATCGAGAAAGAGCTCAGCGAGATGAACCTCGTGATGGACAAGGACCGCGTTGCGCAGGAGGAAATGCTGAAGAACATCCTCACCGATGACCAGTGGGAAGAACTGGCTGTGCGCAAGGCGGAGCGGCGCAACGAGATGTCGGATGAGGACTTCCAGGGCCGCGGGCGTGGACGCGCTGGCATGCGCCAGGGATTCGGACAGGGCTCGTGCGGTCAAGGACCTGGGTTCAACGGCTCGTGCCCGCTACCGGGGGGTTACGGGATGCGACGTGGCCGTTGACATCACATACAGTGGACGGGGTTGGCGCGCTGACCCCGTCCACATGTGTTCCACGTTTTTTAAAACAGACGCACTCTCGATAGGACGATCACATTCTCTCACGCCCATTCGAAGGAGATCAGCATGCAACAACGTACCGTACTGATACTGACCCTGCTGGCAACATTCGCGTTCGGCGCATTGTTCACAGGGTGTTCTGAGGACCCAAGCTCACCGTTGTCCAATGATGAAGCTTCCGCGGCGGCATCCGACGACGACTACACCATCATCGCCGAGTCTATCGCTCTGGAACTCTCGGACTCGGAGGACGGTTTGATGGTGATGTACAACCCGCTTCCGCCGATGGATGAACCTGGAGACGGCGATCCGGTCAACCCAGACGAATTCTGCCGTGATTTCAGCAACCTGCGGGACACGACCTTCACACATGGTCCATTCACGACGACCATTGACGTGACTTTCTACGACGCAGATGGCGTTCCATCCGAAGTCTATGATCCCGAATCCAGTGTCCGCATGAACCGGGAATTGACGATGACCGGTGGCCACGAAGATGACCGGCGGGAAGTCAATGTCGATCTCGAATCGACCATGGACATGGCCAACATTCTCGCCGTCGACACCGTCCGTGTGATCAACGATGATGGCGTGCGTGATGAGTCTGGCTGGATGCAAGGTCGTTGGGAAGAACAGGAACGTACCTGGAATGCCCATCACGAGTGGCAGTCAGAAGATGTCAACGTACATGTTGACCATGAGGAGTACCCGTACCCTTTGTCGGGTCAGGTACATCATTACACCGAAATGGAGAAGACGATATCGATGGGCAACAGTACACGAACGGTTACCGTCGAGGTCGGCTCCACCATCACGTTCGACGGAACCGAGTGGGCGCTGGTTGAAATGGATAACTGTGACCAGTTCTATGTCAATCTGGACAATGGGGGTTGCCACCCTCGTCATCGGCCCTGAGTACCGGGGCTTCTCCCTGCAGTAGTAAAACCGTCCGGAATGCACTCCGGACGGTTTTGTATTTGCGGTGGCTGCATTTTTTGTGCAAGTTAAGAGTAGAAATCGCTGGGAAATGAGAATTGGCCGGCACTGAATTGAGGACTCTCAGCAGAAACACTTTTCGAGCGGTGCCCTCCTCAATTGGTTGTCGCCTGTGTCTCGCGTTATCTTGCATACTTCATTCGAAAACGCTAATTCCCGTTGCACGGGTTTAAAGTTTGTCAAACGAGCTATGGTGGTGGAGCCATGAACGGTTGGTGGAAGCGCGGAAACACGACGCTGCGGATCTCGTTCGCAGTGTTTGTGATCGTTCTCGCAGTCAGTTGGATTGCCGGACCGGCACTCGCCCGTCCGGAAATCAATTATCAGGGATTGCAGGAACTCAAGGCCGAAGTTGAACGGCAGTATGAGCTGCAGCGTGGGCCAGAATTCTGGGCCTTTGTCAAGCAGAACGGCCTGGAACGGTACGTTGACAATGTCTTTGAGGGCACCCAGTTGATGGGGCTCGGTGAGGACGGCCGTCCGATCTATTACCGGATCGACAACGCGAACGCAGCCCGTACCTCACGTGCAAACCTGCTGTATCCGGGTGCTGGCTACGGTTACAACCTGACCGGTGTGTGGACCAACTACATCGCTGTCTGGGATGCCGGGACGATCCGTACAACGCACCAGGAATTCAACAACACGGGGATTCCGCGCGCGTTCAATCAAGACAATTACCCCATGCACTACCATGCGATGCATGTGTCCGGTACGATCGCTGCCGGTGGTGTGGTCGCCGGTGCGAAGGGTATGAGCTACGAAACGTACCTCGATGAATACGACTGGCTCGGTGATACGTCGGAAATGATTGCTGCAGCAAGTGGCAATACGCGCATCACGAATCACTCGTACGGGCAGCCGAACGGGTGGGAGTACGAATCCGGTCAGTCCATTCCGTGGGTCTGGTACGGTGGCGCGAATGACACCTTCGACAGGGAATTCGGCCGCTACAACACGCTGTCCTCCCAATGGGATGACATGGCATACGACAATCCGTACCTGACGGTATGTGTATCCGCTGGCAACGACCGTGGCGACACCGGCCCTGGCGCGGGCGGTCTGCACCGTCTTTCCTCCGGTGGCACCAGTACGATGACACGTGAACGCGATGGTGGCGACGATGGCTACGACTGCATCGGATATCGTGCGGCTGGCAAGAACATCTTTACCATCGGTGCGGTGAACGATGTGTTCGAATACACCGGCCCGAATTCGGTCAGCATCGCTGATTTCAGCAGTTTTGGCCCGACGGACGATGGCCGGATCAAGCCGAACATCGTGGCGAATGGCGTCAACCTGACCTCGACCGACGTTGATTCCGACGACGATTACCTGACGATTGGCGGTACATCGATGTCCTCGCCGTCCGCGGCGGGCACGTTGAACCTCTTGTTCATTCACTACAACAACGTGTTTGGCATGGAGCCGCTGTCGACGACGCTGCGCGGTATCGCGCAGCATACCGCCGACGAATGCGGTCCGTGGGATGGTCCGGACTACATGTACGGCTGGGGTCTGATCAACGCGCTGGCGGCTGCGCAGCTGATCGACTGGGGCGCGCAGGTTCCGATCGCGATTCGCGAACTTACACTGAACGACGGCGAAACCTTCACCCAGGAACTTGCTCCGTTGCCGGGTGAACCGCTCAAGATTTCGATCATCTGGAATGAGCCGAACCATGCCCAAAGCCAGGGCAACAACGACCAGACCCCGATGCTGATTCACGATCTGGACGTTCGTCTCACCAACACCAGCACCAACGACATTTACTACCCGTGGGTTCTGGGTGGCCTGGATGATCCGGACATGCCGGCGACGACCGGTGACAACGTGCTTGACAACACTGAGCAGATTTTCCTCGCCGATGTTCCCGCTGGCGACTACGAGGTGACCGTTTCGCACAAGGGCATCCTGGCGCTTCCGGTCAGCTACACCCTGATTATTTCCGGCGCGATTGATCCGGATGATCCGCGTATCCCGGTGACCAACCTCGCCGGCGAGACCAACTTCGCTGAAGGCACCGCCGAACTCAGCTGGGATCACGATGGCGGCCCGACCTTCATCGAGTACATGATCATGCGTGACGGTGAAGAAGTCGGAACCACGACGAACACCACCTACAACGATGACATGCCGGACTTCGGCTCGTACACCTACGAAGTGGTTTCGGTGTACAACGAAGGCGAATCGCTGCTGAATCCGTCCGTGGACGTAGACTTCCCGGGTCCGTCCCCGGCGAGCTTCTTCAGCTACGCGATTGTCAACGAACCGAATCTCGACATCGAGTTGATGTGGGAACAGTCCCGCGCCAACGAAATCGCGTACGATGACGGCGACGGTGAAAACTTCATCACCCTGACCGCCGCAGTGCCGACGGGTGTGATCGCTGCCCAGCAGTTTACGGTTGAAGAGCATGCGTCGCTGCATGACATTTCCGTTAGCATGAACGCAAACGTGGCATTCGGTGAGTTCCGCCTGCTGGTGATGGAAGACACCGGTGACGACGTGATCCCGGGTGACGTGATTTTCACCTCGGAATCGCTGGAAGCCACTGAAGCTGGCTGGTTCACCTACGAAATGCCGGAACGGATGACCTTCGAGGCTGGCCAGGATATCTGGCTCGCGTTTGAATGGCTGGTGAACGGTGTCAACGGCGTCAACTTCGACACCAGCATTGACCAGCAGTACAATCGTGGCTCGATCTACGCTGACCTCTTCAACACCGGCAACCCGGTATGGACCGCGCTTGACCAGTTCATTCAGCCCGGAACGTATGAGGGCGACCTGATGCTGCGCGGTACCTTTGGCTATGATGAACCGATCGGTACCCTCGGTCTGGTCGAGTTCAACGTCTACCGTGATGGCAACCTGATTGCGACCACCACCGACCTCACGTTGATGGAAACCTTGCCGGGCGCGGGCCAGTTCACGTACGAACTCGAATCCGTCTACCAGCAGGGTTCCGCCTACGCGGCCGATCTGGTGATCGACTCCGGTTCGCTTGATGTTGAGGAAGAAGCGGGCGAGTTGCCGCTTGAATTCAGCATCGGCGAAGCCTACCCGAACCCATTCAACCCGTCAGTCGCGGTTCCGTTGACGTTGGCGTCCACCGCCGATGTGAATATGACCGTGTACGACGTTCTCGGCCGCCAGGTCGCGAAGGTGAACCTCGGCAAGATGAACGCCGGATCGCACACCCTGAACTGGACCGCGAACAACGTCGCGTCCGGTGTGTACTTCCTGCGCGTCAACGCCGGACCGTTAAACTCGACCCAGAAGGTCGTGTTGATGCGGTAACGATCCGTTGAACAGAACCGCTGATTCCACAGCCCGAACCGTCAGGTTCGGGCTGTTTTTGCTCGGGATGGGAGCGGAGAATCCCTGCTGGCGAAGCCATCAGGGGCACATAGAATCGTGCCCTGGTACACGTGCCCGTGAAGAAGTGGTTGTGCCCGTGTCTGCTTGCAGACGTGGATGATCCACGACATAAATGTCGTGGGCATAATGGACGATGCCTGCGGGAGCTGTGCGACCGTGGATGATCCACGACATAAATGTCGTGGGCATATGATCAACGTAAGCGTAGTACTCAAGTCAGGGTCATCCCGACCAGCAAGCTAGTCGGGGCACACGTGGATGAGCCCAGACATGAATGTCTGGGGCATAACGGAAATTGGGAGATGGCGGATGAGCCCAGACATGAATGTCTGGGGCATAACGGAAATTGGGAGATGGCGGATGAGCCCAGACATGAATGTCTGGGGCAGGAGAGACAAGAGATAAAAAGAAAAGACAATTGATCAGGGACGGTTGTCGAGGGCGTTCAACACCGCAGGCACGAGATCAGTGATTGCACGGCTGGGGGTCAGGATCTGGCTCGCCAACGAACCCACCGCTACCGACGGCACGGGCGCACGGGTGTGACTGCGAACGTTCAGGTCCTCGCTGTTGCCGTGATCGCTGGCGATGAGTAACGTGTCCCGCTCCGGGTCGAGATCATCCAGCAGCGCGCGCAGGAACGTCATTACCTCGTTGACCACACTCGCCGCCCACATCCGGTCCTGAGCGTGCCCCGCAAGGTCGGTCTTGATGTATTCGAACAGTACGATATCATGCCCGGCGGCCAACCCTGCGATCCGACGTGCAGCTTCTTCCGGGCCGATGATTGGCAACTGTTCCCGTTTGATCAGATCCGGCAGTGATTCAGACTGTTCAGCGGTTGGCGGATTGGCGTCAGGTGGGGTAGTGGGCGCGCCTTTCAACTTTGCGCGCTGGTGGATTCGTTCAAAGCGTTTTCTGAACTTCTCCGCCTGTTCCGATTTGGCCGGCGGAGCGCCCGGATACTGCAGCTTGCCGGAATTTCCCTGGCTGCGGATCATCTCACCGGTAAGATCGTGAAAAACCGCCCGCCCGGCGCGGTAATCGTCCAGCATCCGGAACGGCATCCCGGCAGCATGCACGGCATGCGTCGTCACTGACTGCATGAATGGCGGACGCTTGAAGTACGCTTCGTTGTACGCGTTCGCGAAGGCGGGTTTCAGTCCACGCGCGAGCGCCTGCTTGTGCACTGAGTGTTCGGCGATGATTTCCTGCAGCTCACGGGGCGGGAAACCGGACAGGTGACGTCCAAGCACTTCGGGCGCATTGATGCCGGTCAGCAGGGCAGTGGTACCGGTCGCAGATTGCGGCAGGCCATCGACACCGAGGTTGGCGTCCAGCGGCTTCCACACCGCACCGGGCCAGGAGGGCGCGCGACCGTTCACCGCGATCAAGGTCGGATCCTCAACCGCCGCCCACGGGTTGATCGCAGGATCGTCAACACCGAGCCCGACACCGTCGAGAAAGACCCAGACGACACTCACTTCGCCTGCTTCTCCCGGCGTTCGATCTCTTTCGCCTTGTCCCAGTAGGAATCGAGTTCTTCGAGGTTGAGGTCGTGGACGTTGTGCCCGTCTGCAGCGGTGAGCCGTTCAATCGTCTGAAAGCGCCGGATTACTTTCTCCGTACTGCGACGCAGAGCGTCCTCGGCAGCAAAGCCCGCGAGACGGGCGGCGTTGACCGCGCTGAAAAGCAGATCTCCAAGTTCTTCTTCCGCTTCATCACGGCTCCCATTCAACACCGCATCCGCGACCTCGTCCATCTCCTCGGCGA
The DNA here is from genome assembly GCA_020444425.1 of bacterium. Lineage (GTDB taxonomy): Bacteria > Electryoneota > Electryoneia > Electryoneales > Electryoneaceae > BMS3BBIN04. The sequence goes on along the minus strand of JAHLLB010000010.1, from coordinate 28,262 downwards.
GTTTCTCCAGGGCCCCGGAGGCGTCCGGCCAGTCAAACCCGACACCGGCCATTTTCTCCTGTACACGGAAGGCACGTGTCAGCGACGGCAGCGTTTTTGGCACGCCGGAAAGGACGCTGTTTGGTTCTTCCGGCTGATCGTTTTTCTTGTCCTCGAGCTTGATCTTCTCCCACGCATCCCGGACTTCATTCGGCGTGTCCAGTTTGCGTTCACCGAACACATGCGGGTGACGGTGCAGCATCTTCTCCCGGATCGCGCGGATGGAATCGACAACGGTGAAGCCGCCCTTTTCCGCTTCGATCTGGGCGTGGAAGACAATCTGCAGCAACACATCCCCGAGTTCGTCCCGGAGCTCAGTCATGTCACCCGAATCGATGGCGTCCAGCAGTTCGTACGTCTCCTCCAGCAGGTAGGGACGGAGCGATTCGTGCGTCTGTGCGCGATCCCACGGGCAGCCGTCTTCCGCCAACAGACGGCGCATCACCGCGACCAGCGCTTCCATCTCTCCACCGACGGTGCCATCGCCGATCACATCAGCGGGCAGGTTAGTCGTTTGCTTCGGGCTTTCGTTGCTACCATTATGATCAACAATCTGGCTGCTGTCAGCCGCCATTGGGAACTCCTCCTTCGGGTGCGCCACGAACCACGCCTTCTCCCTCGTGCCGCGATCCTTCCGGTTCGATGTGGATCAACGCGTCCGCGATATAATCGTACTTCGCGAGAATTACATCCTTGACCGTGTGCGCGACAGCGTGACCCTGCTCGATGGTCATCGCCGGCGGAAGCTCGATGTCGAGGTCTACATAGATCAATGAACCGTACCGGCGGGTGCGAATGCGGTGCGCGTTTACCACGTCCGGCACGTTTTCCGCCAACACTTCGAGCTCACCGACCAGCTCGCGGTTCTGTTCCATGTCGGTCAACTCATGGATTGCGCTCAATCCGATGCGAACACCCATTGCCACAATGAATCCGCTGACCGCCAGGGAGGCGACCGAATCCAGCCACCACGCGCTTTCAATTAACACCGAACCGGTCACACCGAGGACGACAGTAATGGAGGAAAACGCATCGCTGCGATGGTGGTACGCATTGGAAAGCAGTGCCGGAGAATGAGTTTTCTGCGCGTTGACTTTCGTCCAACGGAAGAGGATCTCCTTGGTCACCACTGATACTGCCGCGATGACTGCCGCCGGCCAGCCGACAGGCTGCGGTCGGCTGCTGGTCAGGTGCTGTATCGCGTTGCTGATGAGCAAGCCCGCCGCAACAAACAACACAACGGAAATGATCAATGACGCGAGGGATTCGAAACGGCCATGTCCGTACGGATGGTTATCGTCCACTGGACGGTGGCTGAAACGCACTGCGGTGATGGTCACCAGGTCGGTGAACAGGTCGCTGGTTGAGTCGACGGCGTCCGCGAGCAACGCATGGCTGTGAAATACAAAGCCGCCAATCGCCTTGGCAATAGCCAACGACAGGTTGACCACTCCACCAATGATGCTGACCCGCCGGACGATACGGCTGTTGAGTTCGTAGTTATCGGTCACGATTCACCTGCGCGAATGCGTGTGGGACAGGGGAAACGGGGCAAATGTCGAATGTTTAGTCTGGGGTGGACGACGTAGCGTGCACGCCGGACGGTTCGGACCCATTGCCGGAGAATTCATGTTCGGCGATCAGGTCTTCCAACCGTTCCTTCTCACGAACCAGATCCTCGATCGACCAGTCCGTCACGTCCCGCTGCGTCTGCAAGGTCGGCAGTTCGATCCCCTGCTTGCGCAGGAATTCATCCACCTGCGGCTGGTTCTTGCGGTAGTAGTAGTACGCCGCCGCGGCAGCGCCAACTCCGAAGACAAAACCGCTGAGGTGATCGTTACTGATGGTCATGATATGCCTCTTCTGCTCAAGGCAGTGTCGTTTCAATCTACAAACGTGCCCGGGCCAGTACGTGCCCGTGTTTGCTCGCAAACGCGGATCAACCGTAGCTCCTGCAATCCGCGCGTCCACGTCCGCATACGGACAAGGGCGCATCCCGTTGTCAGCGCTTTCCGCGAGCGTTCAGCACCATCCAACTCGATAGCAACAAGCCGGGCAGGGACAAGTGGTTGAGCACCAACCGGTTCACTGCCGCCGCACCCGCCAGAATCGCCGCTGCCGAGTACAAATCAACCACTCCGGCGGTCATGTCATAAACAGCCCGATTCAGCGACTGCAACGCAACCCAGCCTTCCTTGCGGACCAGTGATACCGGTGTCTTCTTCAGCTCCTTCTCCAGCCCGAGCAAACGGATCAATGCGGCAAACAGAATCTCCGCTTCCAGCCGTTCCGGATCAAACTCGATCAGCACACTGCCGCTGACCGGGCTGATCTCGACACCGTGAACCCCTTGAATCCGCCGCAACGCGCCGTCAATGCGCCTGGCGTCTTCCTTCTGCCCGACGAGCACCGGAGCGTGAAACCGCACACGGCCCGGCAGCAGGTGCGTCGTCCGAATCGGATAACGCATCCGCAACAGGGGAGAGCGGCTCAGATCGCTGTTCTTCGGGGTGCCCGTGCTTCGCTTCAGAAACAAGGTGAGAAGTAGTTGCGCCAGCAGTTGCATCGGCCTCGGTTTCCTCATCCATCCTTGCGGGAGAAGCTAATACACCAGCACACCTCTCGCCAACTGTTGAGAAGGATGCCGGAAGGCTGCGGGCTGCGGGCTGCGGTCAACGGACTGCGGCCAGCGAATTGAGGTTGACGGGTACCTGGAACACGCGCTTGAGATTGATGTCGTGGTTGACTGCAGGCACAAATTATGTATCTGTTTCTCCATGTGCTATCTTACGAAAACCAATACTTGACGGACGCAGCCAACAAATCGAGAGATACCCTATGAATGCCACGCTCTTCCGCTTACCCTCTCTGTTCGCGTTGCTGCTCCTGACCGCCGGACTGCTTACCGCAAGTGTCGCCAACGGAAACGCGATCCGGTTTGTGATTCCGATTTCCTTCGACTACAACAGCCTCACCTCGGCCGACTTCGGCGATCTCGACCATGATGGCGATATCGATATCGTTGTCGCGCACAACAACTACAGTTTTCCCTACACTCCGGATCGAATCATCTGGAAGGAAAACCTCGGCAACATGCAATTCGAAGGACATGAGCTGTTCGTCAACGCCGATGCCTATCCGGCCTGCGTACGAGTGGTTGATCTGAACGGTGACGGCTGGGATGACGTCCTGGCTGCATTCCGCGATTTCGGGGCTGTCAAAGCGTTCTTCAACATGCGTAACGGTGAGTTTCACGAACAGTTCCTCGCCTCGGATATCGAGGGTGCGAACCTGCTGGACGCCGGCGATATCGACGGAGATGGCGATCTCGACATCCTCGCCGCCTCAACCGTTACCACCTCTCTGCACCTGTTGCTGAACCAGGGCGCGGCCTCGTTGCTCGATACCGTCATCTACGAGGGTGACGATCCCCTGCGCAGCCTCGAAATGGTGGACTTGAACGGAGATGGTGTTCAGGAAGCGGTGTTTGTCGAAGGTTCGAACCTGCGTGTGCTCTACGAACAGGACGGGGTGCAACTGACGACCATTACCGGCGATTGCGAGCTGAGCGATGTCGCCATCGCGGATACAAACGGAGACGATTTGCAGGACATTTTCGTTCCGCGCCAGAACGGTGAGGTGACGCTGCTCACGCAGCAACCCGGCGGCGATCCGTTCACCTTCAACAGCCAGTATTTGGGGCTGGTGTTCGAGGAAATCTACGCGTTGGCGGCGGCGGATCTGGACAGTGACGGTAGCATCGACCTGGTCAACGGCACTCCGACACGCGTGTTCTGGGCGAAAAACCTCGGCGATTTCAACTATAACCCGCGACTTGTCTATTCGTATGGTTCGCTGGATGTCAAAATCAGGGATCTCAACGACGATGGCCTGCTCGATCTGTTCACCGGTTACAAACGAGTCTTCGAACAGCGGCGGAACGACAACTTCGATGACGTCGCTGTTGCCTGCGATGTTTTTAACAGGTTTGCCGCCGGAGATCTGGACAACGATGGCAATCAGGACTATGTCGTGTATACGTCGGACCAGGTGGGTCAATTGCATTGGATTTCGGTTCAGGAGAATGAAACCGATTGGCATTTTATAGCCAACCCCACAGTTGGCATCCAGGACATCTATGTCGCTGATATCGATGATGACGACGACTTGGACGTGATGACTGTCCGGAACCACCATCCGATGACCATTTATCGAAACCTGTATTCACAGAATGGAACGGTTTCGTTCAACACTCTCCAGTTCAACGAGGATGTTGGATCGTGCTACTACGTCCGGGTTCTCGACCTGAATCAGGATGGGATGTCTGACCTCCTGCTGAGCAACGACGCAATCGCATGGTATGAGAATCAGGATCAAGGCGAATCGTATGTCTATCATGAGCTGAACCTGCCCGGTACTGATCTATTCAACCTTGTCTGCCCGACGGATTGGGATCAAGATGATGATCCTGATCTGATTATTTCGAGCGCGGGGAACGGCTTCCAACTGTTGTTTTTCGAATGCACCGGGATTCTTGAGTGGCAAGTGGTGAATTCGTACGAGGGCGACCTGTTTTCGCAAGTCGAGATCACGGATTTTGATCACGATGGCGATGATGATTTTACCTTTATGGAGGACGGCGGCTTCTATCTCTGGCGGAATGATGGAACCGGGTCGTATACACCGGAATACCTGTTCTCGAGCAACCTGGTCCGGTTGGTGCAAATCTCCGATCTCAACATGGATGGTCTATCGGATTTCGTATCAAGTGACCTGGGCCGCACATACTGTTGGCTGAATCAGGGCGGTACGTTTATTCGTGATATTGCATTATCGATTGGCAGAAGTGAATTGAACGGCCTGGATGTCCGGGACATGAACGGAGATCAGGTTCCTGATATCACTGTTTCCGGCAACAACATGCTGATGACTGCATATAACCAATTCAGCCAGACGCTCCCCATTGCAACCGTCACCCTGACATCGCCATCGCCGGGAATGATTGTACCGGGGCAGGGGGGAGAATACCCGTTCAACCTGTACACGATGTCGAATGTGTCTGTCCCACTGGAGTTCAGTTTTCGGAGGATCGTTACCGGCCCGGATAACTATTCGATGGACGAAGACTGGTTCACGCAGACGTTTGACCCGTTGGAAGGTCTGTTCCTGACCAGCGAGCCGCTGACGCTGCCTGCATCCGCTCCGCCTGGCGAATACACGATGACCGTGCAGGTGCGTGAGGACGAAGACACGATTTACGGCGAGGACAGCCTCACCTTCGAGAAGGCGGTTGATCTGGCGGTGAAGGAGGCGGGCGGCCTAACCCTGCCGCAATCCTTCGCGCTGCACCCGGCGGTGCCGAATCCGTTCAACCCGAGCTGTGTACTGATGCTGGACCTGCCACACGGATCGCGTGTCGAGGTTGACTTGTTCAACATTCTAGGGCAGCGGGTGGGCCGGCTGATGAACGGCGAGCAACGTGCGGGAAGCCAACGGGTTCTGGTGGATGGCAGCCGGATGGCGTCGGGACTGTACTTCGTGCGCGCGAGCACCGACCACGGCGATGTGGCCGTGCGTAAAGTGATGCTAGTGAGATAAACAAAAACGGTCCCGCATTCTACGAGACCATTTAAAAAATCATCAAGATCGCGGATGAGAATCACTTCATGTAGACCAGTTTTCGAGTGATGGCATTCCCCGCATTTGATTCAATGCGAAGGAAGTACACCCCGGCGCTGCCATTCGGTGACCAGGTCAGGGTGTGAATCCCCGGCTCCGTCAAACCCTCAGCGAGACGTATGATCTCGCGACCCAGAATATCGTACACAATCACCTTCACTTGGTTGCTATATGGAATGTTCAGGCGGATCGTAGTGCTGGAATTAAACGGGTTTGGGTAGATCGATTCCAGAGCAAACTGTTCGACAGTTGGGGCAGTCCACCCTCCTGGCTGAACAGAGAGGTTGTTGATACTCGTCCAATCCAGGTAAAATTTGAAATGCTCGTCCGACGGCACCCAGTCACTGAACCCGCCGGCTGAAACAGTTGCGACCACATGCCACGAGTACCCGATACCATCAACCAGAACATCGCTGCCCAGACTGATCGAGGTGTCTGCTCCAGCTGGTACAACGATATCGACAATGGTTGAGTCTGATTCATCGACCCCCTTCAAGATCAAGTCATACAGCACAGCTTCGTCCTGGTTGGTCGGATACGCTTCCCAAGAGAAGTCCAGCGGCAGGCTGCGGACAGTGTCCTCGTTTGCCGGGGTGAGCAGGGAGAAGAGATCAACTCCACCACCTTGACCGTCAATCGTACCGTATCCGATCACTTCGATATACTGCAGGGGTTCAATCAGATCGTTGCTGGCGAACCAGACCACTCCACCGAAATCATTGGGGAGGGTTGGCGCTGCGGTGACATAGACCACGTTGCTGGAGTCCATCGATCCAGCCGGAATACTAAGCACGCTCGGGCCATCTAAACGAATATCCAGTCCCTCGGATGAAACACTGACCAGAACATCCTCCGTCCCCGGATTCATAAGGTACACCGGAACGGTTTCGGCTTCACCAACTTCAATGGGACCATAATCAATCACTTCGGCGCTGAGCTGTAGCACGGGCCCGCTGGTTCCATCCTGTGCAAACCCGCTTAACGGAACACGCAACGGCTCGTAGCTAGTCCCTGGCATCTCGACAACCAGGAAACCGGAAAATGACCCCGGCGATTGAGGATTGAAAACAACGGTCACATTACCCTCTTCGCCTGCCTGGTTTTCAGGGGGCAGGTTCACCTGAGCAGGGGTAAGCAGCGAAAACTCCGCACCCAATGTCGACAGGTCAAGGGATAGAGTGCTATCCGTGGTGTTTACAAGAAAGAGGTATTCGTCCTCCGTGATGCCAACTGGCAGGGTTCCAAACGATAACGCATCCGGGTACGAAATCAGTGCGTCGTTTCCAATTGTCTCAAAGCCGAATCCCGTCGCCAGCAAGGTCAGGGAAGATGGATTAGCGCCGGGCATCGTGAAATCTACCGATGCCAACACGCTTCCAAGTTGAACCGGGGTGAAAGATACGAAAACACTCGAATCACTCATGCCCGGTTCAATCACCAGGCTGACGTCCGATTCACCATCAAATGTGAAGCCTGGATCTCCACTGATTTCACCGGTGACCTCGATAGCTTCCGCACCAAGATTTGTCAGCGTCAGCGGGATGGCAACCGTCTCATTGAGCTGCACTTCGCCAAAGGTCAAACTGGTCGGGCTGATCGAAAATGTGACCTGTGCGTGGGTGTTGGTGACCCACGACAAAAGCAAAATGAACAAACCAGCCTTGAATATGATTTTCATCGAAACGCCCTGCCTCTGGGTTTGTGTTAAAATGATACTGATTGAGATGCCAGCAAGTTTCATTCCGAAACATGGCGATGCCGGATTGATCGATGGTAGAATAATTTCAGAAGGAAAAACCTGCCGGAGACAGCTCCGGCAGGTTATGTGGATCTAGTGCGAACCTGAGAGTTATACGGACGGCTTATCCGGCGCAGCGTATTTCTTGAACGATTCGAGCAGGTCGAGCGGGACCGGGAACAACGTCGTCGAATTGTTCTCCGCCGCAACTTCGACCAGCGTCTGCAGGTAACGCAACGTCACCGAGATCGGCTCAGTCGCCATCAACGCGCCGGCTTCCGTAAGCCGCTTGGCCGCCTGGAATTCACCGTCCGCGGCAACAATCTTCGCGCGCCGGGTACGATCCGCCTCCGCTTCCGCCGCCATCACACGCTTCATGTCCGATGGCAGGTCGACGTGCTTGATCTCAACCGTCGAGACTTTCACACCCCACGCGTCCGTATGCTCGTCAATGATCTCCTGCAGTCGGGCATTCACCGTCGCGAGGTCATCCAACAGCACCTGCAACGAGATCTCGCCGACCGTGGCACGGAGTGTCGTCTGTGCGATCTGAACAGTTGCCTGGTAGAAATTCTCCGCGCTGACCACGGCGCGAGCCGGATCAACCACACGGAAGTACACGACCGCGTTAACCTGAACACTGACGTTGTCCTTCGTCAACAGGTCCTGCGGCTGAACGTCGAACACCTGGATCCGTGTCGAGATGCGCATTACCGTATCAATGATCGGGATGATGAACACGATCCCCGGCCCCTTCTCACCAACCAGACGACCGAGACGGAACACAACCAGACGGTCATACTCACGCACCACCTTGATCGCGCTGACTAAAATCAACAGGCCGATAACAACTGCGACAATAAGTCCGATGGGTGGCATGGATTCCCCTCCTTCCGTTTCCGTCCGGGCGGACGGCACTGCTCGCTTTACTCCCTGACAAAGTAGCGCGGAAATGGCGTGAGTAAAAGGGGAGAGGGGTGAACAAGTCCGTCACTCAAAGCCCGAATCGAGGAACACCTACCGCATTACTATTCCCTGGCTCGATCTTACTCACCATTCCACGTCTCCGGGCTGATGTCGAGCGAGAAATCCGTCGGTTTCAGCGGACGATCCGGCACGAAGTCCGGCGGCGACAGGTCCGTGTTCACGCCGGGTCCGGAGGGTTGTCCGTCCACGACCGTCAACGCGAAGTGGTGTTGGAACTGAGGGTTCGGGTAGTCGCCGACGCGGACGATGTAGTTGTACTCCCCCAACGGAGCGTCCAGCGGCACACCCTGGCGAACCGTCGCGGTGATCTGTCCGTTCGCCGGAATCTCGAGGTCGGACCACAACGCCAACGCGCCGCTCAACGACCCGTCCGGCTTACGCGCCTGCACCCAGACGTCCCGTGTCATCGGTGACGCGGTGTTATTGCGCACCTCGCCGTACCAGTAGAAAACCCCCTGCCGCCGGATGAACAAAGGCTGGCGATAGGCTTCGATGTTGATCTCAACTTCGGTTGGCGGTAATGTGAAATGAGTGACGAAGGCGGACAACCTGTTGAAATGTTCGTTTCCACATCTTCCACAAACAGCAAATGAGGAATCGCCTGTAATTTCTACATCTATCATACGTTGTTGAAAAACGGGAGGATTGTCAAATTCATAATCAAAAATGCCGATTGTTTGTCCCGATGCGTTGTACCAGTAAATACGGCTTACATCGGGGTCTGTTTTCTCCACATTTATGATCGAACCATCACCCATTTCCAGCGATTGGCCATATAAGCCTTCACTCATGAACATGAATTGGCCTTCATTGTCGAACCTGACTACTCCTATTCTATTATCGTTGTTCTCGATATAGCCAGATATTATAAACCCACCATCAACCAAATAGTCTATATTTGCAGGACTGGGGGTATGCGCATCACTGAAAATATAATTTGTAATCCATTCTTGACCTCCTTGATGATTAATTTTCATTATTACAAGCTCTGTCGCGAAATGTCCCGTTGCGATAATAAATCCACTATCCGCAGTAACTGCTACATCCGCATTTGAATCGAAGAAATCTGGATACTCAATCGTGATTGACCAAACAGTTTGTCCCCATCTATCCAATAAATACAGTTCAGGATCACTATTATCATTAACAATAGGCACTACGATATTATGGGCTCCTGCCGAATGAGATTCTCCAACGTATCCGTCAAAAAACCTCAGCCATTTGAATTGATAGTTTTCATTCATATATCTAAGTGCGCCATTGTTGGTATTCGGATTTGTCAGCAAAATGAAGTTTCCGTTAGAATCCTCCTCAACATGCGAACCTATAGAAATCGACGAATGATTGACATGAGACACGTAATTGCCATCCAGATCAAGTTTGAATGCCAGGAATCGATAGTCAAAGTATCCAGAATACTCATACCCCACGACTGTCAACCGATGGTCGGAAGTAAGATCGAGAGAGTTTGCTGAACTCTTGGGAGTGAAATTCTCATTGAATGCATATTCCCAATCTATACCCAGCTGAGCGTCGGCAGAGGAAACAAAGCACAATAAACTTATCACAAGTATCAGGATCATGCACAGCTTTTTCATATCGCCTCCAGTGAAAAGTTAAGCTCTCCTTAAGATACAACTCTTGCATGAAAATAAAACTATACAATATTATAGGTGCAAGCCTCGTGGAGGCGAGGCAAAACCAACCTTGGGGGAACGATGCCCAGCAACACACTTGTGTCTCATATCAATCAGATTACCATTGCAGCACCGTATTCCGATCCGCTGATTGACGTGGCGCAGATCACACACACGATTCCGATCGAACACGCATCCGGGTTCTACAGTGTAGTACTGAAGACGTTTACTCATGTTCCTGAAAGTTCGACTCGATTCCAGAACATCAATCATCTCTATTTCCTCTGGCGTCAGATTCTGCCTGGAGTCGAGACCCGCTGGCATCCAATGTACATTGACCTTGAAGCAGATCCACCGGCAACGGTTCCGCCATCCCGTGGCGACGCCGAAGAGTATGGCCGTCCGCCAGATTTCGCCATTGCCGCCAACCTGGTCTCGCAAGGTGCAGACCCGAAGTTTGCCGCAAACAGAATCTACAACCTGTACTTCGTACGCCCCAATGTACCGGAATCCGTGCCGTTGCTGCAAGATCCGCCGAACGGTCCGCACAGTGGGATTGAAATCATGGTGCAACTGATCGGAGACCAGGGTGTCGATCAAAGCCAGTTCACCTACGAGATGTGGGTATTCGCGACGGTGCTATCATGATCCACGCACCCGGCCGATTCATGAACGGGCGGGTCGGACCTTGGGGAACAGGCCCGGGACATGGCCTTTTCCCCGAACCCGATCCTGATCCTGAGTTCGATTTTCTCGATGAAATGCCGACGGAAGATGAAATCACGTTCTTCCGGAACAGGCGACAGAGCTTCTATACTGAAACTGCCACGAATGTTGATGAGGATGAGAGCGGCTACTACTGTGATGGACAGACTGGCCTTGTTCACAAGTTGATCGTCTTTCATCATGACGTCACATTTGATCGAGGTGAGGGTCAGCCACCTGTTACGTACCAGCATTATGCAGCCATAAGGTATCCTGGCTTAAATGCAGTCGAAGTTGCAGATCCTAGCAATCCTTATCCAGACCCTCATGATTTTCCAATAATCGTTCAATGTCATGGCGCAAGCGACCGAGATGAAGCAATCCCCATGAGAACAGCTGATACAATGATTGAAAATCTTGGTGGCTCGGACTTCCTGACCCGGGAATGCCTTTTCCTCATCCCGATGTACTTTGGTTGGTCGTTCGAAACTGTGGCGAACGATGGTACTTGCATGGCTGTTTTTGATCAATACCCGGATTGGGAAATCCCGATCCAAATGGTTGACCAGGATTGGCCAGCTATTCCAGATCCGCTAGCAGTGTTTGACTACGGCCCCCTTTACACCGAGCACGACGCGTTTGTTCGCTGTATTCTGGAGTCGCTGGCCGCTGTCCGGCAGATGGGCCATTCCACCTCGAAGAAAGTGGCGTTTCTGGGCACGAGTCTCGGGTGTGGAATGGCGACGCAGTCGTGCGGCTTGTTGAATGGCACGGCACAGGAGTCACCGCAGACAAAAGCCGTGGTCGGTTTCTTTGGTCCAACGGATCAGTACGCCAACTTCATGAAGATGAACTACAAGCGTTACCGCGCAAGCCGGATACTGAATCCAATCGAACGTTGGCACTTCGAGGACCCGACCAAGTGGTATCAGTATACCTACAAGGACATTCTGCCCAACATGATCCGCCGGTGCAGGACACCTGCGGTCGAGGAGTACATTAATGAAACAGATCCCGTCCTCAAGGCCGAGAAACGTGCTGGGTTGCGGTATGCGTTCCTGAATGGCTGTCCGGCGGAATGGTGGAAATACGACACCGGTCCGTGGCCCACGATGATCCTGCACGGCACGGCGGACGACACGGTTCTGGTGGACAACAGCCGCTGGTTTGCCGAGCAGATGCGCCTGCACAACATTCCACCCGACGATACGGGGTTTCAGTATCTGGAAACCTTTGACGGTGGACATCGAGTCAAGGATGTGGATGAAGATCATTTGGGCCAGAAGCTGGAATTCCGCGAGATGGCGGCGCAGTTGTTGGAGGACGCCCTTTCGTAAGTACGGATAGTAGCAACAAACACCGGGGACACATTCTTGCGAACGCGTCCCCGGTGTTGTCTGTCACTCACATCTCAGGTCTCGTATCTCACGTCTTGGACACGAGATCCTTCACTACGTTCAGGATGACACCCCTAAACCGACTACCGACTATCGACTACCGACTACCGAGTACCGATTACCGATAACCGATGACTGGCTATCGAGGACCGATCACCGATCACCGACTAATCGGTACCGGGTACCGGATACCGACTACCGACTACCGAGTACCGAGTACCGAGTACCGAGTACTGACTCACCCGATCTCGGCCATCGCTGCGACGAAGCGGTCCATCTCGTCCTTCGTGCGTTTTTCCGTTACCGCGACCAGCAGCTGGTTCTCACGGTCCGGATAGAAACGATCAAGACGGATCCCCGCGAGGATGTTCTGCTCGAGCATGCGGTCGACTACTTCCACCGCTGGAATCGGCGTGGTCAGCACGAACTCGTTGAAGAACGGTGTGTCGTACACCATGCCGAAGCGCGTCTTTTCCAGCAACTGGTCGTGCAGGTAGTGCGCCTTGTCGTAACACAGCTGGGCGATATCTTTAAAGCCCTGCTTGCCGAGCAATGCGAGGTGCACCAGCGCCGCGAGGGCGTTCAGGCCCTGGTTGGTGCAGATGTTCGAGGTCGCCTTGCCACGCCGGATGTGCTGTTCACGCGTCTGCAGTGTGAGCACGTATCCGCGCAGACCGTCCCTGTCCACCGTCTGACCGGCGAGACGGCCAGGCAGCTGACGGATCAGTTCTTTCTTCGCGGCCAGGATGCCGAGGTACGGTCCGCCGAAGCCCATCGGGTTGCCGAGGCTCTGGCCTTCACCGATCGTGATGTCGGCGTCATATTCGCCCGGGGGTTGCACCAGGCCGAGGCTGACCGGGTAGACGCTGCTGACTGCCAACGCACCCGCCTTGTGGCCCAGATCGACGATGCCCTTGGCGTCTTCAAGCACGCCGAAGAAGTTCGGCTGCTGGAAGATGACGACGGCGGAATTATCGCCAAGCGTATGCTTCAGCAATTCCATGTTGGTGCGGCCATCGTCGCCGAGCGGAACCGTGTGCAGCTCATAGCCGCCGATTTCGGCGTAGGTACGCATGATCTTCATCGAATGCGGATGGAGACCGTCCGAAACCACCACCTGCGTGCGATTCTTGGACGCTCGCAACGCGAGCAGCATCGCTTCGGTGACCGCAGTCGGGCCATCGTAAACGCTGGCGTTGGAAACGTCCATGCCCGTGATGTCACAGATGACGGACTGGTACTCGTAAATCGCCTGTAGCGTGCCCTGCGAAACTTCCGGCTGGTACGGTGTATACGCGGTGTAAAATTCACTGCGCGAGGTGATCGCGCCGACTCCGGCCGGGATGAAGTGATCGTAACTACCACCGCCGAGGAAGTTAAGCGAGTTCACTGCGGTGGCGTTTTTCGCGCCAATCTGCTGCAGTTTCCGGCCGACTTCCAGTTCGGACAGACCCTTCGGCAGGGGAAGGCCGTTGTCGAGACGGATTCCATCTGGAATCGCCTGGAGCAGGTCCTCAAACTTCTTCACCCCGATGGCGTCAAGCATCTCGGCAACGTGATCCGGGGTGTGCGGCACATAGGCCATAGGGTACTCCTACTCGATATGCTTTGCGTAGGCCTCGGCGTCCATCAACGCATCCAGCTCGCCCGGATCGGACAGCTTCAGCTTGATCAGCCAGCCGTCTTCGTACGGCGAATCGTTCACCGTCTCCGGCGCATCTTCCAGCGTTTCGTTGATCTCAGCAACCGTTCCACTGAGCGGGGAATAGAGGTCGGCAACCGTCTTCACGGCTTCGATCGAACCAAAACTGTCGCCCTGCTTGAACTCATCGCCGGTTTCCGGCAATTCCAGGAATACCACATCCCCGAGTTCACCTTGCGCAAAGTCGGTAACGCCAATCGTTGCGGTGTCCCCCTCGACGCGCACCCACTCGTGTTCTTCGGTGTACTTCAGGTCTTGCGGGATGCTGGCCATAATACGCCTCCACCTTGTCAGGCCTGGCTCTGCCGGGCCATCCACTCCTCAAGAAACGACGTCGAAACCTGCCCACTCTGAAACTCTTCCGTTCCGAGAATCTTCAAGTGGAACGGGATCGTGGTGGGCACTCCCTCGACGACAAACTCTTCCAATGTACGGCGGCCGCGGGCGATTGCTTCAGCACGGTCCTCTCCGTGCACGATCAGCTTCGCGATCAGGCTGTCGTAGAACGGCGGGATGCGATACCCGGCGTAAATGTGCGTATCGACGCGCACGCCCAACCCGCCCGGGATGTTCAAGTCGGTGATCATCCCCGGTCCGGGCCGGAAGTTGTGATCCGGATCCTCGGCGTTGATGCGGAATTCGATCGAGTGGCCGCGGAACTGGATATCTTTCTGCTTCCAGCGCAATTTCTCACCGGCGCAGGTGCGGATCTGTTCGGCGACAAGGTCGCGCCCTGTCACCGCTTCGGTCACCGGATGCTCGACCTGGATGCGGGTGTTCATTTCCATGAAGTAGAACGAACCGCTGGCGTCGAGCAGAAATTCCATCGTGCCGGCACCGACATAATCCACCGCCGCCGCGCCCTTGGTTGCAGCATCGCCGAACGCCTTGCGCAGTTCCGGTGTTACCGCCGGGCTCGGACTCTCCTCGATCAGCTTCTGGTGACGGCGCTGGATCGAGCAGTCACGTTCGCCGAGGTGCACCACGTTCCCGTGGCTGTCGCCCATGATCTGGATCTCGACGTGCCGCGGGTTGACGATGAACTTCTCGAGGTACAGTTCCGGGTTACCGAACGCCGACCCTGCTTCTGCACGGGCAGCGTCATACGCCTTGGCGAGACCGGCCGGTTCGGTGACCATCCGCATCCCACGGCCACCACCACCAGCGCTGGCCTTGAGGATTACCGGATAGCCAACCTTTTCCGCGATTTTCTTCGCTTCGTCCACGCTGCCAATGGGACCGTCGCTGCCCGGTGTGACCGGCACACCGGCGTTGCTCATCAGGTCCTTGGCGTTGGACTTGTCGCCCATTGCACGGATCGCGCCTGGCGCGGGTCCGATCCAGGCGACACCTGAATCGACACACATCTCGGCGAATTCGGCGTTTTCGGCGAGGAAGCCGTAGCCGGGGTGGATCGCGTCGGCGTCGGTAATTTCCGCGGCAGCCAGGATGCTCTGGTACTTGAGGTAGCTCTGGTTGCTCAGCGGCGGTCCGATGCAGACGGCCTCATCAGCGAAACGCACGTGCAGCGAGTCCCGGTCGGCGGTGCTGTAAACTGCCACCGTCGGAATGTCGAGCTCACGGCAGGCGCGGATCACCCGGAGTGCGATTTCGCCCCGGTTTGCGATCAAAATTTTGTTGAACACGATATCAGCCCGCTGTGTCGATCTTGATCAAGACTTGCCCGAATTCCACCGGCGTTGCGTTCTCCACCTCGATGGAGACAACCTTGCCGGCGACATCGCTCTCGATCTCGTTCATCAGCTTCATCGCTTCGACAATGCACAGGGTCTGACCGGCGTTGACTGACTGACCTTCCTTAACAAACGGGTCAGCGTCCGGGGCCGGGGCACGGTAAAATGTGCCAACCATCGGGCTGGTGATCTCGTGATACTTTTTCTCGGGAGCGGCAGGCGCTTCCGCGGCCGGGGCAGCAGCCGGAGCCGCTGCAGGTGCCGGTGCCGGGACGGCGGGAACCGCAACCGCCTGCGGCGCGGCCTGCACCACAACCTCGTCACCCGAGCCCTTGCTCACACGGATTCGGGTTCCCTTCTCTTCCAGTTCCAATTCATGAATCTTGCTGGATTCGACCAGCTTGACAAGCTTCCGGACTTCGGCGTAGTTCATCACGCCCTCCGTTATGCCGCGTTGCGGCCTCTGCTATTTTCAATCAATACGATGAGCTATCGGACACGTTCGAGGTATTCGTCCGTGCGCGTGTCAACCTTGATGATCTCACCCTGGTTGACGAACAACGGCACCTGCACCACGGCACCCGTTTCCAGCGTTGCCGGCTTGGTCGCCGCGCTGACACGGTCGCCTTTTTCGCCCGGCTCGGCATGCGTGATCTCAAGCTCCATGAAGTTCGGCGTTTCCACCAGCAACGGCGCACCTGCATTGAACAGGACCTTGTAGTCAATCCCTTCCTTGAGGTACTTGGTCACACTGTCACCGAGACTCTCGCCCGTCATGTGAACCTGGTCGTACGTCTCGTTGTCCATGAAGACGTGATCCTCTCCCTCCATGTACAGATACTGCATCGTGCGGGCCTCGAGACGGACTTCGTCAACCTTCTCCCCCGAACGGAACGTATTGTCAATCACCTTGCCGGTGACAACGTTCTTCAACTTGGTGCGGACAAACGCGCCGCCCTTGCCCGGCTTGACATGCTGGAATTCCACGATCTGGTACAGATCGTCCTTGAACTTGAACACCATGCCGTTGCGGAAATCAGCGGTTGACGCCATGGATCCCTCAAACTTTCTGGTTTACGTAGATTTTTTGCGATCCCCGAAGATAACCAGCGCCTCAAACGCACGCAATCCGCATTCACACCGTGCCCTCCTGAGCTGTGCGGCACTTGAACATAAGGCAAAACCAACTCCGGGATGGATTTGCTGACCCGCGATGCACGAGCCCCTGAGATTCTCATCCATAAGATGCAAGAAGGTACGTACAGTCCATCCCGATCGAGTGTATATTAAACCGTCGAGTAGTGTATCTGATGTGCTCAATGAACTGTCAAGCTTCAACACGGAGTATCTGATGAAAACCTCACGTTTGTCCGCCACACTCCTTGTTGGTATTCTACTCTGCTTTATGGTAACGAGTTCAGGACTCGCCCAATTGACGACAGATTGGGAATATGCATTCAATGAGAATTTCACTCCCAAGAGTTCAGCAAACTCTCTCGATCTTACTTCCGACCATCGGTTGACAGTCGTGGGGTATGAGTATTCTGGATACTTTGACTATCGATTCCTGGCATTCAAACTTGATCTGGATGGCAATTACGTGTCTCATGTCAATCATTCGTCGATTTCTATAGGTTCGCATGTTGAGGAGGATTCTAACGGAAACTTCATTTTGCTGACAAATCCAAACTCAGATACTGGCTTCGTTAGATATCTTGATCCTGATTACGAACTAAAATGGTTGAAAGAATTTGATGGTTATATTGGTGAAGTACATGGTACAAGTAATAATTATTTAATTGTTCCAGTTGCTCCTTTATATGATGATCCGCAGTTGTATCTTCTGACTCGACAGGGTACTGAAGTGTGGTCTGTAACTGTCGAAATACCAGGGAATAACGGGAATACAGATGTAGTAGAGACCTCTGACGGCGGTTTTGTATTCGCAACAAACGAATTTGGTGGTATTTTATATCTTGTGAAAATTGATTCCAATGGGCAATTAGTTTGGATTAATCAACATAATTTCAACGATACATATATTACAGGTAGTGTTAATTATATGGTCGACGGTGGATTTCTTATTTCGGGATATATACAAGACAATAGCACAAACATTGGTATTGTTAAGTTCGATAGTGATGGTGATTATATATTTATGGGTGAAGGCGTATATGGAGAATCAGTCGAGATGGGTGATGGCTCTATCATGAACGTAGATTATAGGGAGCAAGAAGCTTGTACCATACTTAGATACGATGCTTCGGGCCACTTGTTAGCTGAGTATGAGTACGAATTCAATAATCCCCCTGTATTTGAACAACGGATTGCCGACGTAGAGATCACTGGTGATTCCTCATTTGCTGTTTGTGGAAGATGTGGGAATGAACTCTTCAACCGAATGTCCGCCTTCGTCACGCACTTCACCCTCCCGCCGACCGACGTCGAGATCAACATTGAAGCCTATCGCCAGCCGTTGTTCATCCGGCAGCAGGGTGTGTTCTACTGGTACGGCGAGGTGCGCAATAACACCGCGTCGCCGATGACACGCGACGTCTGGGTGCAGGCGCGCAAGCCGGACGGGTCGTTGAGTGGTGCGTTGGCGTTGTGGTCAGACCTCGAGATTCCAGCGAATGGGGAGATCACCGCGACGGTTCGCCAGGGTGTGCCGCTGGACGCCCCGTTGGGGGAGTACAACTACATCGTGCGCATCGGCGACTACCCGAACCCCCAGTTCCAGCACCATTTCGCGTTGACCGTTGTCGACGGACAACCCTCCGGACCCGACGTGAACACGGACCTGTCGCCGCCGGACTTCGTGCCGGATCGTCCGCTCAAACCGTCGGATTTCTCGCTCGACATCAGCCCGGACACGTGGAATGGTGAACCGGTTGCGGCGCGGCATGATCTGTCCGCAGAGAAATGAACCGGCGGATAAGCCCTGCTGGCGGAGCCATCAGGGGCACATGCGGTTGCAGCGCGGCAACGGGCGACTTCGGATCAGTAAACCGGTGGGTCAATGTATCGCCGATCAGCCCTGCTGGCGGAGCCATCAGGGGCACAATGCGGGTGGATCGGACCGGTGAATCCCGACAAGCTCTGTTGCGCTCGGGACACGCCATCAGGGGTACGGTTGTTTGTGCGGATGACCCCAGACATAAATGTCTGGGGCATGCCCTCGATCCTCAGCGAATTCCAGCCACCACATGAATGCCGTGGGTACTACTAACCTGCGACCCCCGCATCGGCCAGCATGTTGAGGAAGTCGGCTTCGGTCCAGACCGCAACTCCCAGCTTGTTCGCCTTGTCGAGCTTGGAACCGGCCGCTTCGCCAGCGACGACGACATCCGTGTTCTTCGACACCGAGCTTGTCACCTTCCCGCCGAGGGATTCGATTTTCGTCTGAGCGTCCCTGCGGGACAATCCGGACTCGACCAGCGTGCCGGTGAGCACGAACGTTTTCCCGGCGAACGCTTCGTGTTCGGTTCCCGACGCCGATGCCGGCAGTGTACCGAACGACACCCCCGCCTCGCGCAGCTTGTTGATCACCGTCAGGTTACGCTCCAGGCTGAAGAACTCTTCGATGCTGGCGGCCATCTTGCTGCCGACATCATCCACCGTTTCCAGTTCCTCGACGTTTGGCGCGGCTGCGATCAACGCGTCCAGCGTCTGGTAGCGCTTGGCCAATGTCCGCGCTGCGCCCTCACCGACCATGCGGATGCCGAGGCCGAAGATGAGACGGTCGAGCGTGCGCTGCTTCGACGCGTCCAACGCCTGACGCATGTTGCTGACCGACTTTTCCTTGAACCCTGGCAATTTGCTCCACGCTTCTTCCGACAACGCGTACAGGTCGCCGGGGTCGTTGACCAGGTCACGATCGAGCAGCAGGTCAATGGTCTTTTCGCCGAGGCCGTCGATGTCCATCGCGTTGCGTGAGCCGAAATGGATCAGCCGTCCGCGTTTCTGCGCGGGGCACGAGATGTTGACACAACGCCGGATCACTTCGCCCGGTGGCTGCACCAGTTCGCTGCCGCAGCTCGGGCAGTTGGACGGCGGTGTGTACTCGCCAGTTTGCTCCTCGTCCGGGGCGAGGCCGATCACCTTGGGAATGACATCGCCGGCTCGTTCGAGTACGACCCGCAGCCCCGGCGCGACACCGAGCCGCTGGATTTCGTCCTCGTTATGCAGCGTCGCGTTACGGATCGTCGCGCCGCCGATGGTCACGGGTTCGAGCTCGGCGTAGGGTGTCACCGCGCCCGTTCTGCCGACGCTGTGCTTGATCGCGAGCAGCGTGGTCACCTCACGCCGGGCCTTGAACTTGTACGCCATCGCCCAACGCGGTGCCTTCGCGGTCGTGCCGAGCTCCTCGCGCAACCGCAGGTCGTTGACCTTGACCACGACACCGTCCACCTCGTAGTCCATCGTGTCGCGATCGGCCTGTAGCTTCGACCAGTAGTCATGGACCTCGTCGGCGTCATGCGCCATCATCCAGTCGACCATCGGCAGGCCCATCTCCTCCATCAGGAACAGACGCTCAGAATGCAGCCGCAGATCGAGGTTGTTCGCCAATGGGCCGTCGTGCGTGATCAACGTGTACGCCCAGAATTTCAGCGGACGTTTCGCAACTTCGGCCGAATCCAGCATTTTCAACGAACCGGCTGTCGCGTTGCGCGGATTGGCGAACGGTTGCAACCCTTCGTCCTCACGACGCTGATTCTCCTTCCGGAAATCAGACAGCGCCATGTACACCTCGCCGCGTACCTCGATCCAGCCCTCCATCCACGGGCCGTCCAGCAGTTCGTGACGGATATTCTTGATCGTGCGCGCGTTGGCGGTGATGTTCTCCCCGGTGCGGCCGTCGCCACGGGTCGCGGCCAGTGTCATCACGCCGTCCCGGTAGTGCACCGACAACCCGACACCGTCAATCTTCGGCTCGCAGGTGTATTCCATCCGGCCGAACAGGTTTTCCTCATGCTTCGAGATTCGACCGATCCACTCGCGGACCTCGTCCTCGTTGTACGTGTTCGCCAGCGACATCATCGGGACACGATGCTCCACCGGCGCGAACACGTCGCTGCGGTCGCCCCAGACGGTCTGCGTCGGGCTGTCCGGCGTCACCCAGTCCGGATGCTCCGCCTCGATCGCTTCCAGCTCCTTGTACAGCTTGTCGTACTGAGTATCCGTGATCTCCGGCTTCGCAAGCGCGTACAGCTTGTTGTGACGCCGGATCTCGTCGCTCAATTCGAGGTATCGTTTGCGGGTGTCGTCCGCCATGAAAACGCTCCGGGGTGATGCGTGTTGTTCAGCCGAAAATAGACCCGCTCAGTGGATGGGGCAAAAATGGGATGTAGTATGTAGAGGCAATGGTTCCTGCATTGCGAAACATCAACACGGATCAATCTTGCAAACAACTCACCGCCAAACACGAGTGAACCGGCACGACGTACGCCAGATCGCCGACGCGCAGTGAGCTCAGCAGGTCCGGCGGGAGATGCACCTTGCCGTGTTCCTGCGAGAGGCTGATGACGGGCGCGTCACGTCGGATTGCTGCGATCCGGTCGCCGTCCATCTCCGCAAGGCAGCCGTAGACAGGCCGACCGTCCAGTTCGATCGACTCCTTCGACAGATGCACCGCACCGCCGTAGAGGATCAGCTCCAACCGTTCCGGATACACACCGACCACCGGGCACGCCACCACCGCTGCCACACGTTCGTCCGGGCACGACCCGATCGCCGTCTGCATCAGATCATAGTAGACGAAGTTGCCGGGCCGGATCTCGTCCACGCCGAGGAAATCGTCTACTACACTGCAGCACGGCGTGTCGCCGGTGGACAGACGTACGTCTGCAAAGCCGGCCTCGTGCAACGCCGTGCGAGCGCTGAGCATGCGAGTGGTAGACTCCTGGTAAATCGCACGGATGGCGTGCTCGCCCTGCACATGATACGCTTGCCCGTTGTGCGTCAACAGGCCTGCGAAGCGGAGGTGATCCGTTTGCGTGATCCGTGACGCCAGATCGATGAGTTGCTGGGTTTGGTCCCAGCGCACACCGGCACGGCCATACCCGGTATCGAGCTTGATCCAGACGTTCAACGGGGCTTGAGTCCGCTCGGCCAATGCCAGCACCGCAATCACCGAATCAACCAGTACACCGAGCTGGATCGTGGACGCCAACTGTTCAATTTCAGCCAGTTCGCGCAAATTCAACGGGAAGGCGAGAGTGATGTCGGACCAACCGTGCTCGGCGAAGTATCGTGCCATTGAGTAGGACGAAACGGTGATCCGGTCCACGCCCTCGTCGCGGAACCATTCGCCGACTGCGGCAGACTGATGCGTCTTGAAATGCGGGCGGAAACGGACACCAGCGTTGCGGGCTTTGTCCGCCATCCAGCGGATGTTCGCGCGGGCCTGCTGTTCGTCGATGACGAGCGAGGGATGTTGTATCTGGCGATGATCCATGACCTATTGTACCCGTCGCGCGCCCATGAAGCGCTTGGTATAGTAGGATTCGCTAAGCCGGTTGATGGTGACACCGTCCGAGCTGCTGGCATGCGTGAACATTCCGGCGCCGAGGTAGATGCCGACGTGCGAGACGCCCTTGCCCGACGTGTTGAAGAAGACGAGATCGCCACGCCGGAGCTCGTCCCTGCCTACAGCCCAACCTTGCTTGAATTGCTGCGCCGATGTACGTGGAAGTGGGAGGTTGTAGACGGTGCGGTAGACCTGCTGCACATACGCGCTGCAGTCGACTCCGGACCCCTTCCGGCTGCCACCGTACCTGTATGGAGTTCCCCACCATGATTCGATGGTTGCGTCCAGGTTGTCCGGGCCACCGGGGTTGGTGTAGACCGGTTCGTCGATCCGTCCGGCAGGTGGGGCCGACTTGCGGCCGGTTTCGGTCGAGGACACGGGTGGGTTGGCACGGTCACGGTTGTATTCCGGCTTCGGTTTGACACCCGCACAGCCGGTGAGAAGCAACAGCGTCGCGACCACAACAGGGATGATGCGTGATATGCCGACGACATTTGTGTCGCTGATGGAGAACGGATTCGGAAGCTTTCGGATAAGCCACGACATAAATGTCGTGGGCATAAAGGAACGGAAATTCTTAGATGGCTTAGAGATGCGGATGATCCGTGCTTGTGAGTAAGCACGGGTTTGTGACCGCAGCCCGTAATCCGCAGTCCACAGCCTATCGTCTATCGCCCATAGCCTACGGTGTCGTGAGGAGTGTCGCATCCGCGGCATCCTGTAATTTCTGCTTCAACGATTGCTGCGCTTCATCGTTCGCCAGGCGTCCCAACGGATCCCGAATCAGGAACGAATCGTGGATGCCGTCGAGACGACCGGTCACCCGTGCGCTGCGAATCTCGTACCCTTCCTCCGCCAGCACAGAACATAAGCGATACAGAAGCCCGATGCTGTCCACACCGCTGATATCGACGACGGCACCGTCCGCAGTCGGTTGAACGCGGACGCCCGGATCTACACGTGCAACTTTCGACCGTTCGAAACGGCTGCGGCGTTGAAAACGGAAGAATAAATCCTTCAGCTTCACATCGCGCTGCTTGAGCTTCGTCCAGCGCTCCGGGATCTGGTTCAACCGTTCGGCCAACGGCAGTTCGGTCGGCTCAATATCCTCGCAGCGGAAGCGGTCGATGACGACGCCGTCTTGCCGGGTGAAGATGCGTGCCTCACGGATCCCGATACCCTGTACCGTCAGCAGGCCGGTGATCTCCGCCAATAAGCCGGGACGGTCGCGATCAATCAATGTGAGCACGACATAGCCCGGATGGGTTTCGATCAACCAGCGATGCTCGAAGTCGCCCCGTTGCAACTGTTCAACCGTTTCCAGGTGGCTGGCGATTTCCTGCGCGGGCACCGAGCGGCGGTAGTCTACCTCCAGCGCGCTGATGAATTCCTCCGCGCGGTCGCGCCCGTGATCGGTTGATTCCAGCAGCGGCGCCACTCGTTCCGCCTCCTGCGCAACGGTCGCCTTCCGTACCTCGATACCGTGCTCGAGCACGTCCATCGTCGTCACGTACAACTCCGACAGCAGGCGTCCTTTCCACGATGTCCACACGCTCGACCGGACTGCACTTAGATCGCAAACGGTGAGGATGTACAACGCTTTCAACGAGCGTTCGTCTCCGACCAGCTCAAGGAATGTTTTGATAACGGCCGGATCTGAGAAGTCACGGCGGAACGCGGTCTGTTCCATGCGCAAATGGACTTCGACCAGGCGCGCGACATCGTCAACCCAGCGTTCCATGCCGAACCGTGGCAACGCTTCCCGCGCGATATCGGCACCGTTTTCCGAGTGCTTGTCGCCACGTCCCTTGGCGATATCGTGAAACATCAGGGCGAGGTACACCAAAGGCCGGAAGCTGCAATCCCGCCATAACGACTCCGGATCGCCCTTGATCCCCGTGTCGGGCAGGTGATCGAGATTCTCAAGTGCACGGAGGGTGTGTTCATCCACCGTATAGCGGTGATAGTACGAACCGGTGGTCAGCCCGGCGATCTCACGCCATTCCGGCAGCCATAACTTGATCGCGTCCAGTTCGTCCAGCTGACGCAACCGCCGGGAAAATCCGGAGGGGACGTTGAACCAACGCTGCAGCGGGATCGCCCAGTTGCCCGGATCATGCTGCGGGCCATCATTCTGGTGCAGTTCACGGCGTAGCCGGTGACGTGTCCGCCCGGAGAGCAACAGCTCTTCGTCGGCGAGATACCCGAGCAATTCCAGCAGCGCAACGGGGTCGCTGGCGTGCAGACGGATCACCGGCAACGATAAGTCAACATGCCCGAAACTGACCTCCGCGTCCGGAGTGTCGGAACCACCGTCGGATGGAGGCTGGCTCAGGTTCAGACCCGCCGATTGAGTTTCACGGTCGATCTCGGTGCGGTTGATTTCGGTTGGCGCACTGGGGTGAGCGGGCCGCGTCAAGGGCAGAGGAGCGGTGAGAATTTCCGCCTCGGCGAAACGGGGACCGAACTCCTCGCAGAAACGGCTGTGCTTCTCCGTGGACTGGTACACGCCACGCATCAGGTCGATCATTACCTGCCGTTCGGAACCGGGGTAGCCGAGTGTGGACGCAATCGGCGCCTGCTCAGCGACAATCAGGCGGTCTTCGCTCTGCTTCTGGCGTTCGTGCAACTGTTCACGGACCGCGAGCAGGAACCCGAAAGCTTCCACCAACTGTTCCGCTTCCCACTCGGCGAGGCTATGACCGTGGCTCAGACGGGACACGAACGAGCGGATCATGGTCCCGCGCTGCCGTCGCACTTTCCACTGGTTATGTAATGCCGCACGCGCCCGTTCCAGCCATAACACATGGTGCAGGTCTCGGAACCCGCCCGCTTCGTTCTTCAGATGCGGTTCGACCACACGCGCGACCCAGCCGTACTTCTCGCGACGGGCAAAAAACTCTTCCGTCTTGCGCTGCACGTACTTCGAAAACACGGGTTCGTCAATCAGCGCATTGACCCTGTGTTCGTACTGGTCGGCCAGATCAGCATCACCCCACAGGACACGGGTCTCCAGCAACGAGGATGCGCGGTCAGGGATCGTGAACAGCTTGCCGTCGAGGTCGTCCATCGTGAGCACAGTCTGCGCGGGTTTGTACGGGCTGTCCCACAGGCCTTGGACAAATTGCTGGACGATTTCCTCGTGCGCGGTGGGATCGTTCAGGACAATAACAATGTCGAGGTCGGAGTACGGAGCGAGATCAGCGCGGGCGTACCCGCCGGTGGCGAGGACCAGCATTCCCGCAGCTTGATCCTGAAATGGGCGGAGCAGAGAGCGGACCGTCTGGTCCGCTTCCGCCGTTCGTGACAGCGCCCGTTCGAGCGCGGCTTGCGCGATGTGGCCTCTCACGTCCGGCCACGTCCCCGTCGCAACATCGCGATGACACGGTCGAGCTCGTCGAGGGACGTATACTTGATTGTCACCTGCCCGCCCCGGCCGCGATGGTTCACGCTCACCGGCATGCCGAGAATCTCCTGCAGTTCGCCGGAGACCTGCTTTGCCGCGAGATCGTCGCGCCGCTTCTTTTCGTCCTTTGCAGGAGTCTTTTTGCCCGATTTGCGGCCACGGATGCGCCGTTCCACCTCGCGCACGCTCAGTCCGTGGTCGGTGATCGCACGGGCCAGGGATACCTGCGCACCCTCACCGTTCAACG
Source organism: bacterium (assembly GCA_020444425.1). Taxonomy (GTDB): domain Bacteria; phylum Electryoneota; class Electryoneia; order Electryoneales; family Electryoneaceae; genus BMS3BBIN04. The sequence continues at coordinate 2,502 of JAHLLB010000010.1, read as the reverse complement.
ACAGCAGGGCGCGAGCGTGGCCCTGTGTCAACTCCTCGTCCACCAGCATCCGCAGTACCGGTTCCGGCAACGCCAGCAGCCGCAACGTGTTCGCGACCGTCGCGCGGTCCTTGCCGACGCGTTCCGCAACCTGCTGCTGCGTGTACTTCATCTCCTCGATGAGACGGCGATAGCCTTTGGCCAGCTCGACCGGATTCAGGTCCTCACGCTGCAAATTCTCGACAAGGGAAATTTCGAGGATGTCACGGTCACTGAGGTCTTCGATAACCCGGCAGGGCACCGTGACCAGCTCCGCTGCACGGGCCGCACGCAGGCGCCGTTCCCCGGCGACCAGCAAGTAGCTGCCGTCGCGGGGGGTCACGATCAATGGCACCAGCACACCCTGCGCCTTGACCGATTCGACGAGCTCTTCCAGTGCTTTTGGATCGAAATGAGAACGCGGCTGATCGGGGCGGGCGTGGATTCGCGCCACCTCGATATCATTCGCCTGCTTGCGCAGTTCGTTATCGTCCGCGTTGGGGATCAGCGCACTCAGCCCACGGCCGAGACCGCCCTTAGGCCGGGGAGTCATGAGAAAGCAGTTCCTCCGCGAGGGCGAGATAATTTTCCGCGCCTCGGCTGGTAATATCGTACAACAGGATGGGTTTGCCGTAACTCGGGGCTTCGCTGAGCCGCACATTGCGGTAGATCATCGTCTCGAACACACGGCCATCAAAGTATTTGCGGATGTCGTCCGCAACCTGCCGGGAAAGGTTGAGACGGTGATCGTACATCGTCAACAGGCCGCCTTCGATGCCAAGGCCGCTGTTCAGGTGTTTCTGCACGAGACGCACCGTGTTCAACAGTTGGCTCAGTCCCTCGAGCGCGTAGTACTCGCATTGGATGGGGATCAGGATCGTATCGGCGGCGGTGAGACCGTTCAGCGTCAACAGACCGAGAGATGGCGGCGAATCAATGAAGATGTAATCGTACCGGTCCTTCACTTCCGCCAGTGCTTTGCGCAGCATCGCCTCGCGCGCGACCATGCCGACCAGTTCGATTTCAGCGCCGACCAACTTGATGCTCGCGGGGAGGACGTAGAGGTTCGGCAATTCGGACGCGACTATCGCCTCCTCAGCGGACGCGTTGCCGATCATCACCTCGTACACAGACGGCTGGCCTTCCTCCACCTTCAGCCCCATACCGCTGGTGGCGTTGCCCTGCGGATCAAGGTCGACAAGCAGGGTTTTCATCTCCGCAACCGCGATGCTGCTTGCGAGATTGACCGCCGTGGTGGTTTTGCCGACGCCGCCCTTCTGATTTGCGATGGATATCGTTTTCGCCATGCCTGGCTCAGCTCCGTTAGGGTCGGAGGTGAATATACAACGTGAAACGCTCGCGCGCAGTACCCGTGGAACACCTTTGTGCTTACCAAAAAGTCCGAAACGCCAAGGTTTTACACCACTTTCTCCACCCGCCACAACGAGTCCACGAAGTACCGCCGATCATCATAGTACTGCTCAACGATCGTAAAGCCCGTGTCCGCCGCTAGTTGCTGAATGTCCGACTCGAGGAACTTGTACGAGTATTCGGTGTGGATCGGCTCGAAGGCGTCGAAATGGAACCGCTGGTTCACCGCCTCGACGGTCACCTCCTGCTCGACACGGCTGACCAGGTAGCTTTCCATCGCGCCGCTGAAAACGTCGTAGCTGGCGAAATGCCGCCACTTTTCGATCTGAAAGTCGCCGCCGAGTTCGGTGTTGATCCGTTGCAGCAGGTTGAGGTTGAAATCACGCGTCACCCCCTGGCTGTCGTTGTACGCCCGCACCATCACGTCGATGTTCTTCTTCAGGTCGAATCCGATCAGCACCAGGTCGCCCGGCTGCAGCAGGTTCCACATGGTGCGCATGAAGGTGCGTGCCTGGCTGCGGTGGAAATTGCCGATGTTCGAGCCGAGGAACAGGATCAGGTTGCGACGGTCGGACAGCTTCGAATGCCACAACAGCCCATTGAAGTATTCCGCGACAATTCCGGCGACATTCAGGTCCGGGAAACGCATCTCCAGCTCTACACCCTGTTCACGGATTGCGGCTTCCGAGATGTCGATGGGAATGTAGGTGAAGTCGCATTTACGCTGCAGCATGTCCGCCAGAAAGAGGTTGGTCTTGCTGCCATCGCCGGAGCCGAGGTCAATCAGGTTGAAAGGTTTCGCTGCGACGTGATCGGTGAAGTCGGACGCATGTTTCGTCAGGATGTTCCGTTCGCAACCGGTCGGATAATACTCCTCCAGCTCCATGATCTGCTGGAACAGATGGCTGCCGGTGTCATCGTAGAAATACCGCGACGGCAGGCTTTTCTCTTCTTTCGACAAGCCGAGCAACACCTCCCTCGCGAATTCATGCCGCGGGTTGAGGATGCTGTCGAGATCGTTCGGGGTCAGGACTTTGTACGTCGGGGGCATCGGTACTCCAGTCGAAAGTCGAAAGTCGAAAGTCGAAAGTCGAAAGTCGAAAGTCGAAAGTC
>JAHLLB010000009.1 GCA_020444425.1 bacterium | reverse complement strand
GGGTGGCATGTGCCCCTGATGGCTCCGCCAGCAGGGATGATCTGCAGGTTCCGGGCTGCTCCAGCCTCTCCCACGAATTCTCCGTCTGATTCCAACCCACGGATCTGCCGCTGAATCCATGACTTTCACCAGTACGCTTGCACAAACCTAACCCCCAATCCGAGTTCTTCCATTACGTAACTCTTGACTTTCACCTTTCTTTTCACAAGATTTGAAAAGTTTCAAACGTTGAGAGGAGCTTCACGGATGACCTTGCGCGAGCAGTGGATCCAGAAGTTTGGGGAAGCCTATCAACTCTTCGGTCTGCCGAAGCTGATGGGGAACATCGTCGGGTTGCTGCTCGCGTCGTCCGAGCCGCTCAGCCTCGATGACATCACCAGCCAGCTCGGTGTCTCGAAAGGCCCGGTGAGCCAGGTGATGGGACGTTTGCGTGACCATCAGCTCGTGGAACGGATCAACGTTCCCGGCAACCGCAAGGACTTCTACCGTGCGGTCGATGACATCTTCGGCCACGCCTTCGCCAACCACACCGAGCTCTTCCGGCGCAACCTGATCCTCGCCCAATTCTTCCACATGGCCATCCAAGACGATCCGAACGCGGTCATCGTCGCTCCACATAGGGAACAAGACCGCGTCGCATTCACCGGCCGCGTGCAGGAAATGGAAGAGTTCTATTCGTTGATGATGAAGCACATGGACGCGTTCCTCACGGAGTGGGCCGAACGCAAAAACGCAAACAGCAACGCAGCGTGAAGCGAGAGGTGGATAGAGCATGAAACGGCTGTCAGGCAAAGTCGCCGTCGTCACCGGCGGCGCAGCGGGTATCGGCAACGCGATCGCGAAGAAATTTGTCGAGCATGGTGCGACGGTCTCAATCTGGGATGTCAACGAAGAGCTGGGCGCGAAAGCCGCGGCAGACCTCGGCGACGCCGTCGAATTCCGCGCTGTGGATACGTCAAGCAGTGAACGGGTAAACAACGCGATGGCCGCCGTCAACGAAAAATACGGCCACATCGACATCCTCGCGAACAATGCCGGGATCACCCGTGACGTCACCCTCGTGAAGATGACCGAAGAACAGTTCGACCAGGTGATCAATGTCAACCTGAAGGGCGTTTTCCTCTGTGGGCAGGCGGCGGCGAAGGTCATGGTCGCACAGGGATCGGGCTCGATCATCAGCACCAGCTCGGTGGTCGCGCTGTACGGCAATTTCGGCCAGACGAACTACGTCGCGACCAAGGCCGGTGTGATCGGCATGACCAAGGTCTGGGCCCGTGAACTGGGCCGCAAGGGTGTGCGTGCCAACGCCATCGCCCCCGGGTTTATCGCCACCGAAATGGTGAAGAAGATGCCCGACAAGGTGCTCGACTTCATGCGTGACAAGACACCGATGGGTCGTCTGGGCGAACCGGAAGACATCGCGAACGCGTTCCTGTTTCTCGGATCGGATGAAGCCAGCTTCGTCAACGGTGCCGTGTTGTCCGTGGACGGGGGGATCGTGCTGTGAGCCGTAACGCCCGCATCATCGCAACCGGGATGTACGCCCCGGACAAGGTCGTCCCGAACACGTTCTTCAACGAGATTCTCGGCGAGGACGTGGACACCTGGTTGCGTGAGAACCTGACCATCCGTGAACGCCGCTGGTGTTCCGAAGATGAGTCCACCGCAGACCTGGTGGAACGTGCGGCGAAGATCACCCTCGAGCACGCCGGGCTGACCCCGGCTGACCTCGACCTGTTCGTCGTTGCGACCGATACGCCGGAGTGGATCAGTCCGTCCACCGCGAGCATCGTGCAGCACCGGCTGGGCGCGGTCAACGCCGGCACCTTCGACCTCAACACCGCCTGCGCGGGATTTGTCACCGCGCTCGACATGGGCGCGAAGTACATCCAGGCGGACGAACGTTACAAGCGGGTGATGATCGTCGGCGCGTACGCCATGTCCAAGTACCTCGACGTCACCGACAAGAAGACGGCGAACCTGTTCGCGGACGGCGCGGGCGCGGTGATCCTCGAGGCGACGGACGATTCCTCGGTGGGCTGGCAGGCGTCCCAGTTGCATACCGAAGGCCAGTACGCGACGTGGATGGGCATCTATGCTGGTGGCACCGCGCAGCCGATCACGCATGACGTGGTCGACAACAAGGACCACCTGCTCAAGTTCGTCAAACGCTTCCCGACCGAGATCAACCCGGACATGTGGTCTAAAATGATCACCGAATCTCTGGCGAGGATCGGGAAGAAACCGTCCGATGTCGCCCAGTACTGCTTCACCCAGATCAACATCAACGGTATCCGTGCGACGCTGGACATCCTCGGTGAACCGTACGAGAAGGCGCACACGGTGATGGATCGTTACGGCTACACCGGGTCGGCGTGCATCCCGATGGTGCTGGCGGAGGTCAACGAACAAGGCAAACTCAACGACGGCGACCTCGTCGTGTTCATGGGGTCGGGCGGCGGGTTGGCGTTCGCGTGCAGTGTGTTTGTGTGGGGGTGACGCGCGTGTGGCGGAGGATGTGGCCGTGTCCGCTTGCGGACGCGGACGATCCGAAAGTTGGATAAGCCGCGTTGGCAGAGCCAACACGGGCAAGATCCAGAGTGGACGAGGGATTTGAGATGAAGTGGAAGGTTGGTGACAGCGCACAGTTGACCGCCGTGGTCGACGATCAGCGCATCCGCAACTTCGCGGTGGCGGTCGAGGATCTGAATCCGATCCATCTCGACGACGAAGCCGCGATGAAGTCCATCTTCGGACGGCGGGTCGCGCACGGCATGATCTCCGCCTCGTTCATCTCGGCGATTCTCGGCACACGCCTGCCCGGTCCCGGTTCGATCCTGCTCGGGCAGTCGTTCAAGTACATCGCGCCGGTGTATGTGGACGATATCGTCACCGCGAGCGTCACCGTCACCGCGATCCGTGACGACAAACCAATCCTGACCCTCGACACGAAAGCCGTCAACCAGCACGGGCAGACCGTTCTGACCGGCGAAGCCACCGTGCTGTTCCGTGAACTCGATGACTGGCGGGAAAGGCAGAGCTGATGAACGAAGCGCCATCCATCGTCACCGCCGGCTGGGTGCTGGTGATCGGCTACATGGCCCTCGTGCTCTTCTTCGTCATCCGTGGCGCACGCAAGAGCCGCACGATGGCCGACTATGCCGTCGGCAATATCGCCTTCTCCCCGATTGCGGTCGGGTTGGCGCTGGCGGCGTCAATGACCTCGGCGGCAACCTTCATCATCAACCCCGGCTTCATCGCACTCTACGGCATCAGCGGCGTGATCAGCTACGCCCTCGCCCTGCCTGCGGCGGCGATGATTTCGCTGGTGGTGCTGACGAAAGGGTTCCGGGCGTACGGCAGCACGGTCAAAGCGCTGTCGATGGCACAATGGATGGGTTCGCGGTACAACTCAAAGGCATACGGCTTCTTCTTCGCGGTGCTGTCGCTGCTGCTGGTAACGTTCATCGTGTTGATCGTCGTCGGGCTGGTCAAGGTGCTGAGCAAGACGCTGGATGTGTCCGAACTCAGCGTGTTGCTCGGCGTGGTGCTGTTCATCTTCGGCTACATGGCGTTCGGCGGCGCCAACAGTATGGTGTACACGAACACGATTCAGGCGCTGCTGATGCTGATCGTCGCGGTCGTATTGCTGACCAGCGGCTTCGACCATTTCAGTGAGGGTGTCCACGGCTTCCTCGACAAGCTGCGTGCGATCGACCCGAATCTGGTCAGGCCGACCAATCCCGACTCGTTCCTGTTCCGAGACTGGTTCGAAATCATTTTCACGCAGGTGGTGGTCGGTGTCGCCATCGTCTGCCAGCCGCACATCATCACCAAATCACTGCTGTTGAAAACGGACCGTGATGTCAACCGTTACCTGACCACCGGCGTGATTGTCGAGATCATCTTTTTCGCCGTCGTGTTTGCCGGTCTGTATGCACGGCTGGCATTCCCGGACCTCACGATGAACGGCGAACCGCTGAAGATGGACGGCATCATCAGCGCGTACGTCGTGCAGGAGTTCCCGGTCTACATCGGGTTGGTGGTGGTGCTCGGCCTGATCTCGGCGGGTATCAGCACCCTCGAGGGGCTGATCCAGGCCTTGTCGACCACGATCACCAAGGATATCGTCGAACCGCTGTTCGGCAAACGGTTGCCATCCGACGAAACGACTCGCGACCGTGTGCTGCAGCGGATCAACAAGTCCGCCATCGCAGTGCTGGCGGTGGTGTCGATCTGGCTGAGCTGGGACCAGCTGGTGAACCCGAAGCTGAGCGTCGCGATCTTCGCGCAAAATGGCGTTTACGCGTATTTCTCCGCGGCGTTCCTGCCGATCCTGTTCGGCATGTTCCTCAAGGATGTGCCGAAAGCCGCGCCGATTGCGGCGTCGATCACGGCGATTGTCGTGCACTTCACGATCAGTCTCGGCAACGTGCCGATTCCGGGCACGCTCGCCAGCGGGCAGAACCCGGGGGTTGCGTCCGCGATGGCGATTGTCGCGTCGGTATTTGTCGGAGGCGGAATTTACTTCGCAACACGGGGGAAAGCGGCGTGAGTTTTCATCCCGAACATGACTGGATCAAACGCTGGGCGCTGTACACACCGAACCGCATGGTGCTGCGTGATCACGCTGGCGATATGGAATGGACCTACTCCCAGTTCAACGCCCGCGCTGCTGCTCTCGCTCACTGGCTGACCGGCGAGCTCGGTATCCGCAAAGGCGACCGGGTGGTGGTGTTCGCGAAGAACCGGGCGGAAACGGTACTGCTGTACGCTGCGTGCGTCAAGACCGGTATCATTCTCGTGCCGCTGAACTTCCGGCTGATGCCGCGTGAGCTGGACGGACTGCTGAAGGACGCCGAACCCGCCGCATTTTTCTTCGAGGACGAATTCGCGGACCTGGTCGAGCAGATTCCGAGCCTGAACTCTGTCAGCAACCGGCACAGCTACTCAACGCTGGAGCCGTTCCTGCTGAATGATCCAGGTGAGGTCAACGAAACCATCCCTGCCGAACCGATCAGCGAAGACGACGTGGTGATGATCCTGTACACCGCTGGCTCGACCGGTGTGCCGAAAGGCGCGATGATCACCCACCGGATGCTGTTCTGGAACTCGATCAACACCGGCCTGCGGCTCGACCTGACCAGCGGTGATCATACGCAGTCGTTCGCCCCGTTCTTTCACACAGGCGGGTGGAATGTGCTGCTGACGCCGTTCCTGCATCACGGCGGATCGCACACGTTGCTGGAGAAATTCGACCCGGCGTTGATCCTGAAACTGATGGAACAGGAGAGGACAACGCTGCTGTTCGGCGTGCCGACGATGCTGCAGATGATGGCGGAATGTCCGGAATTCGATGAGGTGGATCTGAGTAGTGTGCGCTACGCCGTGGTTGGCGGTGCACCGATGCCGGAACCGTTGATCAACCGCTGGCACGACAAGGGCATCTTCATCCGCCAGGGCTACGGCCTGACCGAAGTCGGTCCGAACTGCTTCAGCCTGCACCAGGACGACGCGATCCGGAAACGCGGGTCCATCGGCTTCCCGAACTACTACATCGACGCGAAAATCGCAGGCGCAGATGGAAACGACGTCGGTGTCAACACGCCCGGTGAACTTTGGCTGCGCAGCCCGGTGGTGACGCCTGGCTACTGGCGGCGTCCCGACGCAACCGCCGAAGCGATCACCGGCGGCTGGTTTCATACGGGCGACGTGGTGCAGCGGGACGACGAAGGCTTTGTCTACGTCGTCGACCGCAAGAAGAACATGTTCATCTCCGGCGGGGAAAATGTGTATCCCGCCGACGTGGAACGCTTTCTCTACACCCATCCCGCCGTGCGCGAAGTGGCGGTGATTGGTGTGAAGGATGACAAGTGGGGCGAGGTGGGGAAGGCGTACGTCTCGCTCAATCCAGATACAACCCTGAAACCGGAAGAACTGATCCAATTCTGCAAAGGGCAGCTGGCGGGTTACAAAACCCCGAAGCATGTCGTCTTCCTGGACGACCTGCCCAAAAACGATGCAGGGAAGATCAACAGACTGGCCTTACAGAAAGACCACGAAAGTGGTACGTAACCATGAGGAGAAGAGAGATGAAGAAGTGGAACCTGTTGTTGGTCCTGGTGCTGAGCCTCGCGCTCTCGCTGACGTTTATCGGCTGTGATGATGACGATGACGATGATGATGGCCCGACCGGACCGACGGAAACGTTTGAAGACATGATGGTCGGAACCTGGTTCTCCGGCGGTGACGATGTCGCTCCGCTGCTGATTCAGCTGCAAATCGACTCGGTGCGCGTGACGTTCAACGATGACAACACCGTTGATCTCGATCAGCACATCACCGGCGGTGCGTGGGTCAGCAATACCGGCACCTGGGGTATTGTCGAGAGCGATGGAGACATTCACGAGTTCACCGCGACCTACGACAACCCTTCCTTCACCCAGGAAGGCATCATCATGATCGACGAAAGCGAAGATCCGGACATGATGCAGCTGGAAGTGGTGCAGACCAACCCGGATATCGGCGCGGAAGTTCCGACGGTTGACGGCGGCTTCGGCTCCACCGCGATCGGCGACATTAACGTCCAGACCTATCGCAAGCAGTAAGCAGCTTCGTTCGTATCGGGCAGCGGTTGACCCACTTGGCCGCTGCCCAGTTTGTCACACCAGTGATCAACCATGGATGCGCTCATGAAACACGCGTACCTGTCTGTTCTGTTGATCCTCGTCTTCGCCATCTCCGGCTTCGCGGAAGCCAAGGTGATGACTTCTTCGGATGAGGATGAACCGTACCCGGTCGAAAAGAAGAGCGATGAAGAGAGTGAATTCACGTTCCTCGGGTACTACTTCATGAAGTACACGCGTTCGAACATCGCCCCGACCAACGAGTTTCTCAAAGGTCAGGTGGTCGGACGGTTGTACGGCGGCAACACCACGCGCACGTCGGAGCAAACCTCTGCGTACAGCGAACAGCGCTTCATGCCGATGATCACCTACACGCCGCGCCTGTTTGACGGTTGGGCGAAGATGCGCATGAGCTTCGAGTTCGACTGGACACACGGCGACGTCAACTACACCGCTGGCGGCAACTTCGGCGGGGCGTACGGCGCGGACGTGGTCAACATGCAGACGCAGAACCTGTTCTTCGAGCTGCGTCCGCAGAAAAACCTGATCGTAAACGCCGGTTTGCTGCGCTTTTACGACAATGTGCGCGTGCCCTACTACACCCCGGTCGGCAGCCTCGTGAACAAAGGCTTCCGCCTGATGTTGTTCGGGTCGGATGCGTCCGGTATCAACGTGCATTACAGCCCGCGGCAGAACCTGCACACCAAGCTCGGTGCGTACCAGTTGTACGAGAACAACGTCGAACAGGATGATGACGTGCAGCTGTTCGAAGCGATGGCTGAATACGACCTCGATGTGATCAACACCATCGGGTTCGGTGCGTGGTATGTGCGTGACCATGCGAACGGCGAAGGCGGCGTGTCGATTCTCGGCCAGGGGTTGAACTCCGGTCTCAGCAACTACAACGGCGTCTTCAACTTCGACATCGGCAACCGTGATTACACCGCCGACATCTTCTGGCTCGGTTCCAGCTTCCACGGCAACCCGCTGCTCGACCAGGGACGCTGGGGCTACAACGGCTTCGCGTTCACCACGCTCGGCCAGGTCAAGGTAGCTGGAGCGTCCGATGTGGACGTGATGGGCTTCGGCGGCAGCGCGCGTGTCGCGTACAAGTATGGCCGCACCACCAACGACCACATCGCCGTTGACGCCATCTTCACCAGCGGTGACGATGACGGCATCGATGACGACACGTACAGCGGTGTGCTCACCGGAAACAACTGGACCAGCCCGGGCGCGTTGATCTTTGGCCAGGGCCTGTACATGCTGACGCCGCACGGAAACGTGGTCAATCGCTACTACGCGGCAGTCGTCGATATCCAGAACATGGGCTACGGTATGACCACTACGGCGCTGAGCGCGGCGTACGATATCGTGCCGAACAAGCTCCGGGTCAAGGTCGGCGGCGGCTTCGGGATGGCGAATGCTGACCCGTCCTACGTCATGGCCGACAACAGCGTGATCGAAGGTGGCCGGATGATCGGTACCGAGGTCAACCTGAATTTGCGCTGGACGATGCGTGTATTCCTCGACCTCGAGTTGCACGCGGCCTACCTCGCGCTTGGCGATTTCTACGAAACCCCTGCAACAAACGGATGGCGTGATTCCGACCCGGTGAAACTGGCTGATCAACGACCGGAAGATCCGTGGACCGTCTTTGCCACGTTACGCTGGATCATGTTCTAAGGAGGGTGCGACGATGAAGACAGCTGTAAACCTTGTACTCGCCGCCGCCCTTCTGATCATGGCGGCCGGCTGTTCCTCGACATCAGGGTACTATTCCATGCCGGGCAAGGAATTCACGCAGATCGATTACGGCTACCCGGTGAAATATGCCGAGGTGCGTAATCTCAAAATCGGGTACATCGATCAGGGCAATGGCGACCAGACCCTGCTGCTTATCCACGGCCTCGGCTCCAACGCCAAAGGCTGGACACGCAACATCCCGGTGCTGGCGGAACAGTATCGCGTCATCGCGGTCGATCTGCCCGGATACGGCTATTCGAAGAAAGACTACTACCCGTACAGCCTGAGCTGGTATGCGCAGGTGCTGACGGAGTTTCTCACCGAACTCGGCATTGCTGACGCCGTTTTTGTCGGTCACTCGATGGGCGGCCAGATCAGCATCATCACCGCGCTTGAGTATCCGGACGTTGTCAGCGAGCTGGTGCTGATCAGCCCCGCCGGCGTCGAGGACTTCACCGATGGCGAGAAAGACTGGTTCCGCACGGTCGCAGTACCGGAGTTGACCGAAGATGCGACCGTGCGCACCATCGACGTCAACCTGAAACGGAACTTCTACGATACCCCGCCGGAAGCCGAATTCATGATCACCGACCGCATTCAGGTGCGGGGCGCGTCCGACTTCAGCGACTACGCGTATGCCGTTGCGCAGAATATCAAGGCGATGGTCAACGAACCGACCAGCGACCGGTTGAAGAACATCACACAGCCGACGCTGGTGCTGTTTGGACGGAACGACGGCCTGATTCCGAACCCGTACCTGCACGGTGGCAACACGGCGGATATCGCGGCGCTGGCTGCGGAGAAAATCCCAGGTGCGACCGTGAACGTGTTCGACAAGACCGGACACTTCGTCCAGTTTGAGTCACCGGATCAGACCAACGAAGCAATCCTCGACTTCCTGCGCTGATTTCTACCCGGAATGTCCGCCAGGATAGAACAAGCCGCCGGTCACCTCCCTGACCGGCGGCTTGTTCGAGAGAGTCGAAATGCTCTTGTGTTTAGACAAATGGATAGGTGTCGTGCTCGCAATCGTAGTTCTGACAAGGGCATGAATCTCCGTTCGGTGAGCAATGTATCTTGCTAACCTTATACTCTCCTATGCTATATTTAGGATTTAGATGTGATATTTTGCGACATTCCACGGAGCTCCCGGACGCGCAATGGAAGATGCGAAAAAGACGAAAGAACAGCTGATCGAAGAGCTTGAAGCGCTGCGGCAGGAAGTCGACACGCTGAAAGCGAATCATCCGACATCCACGGATTTGACTCCTCAGGAAGTGGAGAACTATCGTCTTTTCGCCGAGTATTCCACGGACGTCATGATGCGGTTCGACAAGAACCTGCGTCTGACATTCATCAGTCCCGCCTTCGCACACTATACCAACAGCCCGCTTCAGCAAATCATCGGCCTCAGTCATGACGACATGGTTTTTCACGCCCACCTTAAAGGCTACTTCGAATCCAGCCTGAGGCATGTTCTTGAAACCGGTGAATCCATCCTGCGCGAATTCACGATGCCGGTGAAGAACCAGATCACCCAATGGTCGTGGGAGCTGTATCCGCTGAAAGATGAGGACGGAAACGTTGATGGCGTTCTCACCTATGCACATGATATTACGACATTAGTAGAAAAAGAAAACAGTATTAGCAAAAGTCGTGAAATGCTCAAGAATATCTTCGATTCATCACCAGATGCCATTGTGCTGATGGATGCCAATGCACGCGTGATTGATTGTAACTATATGACACTGAAGTTGTTCGGCTATAATTCTGTGGAAGAAGCGCGCGGAGTGTTTTCATTCCGTCACTTCAGCAAATCTGACGTTAAATACTTACGGGCTTATCGTAAGAAACTATTGCGTAAAAACATTTTGCGAAACTTCTATTACAAGGTTATTCGCAAAGATGGCACTGTATTCGATGCTGAAATTTCTGTGTCACTGATTCGTGACGCCGATGGTAATCCGAATAACATTGTCGGGGTTATCAAGGATGTTACGGAACGTGTAACCGCTCTTCGTGACTTGCAAGAACGAGAAAAACAGCTACGTCATATTGTTGATCACAGTTCTAATCTTTTTTACGCTCATGATATTAATCATCAGCTCACATTTGTCACTCAACAAACTCAAGAGTTTTTTGATTGTGAACCTGAAGAGGCAATGGTTCACTGGACAGAGTTTTCAACCGAAAACCCAGTTAATGAAGATGCTTACAGGGCAACGATGAAAGCGATTGAAACGGGTTTTCAGCAACCACCGTATGAGGTTGAACTCGTTGGGAAGAAGGGAAGAATCATCTGGGCTGAAGTTTATGAAACTCCAGTTGTAAAAGACGGTAAGACTGTCGAAATCGTAGGAGCACTGGTTGATATTACCGAGCGGAAGGAAGCCCAACAAAAGCTGATTGAAAGCGAAAAACGGATTCGTGCGTTATCTGATGCGTCTTTTGAATCCATTATCATCTCTGTAGATGCAGTCTGCATCGATCAGAATCGAACAGCAGAACGGATGTTTGGGTTCACCCGAGATGAGGCTATCGGCCGAACTGGACCGGAGTGGTTTATTGAGCAAGATCGTGAACGCGTTCTCAATAACATGCTGAAAAATGTCCAGGGACCTTATGAAGCAACTGGACTTAGGAAAGATGGTTCAACATTCCCTTGTGAAGTTCAGGCTCGGACCATGGAATATCAGGGTCGACAGGTCCGTATCTCCGCGTTGCGCGACATTACAAGCAGGAAAGTGGCTGAGGACGCACTGCGACAGAGTGAAGAGAAATACCGCATCCTGATTGAAAATCAAACAGACCTGATTGTCAGAGTTGATCCTGAAGGACGATTCGAATTTGCCAGTCCATCCTATTGTGAACTGTTTGGCAAAACGGAAGAGGATTTACTAGGTACAAAATTTATTCCCTTTGTGCATGAAGATGATCGAGAGCCTACTAAACAAGCTTTCGAAAGATCCTTCCATCCACCATACAAAGAATACATGGAGCAGAGGGCAAAAACAATACGCGGTTGGCGTTGGTTGGCATGGTTAGATACGGCTATCCTGGATAATGACAAGAACGTGATTGCAATCATAGGTGTAGGTCGCGATATTACAGATCGTAAAATGGCAGAAGAAGCGTTGCGCGATAGTGAAGAACGATATAAGGGTATCTTCAATAGTTCACCGATTGGAATATTCCATTATAACCGTATTGGTGTTATTATTGACTGTAACAATCGGTTTATCGAAATTATAGGAGCAACGAAGGATGTACTCGTTGGCATGAATATGTATGAAAGACTTAATGATCAGGTACTTCTTGAAGAGATTAGTAATTCATTGCATACGGGTACCGGACATTACGAAGGTATGTATCGATCCGTTACAGGAAACAAAACTACGCCTGTACGGGTCCACCTGAAAGCCATTCGTAATGATAATGGGGAAATCGTCAGTGGCATCGGCATGGTCGAAGATGTGACCGAGCAGAAAAAGCTGGAAGAGCAACTTCGTCAGGCTCAAAAGATCGAATCGATTGGTCATCTCGCAGGTGGTATTGCCCATGATTTCAACAATCTACTGACGCCTATTTTTGGAAATACTGAAATGATTCTCCAATCCATGCAAAAGGATGATCGGGATTACGTAGAATTGGAAGAGATTCTCGATACAGCTGAGCGAGCGCGCGATCTGGTCAAACAACTGCTCGCATTTAGCAGAAAACAAGTGTTGCAGTTGAAGATGGTGAATCTTACTAAGTTGATCAAGGAATTCAGACCGATATTACGCCGTACAATCCGTGAGGATATTGAAATGAACTACGAAATGTCTGAATCAGAACTAGTTCTATCAATCGATCCGGTGCAAATGGAGCAAGTATTAATGAATCTCTGTATCAACGCCCAGGATGCCATGCCACAAGGTGGAAACGTTACAATAACGACTGAAGAAACGATTATTGCAGAAGGCATAAAGAATCGCGGCTTGAAAGCTGGTAAATATGCTAAACTAGTCGTCACGGATAATGGTGTAGGAATTGAAAAGCGTGTCCTGACGAAAATCTTCGATCCATTCTTCACGACGAAGGAACTGGGTCGAGGTACCGGACTGGGTCTATCTACTGTACACGGAATCGTGAAACAGCATCATGGCGATATCCAGGTAACAAGCAAGCCCAATCGCGGAACGAAATTCACGATCTTATTACCGATATCTGTCGAAAAAGATTCAACAGAAATTAAGCCAAAAGGAAAGAAGACGTCCTATGAGGGTACAGAAACAATCTTTGTGATAGAAGATGAGCCCAGCGTCAAACGTATGGCTGTTAAGATCTTAACCAAGCGTGGGTATAACGTATATTCTGCAGAAAACCCCGATGAAGCGGCGTTCATGCTGGAAAACATTCATGATAAGATAGATTTATTGTTGACAGATGTTGTGATGCCAAGGACAAATGGTATTCATTTCTACAACCAGATCCGGGAAAATTATCCGAGCATGAAAGCGTTGTTCATGTCTGGTTATCCCAGTGATGTTGTGCGCAAGCAGGGCATCGACGAAACAAAGTTCAAGTTCCTGCAGAAACCGTTCACCATCGAAACCCTGCTTCAACACGTGCGCGAGGCACTGGACAGCGCTTAACGAGCCAACCATCCTCCTTCAAGCGGCGTGGAATTGCCCGACGGGGTGATGATCTTCGCCGACAGGGCAATTCCACCCAGCCGTTGGAAGAACTCAATCCGGATAGGATGATACCCGGCTTCGAACATCTCCGCAGCCGTCACTTCAACTGAACCGTGCAGCCCGTCATTCTCGATCAACAGGTCATCGTACACGTACATCCGGCTGCCGTCATCAGAGGTTAATCCGAGGGTATACAGCCCGGTTTCGGGGATGTGCAGGTACCCGGTGTACACCTGCGCGAACCGTTCATCCGGGGCATCTGGCAATACAGAAATATCCGTCGCGGTGACAGTCGTTTCAGGCTGCAATGTCGAGAAATCCGGCAACGCATCCCATTCGCCGAGGTACAGCGCGCAGGTCAATCCTGGCTGCGGATTGTCCACCGGGACCGCTGCGCGCGGCACCAACCGTTCAAATTCAGCGGTGACTACTGGCGAATCGTACCCTTCCAATACGGCAATCGCTTTGACTGTCGTCGTCTGATCGAGTGTGAACGAACCGGTGAACGGTGTAGAGTCCTCCGTCGGGGTG
The DNA here is from genome assembly GCA_020444425.1 of bacterium. GTDB lineage: Bacteria > Electryoneota > Electryoneia > Electryoneales > Electryoneaceae > BMS3BBIN04. The sequence continues at coordinate 97,671 of JAHLLB010000009.1, read as the reverse complement.
GACCCGTCCAGCGTGTAGAGGATTTCCGCGTCCGCCCAGTGACAGCTAAGCATGACGTCCATGTCCTCCGCGAACGCAAACGCGGTATTTTCGATCATCGGGAAGACAGCGGAGGCAGCGTCATACAACGGTAGACCGGGATCCACGGAGCGCGGGTTATCGACCAGCGAAGCCGCAGCAATAATCACGTTCGGATCGTCCGGGAACTTCACCGTTTCGGTTTCGCCATCGAGCGGCAGCACCACCTTGTAGAAATAATTAAACGTGTACGCTTCGTTCTCGCCGTCGGGAGTGTGACGGTGGGTGCCGACCCACGCCACCGGTTCGCGTTCGATCCAGGTGGGCAGGATCTGGTCCGAATTCTCGACGAAGCGGCCGTCAATCAGACGACTGTTCCACTGGCCGACGAACCCGTCGATGGCGTTAATACGGCGATGCAACCGCTCCGTGTCCGCCCGGAATTCGGCGGTACGGTGCCCATTCGTGGATGCCGCCAGCAGTACCAGCTGCGCGCCGTCGTGATGACCAGGAATGAAAATCGTCTGACCCTCGCAACGCACGAGGTTCATCTGGCCGTCGTCTGGCGGGCCAGTGAGGAACTGGATACCCTCACGTGTGATCGATTCCGGCCACAATTCCCCGGGGATGGTGTAGCCGCGTCCGTCGAGGTCGCCGTCGGTGCGGTTGCTGTCAAAGCTGACGCCGTCATGGTTGTACGGCAATGGTAGCGGAATCGAGAGCAGCGGTGTCGTGTTCACATCCAACGGTTCCAGCTTCAATGCGAACGCTTTCGGCTGGTACGGGCCGATGTCGTACGCCAACTGTCCGTTGGACACCATCGCCGGACCGATCTCCTGTTCCTGGCCGTTGACTTCGCGTGCGCTGACGACCGGTGAGGCGAACTGCAGGTGCAGATCACGTTGTGCACGGTCGGATTGATTCTGCACGCGCACGATGATCTCGTCGCTGTGTTCGGCCAGCTTGACGGAGGTGACCAGACCGCGCTGCTTCATCGGCATGAAGCGCTTGGCTTCACGCTTCGGATTGAGCAGAGAATACTCACGGCCCAGCGTGCCGGGTGTCTTGCCGGCGACAAAGGTGCGCAGTGGTTGCAGGTAGTTGGCGGATGCACGGACCATCAAGTCGGTGGACGCGTACGGCACCAGTTTGAAGCCGGTGTGGTGCACGCCGATGTCCTGCGAGCGCTGATCCTCGATCCAGCGCCAGTTGTTGTTCACGTCCGGTGTATGCAGCAGGGTGAGGCGCAGGGTGTTTTCATCCGGATGATCCCAGCCAAACCGGCTGTCCGAGACCACGCCCAGACCGAAGAAGCTGTCGTACTCCTCGCGCGCCATGTAAGCCCAGTTCTGCGCCGGGACTTCGTAGCGTTTCTCGGTGTTGATCCCTCGTTTGATCTCGCCGACGCCGAGATTGTACACCACTTCCTCTGCCGTCGCCCGCGGGTAAAACTCCACCTTCAGCAGGCTCGCCGGTTCACGCCAGTCGATAACGTTTTCCACCTCGAGGCCGTTGACGCTGAGTCGCACAATCTGCCGAAATTCGGACTCGCCGTAGTGGCGGACAATCTCCACCGCCTGACGCACTGGACCGTTTTCGATGACCGTAATGTCAGCCGGTCCCGTGAGGTAACCTTTCGGTTCCGTCATCAGGTCGTCGTAATCGATCTCCCACGCCGCCCAGCGGTTGGGTGAATCCTCATAGATCGCATAGCGCACCGGGCGCAGCAGCTCATTTCCACCGCTGCCCGGGAAATACGTGATGTTGGTGATATCGCCATGGTTGTCGATCTCAACGCGCAGGTCCCCACCGACCAACTCATGCGGTTTGGCGAATGGTTTGATGGTACCGTACTTCGATTCCAGCGGAGTATCGGCGGCACGGAGATCGTAGACGGCGAAGCCAATCGAGGGCACGTTGGCGTCGAAGGCAACATGCAGTTTGCTGCCGTCACGCGAGAGCACCTGGACCGGACCCGACTGACCGTTCGGCGCGACTGCGATCAGGTGTTCGGGCACAGGACCATCGAAGGTCAGCATCGCTTCGGCGCAGAACACGCCGCCGACATTCGACGGGTTGTACACCACGACCGGTGTCCCCTCGACATCGGTGTCCAACGCCGGGATGATTGACCCGACCGCATCCTTCAGCACTTCGCTGAACTGGTTCAACGACAGCAGCTCATCGTTCCACGAGAACTGGTACGCTTCCGGGATCGATGTGCCGGTGAGGTCGTCGTGGAACTGGTGCCAGAGGAACCGCTCCCACGCTTCGCGCAGGGTTTCACGCGGGTACTCGTACCCGCCGAGCAGGTGAGCGAGCACCGCCGCGCGTTCCGCCGCCTGCGCGAGTTGCTCGTTCTGCACATTCCACCGTTTCATCGTGGACTGCGACGTGTAGCAGCCGGCGCCGTGACGGGTCATCAGCAACTCGCCGTCATACAACGGAAGCTGCGCCATCTGCTCGTCGGTCATCACACGATACAGGTGATCGGCCGCGACACTTTCCACCGTCAGCGGGCCGGAGGGATCGTTGATCGCCTGCTCGAGCATCGCCACCGACGTTGAGTCCGGCCCGCCGCCGGTATCGCCGACGCCGAAGTATTTGTAGCCGACTGCGAGTCCGGACACGTCGCGCTGGCGTTCGACATTCGCCCGCCACGTGCTGTCCGCCGACAGGTCAACCCGTAATTTGCTGACATACGCGTCCGGGTTGACTGCCGCGATGATCTCGCTGCCATCGACACCACGCCAACGGCCAATGTCGAACGGTGTCCCGACCCAGCTGCCCCAGGTCAGTTTCTGCGTCGAAAAGCCACGCAGGCCGCTGTGTTTTGCGATGGTCGGCAGTGCATATCCGAAACCGAAACAGTCGGGCAGGTAAATGTCGACACTCGACTGGTTGAATTGCTCACGGAAATAGCCGTTGCCGTAGAGCGTGTGACGAATCAACGATTCCGGGGAGGGGATGTTGACGTCCACCGCGTCCACCCAACTGCCGCAAACACGCCAACGGTCCTGCTTCATATACTCCTGCAAACGCTCGAAATCGGCGGGGTAGTATTCCTGCATCAGCCGGTACCGGAACGAGCCCTCGAAGCTGAAGGTGTAGTCCGGGAACTGGTCGAACAGGGCGAAGTTCTCGCGCAGCGTGGCGGGGAGATACTCGTTGATTGTCTCCTGGATCGTCCAACGCCACTGAGTGTCGAGGTGGGAGGTGCCGACGACATACAGCGTGCCGCTGCTGTCGGTCGGGACTTGCGCGAGGGACGCCCGGGGCAGGCCGAACGCCGTCAGAAACACGGCCACAATCAAGAACAGGACCGTTGCTGTTTGTTGATGATGTCCCGTCGCTTTCATCGCACACCTCGAAGGTTTCTGAAAACCGCAGAAGAGCAACTGATGCAACTGATGCAAAAGATGCAAAAGATGCAAAAGATGCAACGTATACAAAAGACATAAAAGACGCTATGGTGGCAGATGTGTCATCCTGAACGCAGTGAAGGATCTAGTTGAAGCACTGGCAGAGGTTTGACGATGAACCAGTTATTAGAACACCGTTTAACGACGAACCGTCTACGTATCTTCGAGAAGATTCTTCACTTCTCTGCGTTTCGTTCAGAATGACACACCCGGCAACCGATTACTGACTACCGACAACCGACTACCGGCAACAACCCACAGCCCATAGCCCATAGCCCACTGACAACTGACAACTGACAACTGACAACTGACAACTGACAACTGACTACCCCTTCTTCCGCAGCCGCCAGCCCTGGTGTTTGAGCCGGTCCAGTAGGACAGCGGCTAGAATTACCAGCCCGAGCACCACTTTCTGCGTGTAGGACTCGACGTTGGTCAGGTTCATCCCATTCTGAATCACCGCGATGATGAACGCGCCGATCAGGGTGCCGAAAATCCGGCCCTCGCCGCCCGCAAGGCTGGTCCCGCCGACAACGACCGCCGCGATGACGTAGAGCTCGTACATCAGACCGTAGGTCGGCGCACCGCTCTTGAGCTGGCTGGCCATCACGATCCCACCCAGCCCGGCCAACGCACCCGAGACGACATACACGCTGAGCAGGACCCGTTTCACCCGGATGCCCGCCAGCCGTGCCGCCTCCTCGTTGCCGCCGACGGCGTAGATCGCGCGACCGTAAACCGTGCGGCTCATCACGAAATGCGCGATCACATACAGCAGCAACATCAGCAACACCGCCCACGGAATCCCGAGCAATGGTTCCGCGCCACGTCCGAGCCCGACATAACTTTCCGGAAGCTGATAGATTGGACGTCCCTGCGAGAGGATGTACGCCAGCCCACTCGCGACCTGCATCATCGCCAGCGTCGCAATGAACGGCGGGATTCGGAACCCGGTGATCATCGCGCCGGAAAATGCGCCGACCAACCCGCTGAGCACAATCGCGCCCAAGGATCCGACGATCATCGCACCCGCACCAGCATCGGTTCCACCCATCAGGCCGATCAGCCACGCGCCGATCACCGCCGCCAACGCGATCAGGCTGCCCACCGACAGATCAATCCCGGCGGTGATGATGACCATCGTCATCCCGACCGCGACAATCGCGATCACCGAGATCTGGTTCGCGATGTTGCGCAAATTGTCCGCGAGCAGGAAGGTGGGGTAACGGCGTGAAGGCGGCACAAGGACGGTTGATCCCGGCGCGAGATCGTTGACAATGGCGCGAACCGTCGCCCGCATCGGCTGGGTGGTGAGCACGGTGATCGTGCCGGTTTCCACGCCACCGCTGTGATCGATCACCGCGCGGATCTCGCTGGGTGAACCGTAAACGGTTTGTGGTTCCGTCCAACCGTGTTCACGAAGCCCCGCGATCGTAGCCGTGACAAACGCGCTGTCTTCGGCCGTGGTCCGGCCCGTCACGAAGACTGGCCCGCTGGGTTGCGCAGCCGGTAATTCGTCCAGCAACGCACGCGCTGCCGCATCGCCCGCCGGATGCTGCTCGCTGACTGTCAGCACGCTGAACAGCACCACCAGCAATAGCAGCACCAGCACCATGCCGTACGTTGTGAGGAAACGAGCTGTATTCGACTGCACCATCGTTCTCCCCGGAATCAGGCGACCGCCAGTTGCATCACATCTTGCTGCGATAGGGCTTCGTTGTTCATCAGCTGCCCGGAGATCCGTCCCTCGTGCATCACGAGAATACGGTCGGCCATGCCCAGCACCTCCGGCAGCTCGGACGAGATCATCAGGATCGCCTTGCCACGAGCGGCGAGTTCGTTGATCAGCTGGTAGATCTCCGCCTTCGCGCCGACGTCGATCCCGCGTGTCGGTTCATCGAACAGGATCACCCGTGTATCCACCTCGAGCCACCGGGCGATCAGCAACTTCTGCTGGTTGCCGCCGGACAGGTGCCCCGCTGGTTGTTCAGGATCGGAGATGCGAATGTGAATGGCGTCCACGAACTTGAGGAATGCCGCCCGTTCCGCCTTTTCATTCAACCAGCCGCTCCGCGACCATTTGCTCAACGACGGCAGCGCGAAGTTCTGCACCGACGGCAGGTTCAGAACCAATCCCTCCGCCTTGCGGTCCTCGCTGAGCAGGCAGATTCCGGCCCGAATGGCGTCCCGTGGGGAGCGGATCTGCACCGCTTCGCCGTCCACCCGCACTTCGCCGTTTTGAATCCGATCCGCGCCGGCGATCAAACGCGCCAGTTCGGTGCGTCCCGAACCAACCAGCCCGAACAGGCCAACCACCTCTCCCGCACGGACGGTGAACGAGTTCCCAACCTCCGTCGGGCTGTGTCCGCCGCGTAGCTGCCGCACTTCGAGCGCCGCTTCCCCAATCTCCGCCGCCACCTTGGGAAACTCCTGGTCCAGCGGACGGCCGACCATGTGCTCAATCAATTGTTCGCGGGTCAGGTCGGATGTTGGCCAGGAGCCGACGCTGTTACCGTCCCGCAGAACCGTCACCCGGTCGGCGAGGGCGAACACTTCCTCGAGACGGTGGCTGATGAAGAGAATGCCCAGCCCCTGCTCGCGCAGGTCACGAAGGATGGCGAACAGTTGCGTTACCTCATGCGGACTGAGTGAGGCGGTGGGTTCGTCCATGATCAGGATGCGGGCATCGCTGAGCAACGCGCGTCCGATCTCGACCAGTTGCTGATGCGATACCGGTAGCGAACGGACCGTCGAGTCCGGATCGATTTTCACCCCGAGCCGTTCGAAAAGGGCCGCCGCTGACCGCCTTTCCCACGGCGCGCTGGTGAATCCACGGGTCGTGTGTTCACGGCCGAGCCAGAGATTCTCGCGTACCGTCATTCCCGGCACGAGGGTGAATTCCTGGTAGATCGTGGCGAGGCCGAGGCGTTGCGCTTCAATCGGGGAGGTGACCGTGGAGGGCTCGCCGAACAGCTCGATGTTGCCGCCGTCGGACGGATGCACACCGGTCAGCAACTTGATCAACGTCGATTTGCCCGCGCCGTTTTCGCCGACGAGGGCGTGGACCTCACCGGGACGCAGGTCGAACGATGCGTCCGCGAGGGCGAGCACGCCGGGAAATTCTTTGCGAGCCCCACGTACCGCCAGCAGCGGTTGATCCGTTGATTCGGCCACGATCAGTGCGTTTCCACCGCGACCGGTTCATCGTTTGCCATGTACATCTGGCAAGGTATCAGGATCTGCTGCGGTACCTGTTTGCCGGCGAGGTAATCCGCCACCGCCTGGATCGTCGTCTTGCCGATTTCTTCCGGTTGCTGGATGACGTCGCCGACCATTTTCCCGGCTTCGATGGCTGCACGGGCTTCGGGGACGGCGTCAAAGCCGACGATCTTCACCCGTCCCTGTTTGCCCGCCTTTTCGACCGCAGCCAATGCACCCAGCGCGCTGTCGTCGTTGATGCCGAAGAAGCCGTCCAAGTCCGGATGCCCCTGCAGGATATCTTCGGCGGTGCGGAAGGCGACATCCTTGACGCCACGACCGGTCAGCTTGGCGACAATTTCGATGTCTGTCCAATCCGCCATCTCCGCCTCGAACCCGGCAACACGTTGAATGACTGATTCCACTTCCGGGTGGTCGATGATTGCGATCTTGCCCGCGCCGCCGATTGCTTCGGCCAGGGTCTGCGCCGCCAGCTTGCCGCCTTCGACGTTGTCCGACGCGACATGCGTCACCACCTCGGCGCCATCCGCGAGACAGGCGATGTCGGCGGTGAACACCGGGATCCCGGCCTCGTTCGCCGCCTGGATTGAGGTGCCGATCGAGCGGGAATCGCACGGGCTGACAATGATCGCGCTGACGCCGCGAACGATGAAATCTTCGATCTGGTCTTTCTGTTTCGCGACGTCGAACTCGCCGGCATTAACCAGTAGCTCATACCCGTGCTCATTCGCCGCGGCACGCAGCCCGGCTTCGAGATCCTGGTAGAAGGTGTGGGTGCGGGTGAGCAGGCTGACGCCGATCACCGGCATGTCAGACTTGGATTTGGACCCGCCGCAGCCAGCGACGAACAGGGTGGACACAAACAATAACACTGCGAGCAGAACAGGCAGGAAACGGGACGGCATCGGCAACCCCCACGGTTGGTATACGTCACGTAAATTTTGCTGGAATCAAACAATGTAACCAACGCAGGGACGGATCACCGGAGCGGCGAGATGAACGGGCGGGAACCGTTGAGTCCGGAAGGCTCAGGAAACGAAACTGCAAACGGGCGAGTTTTGGGAAACTGTTTGCCAGAACGGATTACTGCACACGTGCCCCGCCTCGCCGTTTCCACCGTTTTCGCGCGACGTCACGGAGATTGGCGACCTGGTCGCTTTCATCCATGATCTCCTCGCCGACAAGCGTTTCGACGAGGTCTTCCAGCGTCACCAGACCGCCGGTTCCGCCATGTTCGTCCACGACCAGCGCGATGTGCGCACGCTGGGCAAGCAGATGCTGAAACAAATCAGGCAGGGTGATGATTTCCGGAACGGAGAGGATGTCACGCCGCAACGTGGTCAACGTACTCGCGGTTTCTGTCTGGGCTGCCTGAAACAAGAGATCATGCTTGAGGACAAATCCGGTGACACGGTCGATGGTTTCCTCGTAGACCGGAAGCCGTGAAAACGGAACACTAGCGACCTGTTCTGCGGCTTCACCGATCGTCATGCTCTGCGGCAACGCTGAAATCACGGTGCGCGGGGTCATGATATCCTCGACTTTCAGCTGCCGGAACCGGAACAGGTTGCGGATCATCGAGTGTTCCTGCCCCAGCACGTTCCCGGTTTGTTCCCCAATCCGGACCATGGCGAGGATTTCCTCCCGGGTGATCCGGTAGCCAGCCTTGTTGCGTGAAAACAGGCGGGTCAGCCGCTCCGAAAGCCAGACCAACGGGTAGAGCACATAGACCAGCACCTGTACGTACAACGCCACCGGCTTGACCAGACGTTCCCAATGGACTGCGCCAAGGGTCTTCGGAATGATCTCGGATAGAAACAGAATCAGCAACGTCATCACTGCCGAAAACAAGCCGAACCACACGTTGCCGAAGACGATCGTGGCCTTTGCGCCGGCACCGATAGCGCCGACCGTGTGAGCAATAGTGTTCAGTGTCAGGATCGCGGCAAGCGACTGGTCGATCCGGTCCTGCTTCACCTTTTTCAGCAGACGGGCGAGCTTCGGATTTCGGGCCTGCTGGCCTTCGATGTACGTCGGGGTGATACTGAGTAGCACCGCTTCCGCGATGGAACAGAGGAAGGATACCAGCAAGGCGAGCACGATGTAGAAGATCAGCAGCGCCACGTCAGTCGTCGAGGCCACACCGGAAACGTCGCCACTCCCGCCTGCGGGAATCGCGAAGGCGGGCGACACAATCAGCAATGAAACGAGCAGTATGCGGACAAATCGAAGCACAAGTTTACCTGAACGGACCCCGTGACAGACCAAGTTCGTGCAACTGGGCACCAAACACCACACCACCTGACGCCATACGATGCAGCTCACCTCTTATCTCAACGGACACCCGCTGCTGTTTGTTCCAGCACGCAGGTGGAGTGATCGCAGGGAAACAAACCGACTTGCGGTTCGAATGCAGCTACTTCACCACCGTGAATGGCGTCACGGCCTTCCCAGCGACGGGAGACGTCGCCTGAATGAAATACATACCGGATGGCAGATCGTCCGCAACCAGCGGGAAGACGCGCTCACCGACCGGAACCGTTTCATCTGCGAGCACACGCACCAGGCGACCGAGGCGATCATACACCACCACCCGGATCGGGCCGGGTTGGGCGATCTGGACGCTGAACCGTCCCTGCGAGTTGAACGGGTTCGGGTAAACCTGGCCGATATGAAACTCGGTGATCCGTTCGGGACCGGCGGGCTGTTCGAAGACCGGCGTGCTGAAGTCCGGCGGGTAGCTGAACGATTCGGAGACGTCGTCCATCTTGAGCAGGAACATCGACCCTTCCGGGTCCGGACCGGAGAGGGTCTGGCCGGTGAAAATGAACTCACCCGGCCGGATCTCGGCGGAGGATTTGACAAATTCGTTATACTCGCCGCCGAAATGCCAGCTCCAGCGCTCCTGGCCATCCTGCCCGATCAACATGATCAGCATGTCGCCCGCATTGCCGAAGGAAAAGCTGTGGCCGACGACCATGATATCGCCTGCGGAGGTGATCTCCACATGACGCGCCTGCTCGCTCATGTTCCAGCCGTATTCGTGCCACGCGAGCTGTGTGCCGTCGTCCGCAACGATCGCCAGTGCGATGTCGGAAGTGTTTGATCCGTCCGGGTACGTTTCCCCGGCGAGTACCATCCGGCCGTCCGGCAGCACCGCAATCCCGCGCGCGTCATCACGGGCCGGTGACCCGTATTCACCTTCCCACAACTGGTTGCCGTCCTTGTCCACCTTGACCAGGTACATGTCCGGAAAATCGTCTTCCGCGACACGTTCGAACCCGGCGAGGGCGAAATTGCCGTCCGGAGTCACCGCGCCGTAGAACATACGCACATCCCGATCGAGTCCGTAGCGATTTTCCCAGATTACGTTCCCGTCGCCGTCGATCCGGATGGCGTACGCGTCGCGCGGGCCCTCATTCACCTCCTGGTAGTCGCCGCCGATGTAGTAGCCGCCGTCCGGGCACGGGTCAACAACAAAGCCGGTCGCGAAAATACTGCCGGAACCGTAAATCCGGTCCCAGATCAGGTCGCCGGTGGGTCCGACACGCAGCACCCAGACACGCCGGTAGCCGGGATCTTCGAAAGACTGCGCATACCCTGCGATGAGGAAATCTCCGTTGTCCAGCTCGATGATGCACTTGCCACGGTCAACCCGGCTTCCACCGTACACCTGCTGCGCGATCATACGGCCGTCCGGATCAAACAGGCTGAAATGACCGTCCATCAAGCCGGGCCCGGCGGATTCGGTGCCGCCGGTAACCGCGATGTTGCCGTCGTGGGTGCGAATGACCGTTTTGCCCTCGTCGTAATCACCACCACCGTACAGTTTCAACCAGGCGGGATGCGGCATGTTGGCGTGAGCGAACGTGGGGAGGAACAGGCTGAGCAGAAGTAGCATCAGAACGGTTCGCATTACTGTGGGGGTTGGCATGATAGAATCTCCTGGTGTGATTCGCACAGACTGAGTATAACAAGACGGACCACACTGGGAAAATCAAGTTATCGAAGAGGATGGAGCAATTTCTCCGGTCAGGGACAACCGCCGGTCTGGGAGAACGTCATTCCGAACGGAACGAAGAGAAGTGAGGAAGAGCCACGTTACACTAACCAGTCCAACAAGCCGTCTACAGCAAAGCTGGATCTTCCTCAGCCGCTCACGAACGCGGCTGAGGAATGACTCACCTGCTACCCTTCGACATCGTTCCAGCATTTCCACGTCGGCAGCAGGACGGCTCCGACGTAACATGAAATCACGGCAGGCATTTAATGAACTCAACCAGTACCAACATCCCCCGAACCACCGAGAGAGATTGTCCGCTGGAGGGTTAGGAGAGCTTAACCAAATCCATTACATTTTCGTGACAATACGCCGCGCGGCTTCTTGTACACTTTGACTGTCACAAGGTCGCCACACGGCGGCCTTTGCACGTTTCCAGAGTGAGAAAACCGCGTTACCATGCGTTGATTCAGCAGTTCACGATCCAGAACTCGGGAGTTCCCGTTGGCCGAACCGACCACGCTGACCCCTACTCGCACCTACATGCAGAACGTGCGAGGCGAAACCACCGAAACTCTGCCTGTCTGGCTGATGCGTCAGGCCGGGCGATACCTCCCCGAATACCTTGAAGTCCGTGGGAAATACAGCTTCCTCGACGTGTGCCACACACCGGAGCTGGCGTGCGAGGTTACGCTGCAGCCGATCCGGCGTTATGGCTTTGACGCCTCGATTCTGTTCAGCGATATCCTCGTGCCACTCGCGCCGATGGGTGCGAAAATCGACTTTAATCCCGGTCCTGAGATCGCGAATCCGTTGCGCACGTACGACGATCTGAAGCAGGTCAAGACGTTCGAAGCGCGCGAGAAACTGCCGGAAGTGCTGGAGGCGGTGTCGTTGATCCGGCGCGAGTTGCCGGAGGAGACGTCGTTCATCGGGTTCGCCGGGGCGCCGTTCACACTGGCTTCCTATTGGATCGAGGGTGGTAAGCCGGAACCGTTCGCGACGATCAAGACGATGATGTACACCGAGCCGAAGCTGTTTCACGAATTCCTCGATCAGCTCGCGCAGATGGTCGCGGAATATCTCGTGGCGCAGGCGGAAGCCGGGGCGAACGCGGTGCAGGTGTTCGACACTTGGGCCGGGGTGTTGACGCTGAAGGATTTTCGGGAACACCTGCTGCCATCGCTGCACAAGATCTTCACCCGATTGCGTGAGGCGGGAATTCCGTCAACGTATTATGCCAAGGGCGCGGCGCACCTACTCCCGGCACTGGGCGATCTCGGCGCGAGTGTCATCAGCCTCGATTGGCGGATCGACATCGAAGAAGCTCGCCGGACACTCGGCGAAACAACAGTCTTCCAGGGCAACCTCGATCCGACAGTGCTACTTGGCGATGAGGCCACCATCCGCCGCGAAACGCGACACATCATTGACGTCGTTGGTGACCGGCCGCACGTGTTTAACCTCGGGCACGGCATCCTGCGGATGACGCCGATCGACAACGTGCACATCATGCTGGATGAGATCCGCAACGGGGGCCGGGCATGATCGAACACGCCGTCCCGACACTCCCGGAAAACGAGATTTTCGAGCTGGTGGAACGGTTGGATGTGCGGGGTCCACGCTACACGTCGTACCCAACCGCACCGGTGTGGAAGAACCATTTCCCGACTGAGACTTATCAGGCGGGACTCGATGCGCTGGTCAGCCGGGGCAACCCCGTCGCGGCGTACCTGCACCTGCCGTTCTGCAAGTCGCGCTGCCTGTATTGCGGCTGCAACTCGTTCATCACCGGCAAGTCCGACACGATCTGTAACTACGTCGACCGGCTGATCACCGAGATTCGCAACACAGGCAACCATGTCAACCGCAAGCTGCGCCATTCCTGGCTGCACCTCGGCGGCGGTACACCGACACACACACCTGTCGACAAGCTGGCAGAACTGCTGGACGTCTTCCTCGGGGAAATCCCCGGCATCGAAAACGCGGAACGCTCAGTCGAGGTTGACCCACGCGTAACCACGGATGAGCACCTGCGCGTTTTAGCCGACCGTGGCTTCCGCCGCATCTCGATCGGGCTGCAGGACTTTGACGAACAGGTGCAGAAATCGATCAACCGTGTCTTCGCCGTCGATCAGATGAAGGCATTTATCGACCGCTGCCGCAGCTTCGGGTTCGTCAGCGTCAACATCGATCTGATCTACGGGCTGCCCTACCAGACACGGGACACATGGCGTACAACGTTGGAGCAGGTCGGCGAGCTCAAGCCGGAACGGCTGGCCAGCTTCGGCTATGCCCACCTGCCGGACAAGATCAAGCACCAGCGAGCTTTGCCGGCGGACAAGATGCCGCCGCCACGGGAACGCCTCGGCATGCTGCTGGACGCGAACAAGCACTTCGCGTCAATGGACTACCAGATCATCGGGCTCGACCATTTCGCCGCGCCCCATGACAAATTGGCGGAAGCTGTCCGGAACGGGCACCTGTGGCGCAATTTTATGGGCTACACCGAAATCCGGGGCGTGGAAATGCTCGGGTTCGGGGCATCGTCGATTGGCGAGATGAACGAGATGTTCGTGCAGAACACAACGCTGCCGGATGTCTACAACCAGCGCATTGACGAGGACGGCTGGGCGGTCGCACGTGGGCACAGCCTTGACCACGACGACCGTATCCGCAAGGAGCTGATCAACGAGCTGATGTGCAACCTGATCGTGCGAGTGCCGGACGGTGCGGACGAAACTCCCGGCTTGCGCGACACATTGCAGGAGACCGTCGCTAACCTCGCGCCGTACGTGGAACCTGGCTTGATCGAGCCGCACGATGACGGGTGGAAAGTGACGGCGCTGGGACGGCTGTTCCTGCGCAACCTGGCGATGCCGTTTGACCGCTACCTGCCGGAACAAGCGAATGTCACCTTCTCGAGGACGGTGTAGTGTTTGCGCAGAAGACCTATTTGAACAGAGACGATTTGGATCGTATCGCGGGTGGTAGGGTACGTCATTCTGAACGCAGTGAAGAAGATCCAGATTTACTACTTGGAATGCTGTCCACTGCACTCCGGATGAGCTGGACCTTCTTCAGTCATGGGCGGCATACTAACGCCGGCCATGACTTCAGAATGACGCGCTTTCTGACCATCTCGGAATTGCTGTCGGAGGCGCGATGAATCGCGGATCGGACTCCAGTACAAGACGGGCGCTGCTGCTGGTCAATATGGGTGGGCCGGCGTCAAATGCGGACGTCGCGCCATACATGCGTGCAATCTTCGCGGACCCGTACATCCTGCCCGTGCCCGACTTTCTGCGCGGCTTCATCAGCAACATGATCGTGCGCAAGCGTACCGAGTCGGTCATCGACAAGTACAACCTGATCGGCGGACCGTCACCGTTACTCAAGTGGACCGAGAAGCAGACAAACCTGATCCGCGCGGATCTCAACGAAACGTACCGGCGTGTCACTCACTGCTACCGCTACACGCAGCCGCTGATCGGTGAAATGCTGGCGGAGCTGAAGCGGGACGGGATCGAGGAAGTCACGTTGCTGCCATTGTTCCCGCATGAAACCCGCGCGATGACCGGTTCAATTGAGGTGGAAGCCAGGCGGCACGCCGAAGAGTTGAACCTCCCGCTGCGAATTGTGCCCGTCTGGGGGCTGCAGCAGCCGATCATTGATCTGCAGGCGGACTATCTCGCCAACGGGATGGAGGAGGCGGGCGAGGGCACGCGCGTCCTGTTCGTTGCGCACGGCATCCCGATGCGGGACGTCAATCGTGGTGACACCTATCCGCACCAGGTGCGTGAGAACGCCGAACGGTTGGCCGCTACTCTGCCCGACGGCACCGACTGGGTGCTGGCGTACCAGAGCCGGGTCGGGCCGGTCAAATGGACCGGACCGTATCTCGAGGACGAGGTGAATCGCCTCGCCGAAAGCAACGATCCGGTGGTGATCATGCCGCTGAGTTTCGTCGCAGACTGCCTTGAGACGATGTATGATCTCGATCTCGTTGCCGGACCGGATCTGCTCGAACGCGGTGTGCGCAAGGTGGTACGCGTGAGCGCCTACAACGATGATCCCCGGTTCGCGAAGACGCTGATGCAGGTTGTCGGAGAGTTGATGGATGAGTAGCCCAGGACCACAGATTGTCGTGATCGGCGGCGGCATTGCCGGGCTCGCCAGCGCGTACCTGACACGTGAGCTGGCGAGAGAACGCGGTGTTGAAATCGAGCTGACCGTGCTCGAGGCGAACGAGCGCCACGGCGGATCGACACGCACCGACCACGTGGACGGCTACACCTGCGAGTGGGGGCCGAACGGCTTCCTCGACAACGAACCGGCGACGCTCGACCTGGTCAAACGAGTCGGACTGAACGATGAGCTGGTCAAGGCGGACGAAAACAGCGCAAACCGGTACATCTACCACAGCGGCAAGATGCACCTCGTGCCAACGAAACCACCGAAGTTTCTGGTCTCGGACATCCTGCCGTTTTCCGCCAAATTGCGCATGGCGCGGGAATTTTTCATTCCCGCGAAGACGGACGATTCGGACGAGACCGTCGACAACTTTGGCCGTCGTCGTCTGGGCAAGGCGTTCGCCGAATTGATGCTTGATCCGATGGTCAGCGGCATCTTTGCAGGTAACACGCAAGAGCTGTCACTGGCGGCGGTGTTCCCGAAGATGGTCGAGATGGAACGCGATTACGGTGGCCTGTTCCGTGCGATGATCGCGAAACAGAAAGAGGCGAAACGGTCAGGCAAGACCGCCGGTGGACCGGGCGGACCGAACGCCGTGCTGCACACCTTCAGGCAGGGGATGGGGCAGCTTCCGGACAAGTTGGCCAACCTGCTCGGGGATGCGCTTGTGACAAACGCGCCGGTGAAAACCGTTGCGCGGAGAGAGGATGGACGGTTCCAGGTTGTGAGCGAGGATCGTACCTTTGACGCGGACGCGGTGATTGTCGCCGCACCATCGTACGCCGCCGCGACGATGATCAAGGAGATCGACGAAAACGTCGCTACTGCCCTCGCCGCGATCCAGTACGCGCCGGTGGATGTGGTCTGCCACGGACATCCCACCGATCACCTGAGCGACCCGTTGAAGGGGTTCGGCGTGCTGATCCCGCGCCGGGAAGGCGTTCGCAGCCTCGGCACACTGTGGAGCGATGCCATCTTCCCGGGCCAGGCGCCGGATCGGCATCGTCTGTTGCGCACGATCATGGGCGGCGCGCATGATCCGCAGATCAAGGAGCTGGAAACGGATAAGTTGCACGCGACCGCCGCCGCCGACCACGCGAAGGTGCAGGGTGTGATCGGCGAACCGTCGATGAAACGCGAATTCCGTTTCGAACGCGGCATTGCGCAGTACACGGTCGGGCATCTGGATCGGGTCAAGACGAGCGAAACGCTCGAGAACGATCTTCCGGGGTTGTACTTTACCGGTGCGTCGTACCGGGGAGTGTCGATCAACGGCTGCGCGAAGGACGCGTTCCGGGTCGCATCTTCCCTCCGCGAACGACTGGCCGCGACGGTACATTCCGCCGCCTGATGATGCTGCCAAGCTGGAGAAGAGTTGATGCAAGTCTTTCTAACCACGGTTCTTCCACTAATCATGCTGGTGGGATTCAGCCTCCTGCTCGGCCTGTGGAATGCTCCATGCCATCCGGAAGGACGAAAACGCGACCATCACCTGATCCGCGCCGGCAACATCCTCGCCATCATTTTCGGGATCTGGTGGGCCGGTTACGCGGTGTTTCAGGGAGCATTACTGGTTGCGACTCCGGGCCAACTGCTCGTCACCTTCGCCTGTTTCATGTGGCTGGGCGTGGCGTACACGCAGACCCGTGTCAGCCAGCGCAAGCTGACCATCATCCCGCTCGCGGTGGTGGCGCTGCTGCTGATTTCCGCGCTGGCGCTTGGATTGGAAACAACCAGCGTCAAGCCGGAGAACCTGGTCAACGCGCGCGCGTCGGTGCACATTGCGATGTCGCTGGCGGCGGTAACGCTGCTGCTGGGAAGCGGCATGTTCGGCGCGGGCGAGATCATCCTGCACAAACAGATCAAGAGCCGCACCTTCGGGCAGTGGTTTCACGATATGCCGTCCATGAGCGACCTGAACCGGCTGCGGCGTGTGTCCCTGACCGCCGGCTGGGTGTTGGTCACAATCAGCGTGGTGAGCGCGCTGGGGACGCTGTGGTTCCTGCCGGAATCGCGTGAGGCGACCATCTCGCACCTGCACCCGATGCTGGTGCTGTGGGGGATTATCACTTCCCTGTGGCTGGCAGACCGTTTTCACTGGCTGGCGCAACAGAAGCTGGCTGCGGCGTCGGTGGGTGTGTCCGCCTTGATGATTCTATTGTTGATCGTTTCCGTCATCGGTTTCTTCACGAGGCACTACGCATGAGACTGGAAGCGATCGGGTTGAACCATACGACGTCCTCCATTGACGTGCGCGACCGTGCCGCAATGACGCCGGACAAGTTGAAGGCGACCCTGCACGAGCTTGTCCAGTCGGACAACCTCGAGGGGGTGCTGATTCTGTCCACCTGCAACCGGACCGAATTCTACTTCTCGCCGTATCAGCATACGTCCGCCGCAGGCTTGCGCGAGATGCTGGTCGAACACACCGGCATTACCCCCGAGGAAGCTGAGCCGGCGTACATCCTGCGTGACGCGAAAGCGGTGCAGCACCTGTTCCGTGTTTCCGCAGGACTTGACAGCCAGCTGCTCGGCGAGGTGCAGATCCTCGCGCAGGTGAAGGACGCCTATCACGCGGCCCTGGATGAACACACCACCAACGTTGTGTTGAACAAGGCGTTCCTGCGTGCGATCGAAACCGGTAAGAGCATCCGCCAGGAAACCGAGATCAGCCGGGGTGCGGTGTCGGTCGCGTCGGCGTCGGTGAAGATGGCGGAACGCATTTTCGGTGAGCTCGCGGGACGGCGGGTGCTGCTCGTCGGCGCAGGCCAGACCGCACGTCTCGCCGCGAAGTACCTCACCACCGCCGGGATTGACCGTTGGGCGGTCTGCAACCGGACACGGGAAAATGCGCAAGTCGTCGCGGATCTGCTCGGCGGACGTGTCGTCGACTTCCCGCCGGCGGTGGAGGATCTGGCGTGGGCGGACCTGATTGTCACAGCGACCTCCGCCAGCGAGCCCGTGATCACCCATGCCCAGATGAAGCTGGCGAAGAAAAAGCGCAAGGGCCTGCAACTGCTGCTCGACCTTGCGGTACCGCGCGACTCCGACCCGGAAATCCGTGACCTGCGCGACATGTACCTGTACACGGTTGATGATTTCCAGGATCTGGTCAAGGCGAACCTGAAGGCACGCGAAGCCGAGGCGGAACGTGCGGAAGAACTGATCAAGGAACGGGTCGCCGAGTTCACCGAGTGGTACCAGGAAAACCGCGTCGCGCCGACGATTCAGCAGCTGCAGGAAACCCTCGAAGAACTACGCATGCTTGAGGTTAAGCGTAACGCGAAAAAATTCCATAAGACCGACCACGAACAGGTCGAACTGTTCAGCAAGTCGCTGATGCGCAAGGTGGTCAGCCTGATGATCTCGAACCTGAAGCGCGCGAGCCTGGAAGAAGACGATCTCGGCATGGCGAAAGCCGTCGCGCGCGCGGTATCCTTGAACCGGAATGGTGACCTGAACGACGTTCTCAAGAGACTGGATGATGAGCTTTCCCATTGAACGACCCCGCCGCCTCCGTCGCGGCGATACCATGCGCCGTCTCGTGCGCGAAACCAAACTCACTGCTGATGATCTCGTGCAACCGCTGTTTGTCGTTCCCGGCAGCGGCGTGCGCACCGAGATTTCGAGCCTGAAAGGGCAGTATCACCTCTCTGCCGATGAGGCCGCGAAAGAAGCGGTGCGCATCCACGAAGCCGGTGTTCCCGCGATCATTCTATTCGGGATTCCGGAACACAAGGACGCGTCCGGCTCCAGCGCGTGGGCAGAGGATGGCGAGGTGCAGCAGGCGACACGGCTGATCAAGCAAGCCGTGCCCGAGCTGCTGGTGATGACCGATGTCTGCCTCTGCGAATACACCGACCACGGCCACTGCGGCATTTTGCACGGCGAGACGGTCGACAACGACCCGACCCTCGAGCTGCTGGGCCGTACTGCCGTCAGCCACGCGCAGGCGGGCGCGGATATTGTTGCCCCGTCCGACATGATGGACGGGCGCGTCGGCGCGATCCGCGACGCGTTGGACGATGCCGGCTACGACGACATCGCGATCCTGTCGTATGCTGTCAAATACGCGTCAGCGTACTACGGACCGTTCCGGGACGCCGCCGGTTCCGCGCCGCAGTTCGGTGACCGCCGCGGCTACCAGATGGATCCGGCAAATGTGCTCGAAGCCATGCGTGAGGCTGAACTCGACCTGATCGAAGGCGCCGACATGATCATGGTCAAGCCGGGGGTGGCCTACCTCGACGTTCTCACCAAAGTGAAGGAAACCTTCGGCCGGATCACCGCGGCCTACCAGGTCAGCGGCGAATACGCGATGATCGAAGCGGCAGCGGAGAAGGGATGGATCGACCGCGAACGGATCATCCTTGAGACGCTGCTGTCGTTCAAACGCGCCGGCGCGGATTTCATCCTGACGTATCACGCGACCGAAGTGGCGGAGTGGTTGGAGTGAAGTACGGCAGTACGAAGTCGAAAGTCGAACTGAAGGACTGAATCGAACGGTAAAAAAAGTCATCCTGAGCGCAGCGAAGGATCTCGTCATTAACCATCGATAATCCCGACTAGCGAGCTAGTCGGGGCACACACATGTTTCATAGCCCATAGCCCATAGCCCACAGCCCATAGCCCATAGCCCATAGCCCATAGCCCAACCTATGACTTCCAAAGACCTGCTTTCCCGTGCCGCCGAACTCATGCCCGGCGGAGTGTCCAGTCCTGTCCGTGCGTTCAAGGCTGTCGGAGGTGTGCCGCCGTTCATCGCGTCCGCGTCCGGCTGCACCATGACCGACGTTGACGGCAACACCTACATCGACTACATCGGGTCGTGGGGTCCGATGATCCTCGGCCACACGCACCCCGATGTCACCGCCGCCCTCGAGGCTGCGGTCCGCAAGGGCACCAGCTTCGGCGCACCGAGCCCGTTGGAAGCCGAAATGGCGCAGGAGATCGTCGATCGCGTACCGTCTGTCGAGATGGTCCGCTTCGTCAACTCCGGCACCGAAGCGACCATGTCCGCGATCCGGCTCGCACGCGCGGCGACGAAACGCGACGTGATCCTCAAGTTCGCCGGCGGCTACCACGGCCACGCCGACAGCTTCCTGATCCAGGCCGGGTCCGGTGTCGCCACCTTCGGCGCGCCCGACAGCCCCGGTGTCACACCCGGCGCAGCGAAAGACACCCGCGTCGCACGTTTTGACGACCTCGAGTCAGTGCGCACGATCCTCGAACAGGACAAGGGCCATGTCGCCGCGATCATCGTCGAACCCGTGCCCGGCAACATGGGCGTCACCCGCTTCGATGACGGCTTCCTGCCCGGCCTGCGTGCACTCTGCGACGAGCACGGCGCGTTGCTCATCTTTGACGAAGTGATGACCGGATTCCGTGTGCACCGTGGCTGCGCCTCAAGCCTGTTCGGCGTCACACCGGACCTGTCCACCTTCGGCAAGGTGATCGGCGGCGGACTGCCGGTGGGTGCGTACGGCGGCCGTGCCGACCTGATGCGCATGATCAGCCCGAGCGGGCCGGTGTACCAGGCAGGCACCTTGTCCGGCAACCCGCTCGCAATGACTGCCGGGCTGGCGACGTTGCGTGGATTGACGGAGAACGTCTACGCGCAGCTCGAAACCCAGTCCGCGAAGCTGCAGGCGGGGCTCGAGGATGCGTTACGTGAAGCGGTAGTGACGGGTGTCGTGCAACGCGTGGGATCCATGCTCACCCTGTTCTTTCACGATGGTCCGGTGCGCAACTTTGATGACGCCAAGGCTTGCGACCACGACAGATTCGCCGCGTTCTTCGGCGGGATGCTCGAACGCGGTGTCCATCTGCCGCCGAGCGGGTACGAGGCGTGGTTCGTTTCCGCCGCGCACGACGACACAGCGATCAACAAGACCGTCTCCGCCGCGCGCGAGGTGTTGCGGGGGTTGTAATTGCGAGTGATGAGTACTGAGTTCAAGACGGGAATAAACCAGGGACAGACGGTAGTATTTCTGTGAAATATTTAACGATTAATCTACCGTCTGTCCCTGGTTTATTAATGACCTGCATCTGCTCCTCCGGTAGAAGAGGATCGCCACCTGATGCGGGTAAGGTACGCCCAAACCCGCACCAGATAACGATCCAAACTACCTACCGGAAAATATTCCTTATCGCACTAACATCACCTTCTGCACCTGATCGAGCTGACCGGGTACTGTGGCGTGGATGAAGTACAAACCGCTCGCAAGTCCGTCCGAACTCAAGGCAAACTGGTGATTCCCCGCACTGAATGCCCCTTTTGCGAGCGTCGCCACTTCACGTCCAAGAATGTCATATACAGTGATTGTCAATTCCACACTTGTCGGCAGAGACACAGTAATTGATATGCTAGAATTGAACGGATTAGGGAATGCGACTACTCTAAAATCATCAGAAAGAGGGGCTGAAGAGGTAGTTCCCGAGGGCGGGTTCTTGGCGAAGACAGATTTCCGATTGATGTCTGTCCAGCCGATGACTTGCGGGGTTGATTCGGTGCGCAGTCGTTCAACCTCGTCAGCCGGAATTGCGCGCCAGATGTCGCGGGCGTTGCTGGTCTTGATTCCGGCGAGTGATGGGTGCAGATCGTCCGCGGAACGCAGGCTGGCTTTGTCGAGCAGCGCGAGGTCGTCGCCGATCGTGAAGGCGTCGGCATCCGTGTCAGCAGCATCGCCAGCGCCACGGGCAGGGACAGCTCCGCCGGGGAGGGCGTCGAACGCTTGAGCCCATTGCGCGAGCGCCGGTTGCAGCTGCTCGGGCGCGGCTGACGGCTCGCCGAGCGGCGCGGGGTCGAAGCCGTAACGGTCGTTCCACGAGACCAGCGGAGCGCCGGTCGTTGATACGCCGGTCGCTGAAACGCCGGTTGCGGAGTTGGGATCGCTGGAGACGTACACTTGCAGCGTGTCGGTGGTGCTGATCCAGTTTCTGTATTTCACCCGGCAGATCAGCGAGTAGCTGCCCGGTTCGGCCCACGCCGGCACGTCGAGGGTCAGGTTGTTGAAGTCTTTCGGTTGCGACGGGTCGAGGTAGAACCGTGACGCCAGCAGCGGGAAGTTTTCACCGTTCGGTCCGATTGCCCGCATGCGCACCTGCACCAGCCGCCGGTCTGGCGCGGCGTGAAACACTGTCGCTCCATAGGCGATCTGTCCGCCTGGCGCGGCGTGGGGTCGAATCGGGACCAGCCGTAAAGCGAGCGGACCGGGATTGGTCGGGTTGTCGTAGGCGCGGATTTCATTGAAACGACTATACACAAGGTCGATGTCACCATCTCCGTCCATGTCGCCATGGGCGGATTCCATGTCCGTCCCCTGAGATCCGATAATGGAATCCACATTCAGGTTGTAGTTCGGATACCCGGAGTTCAACAGCAGATAGTACGCGCGATTTCCATCCCAATCGTAGTACACATAATCGGTGTATCCATCGGCATTGAAATCGGCGAGGGCGGGATTCCAGATTTCCTGGCCGCCGTTTGTCTGATGACAATCCACAAACGGCTCATATTGCCGCCAGACGAATACATGCGCGTCCAGCAGAAGGTTGGCGGATTCCCACATCGCACCGACCACATCATCCCCGCCCTGGTTGTCGATGTCGGCGAGGTCGAAGGAAATCGGGTAATAGTAGAATGGTGGCGGGTTTGAGACGTAGAACCCTTCGTAAAGGACGACCGGGTTTACCTGGCCGGGGAAATTCCGCTGTTGCAGCAGGATCTCGAAGCCGTTGGGCGGATCGACTAAGTTCCAGTTGACCATGTCCGGCACATGATCTGTCGCATTCCACTGGCCAACATCAAACTCGGCGTAGTTGACATTAAAGATCGTTCCCTCGATAAACTCCTGTTGCCCATTGTTCAGCAGGATGGATGTAGCACCCGTTATGATATCCTGATCACCATCCAGATCCCAGTCAATGATATGAAGATCGTAAGGATCATTAACCACCGGTATGATGTGCTGCGTGAAAACCAGATTTGTGATCTGTTCATACCAATAAATATTATCAACTGTGTACGTTAAAATATCCATTTCCCCATCAGAGTTCAGGTCGCCTGCGATTGGGTGATAACCTCTGTTATCGTAATAAACTATGTATTGGGTATATGAAACACCTTCATTTATAAAAACTGTAAAATCATAATCTAGTTGATAAGATATTAGATCCAGATCTCCATCTGAGTCAATATCGGTAATCAGAAATTCATTAATATTATCGTCAGCCGCTCCGATCACGTATCTGTCCCAGGCTGAAGCGGCTGGGATGCAGAGAAGACTGCAGAAGAAAAACAGGATTACTCGGTGCATTTGAAACTCCTTCCACCTTCAAATGGACACCTAAACGTCCATCGACCAGTCGATGCATCGCTCGCAAATTCCAAGATCAAATGCACCGATCTAGATTTTCAGGTTGTAGAGGACTTCTTTCGGTGTTCTGTATCCGAGTGATTTTCTGGGTCTGTTGTTGAGCATCCTCTCGACGGATTGGACGTCCAAGTCGTGAAGTGACCGGAAGTCCAGCCCCTTCGGAAACCACTGCCGTACCATCCGGTTCATGTTCTCGTTGCGTGCCCTCTCCCACGAGCTGTACGGGTGTGCGAAGTAGACCGTCACACCCAGCCGTTCATCATCAGACCACGGGACGTTGATGTGCGGCAATCTCATTGTGAGCCTCAGGAATTCGGCAACGGTGTTGCAGTGCGTCCGTTCGCGACACTCAAGCGGAACGGTGTCATCGCCCGTTAATGTACAGCCGCCGGGAGTTCTGACGCACGCAATTCCGCAACAGTTTCCGAGATTCCGGCTGCACACGGCTCCCAATTCAAACTCTCATCGGAGTCACCCCTTTCGTGAAGGGTTTCACAATCCTTATCTTGCAACAGTCGCTGCAACACCTCAGTGTTGCAGAACAGGTTTCGTGAAACGGTTCACCTGCTTTTGGTGTATTTAGTTTAACTGACGGATGAGCCACGACATGAATGTCGTGGGCATGAAGACAAAGTTGTTCACTGGCGGATGAGCCACGACATCAATGTCGTGGGCATGAAGACAGAGTTGTTCACTGGTGGATGAGCCCTGCAAACCGCCAAACACACGGCGGGTCACAGGGGCATCGCGTGGAATCGGCGGATGAGCCCTGCTGGCGAAGCCATCAGGGGCACATGATCAACCCGGGACTCAAGACTCACGACTCAGCACTCACAACTGGTTACCCCATGCGCGAGCATCTGTTCAAGATCATTCTGAATTCCGTCGCGGACGGCGTCTTCACCGTCGACTCGCAACGGCGCATCACCAGCTTCAACAGCGCCGCGGAACGCATCACCGGCTATCCGGCGCGGGACGCCATCGGCCGGCGGTGCTACGATGTTTTCCACTCCGACATCTGCGAACGCGGCTGCCTGCTCGACCGCACGATGCAGACCGGCCAGGAAGCGATCGACATGCCGGTGCGCATCCTGAACCAGCAGGGCCGCACCGTGCCGATCTCGATTTCGACGGCGGTGTTGCGTGACGAGGATGGCGAAGTGCTGGGTGCAGTGGAAACCTTCCGCGACCTGTCTGCGATTGAAGATTTGCGCAAAGAGCTGCACCAACGCTACAGCTACGAGGACATCGTCACCAAGTCGCCCAAGTGCCTGAAACTGATCAACATCCTGCCCGATGTCGCGACATCTGAGAGTACGGTGTTGATCGAGGGCGCGTCCGGAACCGGCAAGGAAGTGTTCGCCAAAGCTGTGCACTCACTGTCCGAACGGAAAGACAAACCGTATGTCGTGATCAATTGTGGCGCGATGCCGCCGCAACTGTTCGAGAGCGAACTGTTCGGGTATGTCAAGGGCGCGTTTACCGACGCGAAACGGGACAAGGCAGGAAAAGTCGCCGCTGCGGAAGGCGGGACGCTGTTTCTTGATGAGGTCGGCGAGTTGCCACCTTCGACCCAGGTAAAACTGTTGCGGCTTCTGCAACAGCGTGAATACGAACCGGTCGGCGGGGTGAAACCGGTCAAGGCGAACATTCGTGTGGTCGCCGCAACCAACCGTGACCTGAAACAAGCGGTCAAACGCGGCGAATTCCGCGAAGATCTGTTTTACCGGCTGGCGGTGATCCGATTTGAGCTGCCGCCGTTGATGGAGAGGCGTGAAGACATCCCGTTGCTGGTCGACCATTTCATCCGCCGTTTCAACGCGCTGAAGGGGAAGAATATCCTCAGTGTCAGTCCGGCATACATGGAAACGCTGCTTCATCACGACTTCCCCGGTAATGTGCGCGAGCTGGAAAACGTGCTCGAGTACGGTTTCGCGATCTGCAAGGGGCGGACACTCGACATCGCCTGCCTGCCGGTGGAATTGAAGGAAACGGTCGAACGGGCGAAACTGGACGCAACCGTCGAAAAGAAGCCCGTTTCCGTTACTGGTGAAGTTGTTCCCAGCGGAACGGATCACCCGTTGCACGATCTGATGCAACAGTTGGCGAAAGAACATGCAACGCCGGTCCGGGAAGCCCTGGTCGAGGAAGCGGCGATCAGGGAAGCCCTGCGTACCTGCAACGGCAACCGCACGCACGCCGCAAAGGCGCTCGGGATTGACCGGACGACGCTGTGGCGGAAAATGAAAAAGTACGAGATCGACGAAGATGAAGCGAAGGATGCGTAGCCGCATCAGTGTTGCAACAGTTGCCATTGCTCATGTCTTGCTTTGCAACACTTTTCCGGCGAAATCGTTGCAACAGCTGCAACAGCAACAAACGGCTGGATTCAACTAACTCTATGATTCTATTGCGTTTAAACTTATTTGCACCATTTGGCACAAAGTTGGCTAGTGTACTGTGACAAGAAGCGAACAACTTTGGGAAATTTCGTGAACACACCCTTCACGTGGACACTCAATACGGAAAACGCACGCATCGCCGTGCCGTGTTTCGTCGAGGAAGTCGCGCCGCTGTTCGAAGCGGCGGGACGGTTCCGCATTTGGGATGTGTCGTCCGAGGGCATTCACGAGTGCCGCGAAATCGCCCCGGACGGCGAGGATGAGGTCGCCCGTATCCGCATGATGCGTGAATTGGGTGTGACCATCGTGCTCGCAAATGGCATCAAGAAGGCGACGCGCCGGCTGCTGCGAGCGGAAGATATCGACGTCATCCACGGTGTCAGCGGCACTGCGGTGGACGTGCTCTTTGGCTATCTCGCAGGGCGTCTGGGCGGAGTGACGGACGAAGACAGCGACATCCCGATGTCCGGTCCGGTCGCTGCGGACGCGGTCGCGTGGACCAGCGACCTGTTGCAGTCACTTGGCTGGACGGTCAACCGGGTCGATGGTCCGAACCTGTCGCCGATGGATCTCATTGCCGAACGGATGTGCCCGACCTGCGGCAAACCGGTACGAGCGGCGATCTGCTGCGGCGCGCATGCGTGGCGGGTGGACGAGGAAATCGGTGAATTCCACCGCATCACCTCGACCGGCTATCACTGCCGCCTGTACGTGCATCCGCCATTGAATGCTGCTGTCAAGTATTGCGCTGCGTACGGTATCGAATTGCTCGACCCGTCCGCATTTCAACCGGCGAGCATGGCGGGTCTGCACCTGCCGCCGCTGAAAGGCCGCATCAACGGCCATCCGGAACTGAACACAACCGTGAAACACGGGACCGACATACAACGGCAGCCGTGAACCCACAGGAAACGCCATGAACAGCATCACACCGGAACGATTGGAAAAAGCGTACGCCATCCCGAAGAAGGACGAGGTGGTCAAGGCTCAGAAACTACCGGTTCGCTATCACGTCGAAAACGGCGTTGAAACCGAAGACCGTCCGGAAAAATTCCTTCGCGCGATGGCCGCGATCCTGAAGCACACGAACTACGGATTCGCGCTCGATCATTTCTCGCGCGTCACCGCAAAGTGCGCACGCTGCGCGGTGAGCTGCCCGATTTACGAAGTGACGGGGAAGCCGGAACACGTACCGTGCTACCGCAGCAGCATGCTGTTGGACATCTACCGCCGGCACTTCACACTCGGTGGACGGATCCGCGCGCGCATCACCGGCGACATCGGCATCACCGACGAGATTATCGAGGAGATGGCCGGATCCTACTACGATTGCACCGCCTGCCGTCGTTGCACCAACGCCTGCCCGATGGGCATCGACCACGGCCTGGTGACGCACCTCGGCCGCTGGATCCTGGCGGAGATCGGCATTGTGCCCCGCGCATTGGTGGTGTCCACACGGGAACAGATCAGCGGCGACACGCACAACACTTCCGCAATCCCGTTGCCCGCGTTGCTCGACAGCCTCGAGTTCATGGAAGAGGAAATGGAGGGCACGAAAAACGCGCCGGTGAAATTCCCGGTCGATCAGGAAGGCGCGGAATACCTCTTCGTCGCTCCGGTGTCTGACTACATGATGGAAGCGGAAACGTTGATGGGCATCGCCTGCGTGATGCACGCGACCGGCGGGTCATGGACCATCGGCACAAAGAACTACGACGCGATCAACTATGGTCTGTTCTACAGCGATCAGGTGCTTGAGAAGTTGGTCAACAATATTGAGGCGGAAGCGAAACGTCTTGGCTGCACGAAGATCCTCGTTGGTGAGTGCGGGCACGCGAGCCGGTCGGCGAAGTTCTTCCTCAACAACTTCAGCAAGATCTGCCACATGCCGGTGGTCAACATCCTTGAGTACACCCACGATGCGATGAAAGCCGGCAAGCTGACCTTCGACAAGACGATCGTCACGGAGAAGGTCACCTACCATGATCCATGCAACATCGCCCGCCCGGGCTGGGTTGTGGAACAACCCCGCGAGATCATCAGGGAGTTCATCCCGGACTTCGTTGAAATGACCCCCAAGGGCCGTGACAACTACTGCTGTGGTGGGGGTGGCGGGACGGTGTCCATTGACGAGATCCGTCCGTGGCGCACCACCATCGGCGGCCGCAAGAAGGCTGAGCAGATCGACAAGACCGGTGCGAAGATCGTGATTGCCCCGTGTGCAAACTGCAAAAAGCAGATTCGTGAACTGCTCGAGGACAACGAAATGCCGGTGGAGCTGGTCGGGTTGCATGACCTGATCTACAAGGCGCTGGTGTTGTCGCCGGACGGAGTCGCGTGGCGTGAGCCGGAAGAGGACGACTTCGACTGGATGGGGGGAGGCGAAGAGGATTTCAAGCCACCCGAGGAAGCGAAGGCGTGACGTCGGTGCTCAGTTCTCAGTGGTCAGTTATCAGTGCAAAGACACGCAAACAAAGCATCGGTCAATGCAATCCCTGATAGCGGCACCTGATGAACCGGCCTGACAACAGACAACTGACAACTGATAACTGATAACTGATAACTGCAAAACATAGATCTGGAGGAAAAACGTGGATGCCCTGATCGAGTTTACGACTGGGCCGCTGTTCCGCCTCGCATTCGCCATCTGCCTGTTCGGGCTGGTGCGGGTACTGCTGCTGTCGGTGAGCGACATCTACATGATGTTGCGCCGCGCGGGCGAGCGGAATGTGCCCTGGGGCGATCTGTTCCGCACCACTGTCAGCTGGTTTGTGCCAGTGAAACACATTCCGAAACACCGCACGATGTACAGCCTCGTTTCGATCTTGTTTCACGCCGGCCTGATCCTCGTGCCGCTGTTCTACTCCTCCCACGTCATCCTGTGGGACAAGAACACCGGGCTGTCGTGGGGATTCTGGATGCCGCAGACACTGGCGCACATCCTGACACTGACCACCATCGGCGGCGGAATCTACCTGCTGCTGGCGCGGGCGCTGAACGACGCATCCCGCCACATCTCGCGCGGGCCGGACTACTTCTTCGTCAGCCTGCTGCTGGTGCCGTTCATTACCGGAATCTTCATGACGAATGTCGTCCTCGCCGCGAATGTGTACCAGTGGATGATGATGCTGCACGCCTTGAGCGCGGTGCTGATTCTGGTCTTGATCCCGTTTACCAAGATCGCCCACGTCGCCCTGTTCCCGCTGGGCCGGTACATCGCCGCTGCGGCGTGGAAATTCCCGAAGGGTGCCGGCGACAAGGTGATGGCCACCCTGGGACGTGAAAAAATGCGAGAGGAGATCCCGGCATGAGCGTGCATGTTGAAAACGGCGTCGGCATCCTCACGGACACGACCAAGTGCATCGGCTGCCGCGAATGCGTGGCCGCCTGCAAACGGCGTAACCATCTCGAAGCCGACGTTCCCCGGCGCTGGTCGCTGGATGACGGGCTGTCCGCCCGAAACTGGACGTCGATCGTTGAAAAAGAGCTGCCCAACGGCGACCCGGCATTTATCCGCAAGCAATGCCGACACTGCGATGAACCGGCCTGCGCGTCGGTTTGTCCGGTGGGTGCGTTGCGGAAAGATCCGGAAACCGGCGCGGTCGTCTACGATGGCGACAAGTGCATGGGCTGCCGCTACTGCATGATGGCCTGCCCGTACGGTGTGCCGCGGTACGACTGGGACCAGAGCGTTCCCTATGTCCGCAAGTGTATCCTCTGCAACGATCACCTGAAAGCCGGTGAAAAACCGGCCTGCACCAACGCATGCCCGACCGGCGCGACGATCTTCGGCACCCGCGAGGAACTGCTCAAGGTCGCGCACAAACGGCTTGAGAAATACCCCAACCGCTACATCCAGCACGTCTGGGGCGAGCATGAAATCGGCGGGACAAGCGTTCTCTACATCTCGGACACCGACCTCAGCTTCCTGTCCTACGGCAGCAAGTTGAGCGATGAGACACTGCCCGCACGGACCAAGACCGCAATGGGTGCGGTGCCGCCGGTATTCGTCGGGATGGCCGGCACGATGACCGGTGTGTATTGGATCATCAAGCGCCGAATGAAGAACCAGCAGCACAAAGACGTATCCGCGAACCACCACCCGGAGGGCAAGAGCAATGGCTGACATTCGCCTGGACAGAGCACGTGTCCTGAAGAGCATCCTCTGGGCGATCACCGGACTCGCGCTCGCCGTCGCGATCACGCGCTTCACCTTCGGGCTCGGCGCGACGACGAATTTATCGGACGGCGTCCCGTGGGGATTCTGGATCGGGTTCGACGTGATGAGCGGTGTCGCCCTCGCCGCCGGTGGGTTTGTGCTTACCGCCGTCGTCTACATTTTCCAGTTGAAGGAATTCTACCCGATCGTGCGCCCGGCCGTGCTGACCGCGTTCCTCGGATACATTGCCGTGGTGCTGGGCCTGATGGTCGACCTCGGCCTGCCGTGGAACATCTGGCACATGATCGTCTTCTGGAACCCGCACAGCCCGCTGTTCGAAGTTGGCTGGTGCGTGATGCTGTACCTCAGTGTGTTGACGCTGGAATTCCTTCCCGTCCCGCTCGAGGGCCAGAGCCGCTGGAAGAAGATCCACGACACGTTGACCAAATTCCGCATTCCGCTGGTCATCGCGGGCATCAGCCTGTCGACGCTGCATCAGTCCAGCCTCGGCACGCTGTTCACGATCATGCCATACCGTGTCCACCCGCTGTGGTACAGCCCGATCCTGCCGATCATGTTCTTCATCTCGGCGATGGCGCTCGGC
Organism: bacterium; assembly: GCA_020444425.1. GTDB lineage: Bacteria > Electryoneota > Electryoneia > Electryoneales > Electryoneaceae > BMS3BBIN04. The sequence goes on along the minus strand of JAHLLB010000009.1, from coordinate 67,275 downwards.
CTTTTCATGATCACGTTCGAAGGGCACACGACCAGCTGGATCTACCGCCGTCACAGCCACCGCGACATGCTCGCCAAATTGAACCGCGCGACGCCGTGGATCATTCTCGCGTACCTCGGCGTCCGCTTCGGCGACCTGATCGTGCGCGGTCAGATCCACCACGCATTCTCCACCGACTGGCGCGCGATCGCGTTCTGGGTGGAAATCGGTTTGCTGGCGATTCCGGGGATGCTGACGACGGTCAAAGCTGTCCGCCGCAAGGATGGCGCGCTGTGGCTGGTGGCGTTCCTCGGCGTGCTGGGTGTCGTCGTCAACCGCATCAACACTGGCGGCGTGATGCACACCGGCCGCGGGATCGAAGCCTACCTGCCGTCGTGGACCGAATTTGCGATCAGCTTCGGCGTGGTTTCGGTGGCCGCTCTGGTCTTCCTGTGGCTCGTCGAACACTTCCACATTCTCGAGTCGACCCCGCATGACGCGGAGGAAGATCCGAAGACGAAGCCGATGTTCGACAACCTCACCCGCACCTGGCTGGGGACACCGTCCTTCGCCGACCGGACACGTTTTTCGTTGTCGTTCGTGCTGGCCGTAGGCCTTGGCTTCATGCTGCTGTCCGGTGAATCGGTGCGCAGTAAGGGTGTCGAGCCGACACCGGCGTACGCCGCACGTGGTGGCGACACACTGTGGGTTGACGGGAACCGGGATGCGTTCGGCGTTCCGTTTACCCATGCCGTTCACGCCGAGATGGCGGAGGACATGTACAACGGTTGCGTGACCTGCCACCACATGAACATGCCCGGCGACCGGAACACTGAGTGCTCCAGTTGCCACCAGGATATGTACAGCGCAACCGATGCCTTCCGGCACAGTTGGCATTCAGATCCAAATGGAGCGAACTTGTCCTGCGGACAATGCCATCCCAGGGGGGAGATTCGCCAGGCAAGTACGGCGATCAAGTGTGTCGAATGCCACCACGACCTGATTCCGGAACAGGTGGAAGGCGGAGCACCGTCTTTCGAGCATCCGGTGAATCAGTACATGGCACCGTCGTACGCAGACGCGTTGCACGGCATCTGCCTCGACTGCCATCACCAGATCGCGGATGAGTGGGGCATCGAAGACTTCCAGCAGTGTGGATTCTGTCACCACGAACATCGAACCCTGGCGGATGTCGGACCCGATGAGTATCCGACGTCGGGCAAGGTGATTGTACCCAATACCAGCGGAGATTCATGGGAATGAGTGCGGCAGGCACAAAAGATGCCGCCATGCAGGCGTTCCTCAGCGAATCGCTGTTTGACGAGCTGCCAATGGGCGCTGCGTTGATCGGCCCGGACAAACGTGTCCGGGCCGTCAACAAGCGGTTCGAGGACGTGTTCGGAGTGTTCCGGGGACGGATCTGCCACGAAGCCCTGAAGCAGACCTATCAGCCCTGTCTGTCGTGTGAGGCGGACCTGTGCCTGACCGAAAATCAGGTTCGCGTGTCCGACGAAATTCTCGTCGACCGGCATGGCCGCGACATTCAGGTATCCGTCTACTACAAACCGATCGCGCTGGAGAAGGGCGGCAAGCCGGATCACGTGCTGATCCTCGCCAGCAAGCTGACAGAAACCAAGCGCTGGAAACGTGAATTCGACCGGTTGTTTGAGCACGTTCCCTGCTACATCTCGATCCTCGACCGTGATCTGAACATCGTCCATGCCAACGGCAAGCTCGAACGCACCTTCGGCCGTGCCGACGGCGCGTCATGCTACAAGGTGTACAAGGGCCGCAACATTCCCTGCACCGACTGCCCGGCGATGCAAACCTTCAAGGACGGCAAAGAACACAGTTCGACGCAGGAAGGAGTGACGCACGACGGCGAGCTGACACGCTATGTCGTCACCGTGTCGCCACTCTCGTGGGGACCGGACGGCGTCGATCGCGTCATCGAGATTTCCACCGACGTCACCGAGCTGCATCGTCTCGAGAAAGAAGTACTCGACAACGAACGGCTGGTCGCGGTGGGACAAACGGTCGCAGGTCTCGCGCACACCATCAAGAACCTGCTGATGGGCCTCGAGGGCGGGATGTACATGGTCGACAGCGGCCTCAAGAAGGGCGACGAAGCCCGGCTTGAACGCGGCTGGGACATGTTGCAACGCAACTTTGAGAAGACCACGTCGATGGTGCGTGACTTCCTCTCGTTCGCAAAGGGACGGGTGCCCGCGCTGGTGCCGCTCAACCCCGGTGACATCATCGATGAAGTCATCGAACTGTACGTTGACGCGGCGAAACGGCAGGGTGTTAAACTGGAACACGGCAAAACTCCGCTGCCCGAACCTGCATCCCTCGACCGGGAGGGGATCGAAGCATGCCTTACCAACCTGCTGAGCAACGGCATCGACGCCGCATCCGTCCGCGAAGGCGGCGGTGGAGTGGTCACCATGTCAGCGTTCGACCGGGACGGCGAGCTCGTCTTCGAAGTAAAGGACAACGGGATCGGGATGGATGCGGATGTCAAACGCCGCGTGTTTACCACCTTCTTCACCACCAAGGGTGGGGAAGGGACGGGCCTCGGGTTGTTGACAACCCGTAAGATCGTACAGGAACACCGTGGCACCATCGAGGTCGACACCGAACCGGGGCAGGGATCGACATTCCGTATCCGGCTACCACGCAATGAACTGGTTAAGCTGGAAGAAGAACAACAACAACGCAACGAAAAAGCGAAGCAATACCGTTAGGAGGCCGGCATGGCCGAACCGAAAGACTTTCTCATCCTCGTTGTGGATGATGAAGATGATGTCCGTGAGTACCTGACGATGGCACTGGAAGACGCCGGATTTAACGTGGAAACCGCGTCCGACGGGTACCAGGCGCTGGAATTGGTGAAACAGGTCAAGCCCGACCTGATTTCGCTCGACCTGGTGATGCCGAAACGTTCCGGTGCGGCGTTCTACCGCGACCTGCAGAAAAACCCGGACTGGCGCAAGATTCCAGTGATGATTGTCACCGGGCACGCACGCGACGACCAGGGCAAGGCGGATCTGGAAGAGCTGACCATGTCCGGTCCGGGGATCTATCTCGAAAAACCAGTCAAGCCAACCAATTACGTCGCGAACGTGAAGCGCCTGGTCGGGTTGCCAGTCGACGATGATCTTGAAAATGATCCGGCAGTGCTGCGCCATCGTCTGCTGGACCAGATGAAGGCTGCCGACCCCGAGACGCTGAAAAAGGCGCTCGAAGCGCTCGGGAAGAAATAGGCCCGCCTCACGCTCAGAGGAATAGACGGATTTGATTACGCGATACAGGGACCGCGATACGGGGACACATTGTCCTCAATGTGTCCCCGTATCGATACCTTACCACGGACTTTAGTCCGTGGTAGTAAAAAGACAGATGCAGTTTGCCCCGACCAGCTGGCTGGTCGGGATCATCCATACGATATCAACTCACGCGGATCATAGTCCGCGCTGAACAAACGTTGGGGGATACCATGAGCGACCAGAAGCTCGTGCTGATCGTCGAGGACGAGCCGGATGTCAGCTCGTTCCTGACCATTTTGCTGGAAGACAACGGATTCAAAACCGAGACCGCCGCGAACGGCCGCATCGGCATGACGCAGGCGAAAGCGCTGCACCCGAGTCTGATTACACTCGACATCAGCATGCCGGAAGAATCCGGGCTGCGGATGTACCACGACCTGAAGATGGACGCCGATCTGAAGGATATCCCGGTCGCCGTCGTCACCGGGATCACACCGGAGTTCAAACGCTTCATCGAGCAACATCGCAAGCTGCCGCCGCCGGAAGCGTATTTCGAGAAGCCGATCGACAAAACCGAGTTCATCGACGTCGCCAAGTCGCTGACCGGGGAGTGACAGCAGTTGTGAGTGATGAGTGGTGAGTTATCAGCAAGACATGGGGACAGTCGCGAGCTGCTGTCCCCGGTTTCGTTTCAGGCTCTTACATCTCCCGGTTCAACCATGACCCCGGTGCAGCCCGGACTGAAGTCCGAGGGCGTGGGCGCTGTGGTTGCTTGAACGGCCGCCAATCCCGGGCTGAAGCCCGAGGGCATGGCTAAACGGGTCGTATCGGGCTGGGCAGATCGTCTGGGATGGAATGAGTCATGTGCCCGTGTCAAAAAACTTTCTGACGCGGACGAACCGAATCTGGATCCTGGTGACAGTTGGAGTGGTTCAGAAGCGGATGATCCACGACATAAATGTCGTGGGCATGTCGGTTGATGATTGTCCGTACTTATAGTTGGTGCCCGTGATTGTCCGTCACGGGTGTTTGTGACGGCTATCGCGGGTCATCCGTCAGTGGATAATCCCAGACATGAATGTCTGGGGCACGTTGCGACAAGTGACGGTTTATAGTTATTTGCCTTCAGGTCTCAGGTCTCAGGTCTCAGGTCTCAGGTCTCAGGTCTCAGGTCTCAGGTCTCAGGTCTCAGATCTCAGCTCTCAGATCCATGATACCCGACTTGGCAACGACACCGAGTCGGACCACAGCACCAATCCGGGCCACGCACCATGCCTCGCGGTTCAGGTCATAATTCGCACATCTCACCCCGTTCCTCACTATCTTCCGCCTCCTCCGCACGATGAGAGACCGCGGCTGTCCGCATGCTTCCCTCCACGCGGGCCCATATTGAAACATCCGTACCAGACCAGAGATTCCGGAGTTCCTTGTGCCGATACAGTCACGCAACAACCTGCGCAACCTCGCGATCATCGCCCATGTCGACCACGGCAAGACCACTCTCGTGGATGCCATGCTGCACCAGGCCGGCCTCTTCCGTGCCAACGAGCAGGTCGCCGAACGGGTGCTCGACAGCAACGATCTCGAGCGCGAAAAGGGCATCACCATCCTCGCGAAAAACACCGCGATCAACTGGGCGGGCACGACGATCAACATCGTCGATACACCCGGCCACGCCGACTTTGGCGGCGAGGTGCAACGTGTTTTAAAGATGGTGGACGGCTGCCTGCTGCTCGTTGACGCGTCCGAAGGACCACTGCCGCAAACACGGTATGTGCTCTCCAACGCCCTCGTAGCCGGATTGAGCCCGATTGTGGTGATCAACAAGATCGACCGCCCGGACGCCCGTCTCGGCGAAGTCGAGGACGAAGTCCTGGACCTGTTTCTCGACCTCGATGCGTCGGAAGATCAGTGCAACTTTCCGATCATCTATACCATTGCGAAGACCGGCACCGCAACGCTCGATCCCCACGTTGCCGGTACCGACCTGCGCCCGCTGTTCCAGATGATCATCGAACACGTGCCGCCGCCGACATACACCGAAAATCACCCGCTACAGCTGCAGATCACCACGCTCGACTACAGCGATTACCTCGGACGGATCGGCATCGGACGGGTCAGCAATGGCGTGCTCAACGTAGGCGACACCATCCTGATGACCGGCGGGAATGGTGGTCACAAGGCAAAGATCACCAAGCTCTACAGCTACTCCGGACTGAAACGGATCGACATCGATCGCGCTCAGCAGGGTGACATTGTCGCCATCGCCGGCATCGAAGGCATCCAGCTCGGCTGGACGTTGACCGATCCCGACGATCCGCGCCCGTTGCCGGAATTGCACATCGACGAACCGTCGCTGGAAATGGTCTTCTCTGTCAACACCAGCCCGTTCGCCGGACGGGAAGGGAAGTATGTCACCAGCCGTCAGCTGCGCGACCGCCTGTTCAAGGAAATCCAGGGCAATCCCAGCCTGCGGGTCGAGGAAACCGATTCGAAAGACTCGTTCAAGGTGCTCGGACGCGGTGAACTGCAATTCGCCATCCTGCTCGAACAGATGCGTCGTGAAGGCTATGAGGTCGCGGTTGGCAAGCCGAAAGTGCTGACTCATCTGGATGAGAACGGCAAGCTGCTCGAACCGTGGGAACAGCTGATCCTCGATTGCCCGGAAGAATATATCGGCACGATCACCCAGACGATGGGTTTCCGCAAGGGACGGATGCTACGCATGGTTAACCACTCGTCCGGGTGGGTACGGCTCGAGTTCGAAGTGCCGATGCGAGGCCTGATCGGTTTGCGTTCGCAACTGCTGGTCGAAACCCGTGGCACCGCGATCATTAACCACATCTTCCTCGATTGGCGCGAACACGCCGGCGAAATCCCGCACCGCAAGACCGGCGCGCTGGTCGCCGACCGGATGGGCAAATCGACCTCGTACGCGTTGCAGAACCTGCAGGAACGAGGACAGATGTTTGTCGGACCGACAGTCGAAGTGTATTCCGGGATGGTTGTCGGCGAGAACAGCCGCAGTGACAACATGTGGGTCAACCCGACGAAGGAAAAGAAGCTGACCAACATGCGCGCCTCCGGCAGTGACGACAACTACATGCTGCATCCGCCACGCATCCTGACGCTGGAAACCGCGCTGGAGTTTATCGCCGAGGACGAACTGGTCGAGGTCACGCCGGAATCATTGCGCATCCGCAAACGCTGGCTGTCCGAGGACGCGATGCGCAAGGCGGAGAAGAAGGCGGCAGTGTAAGCTGTACCGGGCTGAAACCCGTTCCACGGAAATACATGAGAGTTTCAGACAAAGCGAATCGGACAATTTGTCCGGTTCGCTTTGCTATTTGTCACGGGTACAATAGGCGAAAGACAAACGTAAGAATTTCGTTGTCACGCTCCGATTGCGCACCTGTATCCGGTACAGATAATGATTATTCACCATCCCCATCACCAACAATCGGCTCCCGATCCTCCGCCGGTCCGCTTTCCGGGCCGGGAGCTGGCTGGATACGTTCCTTTGGTTCGGCGATCTGTTTGCTCTGAGATGCCTTTTGTTCTTTCGGCGACGGCACATCTCCCTGTTTCTGCCGAACCGGGAATGCGGGCGCGTTCCCGTCCTTGTCCTCCCCGGCGTACAGCGTGATGTGCGGGTACGGGATCTCGATACCCTCCGCATCGAAGCGGCGCTTGATGTAGAGGTTGTACATCCGCCGTACCGCCCACTGCCGGCCGGTTTCGGTTCTGATCCGCAGCCGGTAGACTATCGCCGAGTCACCGAATTCGGTGATGCCGAGGATTTCCGCCGGGCCTAAAATGAAGCGCCCAACGGTCTCGTCTTTCTGCAACTTCAGCGCTTCTTCTTCGAGCACGCGCAGGACTTCGTCGGCGTCCTCACGGTAGGCCACGCCCATATCGATCTGGCAGACGGAATAGGCCATGGTCATGTTGACCACGGTTTCTACCATGCTGTGCGGGATGATGTGGACATTGCCCTCAAGGTCGCGCAGGATCAAGGTGCGCATGGTGATCTGTTCGACCCGTCCACGGCTGCCCTCCTTGGTCAGAATCCAGTCGCCGACACGGACCTGCCCTTCGAGGATCATGAAGAACCCGTTCAACACATCCGCGACCACACTTTGCGCGCCGAAACCAATCGCGAGGCCCAACACACCGGCGGCGGCGAGCACGGGGCCGAGGTTGATCCCCAGTTCGCTCAACACCCAGGTGATCCCCAACGCCAGCAATGCTACGTTGATCACGCTGCGTGAGATGACCGCGAGCGTCTGAAGGCGTTTCGATCCGCCGCTGTCGCCCGGTTTCTCCCGGATCATGAATCGTTTGACCAGCGCCTGCAACAGGCCCCAGACAACAACCAATATGATCATGATCAGCAATACGCGCAGCACCACCGGCGCCCACGTGGTCACCGTTTCCAACGCCTTGTTGTACAGCTCGGCAACATCCATCCAGCACGACTCCGGAATTGCACACACTCGTAACGTTTACGCACTATAGTCAGGCAGGACAGGGCGAAACAACCATGATCGGGGGATTACTGTGAGCAATCCGTATCTGCGTCTGTTGATGCTGACTCTGGTCCGAATCCCGATCGCTCTGATCTTGCTTATGTGGCTGCTGGCCACCGAGTATTCACCGGCAACGTTGACCGTAACTCTGCTTCTGCTGGTGATGATCGAACTCAGCGATTTCCTCGATGGTTTCATTGCCAGGAAATACAAGCTCACCAGCGAACTCGGCGCGACGCTCGACCCGTATGCCGATTCCACCGCCCGGCTGATCACCTACACCGCGTTGGCATTCGACAATTTGGCGCTGATGGCGGTGCCGATTGTGATGGCGATCCGGGATGTGACCGTCGCCTACACTCGCGTTATTGTGACCCGGTCCGGGCAATCCGCCTCCGCGCACATCAGCGGCAAGGCGAAAGCGGTTGTGCAGGCGGTCGGGGCGTTTCTGCTGGTGCTGTCACCGGTATTCTGGCCGGTACGTGAGAAAAGCATCTTCGAAACCTTGATGTTTCTCGACATCTTCAAACCGGCGCCGGTGCTCGTCATTTCGTGGATCGTGATTCTGGTGACACTCGCGTCGATGATCGAGTACATTTTCCGTGCGATTCCTGCCATGGGAGCCGGCCTGCCGAAACGGCGCTAAGGTCGTATTGATACGGGCTGGCGTTGCATACAGCCATCTTCTTAACGTCTTCCAAACTCATCTGAATTCATTTCTCCGAGCATCAAATTGCATTCAAAATTGTTTGAATTCAATTTGTGAAATTCGTAGTTTATACGATTCCTCCGGAGATGAATTCTGAGAAATTGAAACGATTTCCAGATCGTTTTAAGTCATCTCCATCATTGATGTTTCAAGAAACCAGGAGCCGCTGTGAGCAGCGCAAGCGCAGATGTTTCCACCGATTTTCTCCGCATTGACCGTTGGGAAGAGTTCCCCGCCTGGGCAACCCGTGAACGGATTGCCGACTACTTCCACGAAACCATGGTCCCGTACGAGGACCCCATCGAAGATGTCAAGCGCTCAATGGACTACGCTTTCGAACCTGGCGCAGGGCAGGGAGGATTCCTCGCCCTCGCACACCGTGACGAAAATCTGCTCGGCGCCTGCCTGATGCTGAGAACCGGCATGAAGGGCTACATTCCCGAGTGGTTGCTGCTGATGGTGACCGTTGATCCCGAAACCCGCGGGCAGGGTGTGGGACGCAAGCTGATCGATTTCTGCCTCAACGAAGCGGACGGTGATGTGAAGCTGCACGTGGAGTACCAGAATCCGGCCAAGCGGCTGTACGAACGGATCGGATTCACCACCAAGTACGCCGATATGAGGTATAACAAATGAACAGGTTGATCATCAACCTCGATGTCCTGCGGCATAACATCGAAGTCATCGACGGCTGGATGAAGGAGCATGACGCCGGTTGGACACTGGTGACCAAGGTGCTGTGCGGCCATTCGGACACTCTGGCTGCACTCCAGAAGATCGGAGTGCGGTCAATGGCGGATTCCCGCCTCAGCAATCTGCAGACGATCGAACGAGTCAATCCCGATTTCGAATCGTGGTATCTGCGCCTGCCACACATGACCGCACTGCCGCGGATCGTGAAACTGGCGGATGTCAGCCTCAATTCCGAAATTGAGATCATCAAGGCTCTGAACGAAGAAGCGAAGAAGATTGACAAGGTCCACCGGATCGTGATCATGATCGAGCTGGGGGATCTGCGGGAGGGCATTCTACCCGGCACACTTGTCGATTTTTACCAACAGATCTTTGAGCTGTCGCACATCGATGTGCTCGGGATCGGAGCGAACCTCGGCTGCCTTGCCGGAGCGGTGCCAAACCTCGATCAGGTGATGCAGCTGGTGCTGTACAAGGAGCTGCTGGAATTGAAGTTTGAGCGGCCATTGCCGATGATCTCCGGCGGGTCGAGTTCCATCCTGCCGCTGTTGCTGGAAGGACGCATTCCGGAACAGATCAACCACTTTCGCATCGGCGAATCGGTGTTCCTCGGATCGGATCTCGTGCGTGGTGGACTGCTGAAAGGGTTGCGAGGGGACGCATTCACACTGGAAACCGAGATTGTCGAGATCAAGGAAAAAAGCCTGACTGCGCCGTCGGACACGCTGACCATCACCCCGTTCGAGAACCTGGACGACACCGAGTACGAACCCGGCCAACGCGGTTACCGTGCTCTGGTCACGATGGGTCAGCTCGACACTGAAATGGGTGGCCTGACTCCGGTCAATCCGGCACACAAAATTGTCGGCGCAAGCAGCGATGTGTCTGTCATTTATCTCGGTGACAATCCGGCCAACTTGAAACTCGGTGATCCGGTGACATTCCGCCCATCGTACGGTGCTCTCGCGCGACTGATGCTCGGACCGTACATCGAAAAGGTGGTGACACCGTCGATTGACGAATACAGCCGGACGCTGGATTCATCCAAACACGTCGAGCTGCCGCCGGTCGTGACTGAGGATATCGAGGACAAGCTGTCCACCAATTAAGTCGTTGACTTCGCAACGTTTCACATGGCGTACCGCACGGAAAGGGGGAGGGTCGTATCTCTGAAAGCATGATCCAATGGACGATCCTCGCCCTTTATCTCGGCTTCATCTTCTTCAAGGGTGTATCCAAGGCACGGAAGATTCACTCGTCGGACGACTTCCTCGTTGCTGGACGGGATGTCCGCTGGTTTCTGCTCGCGGCGACCATGGGCGCAACCGTCATCGGTGGCGGTTATTCCATCGGCGCGGTGGGGAAATCGTACGAGTGGGGCATCCTGATGGTGCTGGTCAGCATGGGCGGCTACATGCACTTCATCTTCTCCGGGCTGGTGGTTGCGCCACGCTTCCGGGAAGCTGAACTGTACACCGTCGCCGGCTACTTCGGGCACCGTTACGATGAGCGCACCCGCTTCGTCGTGCTCATCCTCTCATTGCTCTTTTCGGTCTTCATCGTCGCTGCACAGATCGCTGCGATCGGGTCCGTATTATCGACCCTGCTGCCGTCTGTCGAAGGCGGATCGCAGGCGATCAAGTACGCAATCATCATCGGCGGAGCGATTGTCATCATCTACTCAACCGCCGGCGGCCTGCTGGCGGTGATCCACACCGACGTGTACCAGTTCGTCATCCTGATGGCAGGATTCCTGCTCACGCTCGGTTTTATCGCGCCGGATGTCATCACGTCGTGGCAGTCTGTCTCGGCGGATGTATCCTCCAAATTCCTCAAATGGGACGGCGGCCGCGGATTCACCTTCCTGATCACAACCTTCTTCGCGTTCCTGCTCGGCGAGACGTTCGCGCCGGGATATGCGACCCGCTACTGCATCGGCAAGACGGTTCGTGACACGAAAATCGGCATCGGTGGGATCGGTTTCTTCCTGACACTGGTCTTTCCGCTGATCGTCTTCTTCATCGCCCTGTACGCCAAGGTCAATTTCCCGGACATCGAACCCCAGCAGGCGCTGCCGGTGGTGATCCGTGAATTGCACAACCCGATTATCAGCGGGATTATGATCGCGGCGCTGCTGTCCGCGGTGATGTCATCCGCCGACTCCGCGCTCAACTCCGCTACCGCGATTTTCACCAAAGACCTGTTCGAGCATCAGCTCAAATGGGGCGGGAAAGGGGAAGCGGCGGACAAGAAGATCCTCAAGCTGGCACGCAACTGGACCATCATCCTCGGGGCCAGTTCGACGCTGATCGCCTTCCTGTGGTCAGACATCATCGAGCTGCTGCTGTTCACCTACCACACCTGGGCGCCGGGAATCATTCTGCCGGTTGTGCTCGGCGCGACGACGAAAGAACGCAGCAAGTCGCTGAATGTTTCGGTGTTCGTAACGATGATCGTGGCCGTCGCGGCGACGATGGTGTACCGCTTCACACCGTACGCCGCCACTTTCGATCCTGCCGTGTTTGGCGTTGGAACGTCGGTGATCGTCTTCTTTGTCGCTCGTTTCTTTACGCGGGGATTGAAGAGCGGCTGATGTTGCGAATTTCCGGGAGAACACTTCCGAAATAAAACCAGGGACAGACGGTAGATTATCTGTTATTTATTTCACAGAAAAACCACCGTCTGTCCCTGGTTTAATCGGCGCGACGACGAAAGAACGCAGCAAGTCGCTGAACGTGTCGATCTTCGTGACGATGATCGTCGCCGTCACCGTGCCAATGGTCTACCGATTCACGCCCTACGCCGCTACCTTCGATCCTGCCGTGTTCGGCATCGGAACGTCGGTGATCGTCTTCTTTGTCGCTCGTTTCTTTACGCGGGGACTGAGAAACAACGAATCGTAGTTGTGGCGTAATCTCAGATGCTGCCGTACCTTCCACGCCATGAGCTCACCGATCAAACGCTACCTACGCTCTGTCTTCCAGAACCGCAACCTGAGCCTGCTGTGGGCGGGGCAAGTGGTCAGCATGAGCGGCGACAGCATTTACCAGATCGCCCTGCTGTGGCTGGCGCTGGAGTTGACGGCGTCCAAGGCGATCACCGGACTCGTCGCGATGAGCTCCTATCTGCCGACGATCCTGCTCGCACTGGTCGCCGGAGTGGTCGCTGATCGCGCGAACCGGAGACGAGTGATGCTGATTGCGGACGCCGTCCGCGCGATCGCCATCTTCGGTATCCCGCTGGCGTCGCTGCTTGGCTTCCTCAGCCCGTGGGTACTGGTCATTAATGCCTTCGTGATCGCGTCGGCGGCCGCGTTCTTCAATCCCGCCAAGGACGCCATTATCCCGCAACTGGTGCCGCCGTCCGGTTTGCTGCGTGCCAACAGCTTGATCCAGACAAGCTGGCAACTGGCGCTGCTGATGGGCCCGGCAATCGCCGGTGGTCTGCTCACCCTGATGGGACTGATCCCGCTGTTCGCGTTCGACGCCGGTGCGTACTTCCTGTCGTTTGTCACCATCTGGCTGCTGCGGCCGAAGCCGGAGCGATCCATCAATCCGGCCTGCTCTTCTGTGGTGGGGACCGACAGACATCCTGGGGACATTTTGTCCTCAAAGTGTCCCGAGGATGAAGGGACACTTGGCGGAGCAAGTGTCCCTGGACAATCCGGGCCGGCCACTGCTGAGTCAGCCACCGCTGGCGGTATTCCTCCGCATGCGACTCCTCGCAGCCCATGGATCGTTCGCGTCCGTGAGGGTTGGACCGATATCCGGCAGGGCCTGAGCTACACCGCGAAACAGCCGGTGATCCTGCCGCTGTTGTTGATCACCGTCGCCGACAACCTGTTCATCATGGGGCCGGCGATTGTCGGCATGCCGGTGCTGATCCGGGAAACGTTCGCCGGGAGTGCGTCCGATTACGCCCTGATGGCGATGGCGTTCGCGGTCGGCATGCTGCTCGGCACCGTCGGGCTGGTGCTCTGGGGTGGCAAGATTCCCAAGGGTAAAATGCTGCTGTGGGGGATGGTGTTCGACGGCTTCACCTTCGTGCCGTACTTCTTCGCGCAGACGCTAACGCAACTGGGCGTCCTGTCCGTCATACACGGCATGGCGGTGCCGCTGCTCACCGTCAGCCGGGCGTCCTTGATCCAGGAGGTGGTACCGGCGAACATGCGCGGGCGAATCTTCTCGCTAATCAGCCTTGCGGTGGTCGGCATGTCGGCGATCTCAAGCGGGTTGACCGGGCTGATCCTGGAGCTGATCCCCGCGCCTCTGCTGTTCCTCATCATCGGGACGGTAGGTGGACTCTGTGGTGTGATCGGCCTGCTCTTCGCGAAACAACTACGGAAACAACTCTGAACCACGGAATACACGGAATAAACGGAAACTGAAAACAGATCTGAACCACGAAAGGCGCGAAAATAGCGAAAGAAAAGATAATAAAATCCTCAAACGCTAAAACAATGCATAATATAAAGCTAAATTTATGTATTATTGTAGTAAATAACCAAAAATGAGATCATAATATTATAATATTTATTATAGATTATTTCAATATATATGTCTTGGTGTTTAGCCAAAGAAATTATGTTTTCTTTTCGTTTCTTTCGCTTCTTTCGTGGTTAATAGTCTTTGTTATTTCTTCCGTGTATTCCGTGGTTGAAAAGTTTTCAGCGGTTTGATCCGCTGTTGTACACCTTCCCACCTGCGTTGAGGTAGTGCTCGAAAACTCGCGCGCCCTGATCGCGCTGCACAGGCCCGGTCACCGCAATCCCACGCCGGCGCAAGCCGTCCGCCCAGTCCGTCGTCTTGTCGCCTTCGTCGAAGCCGATTCGTCGCGCATCTTCCCCCGACGCACTGTACACCAGCGACCGCACACCGCTCCACAGCACCGCGCCGGTACACATGGCGCACGGTTCACAGGAACTGACAAGCTCCAGGTCGTGCGATGACAGGTCCCACGTGCCCAGCTTTCGGTGTGCCAGGCCCAATGCTACCACCTCGGCGTGCGCACTGGAAATGCCGCTGGTGGTTACCAGATTGACGCCTGCGGAAAGGATTACTCCTTCACGGTTGACCACCAGTGCCGCAAAGGGGCCGCCGGTCTGTTCACGCACGTTTCGTGACGCGAGACGGTTGACCGCATCAATACGGGCGGTCTGGTCGGCCAGCACCGGAAAGGAGGCCAATTCGTCCGGCAACCAATCGGGAAGGTCGAGGGAAAGATGGGTTTCGATGTTGCTCATGCTTGCTTCTCAATTGTGATGATCACTCTGAAACCGGTTGCAAAAATGTAGACAATCGCACTGCCGAGATAAAGATGGATTTGAGCTATTTAGTGTGTCTCAATTCATGCTACTATTTCCTCATGCTTCGGTTTTTGAGGTTTCAGATCTTATTTTCAGAAGATGCAAACGTAAGCCAGATGTTTGCATGAAAAGTTAAAGTAGAAGGTGAATTGAACATTGATTGACCGATCCTGCAATGTAATAACCTTGGAAATTACGTAATCCAGCCGAGTTCGAGCCCTTGGAGGCTCCGATCTTTTTACACAAATTTAACAGTCAGCCTTGTGTAAGAAAGTGCAAGGCTTTACACTTGTGCGCAAGGGGAGAGGGTGATGTAGTATTGGGGTGCAGTACCAACTGGCGTGGAGGAAGTCATGCGAGTGCTTCTCGTGCACTGGGATGACCAGGAACAGCAGGAGCTGGCAAGTGATCTCCGTATCTGGGGACATGAAGTTATTGCCGGCTTTACCACCATTGGAGCCGTTGAGGATTCCAAACCTGATGGGGTTGTGATTTCCTTGCGACGGCTACCCGCCCATGGGTACCAGACTGCAAAAGCACTGCGCAACCAACCGGGGGTAGAGTCAATTCCACTCGTGTTTGCCGATGGAATGCCGGACAAGGTCGCGGACCTGATGGAAGAATTCCACCAGGCACGGTTTGTCTCATGGGATGAACTGGAAAGTGCCCTCGCCGCACTCGATTCGACGACCGAGGAACTTGCACGGACAACGATCCCGATGCGCCTGTCGTAACAAGCTTGTATCTGTTCACGCCTGTGCGCGTCCTCTCGACAGGACGACTAACCCGGCCTGACCCCAAACCTCCAGGGGGACGCAGACCGGGTTCCTTGTCTCAGGTGTGTCATCCTGAATTCGGCGATGCCGAATGAAGGATCTGCCTGGAACATTTCCTGCCGTCACAGACAAGTGCACCAGTCCCGTGACTTCGAGTAGATTCTGATCTCTTACCACGGACTTAAGTCCGTGGTAAGGTCTACTTTTGCCACTACACCTTACGCCGCCGTTTCACCGATCTGCTTCTCGCTGAAAACCTCATACAGCACCGGCACGACAATCAACGTCAGCGCGGTACTGGTCACCAACCCACCGATGATCACCCAGCCCATTGGACCCCACAACGTGCTGCCGGACAGGCTCAACGGCAGCAAGCCGAAGATCGTCGTTGTCGTGGTCAGCAGAATCGGGACAAACCGGCTGGTGCCGGATTCGATCAACGCATCGCGCCGGGTCATACCGCCGAGCCGATTCTGGTTCGTCATGTCGACGAGCAGGATCGAGTTGTTGACGACAATTCCGACCAGTGACGTCAGACCTACAAAAGCGGTAAACGAGAACGTATAGCCGGTGACAAACAGCGCGAGAATCGACCCGATAAACGCCAAGGGCAGCGCGGTGAAAATGATGAGCGGTTGCCGCAACGACCGGAACATCAGCACCAGCACGGCGAAGATGCCGACGATTGCGATGCTGGTCGCCTGGTACATGCTGGTGAAGCTCTCACCGCGGGCTTCCTGTTCACCACCGAAGTCGTAGTTCACACCCGGCCCGAAGCCGGTGTTCTCCAGCCACTCACGCACTTCTGCCTCGACTTCCGCCGTCGGGCGACCGGAGGTGCTCGCGCCAACCGTCGCCATGCGGCGGCCATCACGTCGCTGAATCAGGCCATGCCCGGAATCGAGCTGCAACCGTGCCACTTCGGCCAGCTGGACCTGTTTGCTGGACGCCGTCGGGATGTAGATGCGGAGGAAATCGTCCGGGGTGGCATTTTCTCCAGATGGCAGTCGGACCATCACCGGGTAGTCGGTCCCGTCGGCGTCGCGATAGCTGGAGGCTTCCCAGCCCGCAATTGCGGTGCGCACAGCCCGGTCGATTTCATGCAACGGCGTGCCCAGCAACGCCGCCTTGTCACGGTTGATCTCCACCTGCAGATTCACCGCACGGTCGGCGTTGGGGTTGTTGATATTGACCACGCCGGGGATGGTCGCGAGATGGTCCTCCAGACGCGACGCCGCGTCCGCCAGCACCTCATTGCTCTCAGCGTAGAATCGCACTTCGATCGGACTGCCCGATCCCGGACCCTGTTCAAGTTCCGACAGTTCGATTTTCGCGCCCGGATACCGCCCGAACACGGTCCGCAGTGAGTCGATGTACGCTGTCAGATCATCACGGATCAGCTCTTTCGTCTCGACGTAGATCTGGCCATAGTGCGTGGCTTCCGCCCCCATCGGGACGTTGTAGTAGATCGATGGCTGCCCGCGACCCAGATTCGCGCTGACCAGCTTGATCTCGTCTTCGTACAGCAACTGCTGTTCAACCCAGGTCAGGGCACGGTCAGTCGCATCGAGGCTGGACCCGCGTGGCAGGCTGACATCGACGAGAAACACCCGCTTTTCCGCCTTCGGAAAAAACGATACCCCGACAAACGGAAACAGTGCGAACGAACCGAACAAAGAGAGCGTTGAGATGAGGATGACCAGCGTGCGATGATGCAGCCCCCAGCTTAATGCCCGGCGGTAGGGTCCATTGACGAAATCGTATAGCTTGCGAACCAGCACCGGTTGCTTGTCGAAGGTGATTGGACGCATCACCTTCATCGAGATCATCGGGCTGACGGTCAACGCTACCAGCAACGACGCCGCAAGGATCAGCATCACCGAAATCGGCATGGAGCGGATGAAATCGCCGGAGGTGTCCTTCATCATCGCCATTGGCACGAACGCCAGCACCGTGGTCACCGTACTCGCAGTCACCGCCCAGCCGACCTGGCCAGTACCCATTCGGGCGGCTTTCATTCGTGACGCACCCTTGACCAGGTGCGTATTAATGTTTTCCGTGACGACAATGCCGTTATCGACCAGCAGACCGAGCGAAATCACCATCGCTGCGATGGTCATCTGCTGAATCGCATACCCCGCCATGTCAATGAAGCCCATCGCGATGGTGAACGACAACGGAATCGCGACCATCACCACCAGCGCCGGACGCCAACCCAACGCCAGCACCATCACCAATCCGACCAGCACAATTCCCTGTAACAGGTTGCGGAAGAAGTTGGTGATGCGTTCATGCACCGATTGCGACTGGTCAAACACCCATTGCAGCTGAATGTCCGGCGGCAACTCAGCCTTGAACTCTTCAAGGTCCTCGTTCAGCTGATCGATCACCGCCAGCACGTTGTAGCCCGGCTTCTGCCGCGCGCCGAGTACCACGCCCGGTGTGCCGTTGATGCGCATCAGGTGGGTGCGGTCGGCATAGTCGAAATGCACGTCCGCCACCTCACCCAGATACACCGGACTCACCGCAGATCCGGCGACCACCACACGCTTGATCTCATCCAGCGACTCGAAATCGCCCGAGGTCAGCACGGTTAGCGACCGGTCGCCGGAGTTGACCGTTCCGCCCGGGATGTTAACCCCGGCCGACTGGATCGCATTGATCACCTGGCTCAACGGAATCCCGTACGCCGCCAGCTTTTCCGGATTGATCGAGACGCGGACTTCCTGGTCACGCAACCCGAAGATTTCCACATCTTCCATCGAGACATACGTGTTCAGGATCGTCTCTAGCCGCTCGGCGTACCGGTCGAGGTCACGCATCGGACGGGTTTCGGAGAGCAACGCCAGCTGCACGAAATAGACGTGAAACGAGGACCACGCATTGACCTCGGCACGCAACACCCCTTCCGGAAACTCCTGGCGCGCCTCGACCAGTTTGTCCTCGATCTCAGTTTCCTTCTCCTGCTGATCCGCGCCGGCATTGAACTCGACGCCGAGGAAAACGACCCCCTCGCGCACCGTGCCGTTGGTGTGCTTGACGTCGTCAATCTCCCGCACCAGATCATCCAACGGATCGAGCACGAGGGTTTCGAGGTCTTCCGGCGATGCGCCCGGCACGACCACGTACACATTTGCGAACGGCGGCCGCATGTACGGATCCTCGCTGCGCGGCATCGCCATGAAACCAGTCACACCGAAGATCAGCAGCAGCACAATCGCGACGCCGGTGAACTGCCGGTTCTCGAGAACGAGATTCGTCAGCTTCATCGATCCCACTCCGCCAGGTCGATTGCGTCCACCGCTTCGCCGTCACTGAGGAATCCTGAGCCGCGTACGATTACCGGCGTCCCTACCGGCAAGCCGGGCTCCGCGAAGATCGAATCGCCGGTCATGCGGTAAATGTGCAGTTCACGCTGCAACGCGGTGTCGTTGCGCACGATGTAGAACTGGCCCCGGTCTTCGTCTCCGCCACTCAATGCGCCGCCCGGCAGCACAATCACCTCACGCGGCGGACCGCTGAGTGTGACTGTCGCGACCAGACCTTCACGCAACAGCTCATGCGTTTCCAACTCCAGCTCGACGATGAAGTTGCCGGTGCCCCGTTCCGCCACCGCGCCGATACGGATGATCGCCGCGCTGAGAGTTTCGTCAATGGTCTCGACCGTCACCGAAGCCACGTCGCCTACCTCCAACCACGGCAGCAACCGGCTCGGCACACCGACACGGATCAACCGCTGCGAGCCATCCTCGACGACACGCAGCACCGGCGTGCCCTCGCCGATCATTTCGCCGGCATTCGCGTTGCGAAAGGCGACGAACCCGTCGTACGGCGCATGGATCAGCGCGTTGTCGAGCACAAACCGCGCACGGCGTTCGCCCGCTTGCGCGCGTTCGAGACCGGTGCGGGCGTCCTGCAGGTTCTGCAACGAGATCGCTTCCTCGTTGTACAGCTGCTCGAACCGGCGCACGTCCCGCTGTGCTTTCTCCAGCTGCTGCTTCGCGTCGGTGTACGCCGCCGCGATCTCAGTGGTGTCCAACGCCGCGAGCAAGTCGCCTGACGCGAAACGGTCGCCCTCATCAACGTTGATTTCCTGAATCAGCCCGCCGCCCTTGAACGACAGCAACGCCTCGTGCGTGTGCTCCACCCGTCCGCTGACGGTAAAGTGTTCCGACCGTTCGCTGATCGTTACCGGTTCGACCGCGACACGCCGACGTGGGGCTTCGCTGGACGATTCTTCCGGGGCTGGAGAACACGCCGTCAACGACAGCACGATCAGGGCCAGCATCAACGTCTGTGTGCCGCCGTTCAGCCATTTTGCGGGTGGCAACTCACCATACACCCGTGCCAGAAACATCCGCACCTGCAACATCATCCATGTCAACAACATACCCGCCTCCCTGCGGGACAGATCAACTCGCCTTCGGGTCGTCCGTCATCAGATCACCACGTTCCAGCACGCCGACGGAATGGGTGATGTACTTGCTTAGAAAGGATATCACCTGAGTCAACTGGTCGTCGTCAAAATCACGCATGAACCGCCGCATCTGCTCGACATAGTGCTTCTCCGCCGCCGCCAACTGGTCACGCCCCTTCGGCGTGATCTCGACCAATGTCACCCGACGGTCCTGCGGGGACGGCACCCGCCGCACCCAGCCACGTTCCTCGAGCGCGTCCACATGCTGCGTGATGTTCGCCGCGCTGTTGAACATAATGTCCTTCAAATCCATCATCTTGCACGAACAGCCGGACAGATGATGCAGGATCGAAAACTGGTGCACCGTCAACCTGTACGGGCCGAAGACAAAGCGGTTGCCGCCACGGGTGGTAATGGTTCCGGCGGCAATCAACAAGGGCGCAATCGACAGCAGGAGGTCGTCCCGGCCGTGCAGGTCTCCCATCGGGTCGTTCATCTGGGGTGGTTCCGTGGTTTGTTCAACTCATAAAACGAACGCGAGTAAATTATTTACTTGTAAACTATTTTACAAGTGAAATATTTACTCCTGGAGGAAATTGAGGTGCTAGGTGCGAGGTATATGGTGTGAGGAAAGACAGGGGACATCTGGCGTCAGGAAACGCTGGCGAAACGGTGCTGCTTTTTGCCCACGACATTTATGTCGTGGCTTATCCGCCATTTCCAGTTTATCTGGGGACATCCGGCGGTACTCGTTACGGGTTGTCCAACGTGAACGACGTGGCAATCCAACTCCGATCCCTGGTTGAACTGCACGATCTGCACCGACAGGTGTTCCCATGAACCGGCGGATGATCCCAGACATAAATGTCTGGGGCATGTTTAGAAACGCTGGCGAAACGGTGCTGCTTTTTGCCCACGACATTTATGTCGTGGCTTATCCGCCATTTCCAGTTTATCTGGGGACATCCGGCGGTACTCGTTACGGGTTGTCCAACGTGAACGACGTGGCAATCCAACTCCGATCCCTGGTTGAACTGCACGATCTGCACCGACAGGTGTTCCCATGAACCGGCGGATGATCCCAGACATAAATGTCTGGGGCATGTTTAGATTTCGAGCCCCGAGCCCCGAGCCCCGTGGAACCCGCGTCGCAAGGCGACCCGGGCCACCCGTATCCTGGAGCAACACGGCCGCGTCTGCGAGCAGACACGGCCACTTCAGGTTGGATCATCCCGACGAGCTCTTCTGCCGTCGGGGCACACTACCTTCCTCACACCTCACACCTCACACCTCACATATCGTCTTCGTACTCGTACGTCGAGGCATCGCCGGGAACCCAGTCGAACAGGTAGAATTTCCCGATCTCGGTGTCGTAGGTCGGGCCGCTGTGTTCCGCGCCTTCGATGATGTGGAAGTGGAAATGGTCTTTGATCGACGGCCCGTAATAATACTGCAGGTAGTTCCAGTAGGCCTTGTTGCGTTCGAGACGGTTCGGCCCCTGGATCATGAATGCGCAGTATGGCTGGTCGGGACGGGTGTCGAGGCTGCCGATGAAGAAAACGTAGTTCCGCGTCGCGAAGGTCTGGCGAATGTCATCGGCGCCACGTTGCGACTGGTACTCGTTCAAGTGTTCCAGCCCCATCGGGTAATCGTTGTACTTCTCGCAGTCGGCTTCGTTCGGCGTGAACCACGAGTCGATCGAACCTTCCTGCGGACGTTCCGGTGTCATGTAGATGAACGTGCCGCCATTGGAGCTGATGAAGCCGAAATTGATGTCCGGATGCTGCTCCGGCATGCGGGTCCCGGCGGCATACCGTGAGGTGAACTTTGATCCCGCCGAGTTGCCGGTGACGATGATCGTGTTCACATTCGGGAACTCGTCGATCACCTGCGCGACTGCGGAATCGAGGATGGTGAAGCTGCTGATCTGCACCGGACGCGGCAGATCCGACTCAATCGTCGACAGATCGCCCGCCGACCAGCCGTGCTCGTCCCAGTAGAGCACATTGTCATCCACCTCGTACGCACGAACATCCTGCGCGTAGAGGAACTGCATGCCGACGATCAGGGTCTCGTTTTCCATGCCCTTTTCCTGGGCGAGACGATTGAACTTGTGAAACTGCCCGCCGACATTCCGGCCCACCGCCGGGATGACGAAGATCGCGCGCGTGATATCCGCGCTGCCACGCTCGATCTTGTTCGCCATCATCGGTGTGCTGACTTCGTGGTTGTCAACGTTCACCGTGTACCGTCCCGGCGCGAGGTTCTCGACCACCGCCTTGCCGCCGCCACCGCCGTACGTGCGTCCGCCGCCGCCGGCACGACCACCGCGACGTGTTCGCTGGCTGCCGGCACAAGCGACCAGCACGACCAGCATGACAAAGATCAACCCAAAGATCAACCAGTTACGTTTCATCGGACCCCAAACCCCCGTGAAGTTCATGTTGGAGTGCGGGAAAGGTACACGAACCGGCCTGTTGAATCTCGCTCAAGCTTGGCCGGTTCAACACGGATCGAGACACGGCCGCCTGTCTATAACAGGCAGCCGCGCGGGTCAATGTCTTGCTACAGAAAGTCAGTTTCCGCCGAAGCTGGTGCCCGGTGTCCAGTCGAGCATGGCGGATTCGTAGACAGCTGTCGTGAAGATCTGCGGGCCAGGGTGTTCCGCGCCTTCTACGACCACCTGCTGCTGACGGTCGGTGATCGAAGCGCCGAAAACGTGTTGGATGTAATTGTAGTAGATCAGGTTACGCGCGATGTTGTCCTCGCCCATCATCAGCAGCTGGCACTGGCCGTAGTTGGAGTGATCCTCGCTGCCGGCGAAGTAAATCATGTCACGGCTGGCGTAGCGTGTACGCAGCTCATCGTCCGAGAACTGGCTTATGTATTCGTTGAGTCCGATCAAGCCGAACGGGTACGAGTTATACCCCGGACAGGACGCCACTTCGCTGGCCGATGGAATCTCAAATTGGTCCATCGTGCCCGCAACCGCGCGTTCTGCGGTGAAATACAACGCCGACACGATATTGCTCGGCAGGAAGCCGAACTTCACGTCCGGATGCTGCGATGGGATGGTCGTTGCGGTGGCGTAATGCTGGGTGCAACTGCCGCCTGCCGAATTTCCGGTCATGATGAATACTTCGGTGTTCGGTGCCTGCTCGAGAATGCGTGTCCAGAGTGTGTCGAGCACGGTGAAGCTGCTGATCTCAAGCGACTGGTCGCCGGAGACCTGTCCCTCCGCGTAGTATCCGGTTGACCACAGATGCGCCTCATCCAGCCAATACAGATTCTCGGGTTCGAGCTCGTAGACACCGAGGTCGGTGTCCTCGACAAACTGCACGCCGATGACCCAGGTGGATACACTGCGGCCGGCGTCCGCTGCGGCGCCGGTCATAATGTCGAACTTGTCCATCACGTTCCGGCCCGATCCCGGGATGAACAGCACGATGCGGTCAACGTCAGGGTGCTGCTCATCCAGAGAATGGCTGGTTACGATCGGCGTCATCACCTCGTGGTCGTCGTAGGTCATCGTGAAACGGTCCGGTGCGATGAAATCGTCGGACGGGCTCCCGGTGATCGTGTTGTTCGGCCCGTCATCACAGGCGGCAAACAACAACGGAAAAAACAATAAAGCCAGGAAAACGATTCGATTCTGCAAAATAACCTCCATCATGTGAGTTCACGTCCGCAGACAGGGAGCAAACAGGCGTTCGCTGTTCTTCGGTACGAAGACCTGTCCGTCCAGTGGATATTGTATACACTAGATGGAGTACTGCAGGTTTCAGCGTAAAAGGACCACACGCCGGCTCGCGAGGGATTCGCCACCGGTGCTGACATTCAGCACGTATATGCCGCTGGCGAGGGAAGACGCATCGATTGTCAGCGTACGGATGCCACTCGATGCGGAGAGTTCACGCTGGAGCGTCTGACGTCCGAGGAGATCATACAACGTCACGGTGAGTGCACGCGCGGAGGGATCCTTCACCGTAACGGACACCTGTTCGTTGAACGGGTTGGGGTGAACGTTCAGCTGAACGGCTGGCGAGGGTACTGTGGATTCCTGCCTCGAAACCTGCCGTGCGAAAGGGTCCGGACCGTCCGCCGCTTCCGGGTTCCAGTCGAAGAGGAAGAAGCGGCCGAGGTCGCTGTTGAACATGCCGTAGGTGGAATGGCCGACACCGTCCACGACAAACATCCGCTGCCGGAATTGGATCGCTGGACCGTACAAATAGTTCAGGTAATTCCAGAAGACGCGGTGCTTCTGCACTCGTTGGAAGCCTTGGAACAGGACTGGACAGAACGTCGGCAGCAGCTGGTTGTCCAGTGAGCCGGTGAGGTAGACGAACCAGCGGGTCGGGTAGCGTTGACGGATGGCGTCTGCACCCTGTGCGGCCATGTAGCTGTTCAAATCTTCCAGCCCGTAGGGATACATGTTGTAGCCCGGGCAACGGGCGATCTGGCTGGCGGGCGGGAGGGTGAAGACATCGTTGGTGCCGAGCTCGCGCCGTTCCTCGTTCAAGTACATCAGGTGCCCGAGGCAGGAGCTGAGAAAGGTGACTGTGAACGAGTCGAACTCGCCCGGCAGCGTCGTGCCACCGGCATACCGCTGCGTCATTCCCGCACCGGCGGACTGACCCATCACCATCAGCAGTTCGAGGTTCGGGCAGAGATCGGCGATGCGGTGCGCCGTGCTGTCAATGAATGTGTAGCTGCTGGCAAATACGGGACGCGGCAACTCGGGCAGATCCTCGGACTCATGGCCCCATTGCCACGTATTCAGGGTCCAGTACAAAACGTCATCCGGCAGATCGTGGTACAGTACATCGGTCGCGACGAGATATTGCAGCCCGACAATCAGCAGATCATCTGTGACACCGTGGTTCTGCGCGGAGTTGGCCAGCAGGTTGAAGACGTTGACGATTTCCCGCTGGTAATGAGGGTTGACGATAATCGCACGGGTGATTTCCGGCAACTGCTGGTTCATCGGATGGCTGGAAATCGCCGGAATGCAGACCTCGTGATCGTCCACCGTGATCCATACACGGCCCGGAGCGACCGTCTGCACAGGATCCGCGAACAACGGGAACGCAGCGAGTAGAAGCAGGAATACGATCAAGCTGATGGGTGCCGGCAAACGCATGACGCACCTCCGTACGCGCACAACCTCGGGGGCTTGTACGAAAGGTAGCGTCCGGCCAGTCACTCAGCGCAGACGATCGTAATGGTTTCATCCACCACGAGCCGCGCACCAACAAAGCAACCCCGGACAGTTGCCCGGGGTTCTCTGAGTCACGAGTATCTTCATCGAATCTGATCAGTCTTTTGTGAGCACTCCCAACTCACGCCCGACCTTCTCGAAGGCCCGCATCGCGAGATCGAGTTGCTCACGGGTGTGCGCGGCGCTCAGCTGCACACGGATGCGCGCTTCGCCCTTCGGCACCACCGGGTAGAAGAAGCCGATCACGTAAATGCCTTCCTCGAGCAGACGGTTGGCGAACTTCTGCGCCTTCGGAGCATCGTAAATCATGATCGGGACTATCGGGCTCTCGCCCGGTTTGATGTCGAAGCCGAGGTCGGTCATCACCTTGCGGAAGTAGTCGGTGTTGCGGTGCAAATTGGCGATCAGTTCCTCGGACTCGTCGATCAGGTCAAAGGCACGGATCGACGCCTTCGCGATCACCGGGCTCAGTGTGTTGCTGAACAGGTACGGGCGTCCCCGCTGACGCAGCAGGTCGATAATCTCCTGCCGGCCCGCGATGAAGCCGCCGCTCGCGCCGCCCATCGCCTTGCCGAGCGTCGAGGTGATCACGTCGATCTTGTCCAGCACGCCGAAGTGTTCCGGGGTGCCGCGACCGGTCTTGCCGATGAAACCGGTGGCGTGGGAATCGTCCACACCGACCAGCGCGTCGTACTTCTCCGCCAGCGCAACAATCTCCGGCAACTTCGCCATGTCGCCGTCCATCGAGAACACGCCGTCGGTGAAGATCATCCGGAAACGTTGATCCTGCGACTTCTTCAGCTGTTCCTCGAGATCGGCCATGTCGGCGTGCTTGAAACGGTATCGCTGAGCCTTGCAGAGGCGGATGCCATCAATGATCGACGCGTGGTTCAGCGCGTCCGAGATGATCGCGTCTTCCGGGCCAAGCAGCGGCTCGAACAACGCGCCGTTTGCATCGAAGCAGGAGGAGAAGAGGATCGTATCATCCTTGATAAGGAAGTCGGAGATGCGCTTCTCGAGCTGCTTATGCACACCCTGCGTACCACAAATGAAGCGCACACTGGAGAGGCCGTAACCCCATTCCTCCAGCCCTTCCCGGGCGGCGTCCATCAACGCCGGATGCGCGGACAGGCCGAGGTAGTTGTTCGCACAAAAGTTGAGCACCTCGCCCTGCGGGACCTGGATCTGCGGACCCTGGGGCGTCTGAATGATGCGCTCTTCCTTGAACAGACCGGCGGCACGAATTCCCGCCAATTCACGCCGCAGATACTCCTGCATCTCACCAAACATGAATCGCTCCCTCGCATGTGATCGTTGTTGTGATGGCTGGAAGATAGGAAATCGAGTTGGCTCCGGCAGGGGTGGAGCGGCTTCACCTCCAGGTGGAGAAATCTGTCCGAGCAGTGCCTGGCGGATTGATGGTACATCCACGTCACCGTATTGTACCTTCCCGGCAGTAGAACACACGCTGAGGAGAACACAATGATCTCGTTACCCACTCCGCGAAAGGACAGCGAGGTATCGCTGGAACACACTCTTGCTGTTCGCCGGACCATCCGTAACATCGGGCCGGATCCGATACCCTTGTCCGACCTGAGCCAACTGCTGTGGGCGGGGCAGGGGATCACCGATGAGCACGGGCATCGCACTGCGCCGTCCGGGTATGGCGTCTATCCGCTGGAGTTGTACGTGGTTGCGGCACGCGTGGACGGGCTCGAATCCGGCGCGTATCGTTACCACCCACGTGAACACGCGCTCTCGCCGGTCCCAAACGGTCCGGAAATGGACCATCTGGTCGCCCTTTCCGGCGGGCAGGAGGTGGTGAAGCGTGCGGCGGTGGCGGTGCTGATTGCCGGTGGGGTCGAAAAGATGGAAGCCAGGGTCGGGGCGCGGGCGATTCATTCGCTGAACCTGGAAGCCGGTCACGTCGCGCAGAACATCTTGTTGCAGGCAACCGCGCTGGGCCTCGCCGCGACTCCCGCCGCAGGATTCGACAAAGCGGAGCTGGATCTCCCGGCCGGGGAGACGCTGTACATGGTGCTGACAGGGAACAAGGGGTAACTACCTTTTCGGGCTGAGCCGCATGATCCAGATCACGATCCACGCGAACACGCCCGCTAGCGTGTCGTCCAGTGTGACACCCCAGCCGCTGGGGATTGTCTCAACGTTGCGCCGGGTCCACGGCAGCTTGAAGACGTCAAACAGGCGGAAGAGCAGGAACGCCATGATCAACCACGGCAGCCGCCGCGACGGAATCGCGGTCAACGCGATCGCCTGACCGGCGAACTCGTCAATCGTAATCCGGCCCGGATCCTCACCCCACATCCGTTCGCCCCACGCACTGAGCGGCACGCTGACCGCATTCAACGCCAGCGCGACCTTCCACTCCGTACGCCGGTTCTTCGGCACGAACAGCACCCACAACAGCACCAGCAACGCGCTGGCGGCGGTGCCGTGTGCGTAAGGAGCATAGCCAGTGCCGAGACCGGTGCCGAAGATCTTCGTCAGCCAGCGACGGATCGGACCGACCGCGTTTTCATTTTCGATACCGGTGACGCCCGGTTTGGCGAGGCCTTGTCGATGAGGTGCCATCAGAAATCCAGACGGTAGAAGATGAAGCGTGGCAAATGGCGCACGATGCACATCACCGGCCACCAGATCGGTGGTGTGTAGATCAACGGTTTCCCGTCACGGATCGCCTGCACGATACGTTTCGCCTGCTGTTTCGGGTCGGACATCAGCGGTTTCTGTATCCCGGCGGTCATTCGCGTACGAGTCGGGCCGGGCTTAACCAGTGTGACACGGATCGCGGAGGTGGCGAGTCGATGCTGCAAGCCCTCAATGTATGTGTGCAATGCCGCTTTCGACGCACCGTAGAAATAATTCGACCGCCGACCACGATCGCCAGCCGGACTGCCAAGCGCGACGACATGCCCTTCGTCCAACGGTTTCATCTGCGCCACCGCCGCCTCGAGGAATTGCATCGCTGCTACGTAATTCAGCTGATGGTCATGTTGGGCGCGGGTGAGATCGTTCTGCAAATCCTTCTGTGGGGACAGTACCCCGGCAGCCCAGATGACTCCAAACGGTTCCTTCGGGTTGGGGCGCATCTCATCGATCAGAGCGGACCAGTCGTCGGTTTTGAGGGCGTCGAAGACCTTCGTCTTGACCTCTTCTCCGGAACGGATGCCGAGGTCGCGGGCGTTTTGTTCGAGCACCTCCCGGCTCTTTTCCGTTGCCAACACGCTAAGGCTGCAGCCGTGATCCGCCAGTTCGCGTGCGATTGCCGATCCCAATCCGCCGGTCGCTCCCGCAATGATCCAGTTCTGTATCATGCCCCGTCCCCCAGCACATCATCATCGATCCGCAAGCGCCGCGATAAGTCAGATGAGAAGCGGCATTCCGGGTCGTATTTGCGTTTCACGTCCAGCCACTTGTTGGCATACTCCGGGTACATCCGGCGGAAACGATCCGGCGCCAGGCGACTGTCCTTGGCGAGGTAGATGCGGCCCCCGTCCGCCACGATCCGTTCGTCAAATTCCTCCAGCAACTCGAACAGACGCATGTTGCTCGGAGTGTCCACCGCCAGCGTCCAGCCGGGTTTCGGAAACGACAGCCAGCCGCTTTCCGCGCCAAATCGCTTCAACACCACCAGCGACGCAACCAATCCACTGCGGTGGAACCGGTACAACAAGTCGCCGATCAACGACTCCGCGTCATCATCTCCGATCACGAACTGATACTGGTGGAAACCGTGCGGACCGTACAGCCGGTTCCAGCCCTGTGCAACGTCCAGCGGGTAGTAAAACTGCCGCACGTTTTCGAAGCTGTCGCCTTCCTGAATACGGCTGAAGCGGAACTGGTTGAACGCGCGCACCACGCTGCGATGCACCATACTGAACGGCATGTCGACAGGAAGGTCGACCAGTGGCTCGTCCAATGAACGGAACGGGTTGTACGCCAGACGTTCCGGCAGTTCGTCACGGCCGATGTGCCGTCCGAGTATCACCTCGCCCCGTCCCATGCGAGTCTCGGGGGCGACACCATCCAGCCATGCGACCGTCGCGTCCCATTCCCGATCGCCCTCGACCAGTGCCCGCATCGTGTCCTGCAAGGTCAGCGTGCGCTCCCGGCGAACCATCAGGTACGACGAATCCACTTTCTGCAACTGCAGGCACGCGCGCACGATGATCCCGGTCAGACCCATTCCGCCAGCGGTGGCGTGAAACAGGTCGGCGTTGTCCTCGGCGCTGCAACGGACGATGCTTCCGTCCGCCGTCAGCAGCTCGACCCAGTTCACGTGCTGCGAAAATGTGCCCGCGACGTGATGGTTCTTGCCATGAACGTCCGAGGCGATGCAGCCGCCAACGGATACGTAACGCGTGCCCGGAGTTACCGCCGGAAACCAGCCCGAGGGCAAGGTGATCGTGATCAGATCGTCGAGGCTCATCCCCGCTTCGCACACGATCCGTCCCTGCTCACGGTCAAACTCCACCGCCCGGTCGACGGATTCCATCCGTACCACAGCCTGGCCGGTGTTCAGCGAGGCGTCACCGTAACTGCGGCCCAGGCCGCGGGCGACAAGATGCTTGCGCTCCGCGACATAGTCCGGCAATTCTTCCACCCGGCGCGGATCGCCGGCGTGGGTCACGCTGACACGGGACCGTCCCCAGCCAGCAATCGTTTCCTGATGCCAAGATGTCATTGTTCGTCCATCACTTATATCGTTCCTCCAAGAACCAGCAACACCATCACCAGCCAGCCAATCACCGCGATGCGAATCCCCGTGTCCTGCAGCAGGGCATCCGTGGGATCCTCACCCGTTTGTGTACGTTGCACTTGTCCGAGGTAACGAAAGATGCCGTAGATCACAAACGGAGTCGTGTACAAGAGGTGAGAGGAGCCCACATGCGCGAGAGTTCGCTCGTCCACCGTGTACAGGATGTACGCCAGGATCGTGATCCCGGCAATCGAATTGATCCACTGATCCCAAGCCGTCAGCGGCGGTGCGGAACGCAGGCTGCGACGGCCTTTATCCAGCTCCTCTCCAATACGCACCAGCTCCTGCCGCCGTTTCACCAACGCGAGCATCAGCGAAATCAGGAAGGCACAAATCACCAGCCAGTGCGAGATGCTGACCTCGATCGCCTCGGCGCCATACACCGCGCGCATGGTCAACCCAATCGCGATGATCAACACATCCAGCAGCATCACGTGCTTCAACCACACACTGTACAGCAGCATCAGCACTACATACGCCGCCGCGATGATCGCCGCCGCCGTGTTGATCCACAGGCTGATCCCGATCCCGGCGGCAATAAGGACCACCGCGATGAGGATCGCTCCCAACGGAGAAATCCTGCCAGACGCCACCGGACGGTTCCGTTTTACCGGGTGCAGACGGTCATACTTGACGTCGAGCACGTCATTGACCGCGTAAATCCCGCTCGCGGTCAACGAGAACCCCGCAAAAGCCAGCAGCGCGACGATCCAATCTTCCGGGTAGAGATACGCCCCGGAGAAGATCAGCGCCGCGAACACCAGGCTATTCTTGACCCATTGGCTGGGCCGCATCAGCTGCAGGATTGGCATTGCGGAATATCCGGTTCAAATTCCCTGTCAATCTGCATAGTAGCAAAATCAAATGGGGAGCCGCATCTCCCGGGGAGGATTCAGCCTCATTAATATGGGCGGACTGAGCCACGAGCGTCCGACCGCAGGGTTGGAGGAGAGCGAAAAGCCCACGCCACCCGTACCCTGCATCAGCAGGGACGGCAGCGCGGGCTGGGAGGTTACTTCAGATACCGGCTGGAATCTAGAAGCTAACGCTAATTCCGACCTTACGTTCGATCCGGTTCTCAAATGCCGGGGCTTGACGACCGGATGCATATTCGAAATAGAAGAAGTTGTTTGCGATGAACGCCGAGTCCTTGATGTCCAGCAACGGAATGTCGCCGATGGCATCCAGGAGGAATGCCAGTTCCTGCGCGACACGCACATGGTAGTAGGACGCATCCGGGATCCGTTCCCGGCTGATCGCCCCGCCATCACCCTGCACGAAAATCGGCAGTGGCATCGCGAACGTATTGTACTGATAGCCCAAGTCGAGGATCAGGAAGCGCGAGAACGGCAGCTCCCAGTCCAACTCAATGATATTCCGGGACGGGGTGCTCCATCCCTGGTGGTCCTTGCCCGACCAGTAGTGATCGTAACGGAAACGCATCGGCGCGACGTCACGCGTCATCTGCTTGTCCAGCTCGAGCTTTGCAAGGAAGTTCGTGTACGGAATCTCAACTTCGAACCCCGCGCCCAAGGTCTTGTTCCGCACCTGCAGCATCTGTTCCGTGCGCTGATCCAGCGCCGTCTCGAACAGGTAGCCGACATAAGTTTCAACCTGCAGCGTGCGGTTGAAGGTCGTCATGTGGAAACGAGTCGCTTGCGCCTTGAGGAAGGACTCGGTGCCGTTGCGGACACGCGACAAGCTGCCAAACGTACCTTCCGAACCCAGGTTCAACTGGTAGCGCCAGGCGAGGGGCTTGAACTCAGACGTGCGCAGCGCGTTGTACCCGATCACCACCGCCTGCAGATCGTAAGACAGCGACACCATTGCTGCCTGATCCAGCACACGCTCCACCTGAACAGTCGTCGGATACGCCTGCGTGTAGAATGCGTCGTGGTCGGTGTACGCGATCCGGCCACCGTCGCTCGCAATCGTATTCAAACGGCGGGCAACACCGAGACGATTGTTCTTGAAATCCAACGTGACAGAGCTGAGCGGGTCTTTCTTCAGCGTGATGATGATCTGCGAAATGCCGGAGGTTGTCGCCTTCGGCGTAATCTCGCGAATGGTCAGTTTATGGCCCCAACCATCACGCAACTTCCAGTTGTCGTCCAGCTCAATTTCCGGGATCCGGCTCAAATCCAGGTACAATCCCCGCTTGAGGATAATCTGGATCTTGTAGAATCCCTCTTCCATCGCGGGCACGATCTGCCAGACTTCTTCCTTCGAAAAGATCTGCCCATTGTCCGCGTGCGCCAGGCTTACCAGGCTCAGCACAACGATCGCAATCCAAACGACTACTTTTGCCGACTTCATCTTTCACCTCCCGACCTGCGGTTGCTGCCAACCGCAAGATTCATGTGACTGCTACTTCTTAAACCGCTATGGGCCTGGGATGCATCATCTCAACAAACCAGTCCCCATAGAGTTGATCCAGGGTTGTGGCCTCATTCACGTCTAACGTCAACGATGCCAATTCCGCGTTGTACATCCATGCTGTCTCCTCAGCGATCTTCTGCGTGGCCGCAAGAATCCGTTCCTGCAAAATTCCCGCGTCCATTGCGGTAAACCGTTCGACGAGCTTCGTGGTCCAGAATTCATCAATCGGATCGAGAAAGGGAAAGGGGAGGGGGTTCGGAAGTTCACGCATCCCGGCGTAAATCAGCATATTCCGAAAAATTCCAAGCTGCCGCTGTGTTTTCATCCACGACATCTGTGCGCTCCTGATCCCTTTCGCGTTCTGATATCATCATAGCACGACGGAATGAGGAACGCAATAGTGATAATGCTGATAAAAATAATTAGAGCTCTCCGGGAGTACGCTACTGTTTTTAGGGTATTTGGGTAAGTGGGCGCGTAATTATACTAATTATACTGAAATGTGATTATCGAGCACGAAAAAGCCGAACGTTTTCACGTTCGGCTGAAAGAGCCCTCCTGGAGACCGAATCTCGATCGGAGTCGGACTCGCGAGAAACTGTTGCTCAATTTTTGACCAATCCAACGAAAAGCTAACTCGGGTCAGGGTGCATGGTTTCGACAGCGAAACTCCAAGAACACCGATGGTTTGTTCTGACAATCAATCGTCGCCGAAGGGGTTCAGCAACGTGATCCCCCCACCGTAATACATCCCGGACATATCCAGTTCCATCAATGTATCCTGATAGTCCTGGACAGGGTTCGTGCCCTCAGGCAAACCGGTGACACCATCCACTCCCAGATCGACCTCAAGATCGGTGACTGTTCCAGTACGCATTCCGACACCGAGGTCGAGTGCGACGTATCGCGTCAGCTTGACACGTCCACGGAGTTCCGCGCGGAAGGGCATGTAGGTGCCGGTCAGTTCGTCACCATCCGCACCAATGTCAGCGTCGACCAGCGTGCCGCTGATCGTGCCGTGTCCAAGCGCTACCATCGGACCCGCGGACAGCCAGTTGTTGAACTCGTACATGTAGCCGGCGTAGGCATAAAACTCACGACCGTCGAACGTGAAGTCGTATGGCACATCCTGCGCCGAGGCATTCAACAGGGTATAGCCACCGGATTCTTCGCCGATCGGATTGTAGCCCGCGCCGAAGCAGAGGCCGCGGAAATTGAAACCGAGGCGAATGTCATAGGTGAACCGGCTTTCAAATTCATTGACATCATAGCGGTCAAAATACAGGGGCTGAGACAAATAGTAGGCAGATCCATCTGTAATGTGACCATTCACCTGTTCCAGATCGAAGTCGGTCATATTGGCGAAGACGGACGCCTCCAGCGACCAGTCCGTGTCCCGGGATGTGGGGCCATACAATTGCGCGCTTGCGGCAAAGGGCAGTGAGATCAGCAGGAAAGCAGCCAACACCAAAGAAAACCGTTTCATCGTTCCCAGCCTCCATGTGGAATGCGGGGGGCACGTGAATCCCCCACGGTATGCGTTGTGTCTAAAGTTAGGTCGTTGATTCATGTCGCGCAGGACCGAGCCCGGTTCAATCCGTCCCTCGCGGCGGGGTGGGAACAAAACATGTTGCTTGTTCGTTCCGCACCGTGCACTCTACCTTCCGCGTGCATGTTTCATCCAAACAGGAAAACCGATGATAGACAATACACGCCGGGCAGGCGTTCTGCTGCACCCAACCTCGCTTCCGGGCGCGAACGGCATTGGCGAATTCGGTGACGAGGCCCATCGTTTCGTCGACTGGCTCGCTGAGGGCGAACAGACCATCTGGCAGGTGATGCCGCTCGGCCCGACCGGGTATGGCGACAGCCCGTACCAGTGCTTCTCCGCGTTCGCCGCGAATCCACTCCTACTCTCATTGGACCGGCTGAGGGACGAAGGGTTACTCACTCCCTCCGATCTGGAGCCGTTGCACCAGTTGCCACGCGAGTTTGTCGACTACGGCGCGGTGATCCCAAAGAAGAACGAGCTGCTGTATCTCGCGTTCCAGGCGTTCAGCCGGGACGCCAATATTGAGCAGCGGGCCGAGTTCGACCAGTTCAAGCAACGGTTCCAGGGCTGGCTGGACGACTACGCGTTGTTCATGGCACTGAAGGCGTTCCATGACGGGCAGCCGTGGAACAACTGGCCGGCCGAACTGCGCGACCGCGATCCGGAAGCGCTCAAACGGATCACCACCGAGCTGCATGATCGCATCGAGTTCCAGCGCTGGCTGCAATTCAAGACATTCACCCAGTGGTGGAAAGTTCGCGAACACGCCAACAGCAAAGGCATCAAAATCCTCGGCGACCTGCCGATCTTCGTTGCGTATGACAGCGTGGATGCCTGGGCCAACCGTGATCTGTTCCATTTCGACGAAAAGGGCAATCCAACCGTCATCGCCGGAGTTCCACCGGATTATTTCAGCTCCACCGGCCAACGGTGGGGTAACCCGCTGTATAAATGGGACGCGCACCGTGCGCAGGGGTTTAGTTGGTGGGAGGCAAGGCTGCGCGCCACCTTCGAGCTGGTGGATATCGTCCGCATCGACCATTTCCGTGGCTTTGACGCCTGCTGGTCGATTCCAGCGGATGAGGAGACAGCGGTCAATGGCGAGTGGGTTCCCGCGCCGGGGCACGAGTTGTTCCGTGCGTTGCGGGACCGGATGGGCGAGGTTAACGTTGTCGCGGAAAACCTCGGCGTGATCACAAAGCAGGTGGAAGACCTGCGCAAGGCGTTCGGTTTCCCGGGGATGCGCGTGCTGCAGTTCGCGTGGGACAGTGGGCCGGGCAACGTCTTTCTGCCGCATAACCACACGACCGACTCCGTGGTCTACACCGGCACGCATGACAACAACACAACGCGCGGCTGGTTGGAACAGGAATCGACGCCGGACGATCTCTCCTATATGAAGGAGTACATCGGGCACGATCCCGGCGCGATTGAGCAGGAGTTGATCCGGTTGGCGTTCGCGTCTCCGGGTGTCAGCGCGATCGTACCGATGCAGGACTGGCTCGGGCTCGGCACCGAAGGCCGGATGAACACACCGGGCCAGGCCGCCGGCAACTGGAGCTGGCGAGTCAACCATGAGCACCTGAACTCCGGGTTGGCGGAACACATGGGCAACTTCGCCCGCCGCTATGGACGAGCGCCGAGCACCTGGGTGGACGAAAACGAGACCGAATGATGCGCGAATTCAGCTGGAAGACCTGCCTCTGGCCGGAGGACAAGCACCCGATGCCGCTGTGTCGGCACGTGTGGGAGCGGCATCTCCGTGCGGAGAATGACGGCGAGCTTCCGGTGTCGTCGGATGTGCTCGACAAGCAGTGGGACATGATTATTGCCATGCAGGGCAACGAGGACTGTCCCTGCGCACGGGAACTCGACACCCTGTCTCGCGGTGTATCGTCTCCAGATTGATCCGAGACGAGATCAAGGCTGGCATTTGCCAATTCCGTGACTATTTTCTCAGCCGGTCCTCCAGGGATCGGTTTTCTGTTCGTTGACCCGTTACGCTCGATCTGCCTGTGATGTGCCCGTGTCAAAAGACTTGCAGACGCGGACCAGATCACGTTGGCACAAACAGGCCCGTGTTTGCTCGCAAGCGCGGATGATCCCTGCTGGCGTAGCCATCAGGGGCACAAAACGTTCAGGGCTCATTGACGATTTCCATCAGCAAAGGTTGGCATGGCTTCCAAACTCCTCATCGTAGAGTCGCCCGCCAAGGCGAGAACACTGTCGCGTTATCTCGGTAACGATTACGCCATCCAGGCGTCCGTCGGACACATCCGGGATCTGCCAAACAAATCCCTCGCCGTTGACATCGACAACAACTTCCAACCCGACTACGAGATCATACCGGAGAAGAAGAAGACCGTCGAGCAGCTGCGGAAGGCCGCAGCCAAGGCGAAGCTGGTGCTGCTCGCAACGGACCCTGACCGTGAGGGCGAGGCCATCGCGTGGCATATCGCTCACCTGCTCGGGAACCGGAACGGCGACATCCGGCGCGTCACCTTTAACGAGATCACCAAGAAAGCCGTGCTCGAAGCGGTCGAGCATCCCGGCGATATCGATCAGAACCGTGTGGACGCACAGCAGGCAAGACGCGTGCTGGACCGGCTCGTCGGCTATCTCGTCAGCAAGGAACTGTGGAGCGTCATCGCGCGCGGGTTGTCGGCGGGACGTGTACAGTCGGTCGCACTGCGGCTCGTCGTTGAACGTGAAGAGGAAATCGAAGCCTTCGTCGCGGAAGAGTATTGGACCTTCCACGCGATGGCCGAGCTGGAGAATCTGGCCGCGTTCCGCACCAAGCTGGTCAAGCTGGGTGGCGAGGACGTCGAAATCGGCTCCGAAGCGCTCGCGGATCAGGTACGCGATAATCTGGAAAACCTGCCAGCACGATTGCTGGAAATCCGCCGCCGGATCAACAGCCAGAAACCCCGGGCACCGTTTACCACCTCCACGTTGCAGCAGGAAGCGTCCCACCGCCTCAGCATGGGCGGCAAGCGCACGATGCGGGTCGCGCAGAGCCTGTACGAAGGGATCGAGCTCGGCGACGATACCGTCGGTCTGATCACCTACATGCGTACGGACAGTACACGCATGAGCCCGGAAGCGGTCAACTCGGCGCGTGGTTTCATCCAGGATCAGTACGGCGACAGCTACCTCAGCCCGAAGGCGCGGCAGTTTTCCAGCAAGGGCAAGAAAACGCAGGACGCGCACGAAGCGATCCGTCCGACGGATGTCAAACGCACGCCGGCTGCGGTGAAGAAATACCTCAAGAAGGACGAGTTCCGCCTCTACGAACTGATCTGGAACCGGTTTGTCGCGACGCAGATGGCGGACGCGTTGTTCGACGGGATCACCGTCGACATTGGTGTCGGCACACCGGCCGATTTGAGCGCGGACCTGGTTACGTCCGCGATCAACAAGCGCATCAGCAAGATGCGGGAGAAGGATCCGAAGCTGGATGCGGACGATGCCGCCCTGCAGAGCAAGCTTCGCGGTGAGGTGGAGAAGGAAGACGCCGGCTACCTGTTGCGCGCTGTCGGCCGCCGTCTGATCTTCCCCGGCTTCCGCAAGCTGTGGGGGGAAGTCGCTGCGGATGACATGCCCGCCAGCAAAACCGACGAAGAGGTCAGCGAGGATCTGCCGGAAGCGCTGTTCCGCGAAACGCACATGGAAGGCGCGACTGCGAAAGCCGGCAAGGCGAAGGCCGACCCGGCACCGGGAACGCCCGCCGAAATCAATGACATCGAAACCGAGCAGAAATTCACCCAGCCGCCACCGCGCTATTCGGAAGCGACACTGGTGAAGATGCTGGATGAGCTCGGGATCGGGCGCCCGTCCACGTACGCCCAGATCATCAGCACGATCACCGACCGCAAGTACGTTGACCGCGACGATAAGCGCCGGCTCCAGCCCACCGACCTGGGCCGCACGGTGAACGGCGTGCTGGTGCGGGAATTCGAACACGTTTTCAACACCAAGTTTACCGCCGAGATGGAAACGGCGCTGGACAAGGTGGAAGAGGGGGACGTGTGGACGGAAACCGTGCGCAGGTTCTGGGAACCATTCAGCGAATCCATTGAGCACTTCAAGCAGAACAAGGCGGAAATCAAGAAGTCGACCATGACCTCCACCGGCCGGACCTGCCCGCAGTGCGAGGAAGGGGAACTGGTCGAGCGTTGGGGACGATTCGGCAAATTCATTTCCTGCAACCGTTTCCCGGACTGCAAGTATATCGAAAAGCAGAACGCGGCGACTGGCGAGGCGAAAACCGAACCGGAGCTGGTTGGACGCAAATGCCCGACCTGTGAGGAAGGCGATCTCGTCTATCGCATGGGCCGGAACGGCAAGTTCATCGGCTGCAACCGCTACCCGAAGTGCAAGCACACGGAACCCATCCCCGGCGAGGAAGGCAAGCAGCCGAACCTGCCCGATGTCAGCATTCCGTGTCCACGGGAAGGCTGCGGCGGCACGATTGTCGCCAAACGCACCCGTCGCGGAAAGCTCTTCTATTCCTGCACCAACTGGAAGGAAAAGAAGTGCGACGTTGCGTTCTGGGATGAACCGCTGGAGAAGAAATGCCCCAGCTGCGGTTACCCGATCATGACGAAGAAGGGCGCGAACTTTGTTTGCCCGGAGTGCAAGCACAAGGAGCCGAACCCGGACGCTCCGCCTGAAGCAGAGAAGCCGAAGACGAAACGTGCCGCCGGTGGCAAGAAGAAGACAACAGCAAAGAAGAGCACCGGCACCAAGCGCACATCGGCAAAAAAGAAATAGCTATCCGCAAAAGGGGCGAATCACATCGCCCCTTTCGTTTGAACCATAGCGCGGTTGGGATCTGCACGCCGCAAGCGCCAGGCAGTATCGGCGCTGCTCTGCATCGTGATTGGTTTGCTCCTCGGACAGTAAATCGCTCGCCAGATCTCCTGCCGGTTCGTTGCCCTCACTGTCCACATCCCTGCCAGCGTCCGCTGATACGGAAACAATCCACAGGTCGCACCAGGCCGGGTACGCAAGAAATAAATTGCATTTCCATGGGGTGATTGGTCAGGTCCCTGCGTATGTTGCAGGTACGATCAGAAAAAGGACCTGCTATGATGATACTCTACCTGCTGTCGATTCCAGCCGCCGCGATCATGCTGATCTATGGTGGTTTTCCAGTCGGCAAACTCAGTTTCGGTGCCTACCACGGAAAAGTGGTCAGTGGTCATCCGCTGTTGATGCGGGTAGCGGCACTACTGCTGGTCTGGATGATGATCCCGATGATTGTGCCGTGGGGAGGTGTCGGAGTCGCGGTGCTGGGTAGTCTTGCTCTTTTCTTAATTATCGTCGGACTGTTCCTCGGAAGGTGAGGGTTCACGGTGTTACCTTCAGGGTAGCCACCTTTTCAGGAAGCCAGTGAACGAACTCCTTGACAAATGGCTGTCCCACCTCAGCGCTGTGGAGAATGTATCTCCGCACACAATCCGTGCATACGGTTCAGACGTCCGCAAATTCATCGACCACATTGAACGCCAGTCCGGCGGTGATGTCAGGCCCGACTTCATCACCATGCGGCATGTCCGCCGCTACCTCGGCACCCTGGTCAAGACAGATAACTTCAACCGCACCCAACCTGTCGCGCGCAAGACCAAAGCCCGCACCCTGTCTTCATTGAGAACCTTCTTCCGCTGGCTGGTGGAGGAGGGAGTGCTCGCGGATTCCCCCGCCGAATCCATTGACAGCCCCCGAGTGGATAAGAAATTGCCTGATGTTCCAACCGTCGCCGACATCGGCACCGCGCTCTCGGACTCCGTTTCCGCCGGTGAAAACGAGACCGAGCGCACACGCAACGACGCCCTGCTGGAAGTTCTTTATGGCAGCGGCCTGCGTGTCAGCGAAGCGGTCGGGCTCAATTTGCGCGCCGTCGACCTGAAGCAGGGCTGGCTGCGAGTCACCGGCAAGGGGAGCAAGCAACGAACTGTCCCGATCGGCGTGAAAGAGAGAGACGCCCTCAAGAAGTGGCTGGTCGTGCGCGATGAATACCGTACCGACCAGTCCGGACAGGCGCTGTTTCTCGGCAAGCGGGGGAAACGGTTGAACCAGCGAGAGGCGTATACGATTGTCAACAGACGCCTGGCTGCCGCAGGGTTGAGCCGCGGTGCACATCCACACGCGCTGCGGCATGCGTTCGCGACACACATGCTCGAAAATGGGGCGGACCTGATGTCGATCAAGGAACTGCTGGGGCACTCGAGCCTGTCCACAACTCAAGTCTACACCCGCGTCACCCGCGACCATCTGAAACAGGTCTACGCACGCCATCCACGTGCGGCTGCGAGTGAGGACGGGACACGTCACAGATAACCAACCCGCTGCATCAAGGAGGACACATGCAGGTGATCATTCAGGGAGATGGCATTAACGTCCGCGATCAGCTGAAGGAGTACATCGAGAAGGAGCTCGAGCGGTTGGAGCGTTATTATGACCGGCTGATGGATGCGGATGTGATTCTGGAAGGCCAGCTCCATCAGAAGGAAGCCAGGATCAAACTTACACTGCCGCGCGAGACGTTGTTCGCATCGACGATGTCCGACAAGTTCGAAACCTCCATCGAAAGTGCTGTCGATAAACTCGTCGAGCAATTGAAACGCCACAAGGAAAAGTTGCGCGAAAGCTGATGAACGAACCAGGCGAAAAAGAAAATCCGAAGGCGGGACGGGTCCTCGATTTCATTGAAGTGAAGCAGCTGTTCGAGGACAACGAGGAGCGCCTTGGCTTTACCCTGCTGGCCGGGTCGGAGGGCATGAAGCGGCAGATCGCTGTCAAGCATGTCCACCGGCCGGGTCTGGCTCTGGCCGGCTACATCGAACTGTTCTCGTACGAGCGAATCCAGATTCTTGGCAACACCGAGATCTTTTACCTGCGAGGGCTGGACGATGACGCACGGCTGAACTCCATCAAGAAGGTGATGAAGTTCGACATGCCGTGCCTGATCATCACCAACGGCAACCAGCCGCCGGTGGAACTGCTGGTTCAGGCAAGCGAACACAACGTTCCGGTGATGGGCACCAACCTGTCCACCACCGACCTCAACCACTTGTTGAGCGACTACCTGGACGATCAGTTCGCGCCGACAATCAGCGTGCACGGATCACTGGTCGATGTCTATGGCACCGGGATGCTGTTCACCGGACGTTCCGGTATCGGCAAGTCCGAAATCGCGCTGGACCTGGTCGAACGTGGCCACCGGCTCGTCGCCGATGACCGGGTGCGCATCGACAAGAAGGCGGAAGGCGTGCTCATCGGCACAGCGCCGGAGATCAGCCGCCACATCATGGAAGTTCGCGGCGTCGGCTTGATTGACGTCAAGCGCATGTTCGGCGTGCGCGGGATCCGGGTGCAGAAACGTGTCGAGGTTGAGGTTCACCTTGAAGAGTGGGATGAATCCTACGAGTGGGAGCGCATCGGCCTCGATTACGAGTCGACGCACTACCTCGGTGTCGAGGTACCGCTCTTGCGTCTGCCCATCTTCCCGGGTAAAAATATATCGATGATCGCGGAAGTCATCGCGTTGCAGATTCACCTGCGGGTCTACGGCATGAACCCCGCCGAGGAAATGCAACGACGGATGAACGAAGAGATGAACCGCCGCAGGGTTAAAAACTACCTGATACGGGATTTCGAGTGACAGTCACCGGCGCGTTGGTTGTAACCCATGGCAAATTGGGGGAAATCCTCGTCCAGGAGGTCGAACACCTCGTGGGACGCCAGGATCGTTTCATCGCCATGAGTACCCTCGGCCTGTCAGCCGGAGCGATTACCGAAAGTGTCCACCGCCTGATCGGGGACGACCCGTACATCGTCTTCACTGACACACCCGGCACCTCCCCCACCATCCGGTCGTCCGCCGCCATCGGCGAACGGCAAGCCGTTATCACCGGGGTCAACATCGGCATGTTGATCTCGTTTGTCATGCACAGGGAAAACGTCGAGTTCGAGGAACTCGCGGAAAAGATGGTCCGTGATGGCCGTCGCTGCG
Organism: bacterium; assembly: GCA_020444425.1. Lineage (GTDB taxonomy): Bacteria > Electryoneota > Electryoneia > Electryoneales > Electryoneaceae > BMS3BBIN04. Next base: position 25,652 of record JAHLLB010000009.1, on the reverse strand, counting down.
TGGAGGTTAAATGGGCGCGCAACCAGCAGAAGATCTGAACGGTCTCGTCGTGCGAGTGGACGACCGGCTGTTCCACGGACAGATCCTCTACGGCTGGGCGAAAGGGTGGGCCAGCGAAGTCTGGCTCGCGAATGATGTTGTCGCCAACAACCAGGACGAACGGTCACTCTACGAAGAACAGATGGCCGGCGTGCAGGGCGGTATTCTCTCCATCGACGAAGCTGTCGAACGCTACAAAGAATGCGGCTGCAAGGTGGACAAGTGCCTGCTCATCGTCGGTAGCTGCATCGATCTGAAACGCCTGATCGACGGCGGCGCGGTGCCCGGCGAAATTCACCTCGCCAACCTCGGAACAGGTGAAGGCAAGACACAGATCGCCGAATCGGTCAGCCTCTCCGACAACGACTGCGAAATCATCCGCGACCTGCAGGACGACGGCTTCTCCATCTGTCTGCGCAAACTGCCACAATCGAAAACGAAGGATGTGGTGATTCCATAGGCAACTGGCTGCGGACCACGGACTGCGGTTGCTGGTCGTGAGTTTGCCGATACGGCCAAATACAGAACACCCGCGTTGTCCGAGCCAACACGGGCAAGAGCAGAAGACCCGCGTTGTCCGAGCCAACACGGGCAAGAGTTAAGTGACGTGACCAAAGGATGAAGACCCGTGCTTGCTTGCAAGCACGGGCCTGTTTTTTATTGTCTCAAGTCTCAAGTCTCAAGTCTCAAGTCTCAAGTCTCAAGTCTCAGGACTCAGGACTCAGGACTCAGGACTGAACCCTACCACGCCATCACGACGCCAATCCCAGCCTTGAACTGTTCCAGCTCCATGTCGTAGGTGCCTTCCAGCCCAAGACGTATGTTCCGCCGTGCCATGTGACCGATGTGACCCGTCACCGTCTGGTAGGTCATGCCATCCAACGTCGTTTGAAACGCCGCCGGCGCGTTGTCCTCGGCGTCGAACGTGACGTTGTTGTACAGCGCCGCGAGGAAATACTTGCTGTCGTCGCCATTCGGCCAGTAAATCGCCTCGGCGATGAGACCGTTCATCGTCACTTCCCGCTCGGTCGCGAGGATGTACGGGTTGCTGTCGGTGCGCATCAGGTACTGTCCGTTGAGCTGGATTGGTCCCATCTCAAACGAGCCGTTGACACCGAAGATGGAGACCTCGTTGTCGGTTATGATCGCGGTTGGAATCGCGTTGTTGTTTAGCGTCTCCGAACCCATCATGGCAAAACCGCCAACGTTCAGCATGTCGCCAACATCCTGCGACAGATGTCCCGCGACAACCTTCTTGTCGTCGTTGTCCGCGAAGCCGTTGTCGAAATCGCCGATCCCGTTCCCGTTGACCACCATACCGGTAATGCCGGTGCTGCCCCAGGGGAAGCCGTAGGTAATCATCAGGCCGCGGTCGTACGAGGTGCGCATGTTCGAAGAGCCCGGCATCATGCGATACGCCATGTAGTTCTCAAATGTCAGCCGCAGCTCGGCTTTCATCATCGGATCGGAGATTGAGAACTGACCGAAGTAGACATCGAGATCCTGGTTCGGCAACACGTCGTTAAACATGACAAACGCATCGTCGATACCCGCAACCTCACCGCGTTCGTCGAAGTAGAAGTAGAAGTAGTAGGACACGTGATCCGACAAGGCTCCACCGCTCAGCAGCTTGATCGTCCACGGAGTCTTGAAATCGAGCGCTTCCGCGCCCTCGTCGTAGAACATCCAGGAGTCAAGGCGAATCGCGAACGGTAGTTCACGAACCAGGCTCAGGTCCTCATCGCCCGTATCGACATAATAACGCGGCGATTCCTGGTCCTCGAGCACGAATCCACTGCCCGCGAAGTCGTCACCGTAAGCCTTCAGTCGCGGGAACGGGTAATGGCAGGTCGAACAGCTCATGCGGTACTTGCGCGCGAACGCCGGAATCGCGGATGCACTCTCGGCAAACATTACAAACGCAAATACGGCCAGCAACAACACCAACAATGCCTTCTTCATCGATTATCCCCCTCTATCGAAATGAAAGAAACTCGCAGTAACAGACAGCAAAAGATGCAACAGACGCAACGGACAACAACTGAAACATCCGCTGATCATCGCAAACCTTGTTCAGCCAGCCACAACCGATCACCTCAGGCCTAATCCAGCACCGTCACCGTCGTGCTGTGCGTGTTCACCAGCATCGGTTCGCCTTCCTCCGGAGCACCGAGCAGATCCGCCACGGTCGGCACGAGCAACGCGTAGTACATCGTCGCGGTGACTGTCATCTCACCCGGTGCGGCTTCGAACGGCACATCAAACGTGTACGTTTCCAGCTTCGTCTCACGCGGTCCCATGCGATAGTCCACACCGAACGATGCCGTGTGCCATTGCATGATCGTGATCTCTCCATCCGGGTTCAGGTAGGGCATGCGGAAAATCCGGTCGCCAACTGGGACATGCCCGTCACGGCGCACACCCTTGAATCCTGGATCATTCAGCGGGACCGACATGTCCGTGTAGGCCAATTCGTCGCTGGCGATCGTGAATTCTTCCCCGTCAAAACCCTTCTTGTCGACCGGCAGGTGGTAGGCATTGCCGTCGGCGTCCACCGCTTCCACCTCGACCCAGAGGAGACGGTCTTCCACCGACCCGGTCGGGAATTTGTGGCCGGTCTTCTGGTTAAACAGGGCGAGGGTAAACTGCACCGGCTCACCGATCACCACTTCCCGGATGTCCGGGTGAATCCGCAGTTCGACGACACCGTTCACCTTGCCCGGGTCATGGCCGCCGTGGAACAGGTGCTGCGCGACGTCGTCATGCTTGCTGCCGATACGCGCCGAACGGCCTTCGCTGTACGTCATGTGGCAATCTTGGCAGCGAACACCCTCGTCGCCATACGGTCCCTCGAGCAACTCGATCTGCGTTGCCTTGACCATCACACCATACGGGCTCTGTTCGTTGTGGCAGGTGCCGCAGAATTCCGTTGTACGGTGGAAATCGCTCTGCACCATGTTGTGATGCGGAGACTTGGTCACCTCATCCGGCGACCGTTGCGCGCGCTTGTCCTTGCCCGGTTCAATCGTCCAGCTGAAGTTGAACGGCGTTCCTTCCGCCTTGCCGGTGATCGTGTGGCAGACTTCGCAGCTGACCGATTCATCCGCCCGGCTTTCGCCCGGACGCGGCGGCGGAACATCGCCGGCCATGAACGCCAGTGGGGCGTGGCAACCGTTGCAGCCTTCGTGCACTTCGGCGGGCACGTTCGGGTCGTTCTCCGTGTGCGCGACCGCCAGCTCGAAGTATTCCACCTCATCCCAGTGATGAGTGTACGCCTGGGACATCATTGACTGCTCCCACTGGCGGAAGATGTCCTGGTGACACTGCCGGCAGGCTTGCGGTTTTTCAAACTCCTCGTAGTCGTGCGTACCCTTCAGATCACCGCCGGACGCGGCATACACAGCCATGCCAGGCAGGATCAACAGAAACAGCACGAGCGAAAGGCAGGCCCTGCATCTCATGAGAGTTCCCCCAGAAAAGCGTTAGTAAGTTGAGCAAACGAGACATGGAAGGTTGGCGGGTCTCCCCCCAAAGATCCAACTGCAATATAAGAGATCTAAACTAAATATCAAAAAGATAAGAAGTTAACCACGCCAAACTTTAGTTGATCACGCCTTAATCGTTCATGATGAATCAACTTCAAACAAGTTAATGCGTTACAAACTGGTAAAGTATTATGATTGTATCAGAATGACACTGATCGACTATCGAAAACACGAAGACTTGTTTGTGATTGGAATCAAAGCCAGCGGGGAGGTGGAGCCGGATCTGGCACTCCAATCCGGGGAATCAGGATTGCCGTGATTACGCATTTTCAAACACGCCAACCGTATATTCTTGCCTGAAAGCAAGGCGCGGAGCGTGCTATATGCTCGTCGCCTGCTCACTCCTGGCAAGTCACCAAACCATCCTAACAGTGTTGCGGAGGCGGAATGAGCAGAGGAATCCCTTTCGGTGAACTGCCTGACTACCCGGGACCGTTGTGCATGGGCATGACGGGCGAGGGAGTCGAGCTGTTTCAGGAAATGATGAATCTGCTCGGGTTCCAGCTGACCGTGGACGGTAAATTCGCCCAGGCTACACGCAGCGCCCTGTACGCCATGACCGGCAAGGAAGTGCTGGAAGAGATAATCTGGCGCATGCTGCTGAAGCCACTCGAGCATGCCCTGAAAGAAATCCCCGGGAAAGAATCCATCGCGGTAACCGGCCTGGCGTACGCAAAGAAGCATCTGCGCGCTGGAGCGACAGCACTGCCGGGAGCACGTGGACCGTGGGTGCGGCTGTACAACCAGGGCTACGACGGCCCGGACCACTATTGGCCAGCCGGTTTCATCTACTTCTGCATCGCCCAGGCACACAATTCGTTCTCGAAGATTCCCAAGGGAGATCGCTTTGCATCGTTCCCGTTCACGCTGGATTGCAGCGAAATCGGATCGTGGGCACGGGAAGTTGAGCTGCTGGTGACCGAACGCGAGGGCGTGACGATCCCACCGGGCAGCCTGTTCCTCGAAGGCGCGGCGGATTTCGATCCGGAGTCCAATCCGACGTACACGCATGTCGGGTTTGTAGACGAATTCTACGGTGAGAGCTTCACGTCAGTGGAAGGCAACATGAACGATAAAGTGATCGCCAAATACCGGGCGTTCGGAGCGCGGGTGATCCATTTTGTGCCACCGCAGCCGGCATAATCTGCGGAACACTGGGAAATAACTGCAGTTAAGCTGTAAATAGAAAAGACACCTCAGGCGCAAGGGGTACACCCGAGGTGTCTCATAAGGCAGGCCACTAGGGCCAATTTCCAGACGAGACTTGAAGTCGCGTCAGGAGACGTTGTGTACGCGCGCAATACGCGTGCCTAAGTTTTGTAATCTTTTGGGACACAATGGTAATTCTGTAACATTACAAAAAAGACGTAAAACGGGGATCCGTCGCTAGTTCGGCGGATCCCCGTGGTTTTCTGACCTAAGTCTATTTGCCAAAAAACGTTACTTCATCAACACGACCTTCTGCAGACCGTGGTTCGCGCCAGCCTGGGCCGAAATGAAGTACACACCGCTCGAGAGACCGGAGCCGTCGAACGTGAACGTGTGCTGTCCAGCCGTCAGCTGACCGTTCTGAAGTGTGGCAACTTCCTGGCCGAGAGCGTTGAACACCGACACCGTCACCAGCTCCGACTGCGGCAGCGAGAGGCTGATGCTCGTCGTCGGGTTGAACGGGTTCGGATACGCCGCGCCAAGCGCGAACTCGGTCGGGACATTCGTCACTTCAACAGCGGCGTTGTCCTGCACCTCAAAGCCCGTCATCGACCATTCACTGTCGCCGTCCGCGTTGAACGAGAACTTCACGAATTCGAACTCATCCATGCTGATCGGGTTGCCGAACACGAGACCGGCCTTCGCGATGAAGGTGTAGTAACCGCTCGGAGCGCCGCCCGGAACCTGAACCGCCGCGTTCGGGGCTTCAATATCCACGCCCGGCTGATACACGACGTTGTAGGTATCAATCGGGTAGGTGTTGCCATTCGGCAGGATCGCTTCGGTCCACACCACGCCCGGCGTGTTCACCGCGTAGTTGTTGCGAATGCGAGCCGCGAAACGAAGCACACCACCGTTACCCGGGATGTAGTACGGTTCGTCATATTCCGGCGTCAGGCGGATGTTAACATCCGTCGCCATGCTTTCACCCATCAGGCAGGCTTCGTAGGTGTCGATACGACCGGCACCGAAGCTGTTGTCCTTGCCCGCGGAGCCATAGTCGACAGCCGAGGTCTCGAGGATCTCGTCAATCTGGGCCGGGGTGAAGTTTTCGTCGATCGACAGCAGCAGCGCAGCGGCACCCGCAGCGTGCGGAGTCGCCATCGACGTACCATCCCAACCATCAGCATAGTCGTCGTAGACGCCGTTGTTGTTGGAGTCGACGTAGTTGCAGGACTTGACGTTCACGCCCGGGGCGGACACGTCTGGCTTGAAGAGGCCGGCACCGGGGCTGTACGCATAGTCAAACCACGGGCTGATCGCCTGCCAGGTCACCGGACCACGGCTGGAGAAGCTGGCGATGTTGTTGTTGATGTCGGTCGCGCCAACGGTGATCACACCACTGAGGCCGCCATCTTCGATCTGGTCCGGATTGTGCCACGGCGGCGGGACGGTACCCGGCGTGCGGACCTGGTTCGGGATCGTGCCCCAGGAACCTTCGTTACCCGAAGCGACGAGGTTGACGATACCCGCGGCGTTCACGAGATCATACTGATCGCGGAACGATTCACGGATCGTGTTGGAGGCGTTGGTCCAACCGGCCGAAAGGCTGGTCACGTGGACAGCGTTCGCAATGCAGAAGTCCAGCGCTGCCCAGCAATCCGCCTCGTTACCACTACCACCGGAGTTGAAGATCTTCAGCGCCATCAACGTGGCGTCCGGAGCAACACCCGTCTGGGAGGCACCCGTGCCATCACCCAGGGCCGAACCGGCGCAGTGGGTGCCGTGGCTGTGGTCATCCCACGGGTTGTTGTCGTTGTTGTAGAAGTCGTACCCGTGGTTCGGGTACTCGGCGCCACCGTCCCACATGTGGTCGGCGAGGTCGATGTGTTCGTAGTTGCAACCGGTGTCGATGATCGCCAGCAGGATGCCTTCGCCCGTGTAGCCGAGGTCATTCCAGACTTCCGGCGCGCGGACATTGTCAACGCCCCAGCAGATTTCATCGAGTTCGTTGCCGCTGCCACCCGAGTTCGGCGGATCCGGGATGACCTTCTCGTCGTTCATCCACTCGATCGCGCGAACGTCCGCGCGCTGAGCGATCTGGCGGATCACTCGCGGTGTCGCAAGCAGATCAACCGCGTTCGCCAGCTTCAGCGAACGGATCCGGGTTGCCATGCCCTGCTGTTCCAGACGGTACAGATTGTCAAGCAGGTCTTCCTGGGAACGATCCGCACGAAGGCTGACTTCGTTCCACATCAGAGCCTTGCGGTCGGCGGCACGAAGCCCGTCCATCATGCTCGACAATTCCTGAACGTCGTGGCGATCACGCATCAACACCACAACGCGTACCATCTCCGATTCATCCGCCGCAGCGAGAACCGGTTGCAGTTCGTTACTGATCACCGTCGGGGCTGCGAAGCTCATGCTCGCAAACAGCACCACGACGAGGAGGCCTGCCAAAAGACTGCTAGCACGTACTCTCATCATCTCTTCCTCGCGTTACGTAACCGTGCACCCTGTCTATGTCGATTCAAAAGAATCCGAATCACTGTGCCGGGGTCAAATCCTGCGGACATCGTTCGTCCGGGCAATGGATGGCCAGCATCCAAGGCGGGGGTAGAACACATGTTGGCCGATTCGCTGGACAAGCCCCATTGAACCTTGTTCACGGTGACCCCGTTCTGAGGCGCTGAACCGGCACGGACAAGGTAGGTTGACCAAATTCGGCATGCAACGAAAAATCGCCATTTTCCGATTTTCACCCCGAGACCCCTGAGACTAAAACGCCACAGGCTATTTGCCTGTGGCGTTGGATGTTAGCTGAATTTCCGAGGCCTCGCGGATCTCAGTACGTGCTGTAATACAGGTACCGGTAATCCTTGATCTTCAGATCTTCCCGTTCCTGCTCGATCCACTCGGTAAACAGGTTGTTCTGCATCTTCTGCGCCACCTGCGAGTACAGCTCATTGCGGCTGGCCTCGAACTGGCTCATATCCGCCGGTGTCAACGAATCGAGATGGATGATGTAATACCCCTTCTCACCCTTGAACGGTTTCGACACTTCGCCAACTTCCATGTTGAACGCGACGTACGCGAACATGTGGTCACGGCCAACCGAGCTGATGAACTGGTTCGCCTTGAACGGACGGCGCGATTCCTGGAACGTAACAAGTGCCTCGCTGTCGGCCAGCTTCTGCAGATCCCAATCCAACTCCGGCAGCCTGGCATACATGCGGTCCGCTTCCTGCTTGGCGAGCTCGTACTGATGCGGCTTCAGCAGATCCGGCAACAACTGGTCTTTCACTTCCTCCAGCGGAGTCACGCTTGCCGGGATTTCCTCTGTTGTTTTCAACACCACCCAGGCACGGTTGAACTCGTACACAGGCGTGATTTCACCGAGGGGACGGTTCATCATGAACGCCGTCGCAGCACCATTCCGGCCAAGACCCGGGACAATCCCGTTGTCACGGATTTCCAGCGTGTCGATGTCCAGTTCGTACAGATCAGCCGCCCGCTCGAAACCGTTCTCGCTCGCTTCTTCCTGGAAGGACTGGGCGAGGTTACGCAGGCTTTCGATCGATTCCGGACTCTGGACGATGTTGATCAGGATGTGGCGTGCGTGAATTTCCTCACCCTCGATCTCCTCATTGTAGCGGGAGTCGAGCCGCTGGATCACGTGCCAGCCAAACTGCGTCAACACCGGACCGACGATCTCGCCATTCTCGGCGTTGAAAGCGGCCTTCTCGAACATCGGCACCATCCGGCCCTTGCCGAACCAGCCAAGATCGCCACCTTGCTCGGCGGACGGATCGTCGCTGTACTCCTGCGCCAGCGTTTCAAACGATTCACCATCCTGCGCACGGCGAAGCAGGCTTTCGGCGAGACGCTGAGCGGTGACCGTATCCTCACGAGTCGGCTCGTTCGGAATACGGGCGGCCTTCGCCGTCCGGCGCGCATCAAGCTGGTACTCGTCGATGTTCTTCTGGTACGCCTGCCGCAGGTCAGCGTCGGTCACGAGGCTGGAGTCAACATCCACGTTACGGAGGTCAACCAACACGTAGGACGCTTCCGCGGTTTCGTTCTGGCGGATGTACTCGCGCTTCAGATCTTCTTCGCTGATGTGAATCACCGAACCCAACCGGCCCATGATCTTCTGCCGGACGAGCTGCAGCCGCGTCGAGTTTTCCAGCGAGAGCAGGAAGTCGATGTTGTTCGGGTCGGAGATCACCTGGTTATACAGCGCCCAGTCGAACGCGCCGGTGCTGTCACGGAAGTTGGGGTTGTTCGCGACCTGCGGTGGTGGCGAATGACGGATCGTCATCGCAACTTCAGCGTCAGAAACAACAATACCCGCTTCACGTTCCGCACGATTCAACAACACTTCGTTGATCAACGCATCCCAGGCCTCACCGCGAAGCTGCTCGGCACGGCTTTCCGGAATATCGCCGTTCTCGTACCGCTGCCGCTCCTGAGCGAAACGGTCCTGGATGGTCTGCTCGTACTGATCACGAGTAACTTCCTGGTCGCCAATCTTGCCAACAACACCCGGCTTCATCGGGCCAGAAAAACCACCCATACCCCAGGAGAAAATGATCGTGCCGATAAAGGCGAACACCAGGATCCAGAGGACCACAGCCGTGTTACGCCGCAAGGATGACATCATGGTTAACTACCCCTGAACTTGTCTGAAAACCTCGTAATTCTTGAAGACAGGGAATATGGGATGCGGAAGTCCATCGTGCAACCGGGCATCACTCACTTTTTGCCTGTCTCCACGTGCCTCCGAGCGCACAGAAACGACCCGTTCCAACCCTTCTCAGTCGGAAACTACCTTACGGTTACATCTGCAGTCTCCCGGGGAAGAGCGCAGAGGCCGGGATCAAATGACCGCTTGCCGCATCCGATAAACAAGCCTCGCCGGCGTCAACATGCCCAGCGGGTTGCGGCACGGCAAGGCCAGTGTTTCGTAAACTCAATACTCCGATACTGGAGTTCGAAATCTAGAGGAGAGGTCATGTCCAGGATTGCGTTGGCCACACTGACTCGTGGCATGGAGTTTGTCGCCCGTACCGGCAGCGATCATGAAGTCCGCATGGATGCCCGTGAGGAAAGTGGCGGGAAAAACCTCGGACCCCGCCCGGCTGAGCTGCCGTACGTTGGCCTCGCTGGCTGCACCGGCATGGACGTAATCAGCATCCTCCGCAAGATGCGGCAGGATGTCGCCACCTTCCAGGTCGAAGTGGAAGGCGTAACTAAGACCGAAGAGCATCCCAAGCGTTGGAGCAAGATTCGCGTCATCTTCACCGTCACCGGCGAGGTGGAAGCCGCCAAGCTCGAGCGTGCGATTGATTTGTCACGGACGCGCTATTGCGGTGTGTCGGATGTCATGCGACCGGCGATTGAGATCGAATACGTCTATGTCCTGAACGGTGACTCGCACACCATGGCCCCGATCGAGGAAGCCAGGGAAGCGTAGCTCCGTGATGTGGATCGTAAACGGACCCGGGAGCAAATCTTCCGGATCCGTTTTTTTTTAGCAAAGAGCTTGAGCTATCTTTCACGCATGAGCGGTTTGTCCAGCACGGTTACTCTGGTTTACTCCTGCCGGAATCTCGCTTTTTTCACTTTTTGACGATATCGACGCGCGCTTTTGCCTCGTTTTACGTACGTTTGTACTCGCGTCACGCTGAATCCCGAAAAAGTAGCGAATCTCTCAGAGGCATACGTAATTTCAATAAAACTATCTTTGGTTTCTTTCGGGTATTTTGAGTATTATCTTAAGAACGCGTAAAAGAACGTTCACCTTCAGCACTTCAGAAGATCACACACATGCAACTCGCCCGAGTCGACAGTTTGAAGCCCGGACAGGTCCTGGGCCGTTCTCTTTACAACGAACGGCGTGAGATCGAGCTGCCAGTGGGTTCAAGGCTCGACCGAGACATGATTGATCTTCTGAACCGCCGGCGGTATACCTATGTATATGTCTGGGAAACGGAAAACGGCGATTTCGTCACTCCGCAGGACCTGATCGGCGACTCCATCCGCAGTGCAAACTCCAAGTCGTTCGCACAAGCACTGGAAGACCTTCGTTCCAACGAAGCCCTCAGCAAGTTCGATCCCGAGAACATCATCAACGAGCTGAAGCAGTCGATGAACCTGCACAACCTGCTGCCGTACACCCGGTTTGAGCAGGCGGCCGGGGACATTCTGGAGCAGGTGCTGCGGCGGGATGTGCGGCTGTATTCGTCGCTGCCGGTGCGGAACAAGGCGACCGCAGATATTGATCACGCGCTGGACGTTGCGGTGCTGTCCGTGCTGCTGGGACGGTCGCTGAACCTGCCCGAGGAGCAGCTGAAGACCATCGCGTTGGCCGCGCTTCTGCATGACGCCGGCATCTGGGTGCTGACTGCCGCGACGCAAAACGGCTCGGAAGAATTATCCCGCGACCTGATCGAGGAGCACCCGACGTTGTCGATGCTGCTGATCCGCCAGGCGCGGCCGGACAACCGGGCGGAGCAGACGATTGTCCACCAGCACCATGAATGCCTCGACGGTTCCGGCTTCCCGGAAGGGTTGAGCGGTGATGATACGCCGTTGGATCACGAGGCAGATCCGGCACGCTACGCGATTTATCCCTTGTCGATGATCGTCGCAATCACGAACAAGTATGACGCGTTCGTTTCCGGCCGGTCCGGTGGCAAATTGCATACTCCGGAACAGGCCCTCGCCAAGCTGGTGAAGGATTCCGGCGTTCATTGGAACACACACGTCGTTCGTGAGCTGGTGAAGATTGTGCAGCTGTACCCGATGGGTGCGCACATCAACATCAAGAAATGTTCGAATCCGCAGTTCATGGGCTGTGGCGGGATTGTGATTGCAAACAGCCCGCTCGATCCGAAGAAACCGACCGTCATTCTCACCCATGACCATCGCGGTGGCGCGATCCAGCCGAAGCGCGTGGTACTCGCCCGCGAGGAAGTGGTGGAACTGGAACTCGTCCTGTAAATGTACCCGGCAATCGGGATCTCATTGCCAACAGCCACGTCCTGAGGACGTGGCTGTTGCCGTCTGCACCGAGTATATTCCCCCCGCGAATTGACGAGTAAACGAGCTTCCCATGCAAAAGTCGCCGCTGGCGATCATTCTATCCACCGTTTTCATCGCCCTGATCGGGTTTGGCATCGTCATCCCGTTGATGCCGGTTTACGCGGAGCGCTTTGGCGCCGGCGGATTCCAGGTCGGCATGCTGGTGATGACCTACAGCCTGATGCAGTTCCTGCTCGCTCCGATCGCAGGACGCATCAGCGACCGGATTGGACGCCGGCCGGTGCTCATCTTCGCGCTGTTCCTGACCAGTGCCAGTTATGTCATCTTCGGCCTCGCTGACGAACTCTGGTTGTTGTACGCCAGCCGTATCCTCGCCGGGATCGGCGGCGCCGACATCACCGTCGCGCAAGCCTACATCGCGGATGTTACGCCGCCGGAGAAACGCGCCCGGGGGATGGGGCTGTTCGGCGCGGCGTTCGGCGTCGGGTTTGTCATCGGCCCGTCGCTGACCGCGTTGACTTTCGAGATGCACGAGGGCATGCCCTCCTTCATCGCGGCCGGACTGGCGGCGGTGACCGCGATCTGGGCGCTGTTCATGCTGCCCGAACCGAAACGGCACACCGACTACCAGCCGCGCAGGATCAAGCCGGGCGAATGGTTGACACGGGTGCTCGGCGTGCTGATGTCGTTCCAGTTCATCACCGTTTTCTCGCAGGCATTGCTGCAGAGCATGCTGGTGCTGTTCACCGTGCATACGCTCGGCTGGAACGAAAAGAACAACGGCCTGTTCCTCGCGATGATCGGAGGAATCTCAGCGATCATCCAGGGGGGATTGATCGGACGGTTGTCCGAACGCTTCGGCGAACGAAACCTCGTGCGGATTGGCCTGTTCCTGATGGCCCTCGGCCTGTTCCTTTTCAGCCGGGTGGGGAATGTGGCGTATCTCTACGCCGGTGGTGTCGTCAACGCTTTCGGGTTTGCGCTGACACTGCCTTCGCTGTCCAGCCTCGCCAGCCAGGAGGCGCCGGACGGACACCAGGGCCAGGTGCTGGGCTCGTTCCAGTCGATGGGTAGCCTCGCACGAATGATCGGTCCGCTGGCGGGGGGTGCGTTGTATGACCTGATCAGCCCGACCGCGCCGTTCGGTGTGGGCTCGATGATCGCGGTCGGTGCGGCGATCTCCTCCGTCATCTTCCTCAGAGCGTCGTACAAAAAGCCGGGAGCGGTCAAATGAGTGGCCGCGCACGGCTGCGCCACATCATCATCGCCGAGTTCCTGTTCCTGATCGGCTTCGCGATGATGGTGCCGTTGTTGCCCCTGTACGCGCGTGACCTTGGGGCGAACGCGACCTTCGTCGGAATCCTGCTCGCCGCAAACCAGGCCGTAGACTTCTTCTTCGCACCGATAGCCGGACGGCTGTCCGACCGCTATGGACGGCGCATTCTGCTCCTGCCCGCGATGCTGTTGACCGCTGTCGCCTACTTCCTCATCGGCCTGTCCGGCAGTTTCGCGGTCACTTTGCTGATCTGGACCGTAGCCGGGATTGGTTCGTCGCATGTTCTGCTCAGCCAGGCGTATGTGGCCGATGTGACCTCGGAACGCCGGCGCACGTCCGGCATGGGCTACTGGGGCGCGTCCTTCGCGCTGGCGTTCGTGATCGGGCCGCCGGTGGGGGCGATGCTGTACGCCCGAATGCCGGACCTGTCCGCCACTATTGCCGCCGCGGTGGCGCTCGCTGCAACGGTGTATGCGTTCATTTTTGTCCGCGAACCGGAACGTGTTCACCATCGCGAGACGGAACGCAAATCCGCGGTGCTGCACATGAGTGAGCTGCGGCGCTCGGTGCTGACCGTCATCGCGCTCAACTTCGCCGTTATTTTCATCTGGAGCCAGTTCACCACCATCCTGCCGCTGTACACGACCGACATCTTCAAGTGGGAAGTCAGCAAGTATGGCATGTACCTCGGGTCGGTGGGGCTGATCGCCGCCATAGTGCAGGGAGGGCTGGTCGGACGGCTGGTCAAACGCTTCGGGCACGGACCGCTGGTGTCGACCGGTTTCGGCGCGCTCGGGGTTGGCCTGGCGATTCTCGCCGCGCCGGTGAACATGGTGACGCTGGCGCTGTCAGCCTTCGGAATCGCAACCGGTTTCGGCCTGCTGATGCCCAGCCTGCCGGCGTTGCTCAGCATGAACGTGCTCCCGGAACGCAAAGGACTGGCGCTTGGTGTGTTCCAGTCGGCGAGTACGCTGGCCCGTGTCATCGCGCCGCTGATCGCCGGCATTATCTATGAAGAGGCTTTCCCCTCCGCGCCGTTCGTGCTGACCGCGACCCTCGGGCTGCTGGTGATGGTGATGACGTCCGTATTCACCCTCCGTGATCCAAAAAATTGACCGGCCGGTTGACGGTTCATGAGAACGTACCGGGACACGAGAAAAGCGGCCGCGTCTACTTGGATGTAGACACGGCCTTTCCAATGATCTGCATACATGCTGACGCAGCGTAGAACCTTCTGATCATCCCTGCTGGCGGAGCCATCAGGGGCACATGTCACCGTCAGTGGCACATGGCCGGATCGTCCGCGTCCACACGTTCTCTGACACGGGGCGCGTCAGTCTACTTTTCCACCCGCCGATACGTGTGCCCCGACGAGCTTGCTCGTCGGGCTTAGAAACCGATTTCCACCAGCGGTTCGTGCGAGGCGTCAGCCGCTACCGCATCAGCACAATCTTCTGTGTCTGCTGCACCTGCCCAGGCACCGTCGCGCGAACGAAATACACTCCGCTGGCCCAACTGTTCGCGTTCAACGTGAACTCATGCCTGCCCGCTGGCAGCGCACCATCCTGCAGCACCGCCACCTCCTGCCCGGTGACGTTGTAGACCACGACTCGTGCATCAGGGGACGCCGCAGCGAGCGAAAGTGTCAGCCGGGATTGCGCGTTGAATGGGTTCGGATACGCCGCCGACAGGCTCGACTGGACCGGCAGCGGATTTCCCGCGACCACGGTTTCATCTCCCGCCAACGATCCACTCACCGTCCATTCCAGATCATCCCACGACTGGATCGCCGTCGCCGCCTGGCCAGCCTTGGTGAACGTAAACCGATCCTCGAGGAACAGGTTGGCGTTCCGGCCCAAGCGCCCGATGAACTCGTACTCGCCTGCCGGAGAACCCGCCGGAACTTCTAATGCCAGCGCCTGGACGTACCTGTTCATGAACGGCGCGATGACCAGATTGATCTGTGCCAACGGTCCCTGCACCTGGCCGTTAGGCAGCTCAACGAAGGGCTGATACTTTACCCCGGTAAACGCCGTGCCCAATGTGTTTTCGAGGTGGGCGTCGAAGTAGACGATCCCACCCTCCGCCGGGATGTCGACAATTGCCGGAATCAAATCGAAAACCACCGGCGAGTCCGGGCCGGTATCGGCGTAGATCTGCACATTGTCGATCCGCCACTCATAGTTCCAGATGGACGTGGATTCGAAGTAAAAGCGGAATTCCACAGATGACTGTCCGCCAACCGAGGCACCGACATCCATGACCACGTGTTCGACCGGTTGGTCCACATTGTGGTATTCAATCAGTGTGTTCCACTGACTACCGTTCAACGAATACTCCACGTAGCCCCATTCGTCACCCCAGGCACCGTGTTCCATGTAGTGATCGAACGACAGCTGAACATCATCCGCGTCCGTGAAATCGAATTCCGGTGTGATCAGGATCTGCTGCAATCCCGTGAAGAAAATGCTGCTCAGCACCTTCATGTGCGGTGTGGTGAAAGACTGCGAGTGAGGCTGTTCTTCCCAGGACCAGGTAAACGTTGACATCATCGCGACAGCGGTCCACGTGTCCGGCAACCCGGAATCGAACCTTTCCAGCAGCGACGAATTCCCGGGACCGAACCAGCTGACTTCGACTTCATTGGACGCTGCCGACAGACCGCCGTTGTAAAACGCCTTTACACTGAACGTGTACGTGCCTGGCTGTGGCAGAGTGACAGTCAGCTGAGTGGCTTCAACGATATACAAATGCATGTTATTTCGATATACCCAGTAGAACAGGGGTTCCTCGGTTCCACCAGGTGCCTGCCAATCAAGCTGAATTTCGCTGGCACTGAGATACAGTGAGCTGAGATCGGTTGGTGGTTGGAGTTGCGCCGAGGCAAAAACGGGCAGGAATAAAAACAAAGTACTCCATAACAGATTCTTCATCAGGGCCTCCCGTGCGTAGGTAGTCGTAAGCATGTCCCACGATCTTCAAACATGGTATCGGAATGAAGACATTCCAAGAACAGGATTGCAAACAACGGAGATTCTCAGCTCGCGCACGAGCCGGACACTGCGTAAGCAGCTCGCGTTTTACTGAAACGCGGGGCTGGAATGCCGGTTCGTTTGTCCACGCGACTTTGCGCCGTATATTGAGGGCGTTCGTTTCTCATGGCGGAGGCGAGGTTGAACGGCGATTGGCTGGCGCAGGCGATGGAACGGGTGCAGGCATCCCAACGGGAGGTCCGGATGACACTTCCCCCCGGCCAGCACGCCCTGTTCTGGAACACGCTGCTCGAACGTGCCCGTCTGATCCAGGATCGTCTCACCTTCCACCTGCTGCTGCCCGCCGACCCTGTCGAAAACGAAGGCCTCAGCTTCGCCCTCGACGCGCTGCTCGAACTGGAACAAACACGGCATGTCGTATCACTCAGCGCGGGACGGCCATTCCCGTTTTTCCTGCTGCTGACGGATCGCGACGCCGCGCTGGCTGTCGTCGGGGATGCGTTCAACGGGGACGACGCACCGATCGTACAATCCACCGACGACGTCAAGCGTGTCACCGACTTCGCCGACAGCTTCGACCGCCGTTTCGATGAAGGCATTCGCGAGCCGGATCTCGCCGCGTGGCGTCAATGGCTTACCGATTTCCCGCGGCGCAAAGATGCCCGGTCCGCCCTGTCGATGCTGCAACGTGGCCGGGCGAAACTGGAACGTGCGACTCGCCGCTCGCTGAAATCCCTGCCCAAACGCCGCTTCTGGCTGATCAAGCCGAACCCGGCGGCGTGGGGGATGGAGGAACGGGACGGACTGGCGTTCGAGTTCTGGCTGCAGCACATGTCGCTGCACCTCGGCTGGCCGAAACTCGTCGCCAGCTTCAACAAGTCCAAAACCATCAACCTTGCCGAGGTCAAGAAAGCTCTGGCGAAAGCCTATTCCGGCGTGGAGGACGCCGCACGGGTCCGCGCCACCGCAGAACAGTTCATGCATGTGATGCATGAACGTGACCGCATCATCGCGATGGATGGTTGGACCCCGGCACAGGAATCACCGGTACATGTGTACGCGTGGGGGAAAGTCGCCGGTGAAGCCACGCAAACCGAAGCCGCGTGGCCGATCGCGCGTCCGGTGCAATGGCGTGAACTCGACCTCAAGATTCCGGTGCGTGTGGTCCGGGAATGCACCCGACTAAGAAGCGCGACCTATCCGCTGCACCGTCTCCCGGCGGACGCGTTCCGCGACATGGTGACCGCTGCTGAATCGCGAGCGAGTAAGGTGTCCGCGCCGCAATTGAGCCTCACTCTCGACCTCTTTGCCAACCTCGAGGACCAACCCCAGTTGTTTTGACTCCAGTCTCCAAGGGAGCACCGAAAAACACAAGGTATCTCTACCGTACCAGAACTCCTGTTTTTTCAACACTACCGTGATTGGTCTAACCAAACTCTCATTTTTTGGGCTACTACGGATTCACTTGCCGTGACGACCCGAAATAGACTAAACTTACTATGCTCAATGAGTCGTGGCGGGGGATAGGCGTCACGATCGGATAACCCGTAGTGAGGAGGTTGTACACATGAGAATTCTTTCTCGTTCTGCATTGGCTGTCATGGCCCTTCTTCTTATTGCCGGTCTGGCGACCGCCACCGACGTTACCTTCAGCGTGAACATGTCCTACCAGTTTGATCTGGGCAACTTTGATCCGGATGTGGACGGAGTTGGCATTCGTGGCGACATGAACGGTTGGGCTGGCGCGGACGGCCTGGTCGATCCGGATGAAGACATGATCTACACCACAACCCTTGATCTTGACGCCGGCACCTATGGCTACAAGTTCGTGATCTGGGTTGCCAATGATCCGGACGATGTCGTCTGGGAAAGCACCATCGGCGACCGTTCTGTCGAGGTCGCGGGTGAGCCGCTCATTCTCGACACGGTCTGGTTCGACGATCAGCAGCCCGGAATCGAAACCTGGGCAGTCACGTTCCACGTGAACATGAGCGAGTGGCAGAACCTCGGCAACTTCGATCCGAACGTGGACGCCGTCGGGATCCGTGGCGACATGAATGGCTGGGGCGCTGGCGACAACCTGACCGATGGCGATCAGGATCTGATCTACGACGTCACCCTCGATCTCGCCGCCGGCACCTACGGCTACAAGTTCGTCGTCGAGTATGGTGGCGATCCGAACAATGCCGGCTGGGAAGACAACATCAACAACCGTAGCGTGGAAGTCGTGGACGCCGACCTCGACCTGGATGTCGTCTGGTTCGACAACAACAGCCCGGTGCAGACCAACTACGAAATCACCTTCCGCGTCAACATGGCCCAGCAGGAAGCGCTTGGCGTGTTTGATCCGGATGTGGACGCCGTCATCATCCGCGGTGGCCGCGCTGAAATCGGCAACTGGGATGGCTACACCCAGATTGAACGCCTCGGCGAATCGATGATCTACAGCTCGGAAATCCAGTTCGACGACTTCGAACCGGGCAACCAGCTCGATTACAAGTTCCTCATCGATTACGACAACGATCAGGCTGATCCGGTTGAGTGGGAGCAGGTCGGTGGTCCGTTCGACAACCGTAACCTTACCCCCGACGGCACCGAGCCGGACTACGACAATGATGGCTACCTCGAAATCAGCCTCGCGCCGGCGTGGTTCAGCCTGGCAGAACCGACCGAAATCGCGAACCTGTATGTTGGCCCGTACAACGCCCCGGTAACGGTCCCGGCGGGCGGAGACAACATCTGGTTTGAAGTCCACCTGCACCACAACCTGGGCAACCCGTACCAGGCGAACCTGTGGGTCAGTGCGACGCTGCCGAACAGCAACTCCGTCAACCTGGCGCCCGTTCAGGTCACCCTGCAGCCGGGTGTCGAGCTGTTCTTCCAGAATGTCAACGTAAACGTTCCGGCGATGGCTCCGGCGGGCATGTACACGATCTCCGTCAACGGCGGTAACTACCCGAACTTCATCGGCATCAGCGACTCCTTCCCGATGGAGAAGCTCGCGACCGGTACCAATACCGGCAACTGGGGTTGGGAAGGTATCGAAGGCGAGGAAATCATCGCTGAAGATACCATCGGCGAAGTGACCGGTCTGCCGACCGAATTCGCGATGAACGCCGCGTACCCGAACCCGTTCAACCCGAGCACCGCAGTCGCCATCGCGCTGCCGCAGGCCAGCGAGCTGAACGTGACCGTGTTCAACGTCATGGGCCAGCAGGTCGCGACCTTGGCGAATGGCACGTACAACGCCGGTGAGCACAACTTCACGTTCAACGCGAGCAGCCTCGCCAGCGGGATCTACTTCATCCGCGCCGAAGTTCCAGGCCAGCTGAACACGTTGCAAAAAGTGACGTTGATGAAGTAATCTGGACGATTCGTCCGAATGGTAGCAAAAATTCGGACTTCTGTCTGACAATAACGGCCGTGAGCATGTCGCTCACGGCCGTTTTTCACTCGTCAATACTACTGTTTATCGCTGATCGTGTCAGGATTTTGTTAGCTATGGCTAAGTTGCTCGATTGGAGCACACGCTAACTCCGAGAGCGGAGGTGCTACAAACACCTGTATTTGTACGTATTATACGGCGGCGACTTCTGATTTCTGGAGATTTATGTTCTCTCGAGACTTTTTGGGAAATCGCGCTGTTGAATTGACTTTGTGATTTTGGGAATCATAGTTTAACATTTGTCAGGATTATTCGTTTGCGGTTGTGTCAAACAATCGCGATTTTACCTTAGTGAAAGGGAGAAGTGATGAAGAAACTCTTGGTGGTGGTTCTCGCTCTCTGCATTGCCAGCTTTGCCGTTGCAGAGAACATCAACAAGGCTGATGCGGTTGACGCGATTAACGCGTATCAGGCCGGTGTTGAGTTGACCAAGGCACAGGATGCTATCCTCAGCCAGATTGGTTACGGCAGTGGTAATAGCATTGATAACACGGGCGGCCCGGATGACTTCGGGTACATCTACAAAGACAGTGAAGAGGCAGACGGTCCGGTTTTTGGTTGGATCGACATCACTGCTACCGGCACTAGCGTTATTCTCGACATGAGCGACGATAACTATGGTGGCCCGTATCCGATGGGATTCTCCTTCCCGTTCTATGGGACCGACCGCACCGACTTCTATGTTCAGTCGAACGGTTCGATTTCGTTCTATGACGGCTACATTTCCCTCAGCAACTACGAAATGCCCTATGCGAGCTACGGCGCAATGATTGCCTGGTTCTGGGATGACCTCGATCCGGCCGATGCCACGGATGCCGACTTGCTCTACGAGACGATGATGGTCAACGATCAGAACGCTCTCGTTCTCAGCTTCCTGAACTGGGATGAATACGCGGGCAACCCCGATCCTACCCTGCAGGAATCCGTGACCGCGCAGATTATTCTGTTCGAAGATGGTACGATCACCATTCAGTACCAGACGGTTGAAACCGGCATCGACATCAGCAGTTGCACCATCGGTATGCAGAACGATGACGCCAGCACTGGCTTGACCGTCCTGTATAATGGTAGCATCGCGGATTATCCGTACGACAGCCTGGCGATCGAGTTCAGCTCGGATGTGGTTGCAGATGCCAGCCTGACGGGTACTGTGACTGACTTTGACACCGGCAATCCGATTGTCGGCGCGGAAGTCACAGCCGGTGGTGTTACTGTCACGACAGACGGAAGCGGCGTTTACAATATCACCGACCTCTTCCCGGTGACGGTCAATGTGACCGCGACGGCAACCGACTACTTCAACTTCGGTCCGGAAAGTGTGGATCTGGTTTCTGGCGTCAACACCTTCGATTTCCAGATGGTGATGGCCCCGACCCAGACCTTCTTCACCGACTTCGAAACCGACGGTGAACCGTTCAGCGCGGACAGTGTCTGGGCCTACGGTATGCCGGTGGTTGATCCGACGGGTGCCTACTCCGGCGATTACGCCTGGGGCACGGTCCTCGATGGCGACTACGACAACAGCCAGGATGTCGTGCTGATGTCCACCCCGATCACGGTGGAAAGCCCGGCTGCGTTCATGACCTATTACCACTGGTTCGAATACGAAACCGGCTGGGATGGTTACAACGTCAATATTTCCATTGATGGCGGCACCACCTGGACGGTATTGGTTCCGGAAGGTGATTATCCGGATGATTCCGTTTCCGGTCTTGGCGGCGAAGCTGGCTTCACCGGCACCAACGGTGCATGGGAAATGGTTACGGTTCCGTTCGCAGGTTATGAAGGCCAGGAAGTGGTCTTTGGTTTCCGTCATGGTACCGACAGCTCGGTGAACGGCTACTCCGGCGTGACCATTGATGACTTCGCGCTGTATGGTACCGGTGGCGGCGTCGAGCCGGATCCGGTAACCCTGACCCTGACTCCGACCAACACCGTGATTCCGCCGTCCGGCGGCGATGTGGTCTACGATGCGCAGCTCGTCAGCACCATTCCGGCCCAGATGGCTGGTCTGCGTTACCAGACCTTCGTCACCCTGCCGAACAGCAACGTTGTCGGCCCGCTGGCGAACATTCCGTTCAACCTGACTCCGTTCATGGACATCACCGTGACGGGCCAGACCCAGTCGATCCCGAGCAACGCGCCGACCGGTACCTACACGTTCACCGGTATCGCGGGCGTTCCGAACAACCCGAACCTGCAGGTCTCCGATAGCTTCACGTTTGAGAAGACCGGTGTTGCCGCAGACGGCGTTGACAACTGGGATGCGTCTGAATTCGTGATTGCTTCGGATGAAAACGTGACGGCGACCCTGCCGACCGCGTACGCGATGAACAAGGCCTACCCGAACCCGTTCAACCCGAGCACCTCGATCATGATCGCCCTGCCGGAAACGAGCGACTTGACGGTGTCCGTGTTCAACGTGATGGGTCAGCAGGTTGCGCAGTTGGCCAACGGCAAGTTCTCCGCCGGCCAGCATAACTTCAGCTTCGAAGCCAGCAACCTCGCCAGCGGCTTGTACTTCATTCAGGCACAGGTTCCGGGTCAGCTGAACGCGATCCAGAAGGTCACCCTGATGAAGTAAGCTGGAAGTTGAACAGAAGTCGGTTGTAGCAAGGAAGTATAGAGTACAAAAGAAGTTCTGAGGATAGATGACGGGGACACTTACAGAGTAAGTGTCCCCGGTTTTTTTTGTATTCAATGCGTTCGACGTTCGACTACCGACTACCAACCTAAAACTTCCCCTCCATGAGGTCGTCGAGCAGCGACTCATCCACTCGCGGGAAGTGGTAGTTCGAGGGTACCTTGTACGGCGCGGCGATCTTGAACACATCCCGCGCGACACCCGCCGCGACATCCAGCCCATGCGCCGTCTTCGGATTCTTCCGGTCCATGCTCGCCACCACCAGCACCGACATCGCACGGCAACGCCGCAGGGACGCCAGAACGTACAGCGCCGAGCTTTCCATCTCCGTTACCAGCACACCGGCGTTGCGCATGTTCTTCCAGTGCTTGCGCACCGCATCCTGATCGAGATTAAACTCCGGCTTCTGCGTGTAAAAGCTGTCCTTGGCATGGGTTACGCCGATATGGATCGGGTGGTCAACGTTCTCCTTGACCTGCATCAGCGCGTACAACAGCTCGTGATTCGCGACCGCCGGATAGCCTTCACGGATAAACGCCAGCGTCGTTCCCTCATCCCGCACGA
This sequence comes from bacterium, assembly GCA_020444425.1. Lineage (GTDB taxonomy): Bacteria > Electryoneota > Electryoneia > Electryoneales > Electryoneaceae > BMS3BBIN04. The sequence continues at coordinate 2,950 of JAHLLB010000009.1, read as the reverse complement.
CACCCGTCGGCACGGCGATATCGCCGACTCCGACATGGTCCTGCAACGGGCCGCAGGTTCCTACGCGGATGAACGAATGCACGCCCGACACCGCCAGCTCTTCAAACACGATCGCCAGTGACGGGCTGCCGATCCCGGTTCCGACGATGAACAGCTCGCGCGGATCGTCCGCCGCGAACTTCGCGTGCCACGTGTCCAGCCCGCGCCGGTCAGTCACCAGCACCGGTTCATGAAACTGCTTCGCCAACTGCTCCACCCGCTTCGGGTTGCCGGTCAGAATGGCGTATTCCGCTTTGAAATCACCCAACTCGAGATGCTCGAGGACCATTTTCACTCCCAACAGATCGTAAACCATCGCATGTTTTTTTGTCGTCCCGCAAAGGTAATGCAGACAACACCCGTCTGTGGGCCGAATTCCACCCGGACTCTCCGATCAGTACAACATCCCCCGGCTTGGGATTCTTTTTGTTCGGCACGTCTAACTTTCTACCACCACCCTTACAAGGAGAACTCACATGTTGTTTATCACCAACCGGGCGCTGCGGCAATCCGTGCGCTCACGACTCAACCGCAAGGTCGACTTCAGCATCAGCGACAACAGCGCCTGCCAGCACCTGTACTACTGTGAACGCACGGCGCCGGGCGAGTACCGGGAAATCAAGTCGGACGGCTTCATGGAACAGCTGCGGAATTCCAAAGCCGAACAGGTGTTGTTCTTCGTACACGGCTTCAGCAACCTGCCCGAACCGAACATCTTCCCACTTGTTGAATACCTGCAGAAGTTCTTCAACGACTACCAGAAGAACCTGGTTGAGGTGATTCCGATCATCTGGCCGTGCGACGACGACAAGGGTATCCTCAAGGACTACTTTGATGATCAGCGTGCGGCGGATGCCAGCGCGTTTGCCTTCGCACGGGCACTCGGCAAGTTTGACGACTGGCGCAACAATCTCGCCGCGAAAGATATCATGTGCCTGAAACGGATCAACGTCCTCTGCCATTCGATGGGGAACCGGGTGTTCCGTGGGGCAACCCGGGACTGGGTCGACCACGACCAGTTCGGCCACCCGCCACTCTTGTTCCGCAACATTTTCCTGATGGCCGCGGACATCCGTCACGATACCCTCGAGGAAGGCAAGCCGGGCGAATACATCCCGGACATCTGCCGCAACCTGGTTGTGTATCACGCCGCCGACGACCTCGCGCTTCGTGCGAGCAAGACCGTCAACAAGGGTAACCGCATCAGCTCGTTGCGCATGGGACACAAAGGCCCGCGTGACCTCGACAAGGTGCCGAAGAACGTCTACTCCATCGACGCCGGCTTCGTCAACCAGGACTACGATCCGCCCAAGGGCCATACCTACTTCATCAACCAGAACAACAAGAAGTCGATCAAGCCGGGGAATGTGTTCGAACACCTGGCGAACTGCATCAAGAAGGGATCGGTCGTGGCGAATTCGGACCGGACGTTGGAGATTCAGGGGTGAGTCAGCCTCAGCTCACTCTGCAATCAGGAACTCAACAGCCGCCGGATGGCGGCTGCTTTACTCTTACTGGCGGTCTAATACAGATCCTTGAACTCTTTTTCCATGCACGAGGGACAAATGCTGTGGGTGAATTTCATCCCTCGGGATTTGTAGAAGGAGGTTTCCAGCTTTTCCCAGAACCCCTGATCATCACGGATCTGATGACAATAACTGCAAATCGGAATCAGCTCGGACATTTCCTCGATGGTCTTTTGCGCCGATTGCAGCTGCTCGATGGTTTGCTGCTGCTTGAGCTGGAGTTCGACCGAGTCGCGCAACCGGAGAAGCAGCTCCACATAGTCGGCGGAGTAGGCGTTCTCCTTGTTGTCGAGAACACAGATCGTGCCGAAAATGTCGCCGCTGGGCCAGTGCAACGGCCAACCGAGATAACTGATCATGCCCAGCTTGATATCGGGATTGTCATCCCAATCGGGGTCGTTCAAGGCGTTGGGGACGAGCAATTTGTCGTCCGATTTCATCACCGTTTCGCAGTACAGACCGGTGTTCAGTTCGGCGAGTTCATTCAGCTCATACGGATTGCCGTCTGACTCGCTGGTGACAAAGACCTCGATCTGCTCGGGGTGAACCTTCATGATCAACGCGGCGGGGACATTCATGATTTTCGCCGCGAGATCAACGATCCCTTGCCACTGCTCCAACGTGTCCGGACTGATTTCCGGCTTGACCGGCGGTTGATTCATGAAATCCATCGATCTTGTTCCCCCTGTCTCAAAACGATCTATCTCAGCGATTTCCAGCAATAATTATGCCTTGAGGCTGATAAGCTAATTTGTATCAACAAGGATGGCCCAACACCGCAACAGTCCGTTCGAGAAAAGACAACAAGTAAAAAGCCACCGTTGCCAGTGGCTAGTTGCGAGTCATACGTGGGACGCTTCGCTGGGGTCATCTGCTGCTGACGACTGGCCTGTCGAACGGCGAGGCATTGTCGAGGATAGTGCGTACTACAAATGGTTGCCCGTCGCGAATATGCTGTCTGAGAACGATTCAAGTCATCACTACTTGAGCATCGTAATCTTTTGAACCTTGTTCATCTTCCCGGGAACCGTGGCGTTCACGAGGTAGGTGCCGCTAGATAGCATCGTGGCATTCAACGGAAACCTGTGCATGCCGGCAGACAAGTTACCTTCATAGAGCGTCTTTATCAGCTGTCCCGTAACGTTGTAAACCGTCAACGTCAAGGGTACGGATTCCAGCAGGTTGACTGTAATCGTGGTATATGCATTGAATGGATTCGGGTAGGCATGTATTAAAATGAACTCCAACGGATACTCTTTTCTGAATTGTCGCAGAACGCTTGATCCACTTTGATCAAAGTAGAACGCACCAATATCTGTAACTGTATTATCTAAGGACCTATCCCTAATTAGCTCTTGACGTGAGAGCTGAGTAATTGTACCATG
>JAHLLB010000066.1 GCA_020444425.1 bacterium | reverse complement strand
ATAAGAAAAAACAAGCTCTCACACTACGAAAAATGAAATGTGCGTAAGAGACAGGACTTCAGTCCGGGAAAAGTGCATTCATCGATTCCAGATGAAACTCAAAGGTTGATCCCGGACTAAAGTCCGAGGTCGTAAGGTCGATGTCGATTTGACTCTTGCTAATCCCGGGCTGAAGCCCGAGGGCAAACGATCATCGAAGCTACAGCCGCTCAGTTTTCAGCCATACCAGCTATAGCACTTGTTGAAATGAACAGGTCGTAATCGCAACTGCAAGTTCAAGATCGTAAAAACGTTATCTGCACCGACTCTTCAGCGAATATAGCGGGCCCGGGTCAGGCGCTTCAAACGGGTTCGGACGGGCCCCGGGGACGGTGAGCCGCGCGTGTCCTGCTTTTGCCCCGGTTCACGGGACACGCTACCTTACCCGCCGATGAAGAACCTCGCCCTGATTCTCGTGATCGCCCTTGCCATCTATGGCTGCGCGCAAACCGGTCCGCCCGAGGGAGGCCCGAAGGATGAGTCTCCGCCGCTGATCCTCGAGACCGTTCCCGCGCAGGGCAGCACGAACGTGGATACCTCGACCACGATCAAACTGGTCTTCGACGAAGCGGTCAGCCAGTCAACCTTGCGGTCGGCGTTCGGTCTGTCTCCGCCGCCGCCGGGAGTGGTGCGCGCGGAATGGTCCGGCACGAAAGAAGTCGAGATCCGATTCGAACCCGGCCTGAAACCGGATCGCACCTACGCGCTGACCATCGGGACGCAGCTATCCGACGAAAACCGCAATCAGCTTGACGATACCTTCGTGCTCGCATTTTCTACCGGCGATTCGCTGGACACCGGTTGGTTGCGCGGCCTGCTGGTCACGGACGGCGAGCTGGTTGGCTGGCACATCGCAGGCTATCACCTCGCCGACAGCACCCTGGTCCCGGACCCCTCCGTGGATGTCCCGGACGCGACCACGCAAACCGGCAAGGACGGATCGTGGAGCCTGTCCAACCTGCGCGTCGGGGAGTGGCGGGTGTTCGCGTTCAAGGACGCCGACGCCGACCGCTTGTGGACCCCATGGCTCGATCAACTGGCGGTGCCACCGTACGATGTCCAGGCCGCGCCGGACAGCACCACGCTGCCGCGAGAGCTGATTCTGCGCTCCTCGCAACCGATCCTGCTCCCGCAGCCGCAGCGTGTTTCCGCCGTCCGTAAGGATCACTTCCTGCTCCGGCTGGATCGCCATCCCTTGAAGCTGGAAGCAGAGTACTCATTAACTGAACTTCCCGCTCCGGAAGAAGGCGACAGCTACCCGGAAGACTGGGTGATCAACGAAGACGATTTCACCATTCCGGTCTTCAGCAAGGGCTTCAAACCCGGGGATTCGACCGTGGTTCAGCTCGGTCTGGACCGCATGCCCGAAGGCGATGCGGCCGGGCTGCGCATCTTCGGATCATTCGGAACGGTTGACACCCTGGACACCGTGCTCGCGGTGGATCTCGCGAACGCCGCGCTGGAGGACACGCTGTTCCCGTCGCTGGTCACCGTCGAGCCGGAGGATCGGGCGCGAATGCACCTCGGCCAGCCCGATATCAGGTTCACCTTCAGCGAGCCGGTACGTTACACGGATTCCACCGGCGTTCGTCTGGTGCAAGGGTCGTCGGACACGTTGTACCCCGCGATCTCGCGTCCCTACCCGAACCGCCTCGCCTTTTCCATATCTGACACGACTTCTGGCGGGAGCATCACCGTCGAACTGTTCGGCGCCAGCGTCGCCGACCTGGCGGGCAATACCCTGCAGGACAGTGTGTTAACCTACCGCTATGCGTGGCTGCCCCCTGATTCATTGGGCATTATCAGTGGAAATGTGAACGCTCCGTCGAACGAGGCGGTCGTCCATTTGACGTTCAACGACGTCATGCGCAAGCATCTGCCGATCAAGTTGAGTATCCCCGGCAGCTCCGACTTCATCGTGCCGAATGTCCCCGCGGGCAGTTGGCAGGTGGAGGGCTGGCAGGACGTATCCCGGACCCTCAAGTGGTTTCCGGGCACGGCGGTGCCGTTTGCCCCGTCAGATCCGATGGTGGTGTCGCGGGACACAATCGACGTCCGCGCGCGTTGGGAAACGGGTGGAGTGGAAATTATATTCCCCTGAATTCCTAAAGATTGCTCAGAACTGGAGATACTCGATGGTATATGCGGTGATCATGGCCGGCGGAAAGGGCACACGCTTCTGGCCGGTTTCCACACCGGAACGCCCCAAGCAGCTGCTGCGTTTGTTCGACGAACGCACGATGATCGAGCAAACGGTTCATCGGCTGGAACCCTTTATCCCGGCGGACCAGCAGTTCATCGTCACCATCGAGGAGCAGATCGAGGAGTTCGCGCGCCAGGTTCCTGATCTGGACCGGAACTCGTTCATCACAGAACCGTTCGCACGCAACACCGGCCCGGCGATTGGCCTCTCCGCCGTGCATCTGCTGAAAAAGGACCCGGACGCGATTATGGTCGTGCTGCCCGCCGACCATCGCATCGAGGACAAGGAAGCGTTCCAGGCGACCCTCCGCACCGCGGTCGGGTTCGTCGAAGAATCGGACGGCATCGTCACCATTGGCATTCGCCCGACACGCCCGGAAACCGGCTACGGCTATATCCAGTACGAGCGCGACGATTTCCGCCCGGGTGTTCACCGTGTCGTGACCTTCGCGGAGAAACCGAACCGCGAGACCGCGATCCGTTTCATCGAAACGGGCGAATTCCTCTGGAATTCTGGCATGTTCATCTGGTCGGCGCAACGCATCCTGTCGGAAATCGAGGAACACACGCCAGAGCTGTACGCCGCGCTGATGGAGATTTCGGACGCGCTCGACACCGACGCTCCGAAGGAGCGGGTGGTCCGGGCGTACCAGAGCATCAAGCCGATCTCGATTGACTACGGTGTGATGGAGAAGACACGCAACGCGTATGTCGTCCCCGCTGGCTTCGGCTGGAGCGATATCGGGAGCTGGGAAGAAGTTTACCAGATGGACACCAAGGACACCTCGGGCAATGTGCGCCAGGGTCCGGTGGTGATCCTCGATACGCAGAACTCGTATGTTGTTTCACGCACTGAGCTCCCGCTGGCCGTAATCGGAATGAAGAATGTGGTCGTGGTCCACACGGAGGAAGGCACGCTCGTCTGCCCCCGTGACCGGCTGCAGGACGTCCGGGAAGCGGCGGAACTGGTGCAGAAACGGAAGCACTAGGCGTGGAAGCGTCTGGAAGTCATGGATCCCGGCCACGCCGGCAGGAGATGTACGAGCAGTTGCTGGAAGTCGCCCGGCGGTACTTTGAACGAGTCGAGGAGGAGTCCGGCGATTTCCGTGGCGGGGTTTGCCGCGTGCGGAATGAACGGTACCTTGTGCTTAACCGGCAGGCGAAACTCGAGCGGCGGCTGCGAACTGTCGCGACGGCGTTAGCGTCGCTGGATCTTGACCAGCAATACCTGCTTCCGGCGGTACGGGAAGCGATCGACCGATATTCGGAACAGTAGTCCACCCGTGAGGGGGAGGAGAGATGGAGCGGATGTTCGATCGGACGGACGAGCTGAAACTGCTGCGCAGCGTCCCGTTGTACTACGATCTCGACGAAAAGGATCTCGAGCGCATCGCCGGCCTGATGGTCCTGAAGAAATATAGCAAGGATGAGATGATCATCTTCGAAGATGATCTCGGCCGCAACATGTTCGTGATCAAGAAGGGACGCGTCAAAATCAGCGGCGTCTCCAACGAAGGCGACGAAGCCATCTTCTCGATCTTCAGCGAAGGTGACTTCTTCGGCGAGTTGTCGATCATCGACGGCCTCCCGCGCAGCGCGACCGCGACCGCAATCGACGACGTCGAGTTGTGGGTGCTCAACCGTGGTGATTTTCTCTCGCTGCTCGAATCCTACCCGCAGGTGGCGATCACGTTGCTGAAGGAGCTGGCCGAACGACTGCGCCGCAGCGACAGCCAGATCAAGGCGTTGACGCTCAAGGACGCGCGTGGACGTGTCGGTTCAACGCTGGTCCGTCTCGCCGAGGACATCGGCATCGTCCGTGGCGGCAAGGTGGTGCTGGAAGGAATTCCGCTTCAACGAGACATGGCTTCCATCGCCGGCACCAGCCGCGAGACCATCAGCCGCGTCATCAAGCGCTTCGAGGATGAAGGCCTGATGATCAAAGTCGAAAGCAGCATCGTCTTTAACGACTTCGACTCGTTTAAACAACAGTTTGCATAAGAGCATAAATTCGGACATCGATGTCCGATTTAAAAAGATCGCATGCCGAAATACGAAGATTCACACCTGCTGGAGGCTTTTCGTCAGGGACACCGTCCCGCCCTCGCACGGATGCTGACCCGGGTGGAAAACCAGCACCCGACGACCACGACCTTGTTGGATCAACTATATCCGTCCACTGGCGATGCCTGGCGCATCGGCGTCACCGGCCCTCCCGGTGCGGGCAAGAGCACTCTCGTCAATAAGCTCGTGACGAACTACCGCAAGACGGACGATCAGGTTGGGGTGATCGCCTTCGATCCGACCAGTCCGTTCACCGGCGGCGCGTTGCTCGGTGACCGTGTTCGCATGGAAACCATCGGCCTTGATCCGGGCGTGTTCATCCGTTCGATGGCCACCCGCGGCCATCTCGGCGGCCTCGCAGTCGGCGTGGATGAGGCATGCGACTTGTTCGACGCGTTCGGCCACTCGAAGATTCTGGTCGAAACGGTCGGCGTTGGCCAGTCGGAGCTGGAAGTCGCGAACGCGACCGATACGACACTGGTCGTGATCGTGCCGCAGTCCGGCGATTCGATCCAGGCGATGAAAGCCGGCTTGATGGAAATTGCGGACATATTCGTATTGAATAAGTCCGACCGCGACGGGGCTGAGGACGCCTACCGTGAGCTCGTCAGCATTATCAGCATGAAGGAAATGGAGGATGGGTGGCGCGCACCGGTGTTGATGACGGCTGCAAACAAAGGCGAGGGCATCGCGGAACTGTCCGGGATGATCGCCAGCCACCGTAAGCATCTGGTTGAGACCGGCCGTCTCGAGCAACGCCGCCGCAAGCGTACTGTCGCCAAGACCCGGCGTCTGATCGAGGACGAGCTGAGCAAGAAGTTGTGGACACCGGACAGGGCAGCGCAGACCGAGAGCGGGCTCGCGCAGGGGGATAGCCCGTACACCATGTCCCAGCGGCTGATCGCAGATTTCTACGAGGAGTTGCGCCGTGAGCAAGAACACAGCAAAACAGAACGGTCATAACGGATATTCGCCAGACGGTGGCAGCTTTGCCGACGACCGCAAGCGGTGGGAAGAGCAGGTTTACAAGCCGCGTGGCAAGTTCCGCAAGGACAACATCGCGTTCACGACGGTTTCCTCCGCCGAGGTACCACACATCGTCGGCCCGGAATACTTCGAGCAGACCGGCTGGAATCCGAAGGAAAAACTCGGTTGGCCGGGCGAGTACCCGTTTACCCGCGGCGTCCACCCGACCCTGTACCGCGGGAAGCTCTGGACCATGCGCCAGTTCGCCGGGTTCGGCACTCCCCGTGAAACCAACGAACGCTACAAGTACCTGCTCGAGAATGGCCAGACCGGCCTCTCCGTCGCCTTCGACCTGCCCACGTTGATGGGGCACGACGCCGATGAACCGATCAGCCTCGGCGAAGTCGGTGTCTGCGGCGTGGCGGTGTCCTCGCGTGAGGACATGGACATCCTGTTTGACGGCATCGAGATGGACAAGGTCACCACCTCGATGACGATCAATGGCCCCGCCGCGATCATCTGGGCCTTCTTCATCGCCGCCGCCGAACGCAAGGGTATTTCACGCGATAAACTCGCCGGAACGTTGCAGAACGATATCCTGAAAGAGTTCATCGCGCAGAAGGAATTCATTTTCCCGCCGGATCCGAGCGTCAAACTGGTCGTCGATACCATCGAGTTCGCGACCAACGAAATGCCGCTCTGGAATTCAGTGTCGGTCAGTGGTTATCACATCCGCGAGGCCGGTTCCACCGCCGCGCAGGAGCTCGCGTTCACGTTGATGGACGGCTTCTGCTACACAGAAGAAGCGATGAAGCGTGGGCTCGACATTGACGCTTTTGCACCAAGAATTTCCCATTTTTTCAACAGCCACATCGACTTCTTTGAGGAAATTGGCAAGTTCCGCGCCGCCCGCCGGATCTATTCCGACCGTCTGCGCAACCGCTACAACGCAAAGAACGAGCGTTCCTGGCTGCTGCGTTTCCACACCCAGACCGCGGGCTGCAGCTTGACCGCCCAACAGCCGGAAAACAACATCGTGCGCACGGCAACCGAAGCCCTCGCTGGTGTTTTGGGCGGGACGCAGAGCCTGCACACGAACTCGATGGACGAAACCCTCGCGCTGCCCTCGGAAAAGGCGGTCACCATCGCCCTGCGCACGCAGCAGATTCTCGCCTATGAGACCGGCGTCGCCAATGTGATGGACCCCCTCGCCGGCAGTTATTATGTCGAATGGATGACCGACAAGCTCGAGAAAGAAGCGCAGGAGTACATCCAGCGAATCGAGGATATGGGCGGTGTCGTCGCCGGAATCGAGAACGGATTCTTCCAGAAGGAGATCGCACGCGCTGCGTACACACATCAGCAGGAACTGGACCGCAAGGAACGGCTGATCGTCGGTGTCAATGCCTTCCAGAAAAAGAACGAAAAAATAGAAATTCCTATATTGAAGATCGGCAAGCACGTCCAGCAAGAACAGATTCAGCGTCTGAAAGATCTTCGTGAACGACGGGACAATACCAAGGTCGAGGAGACTCTGAAGGCGTTACATACAGCGTGCGCAGATGGTGAAAACGTAATGCCTTACCTGATCGATTGCGCTCATGCGGATGTGACCATGGGTGAGATGGTGAAGACAATGGAGTCCGTCTACGGGACTTACGTCGAAACTTCGCATTTCTAGAGATTCGCCCTTGTATTAGATTTAGAATCTTCGCATAATATGGGTCCAGGCATCCACTGAGAGTTTGCGTCGTGAACTTAGGGGAACACGATGCAGATTGTTTCCGCTCTGCTCGCTCTGAGATGCCATACCGAAGCGGGGATTGCTGGGGATGGACAGCGTTACGCAGGAGTCGCAGTTTCTGTCCAAATCACTGAAGTCATTCCTGGATCGTCTTAAGGATGTTCCAGCGAACGGCTCTGCGTCCACGCGCAGCAATCGCTCCGAAGAAGTGTTCCTCAAGGCATTCCATTCTCACCCGGCGATCCAACTCCTCGTCTCCTCGGTCAATGGCGCAATTGTTGATGCCAACCAGGCCGCGTGCAGTTTCTACGGGTACGCTCACGAAGAGTTTGTCACCCGGAACCTCTCCGATATCAGCACGCTGAATTTCACCGCACTGCGGGAGATGTTCGGCCAGCTGGAAATCGAGAAGACAGACAAGTATGCACTCACGCAACGCGTCGCTGACGGCGAGTTGCGCGACGTGACGGCGTATACCCTCGATCTCAACCTCTACGGCCGTTCGCTGTTGTGGCTGACTGTGGTCGATGTCACCGAAGAGGCCCGCAACCGCAAGATTCGCGCGCTGTTGCTGGACATCAGCGAGGCGGCGAGCGTCGCCGATGATATCCACGCCTTCATCGGCCTGGTCCGTGACCGGCTGTCCGATTTCCTCGAGACGACGAACTTCTACGTCGCGCTCTACGACGAATCGGAGAATATCTACAACTTCCCGTTCTACACGGACGAAGAGGATCCAAGTCCGAAACCTGCCCGCCTGCAGGGGTCGATCACCGACTACATCCGCCGTACCGGCCGTTCCTTATTGGTGGACGTCGAGCTTGAAGAGCAACTCACCCGCATGGGTGAAATCCACCTGATTGGCTCTCCTTCGGCGGTTTACCTCGGGGTTCCGTTGAAGACACCGCACGGAATCATCGGTGTCCTCGCGGTTCAGCACTATCACGATCCCACCGCCTTTAAGGAATCGGATCTCGATCTGCTCGAGTTTGCCTCCGGCCCGATCGCGGTGTTGATCGAGCGGCTGCGCGCGGAAAGCGCGTTGCGGGATTCGGAAGCGAACTTCCGCACCTTCATCCGTGAGAGCGTTCAGGGGATTGTGTTTACTGATCCGAATGACCTGCTGCTCACGGTAAACCGTGAATTCCAACGCATTTTCGGATATAACACCGAGGAGCTCATCGGCAGGCCGAACAATCTGGTCGTGCCGAAGGAGTTCATCGACGAAAGCGAAATGCTGGTCATCAAGGCCCGCGACCAGAAGGTGATCAAGCTTGACACCGTACGCCTGGCCAAGGATGGCAGCAACGTTGAAGTGTCCATCATGGGTGTTCCGATTCACCGTGATGGTAAGCATGTCGGCACCTACTGGGTTTATCGCGACCTTACCGATCAGCGCCGTTCGGAAACCCTGCAGACGGTGCTCTATGAAATCACCAAGGCTGCCACGACTCAGGGCGACCTTAACGACGTGATGACCGTCGTGCACAAGCAGCTGTCGAAGCTGATCGAGGCATCAAACTTCTTCGTCTGCCTCTACGATGAGGAGACGGAGGAGTATTACTTCCCATACTTCGCCGACGAAAAAGAAGAGATCGACCCGGAACAACGCTTCAAGCTGAAGAATTCGATGACGGACTACGTCCGCCGCAACAAATCAACGTTGCTGCGGACCGAAGCGGAGATTGTCGAACTGACTGCCCGCCAGGCGATCCGGACCTATCCGCCGCTGCCGAAATCGTGGCTCGGTGTGCAGCTTCGCCGTCCAGACGGTGTCAGCGGTGTCGTTGTTGTGCAGAGTTACCACAACGACTTCGCGTACGACGAACGCGACCTTGAGTTGCTCGAGTTTGTCTCCAGTCATATTTCGAGCGTCATCGAGCACAAGCGTGAACAGGCCGCGCTGATTGCGTCGGAAGAACGCCATCGTGCTCTGTTCAACCAGTCGCCGGTCGGGGTGCTGCTGTACGATTTCGATTTCGTCATCACCGATTGCAACCAGCGCCATGCCGAGATCATGGGCGCCGGATCCCGCGAGGAGTTGATCGGGAATGATCTCAGCAACATTCCACGCAAGGATATTCTCACGCTGATGCAGCGCGCATTGAACGGGATCAACGGCTACTATGAAGGCCCGTACGTCCCCCAAAGGCGCGAGGATGAACTGTGGATTTCGCTGAGTATTTCACCCTACTACGGCGGTGAGCGGCAGATTATCGGCGGCATGGCCGTGGTAATGGACAATTCTGAACGTCGCCAGGCCGAACAGGAAGCGGAAGTCCAGCGCGCCTACCAGGAAAAATTGTTCGAAGGTGCGCCGGAAGCGATCATCATTCTCGATACCAACCTGCGTGTGCTACGTGCTAACCCGGAATTCAAAAGGCTCTTCGGCTATTCCAGCGATGAGGCGGAGGGGTTGGATCTCGGCATGCTCATTCTACCGGAAGGCAAGGACGATCCCCAGCGGCAGCAGTTTGATGTGACGCGCACTGGCGAGATGATCCGTATCGAGGAAACCCAGTGCAAGCGCCGGGATGGTACACTCGTCCACGTCTCCATGCTCGGCACGCCGATCATCATTGACAACGAAGTCGTCGGAATTTATGCGATTTACCGTGACATCACCCGCCGCAAGCAGGCCAACGATGAACTCGCGGCCGAAAAGGAACGGCTGGCGGTGACCCTGGCGTCGCTCGGGGAAGGGGTGATCACCACCGACATCGACGGTCGCGTGGCGATGATCAACGAGCAGGCGAGCAAGATGACCGGCTGGACACCGGACCTCGCCATCGGCCAGGATTTCGAAATTGTCTTCCCGCTGCGCGAAGAACAAACCGGCGTGGTCATCGACAGCCCGGTGTATCGCGTCATCGAGTCCGGTGTGCATGAACGCTGGACACGCGAATGCATCCTGTACACGCGTGACGGCGGCCAGGTGTTGATCGTCGGGAACGCGACCCCGGTGCACAACAAGCTGGACGAAGTCATCGGCGCGGTCGTCGTGTTCCGCGATGTCACCCAGCAACGCAAGATGGAAGAGGAAGTGGCGAAGATTGAGCGCCTCGAATCCATCGGCGTGCTCGCCGGCGGCATTGCGCACGACTTCAACAACATCCTTTCCGCCGTGCTCGGCAACATCAGCATCGCACGCATGGTGCAGGACAATCCCGAGTTCATCGGCCAGCGTCTCGAGGATGCGGAAAAAGCGACACTGCGCGCCCGTGAATTGACACAGCAGTTGCTCACCTTCTCCAAGGGTGGCCAGCCGATACGTAAGGCCGCCGACCTCGCCGACCTGATTCGGGAATCGGTCGACTTTACGCTCCGCGGGTCGAACGTTCGCGGTGAGATCAAGATCGACGCCGACCTCTGGCCGTCCGAGATTGACGAAAGCCAGATCAATCGCGTGATCAACAACCTCGTGATCAACGCCAACCAGGCGATGCCCGAGGGCGGCAACCTGAATGTCCGGGCGATCAACGACGTTGTCACCGGAGATATGGTTGTGCCGCTCGATCCGGGACGCTACGTCCGGATTGACGTCGAGGATAACGGACCGGGCATGTCAGAGGAGGTGGTCGGGCGTATTTTCGATCCGTTCTTCACCACCAAGTCCAAGGGGTCCGGCCTCGGTCTCGCGACGTCATTCTCCATCATTCAGAAGCACGACGGCCTGTTGACCGTCAAGTCCGAAATCGGCATCGGGACAACCTTCTCGATCTACCTGCCAGCCTCGGACAAGACGGTGGAGAAAACGGAAGTTGAACGCGAAATCCCCGCGCGCGGCAGTGGACGTGTGCTCGTCATGGACGACGAAGAGTCCGTGCGTGAGGTCGCCGTCGTCATGCTCGGCAACCTCGGGTTCGACGCGCTCGCAGTCGGCGACGGGGAAGAGGCGCTGCTCGCTTACCAGGACGCGAAGGAGAGCGGGATGCCGTTCGATGTCGTGATCATGGACCTCACCATCCCCGGCGGCATGGGCGGCGAAGAGACGATCCGTAAGTTGCGCGAGTACGACCCGGACGTCCGTGCAATCGTTTCCAGTGGCTACTCCAACGACCCGGTCATGGCCGCGCACAAGGATCACGGCTTCTGCGGCGTGATGGCTAAACCCTACCTCGTCAACGACCTGCAGCGTGTCCTCTTCGACGTCCTGCACCCCGCATCGATGAACTGACCAGCTGGCGGAACTCCAATCCATGCGATGAGAAAACGTGTCATCGACAACGACTGGTCTCGCTTTTCTGAATCATTCCTGCTGCAATCATCTGTCGCTGCCATCCCTGATTTATCGAGCCCGCTTCCGGCGCAATTTCACAATCCCGAGAGCACGCTTACCAGCCATGACACGTCGTGTTTATCTCATGTGTGACGATTGTGAGGTCGGCGCAGCTCTTCGTGAACGATTCTCGTTTTTGGAAAACCGTCTCTCTTGGCGTACAGGCTTGCATTTCGCTACATTCATGGGTTCTGTACGAGAAAATCTCAGGCAAAGCAAGGGAGTCCCGGGTGTCCGGAAATCGCACGGTTCGTGTTGTATTGGCCAAGCCCGGTCTGGACGGGCATGATCGTGGTGCGAAGGTGTTGGCGGCGGCGTTTCGTGACGCCGGTTTCGAGGTGATTTACCTCGGGCTGCGGCAGACACCGGAGAGCATCGTCGAAGCAGCGTTGCAGGAGGACGCCGACGTGATCGCGTTGTCCATTCTCTCCGGCGCACACATGACTCAGTTCCCGCGCACGCTGGAGGTGATGAAGGAGAAGGGGCTGGAGGACGTTCTGCTCACCGGCGGCGGCATCATTCCGGATGAGGACATCGAGACGTTGATGCAGATGGGCACCGGCCGTCTGTTTGGTCCGGGGACACCGCTTCCGGAACCGATCGAATACATCCGCGAGTGGGTGGCCGCGAATCGGCCGGAGTAAGAGTACTCAAGTACAAAGTACAAAGTACAAAGTACAAAGTACAAAGTACAAAGTACAAAGTAC
>JAHLLB010000065.1 GCA_020444425.1 bacterium | reverse complement strand
GGCTGTAGGCTGTAGGCTGTAGGCTGTAGGCTGTAGGCTGTAGGCTGTAGGCTGTGGACGTGAGATGTGAGTAAAATCTATTATCACGGACTTAAGTCCGTGGTAATAAAAAGAACCGGGGACACTTACTCCGTTAAGTGTCCCCGATTTTCGTCATCATGTATAAAGTGAATGATATCCGGCTCCTTCACCCTTGAATAGCACGTCATTCTGAACGAAGTGAAGAAGATCGGGCTTAATTGACCGTTATCTAAGCTGGACCTTCTTCACTTCTCTTCGTTTCGTTCAGAATGACGCATCAGATTAATATTTCCAGTTTATCCTGCCAGATTCTTCATTCCACTTCGTTCCATTCAAAATGACGCATCAAATTAATATTTCCAGTTTATCCTGCCAGATTCTTCATTCCACTTCGTTCCAATCAGAATGACACCCTTACACCACGTATCACCTTCCGATCACCGATTACCACTCACCGAGAACCGACCACCGGGTACCGGCCACCGATTACCGATCACCGTCTACCACGATCCCCGTCCCGAGCCGGGCCAAGCCCTGCGAAACCAGCCCCACCACGCCTTTCTCCGCCTTATCTTCCGGCAGGGGCGGAATCCATGGTCTAAGCCAAGACGCGCATGAACCTCAAACATCGCATCACCCTCAGCTTTGTCTCCATTCTGGTCGTGATTGGGGCAGGTACGATCGGCTATTCCCTGATCGAGGGCTGGACCCTCCCCGACTCGCTGTACATGACCTTCATAACCATCAGCACCGTCGGCTTCGGCGAGGTTGGCGTCCTGACTCAGGGCGGTCGCTTCCTCACCATCGGCCTGATCATTGCCTCGATCACTGTCGGCGGCTACGCTCTCACCAATATCACCAGCTACTTCGTCTCCGGCGAAGTGGTGGAAGGAATCCGCAACCGGAGGATGTACAGGAAGATCCGAGCCATGAAAAACCACATCATCCTCGCCGGATACGGCAAGCTGGGACGTGAAATCGCGGACGAGTTGAAACGGCTGAAACGGGAATTCTGCGTCATCGAGATGGACCCCGGCCACGCCACGCAGGCACGCGAGGACGGTCACCTGATCATCGAGGGGGATGCGTCCAGCGACGACATCCTGGAAGAAGCGAACATCGCCAAGGCGTACGGCCTGATCGCGGCGTTGACCGGTGACGCAGCAAATGTGATGGTCACCATCTCCGCCCGGGAGTTGAACCCGGAGCTGCACATTGTCGCGCGTGGGATCGACACCCACAGCCGCGCCAAGCTACGCCGCGCCGGAGCGGATCGTGTCGAACTCCCGTTCCAGATCAGCGGACGGCGGATCTCGGCGTTGATGGTGAAGCCGGGAATTGTTGATTTTATCGACATCTTCAGCCGTATGTTTGGCGACGATCTGATGCTGGTCCAGCTCGATGTGCCGGAGCATTCAAAGTTCGACGGCAAGACGCTGAAAGAGCTGGATTTCCGCAAGGTTACCGGCGGTCTGGGCATCATGGCGATCTTCCACCATGACGGCACGCTGACCGTCCAACCCGACGGCAACGAGAAGATCCACGACTACGACCGGATGCTGGTGCTCGGGTCGCAGAATCAGATCGACCGATTCAAGTCCGAATACAACGTTACCGAGTCCACCCATCCGGGGTCCGGATTCCGTATCCATGAACCTGACACGATTCAAGGAGCCCGACGATGATTAAGCGAACGCTGCTCCTCGCGCTCGCCATCCTGTTTGTCACATCCGCCAGCTTCGCCGAGCAGCCGGTACGCAGCATGACGTTGCCGAACGGTCTCGACCTGGTGATGATGCCCGATGGCAGCACCCCCCTGCTCTCCAGCCTGCTGATCGTACGCGCTGGGTCCGGCAACGAAACCCTCGCCACCGCCGGCGCGACCCATTTGCTCGAGCATATGATCTTCCGGGGCACGACCACACGCAGCCAGGACGAGATCTACGATTCGTTCGACCGCATGGGCGCGTACTACAACGCCCAGACTTCGAAGACGTACACCAACTTCATCCTCGTCACGCCGGTCGAACACTCGCTGGATGCGATGGATATCCAGGCCGACATGATCCTCAATTCGGTGATCAATCCGGACACGCTGGTGATTGAGAAGGGCCGTGTGATCAACGAGATCAAGCAGGGACTGGAACGCTCGTCAACCCGTGCCGAGGACATTCACCTGCGCAACGCGTACGCTCCGTCCAGCTACGGGTTTTCGACCATCGGCACAATCGAGGGCATCAACGCAATTCCGGCGGAATCGGTGCAGCAGTTTCACGATGACTGGTACGTCGTCAACAACATGACACTGGTGCTGCGTGGTGACCTCAGCTTCGCCGAGATGGAAGCCCTGGCTGAGGAGATTTACGGCGGCCTCGTTCCGAAGGATCTGCCGGAGCGGCCGGAAGCGTGGCCGGTCGGGCTGGACGATTGGCGGCGGAACCAGCTACACGTCAGCTACGGTGCAAGCCGTAGCGGATCGATCACGATGACGATCAACGCGCCGCGACACGATGCGCTGGACATGCCAGCGTATTCGGCGCTAACGTTGCTGCTGGACGACGAACTGACCGAGCGGCTGCAGGGCGGCGGGATGCCGCTGGTTACCTATGTCTATTCGTCCATCGATCACGATCCCGACTTCAGCGTACTCAACATCAACGCCGGCCTGATGCCCGGCACCGACCCGCAGGTCGTGGCCGACCAGATGCTCGCGGCGGTGCGGGCGCTGGCGCCAGGTGAGATGACGATGACGAAGATCCGGGAGGCGTTGCGCGATGAACGCCGCAGCGAGCTGTTCTTCGCCGAACAGGTGCAGTACGGATCGTTCCTGCTGGTGCCGAAGCTGGCTGTCGCGCCGTGGGGATTCTGGGATGGCTTCGAAGAGGCACGCGACAACCTGACCGCCGAGGACTTGGACACCGCCTACCGCTTCTGGTTCGAAAATCCGATCTGGCTGGCGACGGCCTACCTCCCCGACGAAGAAGAAACCGACTCCGGCAGCATGAGCATCGGTCCGATCACGGATCAGGAGCTTGCGAACGGGATGCGTGTCGTCGCGCGTGAATTGGACGGCGCGCCAGTCGCCGGCATTCACCTCGCGATCGCGGGACGGTCGGCGTGGGAAGACGATGAGAAGCGCGGTTGGGTTGACTTGTTGCACCGGCTGCTGCTGTCCGGAGAAAACGCCGAAACTTTCGACCAGCGGATGTCGGAAATCGGGATGGAGATGGACGTCGTCGATGATCCGCGCGTTCCGATGGACAACTACCGCACCGTGCCGGAATACTCGTTCGTGCGCATCCAGGTGGTCTCGGAAAACTGGGCGGAAGCGGTGGAGTTCCTCGCCGAACGGCTGGGCGATGCGTCCTTCACCGACGAAGACATCGCCACCGCCGCACAGGAACAGTTGAGCATCAGCGAACGCGAAGGCGGCGGAGTGCGTTCGGAAACGGTGTCCCGGTTCAACGACCTGCTGTACGGCGAGAACGTCCGCCGTGCCCCGATTTACGGTGACTCGACGTCGCTGACCGACATAGACGCGAAAGAGCTGCGCGCGTTCCGCAAGGAAGTGTTCGCGACTGGAAATCTCGTGCTGAGCGTGATCGCTCCAGCTCCGGCGGCGCAGATCGTGGAAGTCTGCGAGACGGCCTTCCGTGGCTTGCCGAGCACCTCTGCGATGCTGCCGCTGAGTGAGCCGGCGATGGCGTCCCCTGGAGTGGATACCGTCCGCGCCACCGGCCAGCAGGGTTACCTCGCGACCGGATTCCTGCTTGAGCAGTTGCCGCTGGATCAGCACGCCGCCGCGTTGCTGGCGAACGTGATGGTCTCCGACCGCATCTACCGCGATCTCGGCGAGAAGAAAGGCTGGGCGTACGGTGCCGGCTCGAGTTTGCTGATGCGGGATGGCTGGGGTGCGTGGATCAGCCGGGTCGCCCTGCCGGAAGAACACCTCGAGGAAGCTCGAACCGCCGTGTATGAGCACCTGGCCGCCGTCGCCAACGGTGACTTCGACGCCGACCGGCTCGAGATCGCCCGCAATGACATGCGCGGGTCGATGCTGCGCCGCTACTCCAGCCGGATCAACCTCGCGATGGCGCTGGGGACCGATGCGGTGATGTACAACGAGCCGAACCAGACGTGGCTGCTGTACGATCAGCTCGGCAACGTGACGCTCGAGGACGTGAAACAGGCCGCGTTCGACCTGTTCAGCCAGCCGGACGGCGTGGTCACCGTCTTTGGTATGCCGGAAGGCGAGATGCAGATGCCGAAGGGCATGCCGCCGGGAATGGGTGGCATGGGTGGTATGGGGCATTAGGAAGTGATGAGTGATGAGTAGTGAGTGATGAGCAAGAAACTCAGGTGAGAAGTCGTGAATCGGGGACACTTTCGGAGAAAGTGTCCCCGCATGTTTTCGCGCATGTTTTCGCGCATGTTTTTGCGCGTGTTTTCGCGCGTGTTTTCGCTCATGGTTTGGGGACTGTGCAGTGACTTCAAAGCACGGCTCAGCCCGGGAACTCAAGGAGGCCCCGGGCTGTTTAATCCATTAGATTAGGCGAGGACGCTCGCAATCCCCGTGGAGGCTGGACTATGTGGATCATTCGTTGGATCGTGCTGGTGGTTATCATTGTCGCTGTGCTCGGATTCTCGCTGCAGAATCAGACACAGATCGACGGTATCACGCTGTTGAACTGGCATTCCGGCCCGATTCCGCTGTATGTCGCCCTGTTCGTTGCCTTTGCGCTGGGAATGATCGCGTTCCTGTTGATCGCTGTGTTCCAGCAGCTGCAAACCCTGAGCGAACTCGGCCGGGTCAAGCGCGCAAAGAAGAAACTCACCTCCGAACTGGACGAGCTGAAGGATGAGGTGGAGACACTGCGCGAAGAAGCCGAACACAACGAGTCCGAGAAGGAACGGCTGCGGCAGGACGTTGACTTGCTGCGCGACCGTCTCGAAGAAGCCCGCTCCCAGGCTGGAAACCCCGAGATCGAAGCGGATGATGAAGGGGAAGATGTGGTTGGGTAGTGCGTCGGTTGGCGGTAATCGGTAGTCGGTGGTCTATTGCCGATGGCTGGCGAGTGGTTATTGGTGACTGGTTAAAGGTAGAATGGCATCGCCACTCTCAACCACTGTTTGCGTGTGTCATGCTGAATGGAACGAAGAGGAATGAAGCATCTGGCTGGAAAGAGTGGAACTGCTGTCACGTCGTGGAACCGCAGGATAAACTGGAATCCAGATCCTTCACTGCGTTCAGGATGACACCCCCAACCACACCCAGCCTTTGACACATCACGTTCAGGATGACACCCCCAACCACACCCAGCCTTTTACACATCACGTTCAGGATGACACCCCCAACCGCCCCAAGTCTTCGACACATCACAATCAGGATAACGGCATGTACCGGTAACCGACCGAATACCGACTACCGACTGCCGATAACCGACCGATTCCCGATAACAGAGTACCGAGTACCAACTACCGAGTACCGTCTTTCACCCCACCCGCCAGGCCATGTGGAGACGGTCGTCGGTCATGATGTCGACCGTACCGCATGCCGCACTCAGATACCGCATTGGACTCGACGCCAACGCCACATTCACCGGTTCGTAGAGGATGTCCACCGGCCGGTCGAAGCGCACCACCCAATCCGGCCATAATCCGCCCTTGAACGCCAGTTCCCGCACCCGCCGTTCCTGCAGCATGTTGCCGACACGCGCCTTGCTCTTGCCGATCCACATCTCGCCGTACGGTCCACCGATCCAGATCATCGGCAGGCGATGGGTGACCCGTCCCGGAACGCTGGTTTCGATGGTCAACGCGCCGTCCTTGAGCTCGATCTCACGGCGGTAGGGCAGCGGGTTGTTCAACCGCATCGAGTGCAGTTGCTGCGGTGGGGTAAGACGGATGACGTCGCGCGTGTAGCGACGGCGGAACATGGCGAAACCGGTCGTGCGCGGCATGCTCTGGACACCCGGAATCGAGGTCGAGAGCAATTCGCCCTCGACGGTGAGCGCCTCTTCTTCCAGTACCTGGAAGCGTCCGGTCAGCGCCGGATGACGCATGCGCGTGCCTTCCAGAATCCACGGTCCTTCACGCAACGCCGAGCCCACCGGCGACCCGAAGACACGGGTTGATTCGGTTGGCAGGTGATGCATCCAGCCCAGCGATCCGCCCGCGCCGAGACGCATCAACCAGTCGCCTACGCGCCAGATGCCGGACCCGTTTTCCGCCAGCAGACGTTCCCGTTCGAACGCGAGCAACCCGGGTTCCGGCTGCTTGTAGGGCCGTTGAATGCGGTACTCGAGCATCAGGTAGCCCATCGGCACCAGCCACGGCGATTCAGTGTCCAACAGGCCGTCGTACCAGTGCGACGCCCACGCCCGTTCGAGCAACTTGACCTGAACGTCCGCTTCCGGAATGTGTTTCGCGGCGAGGCCGAATCCGGTCAGTAACGGGAGGCACGCAATCGACACCTCCGCCCCGCCGCCCATGATTCCGGTCGGAGTCGTGGACATGCGGCAGCGTTCGATGATCGTGCGCCACAGATCCAGGTCTTCCGCTGACGGGTCCGGTGTGCTCAGGGTGAGATAGGCCAGTGCGATGGCGTACGCGCCGGCGTCGTTGGGCAGCAACGTGCGCTGCAGTTGTTCGTGCAGCAGGCGGTCACCGTCGCGCTTGACATGTTCGGCGACTGTATGCAACGAACCCGATTCGAGGTACTCCGCTGCCGCCTTGACCGCCGCCGCGCGAAGCGGACGGGTTTCCGGGCCGGGGAGACTGTGTGCGCGTTGCAGGTAGCGCGCGGCGCGTTTCAACCCTTTCAACGCCCGCGAGCGCATGATGGTCGGAATCTGGTTGCTGATCAACGCCAGCGTGCGTGAGATCGCGTACAACCCCCACGCCGTCGCCATCGGATCCGAACCGCCTTCCAACGTGCTGTGCACCGCGCCATTGCGTTCCTGCTCACGCAGCCAGACATCCACCACGCGCACCGCGACCGTCAGCAATTCGCTGGGGCGCATGCCGTCCGGGACGGCGACACCGTGCGTGCCCGCCAACGCCAGCAACAGCGCATTTTCCTGGAAACGCGGGTTGATGAAATGCGTGCGCTCGAAGGTGGGGTCGATGATGCCGCGGCGGTTGGACTCACGATGCCGCCGCAACGTCGTGGAAACCATTTTTCCGGCAAGCGCGGTGATGACATCCGGCGATTCCGCCACCTGCCCGGACTTGAGTTCCAGGGTCGCTTCGGATTCAACGGTTTGAGGTTGATCGGTCACACGTCCGTCCCAGCTGCTGATGCGAGCAAACTACCGGGAAGATAGGAACATGAAGCGGTTGTGCGGAATGAAGCAGCGAGGGATCGGTGCCGTGCGAGATCAGGTATTTGAGGTAGCCAGCATGTCCTGCGCCGTCTTCCAGACCATGCCAGCGTCAAGCCAGAGCATGCAGTGATGGTGGCCGAGGGGGCACTCCCGGCTGCCGTGAATCGCGCAGGGACGGCACGGCAGATCCAAACCGATAATCCGGTCTTTCGCGCCGGTGGGTGCGAATCCGAAGTCGGGAACCGTCGGGCCGAAGATGGCGAGCGTTTTCGTACGCACTGCCTGCGCGAGATGCAACGGAGCCGTGTCGCCGGTGATCAACAGGTCCGCCCGTGCGATCAATGCCGCGCTGCCCGCTACGGACAGTTGACCGGCCGCGTTGTATACCGTCCCGCCGGACGCATCCCGGATCCGGATGCACAAATCACGATCCTCCGGGCCGCCGACCATCACTGGTACGAGGGTGGGATCGGTTTCAATCTGCCTGACCAGTTTGGTCCAGTGGCCTTCCGGCCAGCGTTTCGTCTCCCAGACACTGCCCGGCGCAAGCACCACGATCCGCTTCTGACGCGGCAGCTCAGCTTCGTCCAGCCAATCTGTCACCTCATCCGCAGCCGGATGCCCTTCGAGGTCCAGCCACGGCCGCACGTCCCAGTCCTGCGAACGCGCACCCTCGAAGACGTCGAGCAGCGCGAGATTGCGTTCGCCCTCGTGCGCTTCCAGGTTTCGAGGGACGGAATTTGTGTACCACAACGATCCGGCGACCTTTGAGAATCCGACACGTTTGCGGATGCCGGACATTGCCGCGATCAAGCCGCTGCGGAAGGAACGGTGCGGGATCAGCGCGAGGTCATAGTTCACCGCGCTCAGCTTGCGGGCAAGGTTGAGCATGCCGCCCAAACCCTTGTGCAATTTACGTTTGTCGAACGGAATGGCCGTGTCGATACCCTTGTGGCCCTCGAGAAAGCCGACGTACGACGCTCGCACGAGAAAGTCGATCCGTGCGTCCGGCCACAGAGAGCGAACCGCCTCGACCAGGGGAAGCGTGAGAATCACGTCCCCCAGAAAGGCGGTTTGGAGAATCAAAATCCGCTGGTGCGTTTCCAACTACGCTCCCTCGGTTTTGTCCGGCGTACTCTGCTGGGCGAGGTGCGTGACAATGCGGTCGGCTTCCTTTTCGATCGCCTGCGCGACACGTTCGTACGCCTCGACATCGCCACCGTACGGATCCGCGACGCCGTACTTCCCTTCCAGATCCATCCCCGGATACGCCGAGTAGAGGAACACCTTCTGCGTCGAGTCGGCGTAACGTTCGTGCAACTCGGCGAGATGGTCGCTGGTCATCACCAGCACCACATCCGCCCAATCGACCAGCTCGCGGGAAACGGGACGGCTGCGGTGGGAACGGATGTCCACGTCTCGCGTTTCCATTACCTGCGCCGCCGCAATCGATGCCGGCATGCCGTCGGTCGCGATCGTGCCCGCGCTGCGGACGACGAACCTGTCTCCGGCCACTTTCTTGAGACGGTCGCGCAGCATCCCCTCCGCCATCGGACTACGGCAGATGTTGCCACTGCAGACGATCAGGATCTTCGTCAAGTTGCGGTTGCTGCCGTTGCCGTCGCGCGAACGCAGAATCACCGGTCCGGCGGGGGTCCAGCGCTTGACTTCACTCGGTTGACCGGACAACGGCTCCATCTGGATCACCGACCCATCGACTTCCGCGAGGATGTCCGGGTCGAGTTCGTTGCGGGTGGACGCCGGCGGCTTGCCGTGACGGTTCGCTGAGGTCGAAACAATCAGGTCTTCCAGTGCCGCGCAGATGGAACGGATCAACTGGTTGTCCGGGATCCGGATACCAAGCGTGTTGTCCTCGCCGACGAGATGCTTCGGCATGCCCTCAGCCGCCGGCAATACCCAGGTGATCGATCCGGGCCAGCCGTCGAGGATCATCCGCTTCGCCTTGCCCTCGGGAAGGCGGACATACTTGCCCAGACCAACCGCGCTGGCGAACAGGTTGACGAACGGACGATTGTCATCCAGTCCCTTGATCTTGCGAATGCGATCCACCGCTGCAGGATTGCGCGCGAGGGCGTGGAGACCGTACACCGTGTCGGTCGGTAACAGCAGAACGTGTCCCGATTCGAGACGCCGTACGATGTCCATCACCACCTGCGGTGGGGCTTCACCAGCTTTAACCTGAGCGATTACCATCCCGACACCGTCTTGTTGAGAATGTCTTCGGTCAGTTTCTTTGTAGCTTCCTCCACCCCCGCCTCCCGTTCGGCCAACCCACCGCCAGCGGGGAAAATGCCGAAGGCCGAGATTGTCTCTTCCCATACAACCTTACCTTTCACGAGATCTTCATACCGTATGCGAACCGTGATCGTAACCTTATACTCCTCAACGGCTTCACTCGCGGTAATGGTGTTGGGCGCGTCATTGACGCGGACAATCGTGCCGTACAAAACTGAATCCGATTGACGCAGATCGTACACCTTGAAGGTGTTGTCGTCAACGAATTCCTCGATCAACGCATCCGCCAGATCCTGCGCCAGACCAAATTCTGCGGTCTGGTTGTCGAACGGCGGCACCGCAATCGACTTGATGTGACTCGGCGCGGCACCACTGAAGGAATAAATTCCGCAGCCGGTCACCTGCAGGAGCAGCAAAGTCAGGGCCAGAACCCGTGTCCACTTCCCGAGTTGCCTCACAGGTCGTACTCCTTGATCTTGCGGTACAGCGTGCGTTCTCCGATTCCGAGCGACTTCGCGGCCTTGCGGCGGTTGCCGTTGAATTCCTCGAGCGCGAGACGGATCTGTTCACGCTCAATTTCATCCAATGTCGGCCGTTTCGGTACTTCCTCGTCAATCGGATGGTAGCTGACACTCTCCGGCAACTGGCCCGGAATGCGACCCCATAACAACAGTTGCGCGAGCATGTCACGAATTTGACCCACATCCCGGCGCAAGTCGAGAAGTTGCTGCAAGATGAGGTCCGCATCCAACGACCCGCGCTCCGGAGCTGCGAGCACCGGCAGGTTGCGCTGCGAGAACGCTGGCTGGGGCAAATGACGGTGGACAGCGTCCTCGTCGATCGGGCCGTCATACTCCAGGGTCAGCAACGTGCCAATGAAATGTTTCAACTCGCGCACATTGCCCTGCCAGTCATGATCGACAATCGCCCGCATCGCGCGTGGCAGAATGCGCTGACGAGGGATGTTGTTGTCACGGAAGAAGTCGTCGGCGAAATGGTCGACCAGCGGCGGAATGTCTTCCGGACGGTCACGCAACGGCGGCAGGTTCATTTCCACTGCCCGGATTCGATAGTACAGATCCTCGCGGAAATGGCCATGTTCGACCCTGTGGCGCAGGTCACGGTTGGTCGCGGCGAGCAGACGGACATCCGTCTTGACCGCCTTGCTGCCGCCGACACGAAAATACGTCCCCGTTTCCAACGCGCGCAGGATTTTCGCCTGCATCTCCAGCGGCATCTCGCCGATTTCGTCGAGGAAAAGCGTGCCGCCGTCCGCCTGTTCGAAGAACCCCTTGCGTTGTTTCTCCGCACCGGTGAACGATCCCCGCTCATGCCCGAACATTTCGGACTCGAACAACGTCTCGGGGATCGCACCGCAGTTTACCGGCACGAACGGAGCGTCCCGGCGTGTGCTCAGATCATGAATCATCCGCGCGACGACGTCCTTGCCGGTCCCGCTTTCACCCATGATGAGCACCGAGATCTTTGTCCCGGCAATACGGCGGGCGAGTACACGGATCTTCTCGATCGCGTCGCTGGCGCCGATCAGCCGGTCACGTACCGCCAGATTGGCTTCCTGCTGAGTCATTGTTTCCCCACCTCAGCGTTCTGTTCAAACGCGCCCGTGCTTACTTGCAGACACGGACACATGAATTTCAGAGCCAGTGGATCCGCGTCCGCAAGCGGACACGGCCACATCGTCTACGCAAACTCGTTTGTGTCTACTACCAGATTATCCTCAGCCCAACGTGCGCCCTCGATCGGGAACGGTGTCAGGTCGCGGGCGACATGAGTCAGGATGATGTGTTTGACGCCACGCTTGTGAGCCCGTGTCACACTCTCCTCCGGGTCGGCATGGCGCGACTCGACGATCAGCCCTTTCGTGTCGTCCAGGTACGGCTCAATCGACGCGAAGCTGCCGATGTCGCCGCTGAACACCCAGCGATCACCCGCCACATTCAACGCCAGGCTGTGGCAACCGCCGAGATCGTCCGGCGCGAGATGATCGTTCTTCCAGATGAAGCCGTCGTGCCCGCTGGCCGGACGGAACGTTCCTTCCTGTAGCGGCACCCAGCTCAACTCGAACGGCTGGTGCTGGTCGCCCTGCTTGAGAGTATCGATCCACGTCCGCAGAGGTTCCATCAGATCCGGGTGCACATGGATCTCCAGCGGCGTCCGGCGTTGCGCGCCCTTGTACCCGCTGAGCAACATCGGCAGACCGGAGTGGTGATCGACGTGACGGTGCGTGATCACAATCGACCGCACCTCCTGCGACCAACGATCCGGTTCAACCAGACGCTGCGAACACCCCTCGCCGGCATCCAGCAATAACGAGCCGTTCGAACCCTCGATCAGGGTCGAACTGGTCATGCGACTGGGGTGCGGATTGCCTGCACCGGTTCCAAGAAAGCGGAATTTCATCGTCTCTCGTTTCTCGTCCTTCGTCTCTGGTCTCTGGTCTCTCGTTCTTCGTCACGCGAAGGGTGGTGATCGTTGGTCGATCCGCGATAGCCGTCACAAACTGACGTGACGGACAATCACGGGCACCAATTCCGCCCTTGGATCAGCCACGACATGAATGTCGTGGGCATGTTAACTTTCACCGGGTCAGCTCAGGCGAACAGACACGGGCACCAATCCTACGCTCGGATCAGCCACGACATGAATGTCGTGGGCATGTTAACTTTCACCGGGTCC
>JAHLLB010000064.1 GCA_020444425.1 bacterium | reverse complement strand
GCATGTGGTTTAATTCGATGCAACGCGAAGAACCTTACCTGGGCTTGAACTGTGCCGGAAACTTTCTGAAAGGGAAGCCTCCTTCGGGACCTGTACAGAGGTGCTGCATGGCTGTCGTCAGCTCGTGTCGTGAGATGTTAGGTTAAGTCCTGCAACGAGCGCAACCCCTATCGTCAGTTGCCATCAGGTTATGCTGGGCACTCTGGCGAGACTGCCCGCGTTAAGCGGGAGGAAGGTGGGGATGACGTCAAGTCCTCATGGCCCTTACGTCCAGGGCTACACACGTGCTACAATGGGTGGTACAAAGGGTTGCGATGCCGCGAGGTGGAGCTAATCCCATAAAACCATCCTCAGTTCGGATTGCACTCTGCAACTCGAGTGCATGAAGCCGGAATCGCTAGTAAACGTGGATCAGCACGCCACGTTGAATACGTTCCCGGGCCTTGTACACACCGCCCGTCACACCATGGGAGTCGGGAGTACCCGAAGCCGGTCCATCAATAGGGCTGTCGAAGGTAAGCTCGATGACTGGGGTGAAGTCGTAACAAGGTAGCCGTACGGGAACGTGCGGCTGGATCACCTCCTTTCTAAGGAGCAGGCAGTCTTTGGGAAGCCTAGCTGGACAGAACTGGAATGACACTGCCAGGTCTGCGAAGCGAAGCTGTTGCACCCGAAGACAATTACTGCCGAAGGTCGAACGCACATTTAAGCGTGTACGCGAAGTGTATCCCTTCCAATCCCGCGCTTTGCGCGGGATTGGGTTGTGGGCCTGTAGCTCAGTTGGTTAGAGCGCACGCCTGATAAGCGTGAGGTCACAAGTTCGATTCTTGTCAGGCCCACGTAAGTGGGCTCGGCTTCGAACGGATTGAGCGCGTAACTGTCGGGTTTTTGACGGGGCGTTAGCTCAGTTGGGAGAGCACCGGCTTTGCAAGCCGGGGGTCACCGGTTCGAACCCGGTACGCTCCACGCGGGCGTCGCGGGTAGCGAGGCCGGCATTACACTGATCTTTGACAAGCGAGGTTGTAAAGAGGTCTTCCTGATTCATGCCAAGACACATGAATCAGGTCGCGGAGCGCATTTTGAGGTACAAGAAGTATAGAGCAGTACAATTGAGGTTTGTAGTCCGACCTCGTCCGTTTCCTGGATAAGGAAAGAAGGATTTCGGTCAAGTTACTAAGGGCATGAGGTGGATGCCTAGGCTCTGGAAGGCGATGAAGGACGCGGTAAGCTGCGATAAGCGTCGGTGAGGTGCAAACAACCATGGACCCGGCGATTTCCGAATGGGAAAACCCGGCTGGAGTCATGTCCAGTCGCATTGCGCGAACGAGGGGAACTGAAACATCTAAGTACCCTCAGGAAGAGAAAACAACAGTGATTCCCTAAGTAGCGGCGAGCGAACGGGGAACAGCCTAAACCGGTGGCGTGCCAAGGGTGCAGCCGTTGCGTCATCGGGGTTGTGGGATCATACCGGCCGACTGCATTAGGCCAGGGAGTTACAAAGCTGAAGCTAGACGAACCGTTCTGGAAAGGCGGGCCAAAGAGGGTGATAGCCCCGTAGTCGAAAGCGGAAAGCCTCCCGTATGTCTCCCGAGTAGCACGGGACACGAGAAATCTTGTGTGAAGCTGGCAGGACCATCTGCCAAGGCTAAATACTCTCCAGAGACCGATAGTGTACCAGTACCGTGAGGGAAAGGTGAAAAGCACCCCGGAAGGGGAGTGAAATAGTACCTGAAACCTCATGCCTACAAGCAGTCGGAGCCCTTAGGGGTGACGGCGTACCTTTTGCATAATGGGCCAGCGAGTTAGTCGTACGTAGCAAGGTTAAGGGCTTAAGGTCCCGAGCCGTAGCGAAAGCGAGTCTGAATAGGGCGTTGGTTACGTGCGCTAGACGCGAAACCGGGTGATCTATCCATGGTCAGGTTGAAGCGTAGGTAAAACTACGTGGAGGACCGAACCACCAGACGTTGAAAAGTCTTTGGATGAACTGTGGATAGGGGTGAAAGGCCAATCAAACCCGGAGATAGCTCGTACTCCCCGAAATGTTTTTAGGAACAGCCTCGTGATAGTCTACCGGAGGTAGAGCACTGATAGGGCTAGGGGCCCCACAAGGTTACCGAACCCTGTCAAACTCCGAATGCCGGTAGTATGTTTCACGGGAGTGAGCGTATGGGAGATAACTTTCATGCGCGAGAGGGAAACAACCCAGATCGACGGCTAAGGTCCCCAAGTGCGGTTTAAGTGATGAAAGGATGTGAAACCGCGCAGACAACCAGGAGGTTGGCTTAGAAGCAGCCATTCCTTTAAAGAGTGCGTAATAGCTCACTGGTCGAGTAGTTTTGCGCCAAAAATTCTCGGGACTAAAATCGCCACCGAAGCCACGGGATCGTAAGATCGGTAGGGGAGCATTCCGTTCACCTGCGAAGGTGTGTTGCGAGACATGCTGGAGGAGACGGAAAAGACTATGCTGGCATCAGTAACGATAAAACAGGTGAGAATCCTGTTCACCGAAAGCCTAAGGTTTCCTGAGTAAAGTTCGTCTGCTCAGGGTTAGTCGGCCCCTAAGGTGTAGCCGAAAGGCGAAGCCGATGGGAAACGGGTTAATATTCCCGTACCGGCGAAATTCGTTGACTATGGGGTGACGCAGGAGTGAAAGACCAGCCACGGATTGGATTGCGTGGTCTAAGGTTGTAGGCGGTTCCGGTAGGTAAATCCGCTGGGACATAACGCTGAATTCCGAATGGGAGCCGTAAGGCACAAACTGGTCCTAATCCTACTGCCAAGAAAAACCTCTAAGGAGAATTAGCCGACCGTACCGCAAACCGACACAGGTAGGCGGGGAGAGTATCCTCAGGTGCGCGAGAGAACCGTGGTCAAGGAACTCGGCAAATTAGCTCCGTAACTTCGGGAGAAGGAGCGCCGATTCCGGTTAGAAGGAAGAGGCCGCAGAGAAATGGCCCAGGCGACTGTTTACCAAAAACACAGGACTCTGCCAAGTCGCAAGACGACGTATAGGGTCTGACACCTGCCCGGTGCTGGAAGGTTAAGGGGATCTGTTAGCGCAAGCGAAGCATTGAACCGAAGCCCCAGTAAACGGCGGCCGTAACTATAACGGTCCTAAGGTAGCGAAATTCCTTGTCGGGTAAGTTCCGACCTGCACGAATGGTGTAACGATCTGGGCACTGTCTCGACCACGGACTCGGTGAAGTTGGAATGTCGGTGATGATACCGGCTACCCGCGGCTGGACGGAAAGACCCCGTGGACCTTTACTACAGCCTGATATTGGAATTTAGCTTTACATGTGTAGGATAGGTGGGAGACTTTGAAGCGTGTGCGCTAGCATGCGTGGAGTCACCCTTGAAATACCACCCTTGTACTGTTGAATTTCTAACCGTCAGGGACAGTGTCAGGTGGGTAGTTTGACTGGGGCGGTCGCCTCCCAAAGTGTAACGGAGGCGCCCAAAGGTTCCCTCAGCACGGTCGGTAATCGTGCTTAGAGTGTAAAGGCATAAGGGAGCTTAACTGCGAGTCAGACAAGACGAGCAGGTGCGAAAGCAGGGCTTAGTGATCCGGTGGTTGTGTATGGAAACGCCATCGCTCAACGGATAAAAGGTACCCCGGGGATAACAGGCTAATCTCCCCCAAGAGTTCACATCGACGGGGAGGTTTGGCACCTCGATGTCGGCTCGTCGCATCCTGGGGCTGGAGAAGGTCCCAAGGGTTTGGCTGTTCGCCAATTAAAGCGCCACGCGAGCTGGGTTCAGAACGTCGTGAGACAGTTCGGTCCCTATCCGCCGTGGGCGTACGTGTCTTGAGAAGATCTAATCCCAGTACGAGAGGACCGGATTGGACGAACCTCTGGTGTACCAGTTGTCGCGCCAGCGGCATTGCTGGGTAGCTATGTTCGGAAGGGATAAGCGCTGAAAGCATCTAAGTGCGAAACCCACTTCGAGACTAGGACACGCTTCGTAAGACTGAAGACCCGTCCGAGACTAGGACGTTGATAGGTGGCAGGTGTAAGCACAGCAATGTGTTCAGCCGAGCCATACTAATAGGTCGTGAGACTTGCCGATTCTTTTTTCCTGAACCCGGAAACGGGCGAAGTCGGATTAAAGATCTGTAAGTGCGTTCTGTAGTAAAACCTCTTTACAACCTCGTTTGTTCATCGAATTTTCCTTTCGGTGATCATTGCGCAGGGGAAACACCTCTTCCCATTCCGAACAGAGCCGTTAAGCCCTGCTGCGCCGATGGTACTGCTTGGGTAACCTTGTGGGAGAGTAGGTCGTCACCGAGGGACTTTAAACGCCCGTCGCTTTTGCGACGGGCGTTCTTTGTTTGCCCCTCTCGTATCCACAAGTTATGACTCCACCGTTCAGTCGCGGATCAATGACCCCTTCCAGTCAATCCTTGATCCTATCCTGCGTGAGCGATAACTCCGCAACCGCCGGCCAGCGGACATTTCTCCTCCATCGGATGATCGGAACATCAGTCAACTTGCAGATTCATCTTGCTCTGTTCAGAGTTTGCGCGTATGCTCGAGTCTGGAGACATGATCAACAAGGGGCATGACGATGAAACGATGGATTTTGTTCACGATGTTGCTGGCCGTTCCGTTTTTCGCGCTGGCGCAGGTAGAATTTGAGATGAGTGTTGTCGGCTCGATGGACGGCGCGACAAACGTGCACGCTGCCGATGTGGACATGGATGGCGACATCGACATTCTCGGTGCGGCGGAGCTTGGCGACGAGATCGGCTGGTGGGAGCAGACCACCGGCGGTTGGGTGGAGCACATTCTCACCACCAGTGCTGACGGCGCGACCAATGTCAACACTGCTGACCTCAACAATGATGGGAACACGGACATCATCGGCATGTCGTACCAGGACATTACGATGCTGTGGTACGGCGACGGTGCCGGTGGATTCACCTACTATGAAGTCCCTGCCTATGAAGGCGCCAAGGAACTGATTCCGTGGGACGTGGACAGCGACGGTGACCTCGACCTGTTCGTCACCAACCAGGGTATTGATCAGGTCGCGTGGCTGGAGAACATCGGCGATCCGACGTCCTGGCCGGTCCACGAGATCAGCAACTCTTTCGACGGTGCCTGGGGTTGCTTTGTCGGCGACCTGGACAACGATGGAGACGTGGACGTATCGGCCGTGGCCCGCTACAGCGACGAGGTCGCATGGTGGGAAAACATGGGCGGCGACACGTGGACCCAGCACACGCTCGACACCGACTTCGACTACCCGCACGGCATGAACGGCGCGGACATTGACGGTGACGGCGACCTCGACCTGGTTGCAGCGGCACGGAACGACGACGCGATCGCGATGTGGGTCAACGATGGTGCGGGTAACTTCACACGCCAGAACATCTCGCTGACGTCTGACGGTGCGGATGACGTGCATGTGGTCGACGTCGACATGGACGGTGACCTCGATATCGTAGCGGCGGTAAACTACGCGGATGACGTTGTCTGGTTCGAACAGAGTATGGACGGCTGGACCGAACACTCCATCGATGACAACATCGATGGCGCCACGGGCGTCTACGCTGCCGACGTGGATGGCGACGGCGACATGGATCTGATGGCGGCGGGGTACGGTGTGGACGAATTCCGCCTCTACACTCAGCTCGGCGAGCCCGGCCCGGTGACGCTCACCTTGACCGGTACCAACACCACCATCCCGGCGGCGGGCGGCACGGTCATGTACGACGCGCACCTGGTCAGCGAACTGCCCGGCACGATGCCCGGTCTTCGTTTCTGGACCTATGTCACGTTGCCGAACGCGCAGGAATTCGGCCCGTTGATGAATATCCCGTTCACCTTGACGCCGTTCATGGATGTCACAGTGACCGATCTGACACAGGACATTCCGAATTACGCGCCGGCGGGTGACTATACCTTCACCGGCTACGCGGGTGTGATGAACAACCCGAACCTGCAGATCTCTGATTCCTTCATGTTCACCAAGGAGGGTGCGGGAGCGGACGCGTCGATCCCGTTCAACGCTTCGGATTGGTCTGCCGCAGGCTTCTCGGTTGCGGAGGAGGCAGGCTCGACGGTCTCGCTGCCGACGGAATTCCGTGTCAGCAGTGCGTATCCGAACCCGTTCAACCCGGAGACTCAGTTGACGGTGTACCTCCCGGAAACGGGCCAATTAACGGTGAACGTGTTCAACGTGACCGGGCAGCTGGTCAGCACGCTCGCGAACGGCCAGGTTGGCGCGGGGCAGCAGGTGGTGACCTTCAACGGCGCGAACCTCTCCAGCGGAATCTACTTCATCCAGGCGGACTTCGCGGGATACGGCAGTCACGTGCAGAAAGTGACGTTGCTAAAGTAGGCCGGGCTCTCGCGACAGACGCAACTGACGCGACAGACGCAAAAGATATAACAGACGTAAAAACTGCAATTGCCACGGACTTCAGTCCGTGGCATTTTCTACTCAGAGATCTGTGACTGTCGCCATCAGATTCCAGCACTGATGCCCGCGGAAGCTTCTTTTCGCTGCCGCGGCTTATCGGTGCCCGTGATAATCCAGGAAGTGGCTATCGCGGATAGCCTGCGATGAAGGGGACATGTGAACGGGTCAAAACCGACAATTCAGCGTGAAGCTGTTGGATGGATTACAGGTTTTGCCGACGGATTCAGCGACTCAAGCCGTTCACTTGTCCCTGGCACTGTCTTTAGGCCATGACACCCGGCTTGGCAACGACACCAGGCCGGGCTATACATTCCTTCCCGAGCCCCGAGCCCGGTCTCTCTGTCTCGGGTGGAGGATTTCACGTTTTGCGAGTTCACTTGTCCTGTCGGTTTTTCGCTTGTATGCTACTACTCTCGGAAAGCGTGGGAGTGAACACCCAGAGGAGGATCTGATGAAACGGTTGGCATGGTTGATTGTGTTGTTGCTGCCGGCGATTGCGCTGGCGCAGGTCTCGTTTGAAACGATTACAGTGGGTACTGGATTTGATGGCTCGTTGAACGTGCGTTCCGCCGACCTCGACGGGGACGGCGATATCGACATCGTCGGTGCGGCAGAATCCGGGGATGAAGCGGCCTGGTGGGAGAATACCGGCACCGGGTGGGACTATCATTACCTTGGCACGCTCTACTGGGCGACCGGTCTGGCGACGGCGGACATGGACGGCGACGGCGACATTGATATCTGCGTCTCCCCGGCCACGGTGGACAACGTGAGCTGGTTCGAAAACGACGGTATCGGCAATTTCACCTGGAACGAGCTTGTCACCTTCGGCGGAGCGCGTGACGTTGCCGCCAGTGACATGGACGGCGACGGCGACATGGACATGATTGTCTGTTCGACGAGTTCCGGCGCGGTATCCTGGCTCGAGAACATCGGCGACGCGACCAACTGGCCGGAGCACGTCATCGGCACATTTTCCAGTGCCTATCACGTCGACGTCGCGGACATTGACGACGACGGCGATCAGGATGTCGCGATCTGCGGCTCGAGTTCCGGCGACGTTGGCTGGTTCGCCAATGACGGCGGCGATTCGTGGACGTTGAACTATCTCAACCAGAGCTTCAGCGATGCACGCACGGTCGCGATTGCGGACATGGACGATGACGGCTTGCTCGATATCGTCGCCACCTCTCGCGGTGACGACATCGCATGGTGGCAGAACGGGGCGGACGTCTGGCCGATGCACTACATCACGCAGGACTTCGATGGTGCAGACTCGGTATGCCCGGCCGATATCGACATGGACGGCGACATGGATGTTGCCGCGGCGGCGGTGACGGCGGACGAGGTCGCGTGGTTTGAGAATGACGGCGGCAACTGGATCCAGCACACGATTGACGCCTCGATGGACTACGCGTCGGCTGTCTGGATTGACGATGTCGACCAGGACGGCGATCCGGATGTGCTCGCGGCGGCCTACTATTCCGATTCGATCGTGCTCTATTCGCAGATGGGCACGCCGGAACCGGACCCGGTGACGTTGACCCTGACCCGTCTCACCGAGACCATCCCGCCGCAGGGCGGTACGCTGGTTTACGGTGCTCACCTGGTCAGCACGTTGCCGAACACGATCCAAGGTTTGCGATTCTGGACCACGGTAATCCTGCCGACGTCCCAGGAATTCGGTCCGCTGGTTCAGCAGCCGTTCACCATGACGCCATTCATGGACGTCGAAATTTTCAATCTGACTCAGGAGATTCCGAACTACGCTCCGGCGGGTCAGTACACCTTCATCGGGCATGTTGGCTTCCCGAACAACCCGGCGCTGCAGATCACGGACGACTTCACGTTCACCAAGGAAGGCGCGACAGGTGACTCGTACGTGCTGAATCCGGCGGACTGGCCCGGCAGCGGCTTCGACCTGGCCAGTGACTCCGAGTCTTCGGTGCTGCTCGAGAACTCTGTGCTGACGTCCGTTTCGCCGAACCCGTTCAACGCCGCGACGACGGTTCGTGTCCACCTGCCGCAGACGGAAGAGGTGACACTGCGTGTGGTCAACCTGCTCGGCCAGGAGATCAGCACGCTCAGCCGTGGACAGCTCAGCGCCGGTCAGCATGAGTTTCTCATTGACGGCAGCGAGATGGCCAGTGGCGTGTACTTCCTCACCGGCGCGATCGGTACAGAATCCGTGTCGCAGAAGCTGGTCGTGCTCAAGTAGATCAGTAGAACGCACATACGTTGCGCCCGGAGGACGTTGATTCCTCGAGCGTTGCAGGATTATCAGGCGGACCGGCGGCGGTCCGCCTTTTTACGTGTTACTTTTACGCTGCTTACGGTGCGTCCTCACGGGTATCGGTGTGTGAGAGCAATCCGTGAAAGCACCATTCCCAGTCACCCATTCCAGGAGTGCACAGTGGCGGTCATTACGGATGACGCGATCCGTTTCATGGCGGATCTGTGGGAGAACAACAACAAGGACTGGTTCGACGCCAACCGCGAACGGTACGAACGTGTGTTGCGTGACCCGCTGAAGGCGTTGCGGGACGAGCTGACGACGCCGGTTTCGTTGTTGTTACCGGACGCGCCAAAGCCGAAGATCTCGCGTATCAACCAGGACCTGCGTTTCCACAAGGACCGGCCGCCGTACAAGCAGCACATGTGGATCTCCTGGGTTCAGCCACCGGCGGAGCTGATGGCCGCGCTCAGCCGTGACGGCTGGAGCGGAGTCGTCGCGATCGGTGGCGACAAGGACGAGCTCGCGACCTGGCGGCGGAATCTGATCACGCATCACGGTCTCTGGCAGAGCTACGCGACAGCGCTGGGCCTCGGGAAGGACGTGAACGTACACGCCGGCAATCCCTACAAGAAGCCGCTGTTCGACAACATTCCGGAGGATGTGTTCGACCTCGTGCAGGCGCGACAACTCTACATTTATCCCCACGCGTCTCCGCACTTCTCAGCCTCCCCGGAATCAGATCTGCTCAAGCAGATGGCGCTGTTGCTTCCGGTGCATTTATTTGCCACCATTGCCACGGCGCATCTTCCGGAGGTACTGCGTGAGCTGGCGG
The DNA here is from genome assembly GCA_020444425.1 of bacterium. Lineage (GTDB taxonomy): Bacteria > Electryoneota > Electryoneia > Electryoneales > Electryoneaceae > BMS3BBIN04. Next base: position 3,013 of record JAHLLB010000064.1, on the reverse strand, counting down.
AGAGCGTCATCCCGCCGGACAAGAAGGTGGCGAAGGTCTGGGCGGCGACCCGGGGGTAGGCAGGTAGAACGAGTACGCGGGCGACTGCGTTGCAGGGAGATCAACCGATGGCGTTACCACGCGTGGAAAAGATCGCGGCGGTGTGGCGGAAAGAGTTGCTGGATATTGTGCGGGACCGGCGCACGTTGATGTCGATGATCGTCGTCCCGATCCTGCTGATCCCGGTGATGATGATTGTCGGCGGAGTGGTGGCGGCCTCGGCGATGAAATCGTTGGAAGCGAAAGAACTGGTCATCGCGACTGTCGATTCGCAAGCGTCGCCGCGCTTGTTTGAGGCGTTGCAGGGTGTCGACCAGGCAACCCTCGTCGATTATACCGGCACGCCGCTGGACAGTCTGCGCGCGCGCATCTCGGACAATTGGATCCAGGCGGCGGTGATTTTTCCGGGTGTGAATCTGGACGATCCGTCGGTGCAGCCAACGGTTACCGTCATGTTCCGCGAGGATCGGGAGAAATCGGAGCTTGCCAACCGCCGGATCAACAAAACGTTGGATGCCTTTACTGACGAGCTGGTCTCCGAACGCCTGGTCGCGTTTAACGCGCCGGAATCTGTCGTGACACCGTTCATGATCGAGGAGGAGAACCTCGCCACGGACGAGCAGATGATTCTCATGGTGCTCGCCTCGTTCCTGCCCTACATGCTGATCCTGATCACGTTTACCGGCGCGCTCTACCCGGCGATCGACATGACGGCGGGGGAGAAGGAACGTGGCACTCTGGAAACTCTGCTCGCGAGCCCGGCGAGCCGGTTGGAGATCGTCTTCGGCAAGTTCCTCGCCGTCTTCTCAACGGCGATGGTTTCGGGAATATTATCGGTACTCTCGCTGACTGTCGCGATTGTCTCCGGCACCTCGTGGCTTGGCAGTGAAATCGGGCAGGAGTTGTCGCTTGAGATCAATGCTGGTGCGATTCTCGGCGCGTTGTCGATGATGATCCCGCTGGCGGCGTTGTTCGCCTCGATTCTGCTCACCGTTTGCGTGTTCGCCAAGAGCACGCGTGAGGCGCAAAGTTACGTACAGCCGCTGGTCTTCCTGCTCATCCTCCCGGCGATGATGTCGATGATGCCCGGTTCTGAAAGTACCATGGGCAGCGCGTGGACGCCGGTTGTGAACGTATCGCTGGCTGTCGAGAGCCTGCTCACTGACCAGGCGGACCCAACGTTCATCGGCATCACGTTACTTTCGACAACGGTGTATGCCTTGCTCGGTATCTTGTTGACTAGCCGTGTCTTCCAGAAAGAAACCGCATTGTTCCGCGTGTAACAGGATCATCCGTGAATCCAACTGCTGCTCAGACTGAACTTCCGATTCCCGGCACCGTCTACATCGAGACCTACGGCTGCCAGATGAACCAGGTGGACAGCGAAATTGTGCTCTCGCTGCTGGAGGAGTATGGCTACCGTCGTGCGGAAGAACCGGATCGTGCGGAAATCGTGCTGGTCAACACCTGCGCGGTGCGTGAACATGCCGAGGTGAAGGCCATTTCCAACATCGGCCGCTTCAGCAAGTTGAAGCAGCCCGGGCGCGGAATGAAGATTGGTGTGCTCGGCTGTCTGTCGCAGCATGCTGCGGGCGAACTGAAGCAGCAGCTCCCATTCCTCGATTGGATTCTCGGCCCGGATGTCTACCGCACCCTGCCGAATTTGCTCGCGCAGGAAGGCGAGTGCGAGACTCGTATCCTCACCGACGCCCCGAATGATGAACTCTACGACGAAGTCCTGCCCAGCCGACGCGAAGGCATCAATGCGTGGATCACCATCTCACGCGGTTGCAACAACCATTGCGCCTACTGCGTCGTGCCGAAAGCGCGCGGACGGGAACGTCACCGTCCGGCGGAGTCCATCCTGCACGAAGCCCATGAGGCCGTCCAGCAGGGATTTGTTCAGCTCACGTTGCTCGGGCAGAACGTCAACAGCTACCGTCACGATGACATCAAGTTTCCCGAATTGCTGGCGCAGGTGGCGGAGGTGCCCGGCCTGAAACGGCTGCGGTACATGACGTCGCACCCGAAGGATTGTTCGGAAGAGTTGCTGCGCACCATGGCAGAACACAAAACCATCTGCCCGGAGCTGCACCTGCCGTTCCAGGCGGGCAGCGACTCGGTGCTCAAGAAGATGGGTCGCCGGTACACGGCGAAGCATTACCGTCACCTGGTCGAGATGGCGCGCGACATCGTGCCGAATTTGCTGCTCAGCACCGATATCATCGTCGGTTTCCCCGGCGAGACCCATGCGGACTACCTCGAGACCGAACGGCTGGTCAAGGATGTGCAGTACGATGACGCGTTCGTGTATCGGTATTCGGTTCGTCCGGGCACACGCGCGGCGTTGAACTTCGAGGACGATGTCCCGATCGAGGTGAAGACCGAACGGCTGATGCGGATCAACGAGATCGTGCGTGAATCGGGCAAGGTGAACCGGCTGGCGTTGCTCGGACAGCAGGCGGTGGTACTGGTCGAGGGACCCAGTCCGAAGGATCCGCGCGAGAGTCTTGGCCGGACCTTCCCGGGTCACATGGTGGTCGTGCCCGGTGAATTCGCTCCAGGGACGCTGGTCCCGGTCGATTTGACCGAGATGCGCGGGTATACGTTACGCTCTGAAGTCGAACGCAGCTGGGCGCGCAGGCAAAGAGCTTGAACTGTGCCAGTGACATTGTAAGGCGATGATCTCACATGCCCACGACATATTGAGGTGATGATCTCACATGCCCACGACATATTGATGTGATGATCTCACATGCCCACGACATTCATGTCGTGGATGACCCACCCTTGATAGTACCCCGGACTGAAGTCCGAGGGCGTGGTTCTGTGATAGCTTGATCGGCTGTGAATCCCGGGCTGAAGCCCGAGGGCATCGTTCTGTGATAGCTTGATCGACTGTGAATCCCGGGCTTCAGCCCTGTCTCTTACGCACATTTCATTTTTCGTAGTGTGAGAGCTTGTTTTTTCTTAT
>JAHLLB010000063.1 GCA_020444425.1 bacterium | reverse complement strand
CGGAACTGGTTGAGAATCCCTGCTGGCGGAGCCATCAGGGGCACATTCCTGCACCGGACGATAAGCCACGACAGGACTATCGTGCGCATGTAGAAATCTTCGTGACAGGTACAGATAGAGACGGACAAGCCCAGACATAAATGTCTGGGGCATGAGCGCTGCGGCTACTTCAGCAACACAACCTTCTGTGTCGTGGTCCACGATCCAGTACTCGCCCGGACCAGATAAATCCCGGACGCCAGCCCGTTTCCGTCGAACGTGAACTCGTGCCGGCCTGCCGGATAACCGCCATGCGCCAGTTCGCTTACCACTTGTCCAGCCATGTTGAACACACGCAGCTTCAGATCGCTGGTTGACGGCAATTCCAACGCGATCGTCGTAGCCGGGTTGAACGGGTTCGGATAGGCAGGCTGGCACGTGAACTGGGCAGGAAGGCCGGAGGGCGGCGGTTCCGTGTTGATTTCGTCCAACGTGCTCCAGCAATCCCAACCACCCGAACTGTCCATCGACTTGATGTAGGGGTCAATGTTGTTATCAATCTTGAAGAACCGGATCTGGTCACGGAAAGCCGAAGGTTCCGGATAGTGGCCGGTGAAGACCGTCAGCACATAGTATCCACCAGCGGCAGATGCCGGGATCTGTTGTTCGAATGATTCCGTGCGACTGCTGTTGGCCGCGAATATCACGTTGGGAAAATACGCGGTCGTCGCACTCGCTTCGCCGATAACCTTGTCGATCCTCACCCAGACATCCGCGACGCGACCCTGTTCCGTGCTGTTGATGAACGTCGCGTCAAAATCAATCGTCCCACCCGAATCCGGGATAGCGATGTCGGTTACGGTCGGTCCGAGCGTCAGATTAACGTCGTCAAAGCGTATCGTGGTGGCCTGGAAAACACCGCCAGGACTGCTTCCGCCGACAGCGAAGAATTGTCTCTCACCCGTCCGCCCCCAACAGTTCATCCGCTGGAAGGTTGGGGATTCAAAAATCGTATCATGGGTCAGAGTGCCTGTTTCGTCCACCGACGCGAGCCATGGGTCGGTCCAGGTTGAACCGCCCAGATAATAGCCGCCTCCGGATGCGGCAACTATGGACATGCAGTAGATGTCTTCCTGCTCATCATCCGGGTAATAGTGCAATTGCCGCAGTGTTCCGTCGCTGCTGTATCGCACAAAGAAAGGTTGGTTATACGAATCAATCTCGGTATACCCGACAATGATGTAGTCGCCATTATCCGCAATTCGCATGTCCGTAACATCGTGGTAGCTATCGCGGCCGGTGAGCCCTTGAGATAGGAGCTCGCCATCCGCGCTCAGCTTCATCGTCCAGATGGCGTCGGACGTTCCCGCGATAACAATATCGCCATCCGCGTTGACCACGGATTTCATCGGCACGTGAGTTTCGCCGGGCAGATAATGCCACAAAACGTCATAGGTTTCATCCATTTTCAAGATGATCGGATCCGGAAACGCCGCGCCCGTGCTGGTCACGATGTACCCTTCATCCGGCACTGTGGTTATCGACACCGTTTCAGCAGAGAAAGAAAACGACTCGACCACTGTAGTTTCGACAGTGGTCAGGTCAGCTGTGAAACGAACGAAAACGAACGGATTCGAGCCTGACTGGTGCCTGCTGCCGATGGCCACGTATTCGTCTGGATTCGTCGCGGAAGGGCAGCAGCCGTAGAGCTCTATCCGGTTCGAACCACTGATCAGCTGATGAGCGAGTAACGTGCCGTCCGGAGCGTATTTAACCAGCAGTCCTTTCGTGTCGGAATCTGGATCATGTGCCCAGCCAACACCAATGATACAGCCGTCTTCTGTTGCAAACGCGTGGTTCAGATCGCCGCTGGTCGTGCTGTCGTAAACCGACTCCCACGTTACATAGGGTTGCGCGAAACACAGGGAAGCCAGCAGAAGGGTGGCGAGGATTGCGGTAAATCGTGTCATGGTCAGTCCCCCGATGTGATGACTAGTAATTGGTTTTCGTAACGAACAACCACAGCGTTTTCTTAAGAAAAAAGAGCATGATCAATTATTAATGTAAACGGGATGCGGGATGCAGGCAATTCGACGTGCGTGATTCGTGCACGATTTGTCCGAGTTAACCTCTCCAATCCTGTGCAGAGGGTGGGTAAAACAGATCTGTTGTGCGGTACTGTTCCCCAGGGCGATACAGTGCGGCTGATCCACGACATGAATGTCGTGGGCATGTCCTGATCGGCGTGGCCATGGTTTCTAACCCCGGATGATCCCAGACATGAATGTCTGGGGCATGAAACCTGCCGCTTGCTGAACGCCACGATGTACCGTAGCTTCTTCGCCGGAAGCACACGCCAACACACCGTTACGGGCACACGGATCCCGGCATGCTGTTCAACTCGCTCACGTTCCTCGTTTTCCTGCCGATCGTTTTCCTGCTCTACTGGGGGCTGGGACGACGCCGTGTGCGCGCACAAAACGCCTTCCTGCTGGTCGCCAGTTATGTCTTCTACGGCTGGTGGGACTGGCGCTTCCTCAGCTTGATCTTCCTCAGCTCGCTGGTCGATTATCTCGCCGGGATGGGGATGGCGAGGGGAGATGGAGTTTCGAGTGACGGAGCGTCCGCGTTTGCAAGCAAACACGGGCACGATGAAAATCGGGATGATCCAAGCGGCGGTGAATCCCGACTTGCAAGCAAACACGGGCACGATTCTGGAGATGCTGGAGCGTCCGCGTTTGCAAGCAAACACGGGCACGTACCTGGGCACGAACAAAACGGTAGACGGCGGGTGCTGCTGATCGTCAGCCTGGTCGTCAACCTCGGCATCCTGCTGACGTTCAAGTACTTCGGCTTCTTCATCGATTCGTTCGGCGAGCTGCTGAACGCGTTCGGGCTGCAAGCGAACCTGCCGTCGCTTCGGCTGATTCTCCCGGTCGGCGTAAGCTTCTACACCTTCCAGACGCTCAGTTACACCATCGACATCTACCGCCGCAAGATCGAGCCGACACGTGATCCGGTCGCGTTTTTCGCCTTCGTCAGCTTCTTCCCGCAGCTGGTCGCCGGGCCGATTGAACGCGCGTCCAACCTGCTGCCGCAGTTTCAGCGCCAACGGTCGGTCCGTCACGACGACCTCAGCGAGGGTTTTCGCCAGATCCTGTGGGGATTCCTGAAGAAGGTGGTGGTCGCGGATACGGCGGCAGGGTATGTCAACGACATTTTCGCGTCCAGCGCGACCGTGGACGGCCTGACCTTGTTCATCGGCACCTTCCTGTTCGCAATCCAGATTTACGGCGATTTCTCCGGCTATTCCGATATCGCGATCGGCACCGCGCGGCTGTTCGGTTTCCGGCTGATGCGCAACTTCGCGTACCCGTATTTCTCCCGTGATATTGCGGAATTCTGGCGGCGCTGGCACATTTCGCTGTCCACCTGGTTCCGCGACTACGTGTACATCCCAATGGGCGGCAGTTATGTGCCGAAGGGACAGCGGATTTTCAATATCATGGTCACGTTCACCGTCAGCGGCTTGTGGCACGGGGCGAACTGGACATTCCTCGTGTGGGGATTCCTCAACGGGGCGTATTATATCCCGCTGATGCTGCGCGACAAACACAAGCAGTATACCGCGATTCCCGCTGAGGGACGGCTGCTCCCGGCGTTTGGCGAGGCGTGGCGGATGGCGGTGACGTTCCTGATCACGCTGCTGGCATGGGTCTTTTTCCGTGCTGATTCGATCGGGCACGCGTTCCAGATTCTGACGCAAATGGCGACGCAGCCGTATTTCGGGATGGAATATGGCGTGTACCTGACACCGGTACTGATGGCGGTTCTGTTGCTGGCGGTCGAATGGCTGCAACGGGACAAGGAATTCGCGTTGCAGATCGGTGCGTGGGTGTGGCCGGTGCGGTGGGCGGCGTATTACGCGGTCCTGTTCATCATCCTGTTCTTCGGTGAGTTCGGGGAACGGGAATTCATCTATTTCCAGTTCTGATTCTTCAGGTACCATGAATCTCGGCAAGCTGACAGTGCGCATCATCGCCTTCATGGCAGGATTTCTGGTCCTCGCGGAAATCCTGCTGCGGACGGTTGTGCCCGCGTGCGACGTGCCGCCGATGGAATTGAACACCGAGTACGGCTTCCTCAATTACCGGACCGACGGGCAGCGTTCCGGCCTGTTCACCCAGGGACAACGGGCGTTCCACCGCTCGCGCTGGGAGGTCAACAATGACGGCTGGATCTTCCCGGAAGATTACCACCCGCCGGATGCACGCCACCGTCCCTTGATCGCGATGTTCGGCTCCTCCTACATCGAAGGGCTGTGGGTTGAACCGGACGAAAACCCCGGGATCCGGCTGCGGGAAAACCTCAACCAGCGGTTCCTGGTCTACAACTTTTCGATCACCAACTCGGTGCCGTCCGAGCACCTGCAGGAAGCACGGTATGTTCGCGATACGTACGCGCCCGAGGTGTACCTGTTCATCCTGCAACCCGGCTACCTGATCGGCTGCACCGACCTCGACCCTGAACGGACACGGTTCGCCGTCGAGGACGATACGGTCCGGGTGGTCCGGCCAACGGTGCTGCAGCGCGGCGGGCTGGATGGTGTCAAGCAGTTGATCCGGAAGAGCGCGTTGCTGCGCTATTTGCTGTGGAATCTGCGGCTGGCGGCGGCGTTACAGGGGATTGCAGTGGAGGACCAGGTCGACGCGATCACGGTGCGAAACACGGTGTATGACGACAGCACCGAAGCGGTCGCGGAAACCGTCGCGCAGTACCTGTGCCGGCAGATGCGGGAGCGTCTCGGCGACAACGCCGTCATAGTCATCGCGCACGGCGACATCTATCACGACACAGCCCCGCCCGCCATGCATCCGGAAGAGGCGATCCTGGAACGGGTTGCGCCAGAGTTCGGGATCGACACAATTCCCCTGACAGACGGATTTTACCGGAAATATCTGAGCGATCGGCGCTCGTTCAAGTTCGACTATGACATGCACTGGAACGCGTACGGCCTGCAAACTCTCGCGGACATCCTCGCGGACGGAATGATCCCAATACTCGAAACCGGGTTTCCGCGCCACCCGGTCGGGAACCCGGACGGCGACTCTACCGTTCAGCAGTAAAAAACAAGTACTTTGCCACGGTCAACCCATCGTTAACGAGATCCCGGTCGTGTTCGTCACGCGTCGATATGGAAACACGCTGTCCCTGCTCCTGCTGTGCCTGTGCGCCGTGCTCGGGTGGCTGACCGCCACACCCGCGCGGGCACTCGATCCGATCGAGGAACAGTACGTGTTCATCAATTCGGCGAACGGGCTGGCGTGGACGAAAGACTTTTCCGGCATCGCCGGGGTCGGGTTCGGGTTGTCCACCGTGCGCAGTGGCGGCAGCAACCGGGTTGACCTGCAATTCACCTACGCGTATTCCCCGCTCGACCAGATCAGCGACCTTAACAGCCGGATTGACGGCGGCGTCAACATCTTTTCGCTCGGTGTCGACTACAATGCCTATACCACACCGGGATACACCTTTATCGGCCAGTATTTCACCGTCGGGCTGGCGTACAACAACATGTCGTGGGGGTATACCGAAGCGGTCGAGATCGAAGGCACGACCGTCACCCGGGACGCCCTGTCCGGCATGGAAATCTACTTCGGCGGCGGGCTGGTGATTCAGCAGTGGGAAGGGATCACACTGTACGGCGAACTGCTACCGGGATACATCTTCTGGATCGGCGGGTCCAACCGTGGCTTTGACCGCGAAAGCTTCGACCGTTTCTACAACCTCAAGCTGAACCTAGGCGTCGCTTTTCAGATTCGGTGACTGCGCACCCCCAAACACCTTCTCAGACTCAACCCGCTCAGAAACAACATGTTGGTTTCGTAACGAAACGGTTTTTCGATTACAACCGCTCTCTCGCGGGCGTTTGCTGTCAGCCGCTAATCAGGGACAAACCTCTGTTTATGTTTAGTAATGACAGTGGCTTGTGTGTGCAATTATCGAAAACGCTAAAGGCGGGGTGTCAAGTGCGGGTGAATCGGCTGAAACGCCCTGTTGACAACAAAAAAATAGGTGTCTGTCCCAATTATTGAGAGAGGCGGACGGACACGACTTCTCAGAGAGACAACAAAAAGCGACCGCAGGATTACGGTCGCGGAGCAATAAGAAATTAGTATCGACTCGAGACTAGTTAGGCCTCGCCAAGCAAGTTCTCAGACGTGCGCAGGATTCTGCCACCGGCTTTGCGCCGGCAGGTCGGATCTCGACTTTCGACGGCCCGCAGAATTTACCCGGCCCGCCTCAGCCATTCTGATCTTCTGCCAGCAGGGTTGCCATATCGGTCCGCACATCAACGAGCCAGCTGGTCATCGCCTCAGTCACTGCGGGCACGAAGCTTTCGACACGTCCATTCTCGCGATCGATGTGATACTTGTACGTTTTCTGCAGGATCAGCTGTTTGTCATACGTCGGTTGCTGAATGCGGAAGACGGTCAGCATGATCTCGACCACTGCGGCCTGCTGGTTTTTCCGGTTGTCGGCGTACAGCTTGACCATACGCCCGTGCAGCTCGTGGGTTGGCGTGATCCCGGTGGTCATCATGAAGACGCCGTCGTTGAACAGGCCAGCGTGTACCATGTCTTCGTTCAAGAGGTCGGCCATCAGTTGTTCCGGCGGGGCGATCCAGCGATGGTAGTAATACGTTTCCATCTCGTGATCACCCTCCTTGTATCCGATCCGGTCGCCGTGTTGTTCGGATGCGGTGGAAAATGGCAGGATCAGCAGCGCGCCGTCGAACTCTTGCCCTTCCGGGCCTGCAAGCTCGGCGGGGTGGAAACTGTAGCGAACGATCTCCAGGGTTTCCCGCGGCAGGCTGAAGCAGCCGGCAAGCAGCAGGAGCGGAATCGTCACAATCAGCAGGCGTTTCATCAAGCTCCTCCTACCTTTCCTTCTTCGGTGGTGAGGAATACAGCACACGACCGGGGTATTCTTCCAGCGACAGCAGCAGAGCGTTCACCTGTTCCAGGGTCTGGTTCAGTTCGGTGACACTGAGGCTGAGCTGGCTCACGACTTGCGAAATCGAATACTGCGACTGGCCCATCAGGTCGGATGTCTGGTCAAAGGTCTTGTTGATGTTGGCGAACAACGAGTCCGCGCGTCGGGTCAGCTGCAGGTTCTGCACGTCGGAATCGAGCGTTTCGAGTGCGTTGTTCAGGTGCGTCGTCCCTTCACGGGCCTGGATTGACGCCAGTTGCAGGTCGTTCATCATCATGTCGAGACGCGAAGCGAGTTGTTGCTGTTTCAGCTGCGCGATCATCATTTCCATGTTGGCGACGGCGGTGTTCAAGTCATGCACCCAGGCGGTGAATTCGTCGGCGGTGAGGATGCTGTCGGCGTGCCCCATTACCATCGTGCCGGCGCGCATGAACTCCTTCGCTTCGTACGAGATGCCCTCGGTATCGACCTTCATGAACTTTTCATAAACCGATTTCAGCGCGGTTTCAAGCTCCTCAAAGCCGCCGGGAACACTGGGAATAATCGGGTATTCCGCGTCAAAACCGAGCATTGGCGCGACGGACAGCTCCATGTGTGTCGCGAAGTCGACCTCAAGATAACGCAGCCCGGTGATGCCGGTGATGTTCATCTGCACACCGAGGCTATCGTTCACGTTGAAACTGGACTTCAGGCTCATCTCGACTTCGATCAGCTGACCGTCCGGCGCGATGCGCATATCGGTCACTTTGCCGATGTTGACGCCGCGAAACTTCACCGGGCTGTCGAGATTCAGCCCCTGCACGCTGGTATCGAAATACGTGACGTACTTATCGTCCTGCTTCAGCATGTCCGTAGCGCCAAAGTAAATCAGCGCGATAATGACCAGGGAGACGCCGATGACGACGAACGCGCCCACACGCATGGCGTTGGTTTTAGCAGACGGCATGGCGTCGCCTCCCCTGTTGCGGAATCGCCGGTGATCCGGCGGAAATCTGTAGTCGCATGGTTACTCTCTGCTGTCGTTCGTCATCAGGCAGCGCCGTTTTCTTCGAGTCGTTCACGGTGGAAAAATGCGTTCACCCGTGGATGTCCGCTGTTACGGAGTTCGTCCGGGGTTCCCTCCGCGAGAATGCCGGCCCGATCCTTGCCGAGCATGATCGCACGGTGGGCGATGGCATGGATGCTGGGCAATTCGTGCGTCACCACCACCATCGTGATGCCGAGGGATTCGTTCAGGGTGATGATCAAGTGGTCGAGTGCGGCGCTGGTGACCGGATCCAGTCCGGCGGACGGTTCATCGAAGAACAGCACCTTCGGGTCGAGCACCATTGCCCGGGCGAGGCCACCACGTTTCTGCATACCGCCGCTCAATTCGCTCGGCATCAGGTTCTGTTTCCCGCCGAGACCAACCATCTCCAGCTTCAAACTGACCAGTTCCTCGATGGTTTCCTCGGACAGCTTGGTGAACTCCCGCGCCGGCATGGCGACGTTATCACCCAACGTCAAAGATTTGAACAGCGCGCCGGACTGGAACAGGACACCGAAATCCCGCCGGACACGGTCCAGTTCATTTTCCGACGCCTCAACGAGGTTCAAGTCGCCGTAGTGGACCGTCCCACCCTGCGGACGCCGCAACATCAGCATGTGCCGCATCAGCGTCGACTTGCCGCAGCCGCTTTCGCCGAGGATGACGAGGATTTCGCCTTCGTACACATCAAAGCTGATATCACTCAGCACGAGATTGTCGCCGAAGCTGACTTCGAGGTCACGTACCCGCATCACGGCCTTGCGTTCGCCATCCATCAGTTCAACCCCAGATACTGGAACAGGACGACGAAAATCGAGTCAGCGATCACGAGCAAAAAGATGCCGCTGACGACGGATTGCGTGGTGCTGCGGCCGACGCCCATCGCGCCGCCGCTGGTTTCCATGCCACGGTAGCAGCCGACACCAGCGATCAGGATCGCGAAGAAAAACGACTTCATCACGCCCGAACTGATATCCCAGAGACTGACCGCTTCGCCGAGCCGGGTGACGAAGATCGTCGGGCTGACATCGAGGCTGAACTGTGCGATCACCATCCCGCCGGCGACACCGAAAAAGTCGGCGAAGATGGTCAGCAGCGGCAGGGTGATCAAGGTGGCGATGATCCGTGGAATGACCAGGTATGGCACCGGTTTCAAACCCATGACCGTCAGCGCGTCGATCTCTTCGCTGATCTTCTGCGTGCCAATCTCCGCCGCGAACGCCGACCCGGACCGCGCGATCAACAGAATCGCCGCCATCAACGGGCCAATTTCACGGCTGACGCCGATGCCGATCAGGTCGGCGATAAAGATGTTCGCGCCGAACTGTTTCAGCTGGATCGCCGACGAAAACGCGATCACCAGACCGACGAGCGCGCTCATCAGGCCGACAATCGGCAGCGCGTTGGCGCCGGTTTCCTGCACGTACCGCACGACATCACCCCAACGCACCTTTTTCGGATACTTGAAGCTCCAGATCAACGCCAGCGTGACACGCCCGATGTAGCCAAGCATGCTGCGCATGTCCTGCCACGTGTCCAGCGCAATCAGGCCGATACGTTCCAGTTCGTTTTTTGGTGGCGGTGGTGTTTCGATCTCATCGGATGGTTCGTCAAAATGCGACAACTCGAACAGTTGACGGACACGCTCGGGGATGTTTTCAAACTCCAGACGACGGTTGTCGTGTTCCAGAGTGGACTGCAATCGATGAAACACAGCGAGCCCGGCGGAGTCAATTTCCTCCAGCCCGGCCAGGTCAAAGACCACCGTCTCGCTGCCGGTATCCCGCGCGTAGGCGCTGAATTCGGCGTACGATTTCTCGGCGTTCTCAATGGTGATTGGATGTGTGACCGTGTGAGCCACGTCCCGCGTGCTCCTCACGGGCGCTTGCCCCCGCGCCCCGCTCTTGCCCCTGAAATGGATCGTTCAAGGTACTGTGCCAGCAAGAGAAAGAAAAGACGCGGGTTGTGGCGGTTGAGGCCGGTGAGCTGATCGTGTGGACGGTTTACGATGCGAAGAAAATGCGCCTGTCGCCGGACTACTGACCGAGAAACGCAGGTCCTGTCAAGGGAGTCCTTCTGAACGCAGTGAAGAATTTACCCTGATTGCCGGTGACGGTTCTACGATCCGCCGTTCCCGGAACATCAGGCAGGTTCTTCACTTCGCTGCGCTTCGTTCAGAATGACACGCAGCGCGCAACGAGGCCTCGACGCCGTCAATCATCCGCTCAAATGTGAAGTGTTCGAGCACGCGCGCCTTCCCGGCGTCGCCCATCACGCCAAGCTGTTCGGGCTTTTTCTCGAGTGTCCGCAACAGATCGACCCACGGTTCGACCTCGCCCATCGGCAGGATCCAACCGGCGTTGCCGCCGTCGAGCAGGTACTCGACATCGCCGGCGGGTGTCGCCGCGACCGGCGTGCCCGCCGCCATCGCTTCCATCAGCGCGTTCGGCATGCCCTCGTCCAGTGATGACAGCACGCCGAGGTCCGCACATGCCGCCAGCGCGCGGGCATCCTCACGGTAGCCGAGAAAACGCACCCGTTCGCCGAGCTGCAGTTCGTTCGCCAATGTCTCCAGCGTCTCACGCTGCCCGCCGGTGCCAGCGATCGCCAGGTGCCATTTGCTGCGGTCGGGGAGCGTTGCGACGGCGTGCAGCAGGACGTCAACCCGCTTTACCCCCGTCAACCGGCCGGCGTACAACGCGATCAACGCATCGTCCGGGAAACCGTAGCTGGCGTGTAACTCCGGATCACGAGCGGGGATGGTGGAGACGTCGATGCCGTTGGCGACGACGTCCATCGGCTTGTCTGTCAGCCAACGCAGGGCGCGGTAGGTGTCGCGAATGCGGGTGGAGTTGGTCAGGATGCGGTCGGTGAAACGCATCGTGATGCGGTGCCGCCACGTGTTCTTCACCACCGGGAAGCCGTTCCGGTGCACCACCGGCAGCTTTTCCAGCTTCGCCGCGACGCCGCCGGTGCGGACGTCCTTGTTGTGATGCACCACGACCACCTCGCAGCCTGTTTCGCGCAGATGACGGCGGATCGCAAACACCGTCGCCGGACGGTAATCATAGCTGATCGGCAGGGTGAGGGTGGGTAGCGGTGAGGCGATCGCACGTTCGGCGAACGGCGACCCGTGCCGGGCGACAAGACTCACAGCATGGCCCCGTTCGGAGAGGCCGATAGCGGTGCGCAAGGTCCAGCCCTCGCCGCCACCCCAGTCGGTGGCCAGGTTGACGAAACTAACGTTCATGGGTCAGCACCAGCCCTTTTAGCACCTCGTTCAACTCGCGGCCCATCCGGTCCCAACTGAATTCCTTGCGCACCGTCTCCAGGCCTTGTGAACCCAGCTTCGCACGCAGCTCGGAGTCCTGACACAACGCAGCAAGCTGGTCGACGAATCCCGCTTGATCGTCATTGCCAACGAGGATCAGATCACGTTCTGACACCAGCTTTTCCGCCGCACCGCCGGCCGAGGTGGCGAGGGTCGCGACTCCGCGTCCCAATGCTTCCAGCATCGAATTGGACACGCCTTCGGTTTTGGACGACATCACCGCAACATCCGCCGCGCCGAGGTAGCGGTCGAGATGCGCTGTCAACCCGGGGAAATGGACAAACTCGCCCGCATTCAACTCGCCGACACGGTTCATCAGATTGGCGTTCTCGTTGCCGTGGCCGAAAATGTACGCCTGAACCGGAATCCCGCGTTTTCGCAACTCCACCGCCGCCTCGATCACCCAGTGCCAGCGTTTCTCCGTCGCCAGCCGTCCCGCGCCGAGCACGAAGATGTCGTCCTCCGCCAACCCAAGCTCGGTGCGCACGGCTGTGCGGATCTCGTTGCTGCCCGGGCCGGGGGTCTCGACACCGTTGTAGATCACATGAACCGTGTCCGGATCGATCAACGGGCTGGTCGCAAGAATGTCTTTGATCGCGTGCGCGTTGACCATGATCGCCGAGGGCAGGGAGCCGTAGCGTAACCGATCGCGCCAGTAGCCCTCGCGCGGTTTGCGTTCAACCCCGAGCCGCAGCAATTCCGGCACGCGTGCCAGTTTCGCCGCCAATCCACCGAGCCAGTAATCGCGGACACGGGTGGCGATCAGGACATCGGCGTGACGGCGCAACCAGGACGTAAGCAAGTAAAACGACCACAGGTCGGCGTCGTTAACCAGTGGCAGCGGACGAAACCGCAACGTGCCGGGGCCATCAGCGTAAGGCGCGGGTTTGGCCCGACGTTCCATGAACAGCAACGGTTTGCGCGCGATGAAGGTGACGTCATGCCCCATCGCGGCGAGAGTTTCCGCCGTGCGTAACGACCACTTCTCTGTCCCCGCCCAGAGCGTGGACGAACACAGCATCGTGATCCGCAATTTCATGTTGGGGACGTCTGAGGTCACACCTTCTCCACAAAGCATCGCTCAGTCTGTTATGCCCACGACATTTATGTCGTGGACTACCCGAGGGTGATACGATGCCGGAAGTTATCATGCCCACGACATTTATGGTCCCTCGCTGATTCATGTGGGTAAGCTGAGGTTGAGCTTTCCCGCGACGAG
>JAHLLB010000062.1 GCA_020444425.1 bacterium | reverse complement strand
GGCGCTGTGACGACGGCGAATCCCGGACTGAAGTCCGAGGGCGTGGCTACGGTGGGCGCTGTGACGACGGCAAATCCCGGACTGAAGTCCGAGGGCGTGTGAATCCATCGTTGTTTGCCCCGACCAGCTTGCTGGTCGGGATTCACCTGGCTGAATAAGTCTGGCTTGTACACGAAACCCGCGCTTAACGAGCAAGCACGGGTCTGTAAACCATCCAAAAACAGCACGGCCGCGTCTGCGTTTTATGCGCCACGGGGCACTGAAATAGCCCTGCTTTCCCAGAGCAACACAGCCGCGTTTGCGTTTTGTGCGCCACGGGCACTGAAATAGCTGTGCTTTCCCAGAGCAAAACGGCCGCGTTTGCATCTTTTGCGACACGGCCACGTGAGAAAAACCCGCGCTTGACGAGCAAGCACGGGCTTGTTTCCTATTGACTCCTGATTCCCGGACTAGCTGACTCGCAAGCCCGGTGATACCTGGTCCATCGGCGTGAGCAGGCGCAGGTTGTCGCCCTCACGCACGGCGAGCAACATGCCCTGGCTCTTGACGCCACGGATTTTTGCCGGTTGCAGGTTGGCGACCACGATGATCGTTTTGCCAACGATCTGCTCCGGGGTGTAATGCTGCTTGATCCCAGCGACGAGCTGGCGTTTCTCGGTGCCGAGGTCGATCTGCAGCTGCATCAGCTTGTCCGTGTCCTCGATCGGCTCGGCAGCAAGAACCACGGCGGTACGTAAATCTACCCGCTTGAACTCGTCGAAGCTGATCAGGCCGTCATCCGCTTTTGGCGCGGGTTTCGGCTGTTTCTTCGGCTTCGATTCCGATTTTGGCTTCGGGGCCGCTTCCGGACTCTCCGGCTTCTTGTGTCGCGGGAAGAGCGGGTCGCCATACTTCGCTGTGCGTCCGGCCAGTTTCTCGCCCCACTCGACGTCATCCCAGTTCCGATGCGGGTCAGCCTCGACCCCGAGGCGCTCGAACACCTGTGGGATCATCACCGGCATGACAGGCGCGAGCAGGATTGCGGCGATGCGTAACCCCTCTGCGGCACGGGCGAGATCGCGTCCGGCCTGTTCCTTATCGGTTTTGACCGTGGTCCACGGCGCAGCTTCGGTAATGTCGCGGTTGATCGCACGGACAAACTGCAGCGTTTCCTCGATCGCGGCGTGGATCTGAATGTCTTCGACGAACTGCTTGACTTTGTGCGTAGTCGCTTTGGACAGTTCGACGAGTGGATCTTCATCATCCCACTCAACGTCCGGCACCACACCGCCGAAGTGCTGATCCAGCAGCTTGGTAACACGGTTCAGCAGGTTGCCGAGGTCATTGGCGAGGTCGCTGTTGAGCCGCTTGACGACGTTTTCCTCGCTGAAATTGGCGTCCTGTCCGACCACCATGTCACGCATCAGGAAGTAACGGAACGAATCCATGCCGTAGACGTCAGCGAGGTCGAGCGGTTTGACCACATTCCCGGACGATTTCGACATTTTGGCGGCGTCTTTTGCCAACCACCAGCCATGCGCGAGGATGTGCTCCGGCGGTTCGAGTCCGGCGGCTTTCAGCATCGTCGGCCAGTAGACGGAGTGCGTGGTGAGGATGTCCTTGCCGATCAGGTGGTACTGTGCCGGCCAGGCTGGAGATTTGCCGTCGGGTGGTGCGAGTGTTGCCGAATAGTAGTTCAACAGGGCGTCAAACCAGACGTAGGTGACGTACTCGCTGTCCCACGGGATCTCGATGCCCCAGCTGAGGCGGGCTTTCGGACGGCTGATGCAGAGGTCGCCCAACGGTTCACGGAGGAAGCCGAGGACCTCATTGCGGCGGAAGCCCGGCACGATGGAATCCGGGTTCTTCTCATAGTGTTCAATCAGCCAGTCCTGGTACTTCGACATCTTGAAGAAGTAGTTGGTCTCCCTGATCAACTCGACCGGACGACCGCTGATGGGGTCCTTGCCATCGACGAGATCCTTCTCGGTGAAGAACTGTTCCTCGAAGACGCTGTACCAGCCTTCGTAATCCTTCTTGTAGATGTCGCCGGCGTCATAGATCTGCTGCAGGATCTGTTGCACGATCTTCGTGTGCCGCGGTTCGGTGGTGCGAATGAAATCGTCGTATTCGATGCCGAGTTTGGACCACACCTTGACGAACTTCTGCGAGGTGATGTCGCAGTGTTCCTGCGGTGTGCGTCCCAGCTTCTCAGCGGCGGTGGCGACTTTCTGGCCGTGTTCATCGGTTCCGGTCAACAGGTGGACATCGTCACCGAAGAGACGGTGATAGCGGGCGAGAGTGTCCGCCAGCACGGTCGTATACGCGTGCCCGATGTGTGGTTCGTCGTTGACGTAGTACAGCGGCGTTGTGATGTAGAAGGGCTTGCTCATGGTTCGATCTTAGCGCTTTCGATTACGTCCTCGCGATCGTGGCGGCCTGCCTTTCGGCTTGCCATCCGAAGGCTGGGAAGATGGGCCTTGCTTTTCGCCGGTGCCAGACGGCTGGCTCTGGCGAGACTCTTTGCCGCCCTGAGACGTGGATGCGTTCGGGTTGCCGCCGGAACCCTTGTCATCATTGCCGCCGCGACGACTACGTCCGCGTCCACCGCGACGCCGTCGTGACGACTTGCCCTCGCCTTTGTTCTGCTGGGACTCGTCGCCGTCCTTGCGCTTGTCACGTGGCTGGGCTTCGTGTTTCGGCGATCCGTCGGCGTTCTTGCCACCACGGCGTCCACGGGACTTGGACCGTGACCGGTTGGGTTTATCGCCTTGCTTTTCATTGCCGGAATTTGCGCCGTCAGCGGCGTTCGCCTTGTCGTTCGGCTTGTTGCCACGTCCCCGGCGTCGTGATCCGCCCCGGCGGGATTTGCGTTGCGGCTTCTGCTTGTCGTCGTCCTCGGACTCGCCGCTGGAAGCTGGAGTTGCCGGTACAACCTGCACGATCTCCGGGCGATCTTTGGTCTTGGCGTGTGACGGCTGCTTCTGGCTTTTGTCCTTGCCGCAGGAGGGGCAGGTGCCTCCCTCGCCGCCGCCCTGCTTCGGTTTGGAGCGCACGGACACACGCGGTTCGCCGTTCGGCCGTTGATCGCCCCGAGCGACGAGCTCGCCTTCCTGTTCTTCCTTGCGCTGCTCCTCGATCGACGGGTCTTTGCTGAAGGTCAACAGCCTGGGCTTTTCCGCGTTTTCCAGATCCCAGTCGGTGCATTCCTCCAAGTGTTCGAGGCCGTAGGAATACTTCGCGCCGTCCTCCCACTCGATGCCGATATGTTCCCAGTTGTAGCTGAACTTGATGACTTTGCCTCGTCCGCGCGGTCCTTTGACCTGGGTGCCGATCTTCGGGAACAGTTTGTTCAGATCACGGTACTGATCGACCTCATAGCGCAGGCAGCAGCGCAATTTGCCGCATGGTCCGGTGTTCTTCTGCGGATTCAGGATCATGTGCTGATCCTTCATCATCGAAGTTGTCACCGGTTTGAATTCACGGATCCATGATGAGCAGCACAGCTCCCGGCCGCAGATACCGATGCCGCCGAGCCGCTTGGACTCGTCACGCGCGCCGATCTGGCGCAGGTCGATGCGGGTGTGGAACTGTTGCGCGAGGGATTTGACCAGTTCGCGGAAGTCGACGCGTCCGTCCGCGGTGAAATAAAACGTCAGCTTGCGGCGGTCGAGCTGGCATTCGACTTCCACCAGCTTCATCTCCAGCCCGATCCGTTTCACTTCGTCGCGGAAGAACTTTCGGGCCTCGACTTCGTGCTCGGCGTTTTCCTGGAGTTTCTCCAGGTCGTCAGGGGTGGCGAGCCGGAGAACCGCTTCCGGATCGCGTCCCTCTTCGATGTTGTTGCGGTTGATTTCTTCAAACCGGTCATCGACGAGGTTTACGATCCCGAGGTCAATGCCACGATCCGCCTGCACAATGACGGCGTCCTCAGGGGACAACGGGTACTGCTCGGGGTTGGCGTAGGTGACCCGCCGGCGTCCCCGAAACTCTATTTCTACCAATCGCATGAAAACGTATCCTTATCTACAATCACTCAGGCCGGACCCGTGTTTCATTTGCCTTTTGGCCTGAACAGCACCTTACGCAAGGTGGAGAACAGGTTGTAGGCGATCAGGGTCGTCTGAACGTGACGCTCGATATCGAGCCGCGCTTCGTCGATGGCGTCGAGAGCGTCCTCAAAGTTACGGCCTTCAGTAAAAGTAGCAAATTTAACAAGATGCTCGTCCCGTGCAAGCTCTTTCGCGGAACTCGGGTCGGCATCGTACGTTTGTACGTCGCGCAGCCAGTGAGCCATTCGTTCCAGCATCCCGGCAAAGTCGCCGGAACGGGAGGCCGCGCCCCAGTAATCAACCAGTTCATCGAGCCGTCCCGGGTCACCACGCAACAGATCACGCAGCAATTCGACGACCTTCATCGTTTCCTTCGCCGGATCGCCCCTGGCCCAGTCGACGGCCTGTTTCCACGATCCATCAGCCAGCCGAGCGGCGGCATCGGCCTTGTCCGGTTTGACCTTCAGGCGTGCGATTAATTCGTCACGCAGGGTGTCCTGATCGATACGCGCGAAGCGCAGCACCTGGCATCGTGACAGGATCGTCGGCAATAAGCGCGATTCCCGTGACGATGTGAGAATGAAGACGACGTTCGCCGGTGGTTCCTCGAGCAATTTGAGGAACGCGTTCGCCGCCTGCACGCGCAGCCGGTCGGCCTGGCTGATTAATACGACGCGCCAGCCGCCGGAATAGGAAGTTAACCGGAATTCGGAACGTAACGCCCGGATGTGTTCAATCAGGATCTCATTGCCGCCGGAGACGGACAGGCTGGTGTAGTAATCGTCCGCCTTGGCCGCCATCAGGGCGTCCATCTGCTTGCGTTGTGCGGCGGTGTATTGCTCGACGGCGTCGACGCCGTCCTGGCCTTCTTTCGGCGGTTGTGGTTTCGGCTGCGGGAAGAGGACTTTGAACCCGGGATGGGTCAGTTTCTCGGTTTGCACGCAGCTGTCGCATTTTCCACAGGGAAGAGCAGCGGACCGTTGCCCCTTGCGATCTCCTTCGGACATGCAGAGCAAGATGCGGGCGAAGTCCAGCGCGGCAGCTTCCTTGCCACTGCCCACTTCACCGAGGAAGAGGTACGCATGCGCAATTCTGCCGGTAGTCGCGGCGCGGGAGAGAACATCCTTGACCCGATCCTGGCCGATCAGGTTGTGAAAGTGGACACCCGGTTGGATTTGTTCAACGTCTTCCAGCAGATCTATGAGCTCAGCCACGCGAGGGGATCCTGTTTTTCCTGCTTGTGCCAGACCTGGAAGTGCAGCCGCGGTGATTCAGCGCCTCCAGATTGACCCACGGTACCGATGACTCGTCCGGCGTCCACCTGTTCGTTTTCGCTGACGAGTACGTTTGCGAGGTGGGCATACACGGTATAATACCCGTTTTGATGGGAAATCAAGACCGTGTTTCCGAACCCTCGAACGTAGGTAATCCGTGTGCAGATCCCCTCCTGTACGGCCAGGACTTCGGAGCCCTCGTGAGCCTGAATGTCAATGCCGGGGTTCTCGGTGACGGTACCGGTGGACTGGTTGCGTTCGAGTCCGAAGCGTGTGACGACCCGGCCTTTCACCGGCCACGGCAGCTTGCCGCGCGCGGATGGGAATGAGGTAAACTGCGGAACTTCGCGGATGACGATCTCGGTCGGCGAATTGACCCCAACTTGCTGCACGCCACCGGAGACACGCTGCCGTTCCAGGGAGGCGATCCAGTCGGTCACCTCGTTCATCGCCGATTGCCGGTCGGCGATTCGTTGGCTGAGGGCGTTTTTGTCCGCACGCAGGCTGGCGATGGTGGTATTCAGTTGCGCGCGGTCGGCTTCAATCAGCTTGCGTTCGTCATTGGCTTCGGCAAGCAGGGTTTCGGCACGGCGGACCTGCGCGGCTTTTTCGGCACGGGTCTCGGCGAGGGATTCGATCAGGTCGCGGTGTCTACCGGCGATCCGTTCCTGCGTGTTGCGGGCGACGGCGAGCGCGTCCAGGTTGGAATGGTCCCGCTCGTTGATTTTGCGTACGTAGACCTGCCGTTGCAGAAACTCACCAAGGGACGACGCGTTTAACAAGTAGGCGAGGACGTTGCGGTCACCCTGCTTGTAGACATGTACGGCCCGCGCGGCGACTTGGGACTGCAGGTCGGAGATGTCGGCGCGGGTGGCGTCCAGGTCGCGTTCGACCTGACCCAGCTCGCGCTGCTGATTCGTGATCTGGCGGTCCTGCTTGCGGACCTCGGCTTGCGCGTTGTCGCGTTGGTTGTCGAGTTCGCGGATCAGTTTCTGCCTGGCGGCGATTTGCTTGTCGAGGGCCTGGATCTGTTGGGCGAGGTCGCGTTCGGTATGGCCGAGGGATTCGAGGACAACGGTGAGGCTGTCGACCTCACCCCGGAGACGGTCGAGGCGGTCGCGCGGGTTTTCCTGCAGCATGGCCCGGCTCCCGGCTGCGAGCAGCAGCAGGAAAATGATAAAAATGAGCCGAACGTGAGGAGCTCGCCGCATAAATTTGTTATCTTTTGAGTTCGGGCAATTCAAACCGTTTTTCCCGTCGCCGTTTTGCGCGTTGAGGGAACAGGGAAGTCCGCACCTGGAAAGGTACAACGGCGATGAGCATCCGTACAAGCACGATCTCACACGGAAAGTTTGCTTTCCAAGACGGTTGAAGACGAGAATGGGGGCAGGATCATGCGTTCACGATGGATCATACTCTTTGTCGCAATGGGAGTGGTGGCAGGGGTTTCGAGCTACGCGGAGCAGCACAATTCGCCGACACAACCGTTTGTCCAGCGTCTGGTGGATGAATCTCTCGCCGGGGAGGTGGTTGACTTCTGCTCTCATGGGAAAGCGACAGCGTGGCTGGACAAGGGCTCGTATGTCATCGCCGATGACAGCAGCCACACGTACAATTCGTTGCACTTGGATATCCGTCTCACGCCGGACATGGGCGCGAACAGCTTCGACGGAACGGTGATCATGACTGCTGAGGCGAACGAGACGCTGAACAGCTTTACGTACAACCTGAAGGATTGCAGCATCCAGTCGGTGTGGGTCAACGGGACAGCGGCGACATTCAACCTGTCGAACGAAGTGGTGACAGTTACGCCCGCGTCGCCGATCGCGTCCGGTGCCGAATTCACGGTGGAAACGAACTATTCGGGCAACATCTACGGCACCAATGCCGACGGCGGGATGATCGAGTCGTCCTCGACAAATACGCTGTTCACGTTCGGCGAACCGTATGATACGCGCCGCTGGCTGGCGTGTTATGACCTGCCGTTCGACAAGGTGACCAGCGAGATGCGGGTGACCATTGACGAAGATTACGAGGTGCTCTCGAACGGTCTGCTGGAATCGGTGACCAATCATGGTAACGGAACGCACACGTATTACTGGATCAACGACGAGCCGGTGTCAACGTACCTGATCGCGTTTTCTGCCGGGCCGTATGTGATCGTAAACGACGATCCGGCGGGTGTGAACGATACGCCGGTCGCCTACTGGATTCTGCCCCAGTGGCAGGCGCAGGCGGAGTATGATTTTGGTCGCACGGACGAGATGATCGACTATTTCGAGCCGCTGTTCGGGACGTACCCGTTTGTCAAGTACGATCAGGCGATGGCGGCGATTTTCGGCGGTTGGGGTGCGATGGAGCATCAGACCTGCACCACGATGGGCCACAACCTGGTCAATAATGGCAACCGGTACTACGAGAACATTGTCGCGCACGAACTGGGCCACATGTGGTGGGGTGATTATGTCGGCCCGCGCACATTCAAGAACATCTGGTTGAACGAAGGGTTCGCGTCCTATAGTGAAGCGTTGTGGGCGGAACACTTCTCGCTGCAGGATCGCCGGGACATCCTCTCCAGCTTCCGCAGCTCATTCTTCAACCACGACAACAGCTACCGGCACCCGATCTACGATCCGCCGCCGGGGCATTTGTTCTGCACCACCGAGTACAAGAAGGGCGCATGGATTCTGCACATGCTGCGCTGGGTTGTTGGGGATCAGAACTTCTTCGACGGGCTGCAGTATTACGCCAGCCAGCACGCGTACGAAACCGCTGTGACACCGGAATTCCAGGCAGCGATGGAACAGGTCAGCGGGATGAACCTGACGCGGTTCTTCGACGAGTGGGTGTACGGACAGGGTTACCCGGAATACCTGATCACCGGCTGGAAGGTGCAGCAGAACGGGGATACCTGGGACGCCACGTTCCGCCTGACGCAATCGCAGACGAATGCGCCGTATTTCTCGACGCCGCTACCGATCCTTGTTCGTGAACAGACTTCCGCAAGCCCGGTTCAGTATCGTGAGACGCTGGTCCGTGCGCAGGTTTTGCCGCTGGAGGAACAGACGGTTACGCTGAGCGGATTTGAGTTGCCGCCGGATTCGTTCGAGTTTGATCCGGACGAATGGATTCTGTGCACGTCCGAGTATCGCTCCAGCGTGGACGATTTCGAGATCCTGCCGAGCCAGTTCGAGGTGTCGAACGTGTGGCCGAACCCGTTCAACTCGACAGCCGCGGTGACGGTTCAGCTGGATCGTCCCAGCCGTCTTCGTGCGGAGGTTTTTGACCTGCTCGGGCGTTCGGTTGCGCTGTTGGCGGATGATGACTACACTGTCGGCTCGCACCGGATCACGTGGACTCCGGAAGGTGCGTTTGCCAGTGGAACTTACCTGCTTCGCGTGGAAGCAGGATCGCAAACCGAGATACGAAAGCTCGTTTTCCTGCAATGACAACCCGGCCTGCCGACGATGCGGTGCGGCAAAAATCGCACCGCATCGCCGGGATGTTTAACCACATCGCTCCGACATACGATTTGCTCAACCGTTTGCTCAGCATGGGTTTGGACAAACGGTGGCGTTCTCTCGCTCTGAAAGCCGGTTCACCGAAACCGACCGAACGGTGGCTCGATCTTGCCGCAGGCAGCGGCGACATGGTCTTCGCAGGCCTGAAGCTGTCGCCGGCCAGCCACTGGTTCGCGGCGGACCCGTCGCGTGAACTGTTGTTGCGTCTGCAGAAGAAGGTTCCGCCGGGGGTGAAGGTGCCGGCCGCCCTGACCCGCGCGGAAGATCTGCCCTACGCCGACGGAACATTCGATGGCGTCACGGTTGCGTTTGGCGTGCGCAATTTCGCCGACACTCACCGGGGATTGCGCGAGCTGGCGCGTGTGCTGAAACCCGGCGGACGGTTGATCATCCTCGAGTTTCATCCGAGCGCGGCGGGACAGTGGGGTGTGAATCCTCTGGTCAAGTTTTACCTGCACAACGTGATCCCGTTGGTCGGTGCGCTGGTCAGCCAGCAATACAAAGCGTACCGCTACCTTTCCGACTCCTCCCGCAACTTCTGGACGGTCGAGCACCTGGCGCAGGAACTGCGTGACGCCGGGTTCGCGAAAGCTCAGTGGCAGTCCGTGTTTGCCCAATCTGTGATGTTAACCCGGGCGATCCGTTGAGACGGCGAAGTTTCCGTTTCCGCGCCGGCGACGTGGTGGTCGTGCTGGTGCTGGTCGTGCTCGCGGTCGGGCTGACGGTGCTGACAGGATCGGTGCCGCGTGGAGCGCGGGCTGTGGTGCTGGTTGACGGCGTTTCGCGGGCGGTGCTGCCGCTGGATGAGCCGGGTCAAGTCCGGGTGGACGGCGCGTTGGGCGAGACCGTTGTCGCGGTGGACAGCCTTGGCGTCCATATCACCAAATCCGCTTGTCCGAACAAAACCTGCATCCACATGGGGCACATCTCGATACAGGGGCAGGTGCTGATCTGTGTGCCGAACCATGTCGCGGTGCGTGTGGAAGGCGGGGACGAACAGTCGAACCTCGACGGTGTAACGGGGTAATCGCAGCGTTCGATGAGTGCATACGCTCGAACAGAAGTTATGCGTCACGCGCGCATCCTCGCCCGGTTGTCGTTATGGACCGCCGTCGGAGTGGTGCTCGGCGGGCTTGAACGCATGCTGCCGCAACCGGTGCCGTGGGCGAGACTGGGGATAGCGAACCTCGCGGCGGTGCTGGTGTTGTATGGCTTCGGCTGGCGGCTGGCGTTGCTGGTCAATGTGGCGCGCGCGTTGACGGTGGCGTTGCTGTTTGGTACGTGGGCGACGCCGGTCTTCCTGCTCTCGCTCGGCGGGGCGGTAGTGTCGATCCCGGCGATGGCGTTCGTGCGGGGCATCGGCGGAAAACACGTCAGCGTGATCAGTGTCTCGGCGGTGGGAGCGTTTACGCACATGCTGACACAGTTCGTGCTGGCCTCGTGGCTGATCGCACGGCATGGCGGGTTGCTGGTGTTCGCCGGGCCGAGCTTGTTGGTCTCGATTGTCAGCGGGGTGTTGATCGGGTTGCTTGCTGCGTTGTTGCTGGTTCGGTTGCCGCGTTCGCTGGTCTACAGTCCTTGACCATTTCTTCCCAGTTCAGTAGGTTTCAGACAGCGAACGAGTGGGGGAAACCTGTGCCCGTGTCAATAAACATGCGGACGCGGACTCGTTCACGTTGAATCCACTCATCGGTTGTTCGTGTCTGCATTCGCAGCGGATGAACCACTGTTGATCATCCCTGCTGGCGAAGCCATCAGGGGCACGTTCAATCCCGTTTTCCAAGTTTACTCTGATCAGAAGAAATACGTTGACGTAGCAGGAGGAGATGCACCATGGCGAAGGTAGCAGTTGTACTTGCCGGTAGCGGTGTCAAGGATGGTTCTGAAATCCACGAGGCGACATTGGCGTTGCTGCACCTGGACGACCTCGGCGCAACGTACCAGTGTTTCGCGCCGGACAAGCCGCAGTTTCATGTCGTCGATCACCTCAAGGGTGAGGAGATGGCTGGCGAACGGAACGTGCTGGTGGAAGCGGCACGGATCGCGCGTGGGGATGTGAAGCCGCTCAGTGAGCTGAAGGCGGTGGATTACGATGCGATTGTCTTCCCCGGCGGATTCGGCGCGGCGAAGAATCTCTGCAATTACGCATTCAAGGGCGCGGACTGCTCGGTCGATCCCGATGTGGAACGGGCGATTCTGGAGTTTGATGCTGCGGGGAAGGTGAAAACGTTCATCTGCATCGCGCCGGTGATCGCGGCGAACGTTTTCGGCAAGCAGGGCAAGAAGGTGCGGGTCACGGTCGGCAACAGCGCGAACAACTCCGGTGACATGGACAATGTCCGTGCGATGGGCGGCGATCCTGTCGATGCGAACGTGGACCAGGCGGTGGTCGATGCGGCGAACAAGGTCGTGTCCGCGCCGGCGTACCAGTTGGGACCGACGATCGCTCCGGTGAGCAAGGGGATTCGAAAAGCGATCGAGGAAACGCTGAAGCTGGTGTGACTCGAGAAGTGAGATATGAGATGTGAGATGTGAGAAACTTCACGGGGACACTTTGGGGACAAAGTGTCCCCGCATCTTGTAGTCCGCCGACCGCCGACCGCCGACCGCCGACCGCAGTCCGCAGCCTGAGGCAAAAACGCACTCGTGGAGGCGGGTTGGTGGCGCTGGGGTTCGTATCTTCTGACTCGTGGTAGAACAAACGCGCGGGCTGTTCCAGTCCGCGATTTCCGTTGTAGTCATCAACAACCGTGCGCATCCGTGGGGGAGTCAGAGTCCGGACGGGTGGCGTCGAGTTGCAGGGAGGACGTGATGGAGTACCGTATCGAGCGGGACACGATGGGCGAGATCAAGGTCCCGGCGGACAAGTATTACGGCGCCCAGACTGCGCGCAGCCTGATGAACTTCAAGATCGGCGGCGAGACGATGCCGCCTGAGTTGATCAAGGCGTTCGGTATTCTCAAGAAGGCGGCGGCGTTGACCAACGCCGAGCTCGGTATTCTGCCGCAGGAGAAGGCGGACCTGATCGTGCAGGCCGCGGACGAAGTCATCGACGGCAAGCTGAATGAGCACTTCCCGCTCGTCGTGTGGCAGACCGGCAGCGGCACGCAGACGAACATGAACGTCAACGAGGTGATCGCCAACCGCGCCATCGAAATTGCGGGTGGCACGCTTGGGTCGAAGGATCCGATTCACCCGAACGATGACGTGAACAAGGCGCAGTCCTCCAACGACACGTTCCCGACGGCGATGCACATCGCGGCGGCGAACGTGGTCGTGAAGAACACCATCCCCGGCATCACCAAGTTGCGCAACGAGCTCATGAACAAGAGCGAGGCGTGGGACGATATCATCAAGATCGGGCGCACGCACTTCATGGATGCGGTTCCGTTGACCCTCGGCCAGGAATTCAGCGGCTACGCGCATCAGATGTACAACGCGTTGGTCCGTATCGACGCGATGTTGCCGCGGTTGTATGAGTTGGCGTTGGGCGGCACGGCGGTGGGTACCGGGTTGAACACGCACCCGGAATTCGCGGTCAAGGCGGCGAAGAAGATCGCGGATCTTACCGATCTGCCGTTTGTCACCGCGCCGAACAAGTTCGAGGCGCTGGCAGCGCATGACGCGATCGTGGAAGCGTCCGGAGTGATGAAGACCATCGCGGTCGGCCTGATGAAGATCGGCAACGACATCCGGATGCTGGGTTCCGGCCCGCGTTGCGGTATCGGCGAACTGAATCTGCCGGCGAACGAGCCGGGCTCGTCGATCATGCCGGGCAAGGTCAACCCGACGCAGGCGGAAGCGATCACGATGGTTGCCGCGCAGGTGATTGGCAACGATGTCGCGGTGAATGTCGGCGGCGCGACCGGCCATTTCGAGCTTAACGTGTTCAAGCCGGTGATGATTTACAACTTCCTGCAGAGCGCGCGGCTGATCGGTGATGCGTGCGTGTCATTCACCGACAACTGCATCGCCGGCACTGAGCCGAACACGGCCCGCATCGACACGTTGATGAACGAATCGCTGATGCTGGTGACGGCGTTGAACCCGCACATCGGGTATGATAACGCCGCGAAGGTCGCGAAGAAGGCGCACGCCGAAAACACCACGTTGAAGGAAGCCGCGATCGCGCTTGGGTTGCTGACCTCGGAAGAGTTTGACGACAAGGTGCGGCCGGAAAACATGGTGCGCCCGAAGTAAATCGGCACGGATGAAGAGTCCGGTAGATCGGAAAAGTGCATTTCAGCGAAGGGATATCAGGCCCGGTGATGACGGCTTGATGTCCCTTCGATTATTTGTGGCGGCGAATCCCGGGCTGAAGCCCGAGGGCATGGCTGCGGTGGTTGCTTGGGTGG
>JAHLLB010000008.1 GCA_020444425.1 bacterium | reverse complement strand
TTGCGAGGTGGGTTCTGGTGGGACAGGTGTCCCGGGGGGCTGGATCGAGGGGACATCTGGCCCACCTGGTCAGCAGATGTTCGGGGATCAGTGCTTGAAACACGCACTTGAGGTTAATTCATGTGACACGAAGTCTGGTGGGACAGGTGTCCCGGGGGGCTGGATCGAGGGGACACCTGTCGGCACAGCCCGCACGATTCAACTGGCAAACGGCTGCGGATTATTACGTTCATTTTAACAGTCAGTAGTACCAAGTGCCGCCAGATGTCCCCCACCAAGTCTCACCACGACGCGGAGGGCACGTTTTGCTGACGGCGTGATGCGGTAGGCAGCGGCAAGCGAATGAACGGGGTCAGGTTGTGCAGAGCGCGGTCCTCGTAGCGCAGAGCGAGCTCCATGAACCGGCGTGCGCGATTGTCGCTGCTGCTGTCACCATTCCGGGAGAGTACCCCGGCGGCGAGGTCATCGCAGACATACGCCAGCGCGAGCTCGGTCGTACCGAGAGCGAGGCCGTAATCCCCGCTGGTCTCGTCATATTCGGGTTTGAGCCGGGCGAGGATTTTCCCCTCGGCGTCCGCGATCGCCTGGTTCAGCAGGCCCTCGGACGCGCGCGCCCGTGTCGTCGCGTAGCTGACATACACGCGGGCCGGATCGGGCAAATTGCCGCCTGGCAGCCGGGCAAGGGTGCCCTGGTCAAGGTCGATTTCATAGTCCACATCGACGGTGGCCTCGCTGAGCGGGAGCAGCCAGACAAAGACCGTGCCGCCGTCCGGAATTGATCCTCCGGCGAGACGTTTGATCTGCGCCTTTTCCTCGTTGACTGCGTAGTCCAGTCCTTCGATGTACCGTTTCAACGGGTACTCGTCCGCCGCGACGACGACGGTCGCCGGCAGGAGCGCGTCATAGCCGCTGTTGATCCACGTTTCCCCGTTGAGGGTCGTCTCGATCGGTCCGGTGGGCGTGTTGGCCTGCTGGGTGTAGACGGTGACGCTGTCGTCCGCGAGGCCGTTGTGCGGAAGTTGGGTGGTGTCAGTACCAAACAGCACGACCGGCTCGAAGTTGATCTCGATCGCATCAAAGTCGAACGCCTGCAGATGGTTGCGCAGGGTGGCAAGATCGGTGAACACACTCATGCGTCCTCCTTCAGCAACAGATCTACGGTGGCGTAGTAGGTGCTGTTCGTGGGCAAGCCGCTGACGAACAGTGGCATGGTGACGTAATTGCGCAGCAACGACACGGTATAGGTCGTATCGCAGAGTGCGCTGAGGGCAAGCCTGTCGCCGGCGTCAAAGGCAATGTCCAGTTCGGCGGTGTGCAGAGTGCTGCCGTCCCAGATGGAGAGGGAGCGGATGACGCCTGCCTGTGTCATCGGAAAGCCGTCTCCGGATGCTCCGCCCGGACCGTTGAGGAAGGTGTTGCTGGTGGTCACGGTCGCGGAGAAGTGCAGCATGGACGGCGACAATCGTGCCTCCAGCCATGCGGCGGTGAGGTTGAGGGACATGGGAAGCTCCTGGTCAGAGGTATAGAGGGTGAGGTGTGAGGAGACGCGTGGTCAGATCAGGGTAGTTCAGCGAACCCGACGGTTTCTCGACCATGCGTGGAGAACGGGATATCGACAGAATACCGGGGACACTTGCAGAGTAAATGTCGTCACATGTTGATGATGGATCGGGGACACTTGCAGAGTAAATGTCGTCACATGTTGATGATGGATCGGGGACACTTACAGAGTAAATGTCGTCACATGTTGATGATGGATCGGGGACACTTGCTCCGTCAAGTGTCCCCAGAAACCGTGCAGGCAGGGGACACGTTGAGGACAACGTGTCCCCGAATCTGTTTCTCACGACTAAGGACGCAGGACGGCATTCAGCCGCAGCCCGTTGCCCGCAGCCTAGTAATCGAGCAGCTTGCGCGCGTCGTCGACCATCACGGTGTACACCGCTTCCTTGGACACGACCGCGGTCTCGAGCTTGCGTTCGATCACCTTGTCGGCTTCGATCATCAACGGCTGCGCGACCGATTCCCGGATCGCGAACCGGCCGTCAATGCCCATCAGCTTGGTCGCGGACGCGTTCGGAACGACCACCAGCTTGGCATTCATCGGCATCAGGCTGGACAAGCGTCCGGTAACCTGGAACAGATCTTTCGCGGTGAAGGTGGTGGCATCCTTGAACGGGCTCATGTTGAGCACGCCCTCAATGTCGTTGCGCGTGGCGAGAATGTGGGTCATCTGCGCCGGGACGTCGAAGCTGGACGCCAGGTGCACCAGGTCGCTGTAGGCGAGGGTACCGGCGGTGCCGTCGAACACGTCCGTCGCTGCCGGGCTGGTGTTGTCGCCGTTCAGCGCGACGTCGTAAATCGTGTCGATTTCGTCGTACGCGATCTGCGCGCCGATCCACCACAGGAAGACGCGGAATTCGGCCAGCTTCTGGTTCTTCACAACGCGGTAGGAGAAGTCGAACTGGCGTCCCCGGTCGAGGATCGCGGCTTCCTTGTCACGGTACAGCAGCTGCACCTTCGGGTACGCCGATCCGCCGCCGACGCCACGTTTGCCAGCCGTCTTCTTCGCATCGTCCGTCTGCAGGTAGATCGGACGCACGGTCGGACCCTGTTCGGGCACACTGACCGCGACCAGCTCGGACGGGTCCTGCACCATCGTGTAGCCGCGCTTGATCTCGCGCAGGATGTATTCCGGCAGCAGGATCAACGCTCCGCCGACGAAGAACTGTTCGACGGTGATCGCCTCACGGCCGTTGGTGACGACATTCTGCACCGCCAGCTGCCGCTCGAAGGCGTCCAGATCGGACTGAATCCGGCCCTGCTCGTCACGCGGGGAAGGATCCTTCAGCTCCAGCCATTCGGTCAGGGTGAGCCCGGCTTCCTGGGCTTCGTGGTACAGCGCCAGGTTGCCGGCGCGGGAATGTTCGACCACGGTGGATTTCAGCTTCGTGGCCTGGGACAGGTCAACGCTCATGGTGTATCTCCAAAGTCAGGTGTGAGGTATGAGGGTGGCCCGGGTCATCATGTGACCCGGGTGTCATTGTCGCTGGGTGCCCGTGTCAAAAGACTTGCAGACGCGGATGGGGTATCGGTGAGGCACGGATCTGGTGCCCGTGTTTGCTTGCAAACGCGGACGCGGCTCGGGTGGCCTGTGGACTGGTGTTGCCGCCGACCGCAGTCCGCAGTCCGCAGCCTTCTTTTCACATCACCCCAGCCACACATCGCAGGTGCAGTCGCCGCTGTTCACGGCAATCACCTGGCCGCGGTGCAGATGGCCGCCAGCGGGGATGTCGGTCGCGGCGGACGCCTTGATCGCCTTTCCGGCGCCGTTGACCTCGACCATACCGTTGACCGTCGGCGCGGGGCTGCCAACCGAGAAGCGTGCGACGCCACGCGCCTGCACGGCGCAGGTCGCGGGACGGGTGGTGCCGGGCACGAGATCGGTGCTGACCCAGACCACCTTGCCGAACAGCTTGTCGCCGCTGGAGCCTTTCGACACTTCGTTGTTGCCGGAGACAATACAGGCGGTGGTGTTGTTTTCGATGTCATCCTGCGTGAATCCCTTGTCGCCA
Source organism: bacterium (assembly GCA_020444425.1). GTDB lineage: Bacteria > Electryoneota > Electryoneia > Electryoneales > Electryoneaceae > BMS3BBIN04. Next base: position 119,266 of record JAHLLB010000008.1, on the reverse strand, counting down.
TCGTCGATGATGGTCATGGTCAGGAACGGGCCGCCGCCGATGCCTTCGTTGGTGACGGTATACGGTGCGCTCATGGTGTACTCCTGTGGTTAATGTTGGATTAAGACAACGAATGACACACAACACGCGGGTACGGTTCTCGAATCGCACCGGTCGCTTCGACGGAACGCCGTGCGAGACAAGCCGCATGCGTCACGGGTTGCGCGCGGGGTGAACTCAGGTGGGATCAACGAATCCACTGCGATACTTGCCGGCGGTAAACTTTTCGTGGGCGGCATGCTGTGCGGGCGGATCGGTCAGGGTTTCGGCGGGGAATCGGCGTTGCAGCTCGGTGTCGAGCGCTTCCTCGATCTCGACCAGCCGTTCGATGGATGACGCGCGCACCTCGGCGCGTTCGCTTTCCGGACGGTCGAGCAGGTCGCACCGCGCAAGCAGTCGTTTCCGCATCGCAGTCAACAGGGCTTCGTGCTGCTCGCCGGATTGCGGGCGTTTGCCGAGTTCGTCGGCCGCGTAACGCAGCAGGAATGCGAGTTCGTCAAGGTTGACCTCCTCGCCGGCGCTGCACATGTCCGCCGCAGCGAGCAGTTTTGGGGTGAGTTCCATGGGGTCTCCTTTTAGGCAGGTTTGAGGGTTGAGGTGTGTAAATCAGGTGTAGGACAGGAGATGCGAGACTTAAGATGTGAGATGTGAGATATTCGATGTGAGGAAAGAATGGAACCGCGAAAGGTGCGGAAGAAGTTGAAAGTGGTGAAATAATTCGAGATTACAGTACCCGGACATTCGTGTCCAGGATCGGTTACCCGTCTGGTGCCCGTGATTGTCCGTCACGGTTGGTTGTGACGGCTATCGCGGGTCATCCTTCACAAATAGCGCCAGGGTTGAACGCCGTCCGCTATCCGCTGTCCGCCAGATATTGTCTTTATCTCATCTCTCATCTCTCACATCTCATTTCTGATCTCTATCTCTTCAGCTCTGAGCTGTTGTCCGGGTCATTAACTCACAACTCACCACTCACAACTCAGAGCTGTAGTTCACGTGTCTCCCGACGGTCCGGTGGGCAGGGACCGAACCGTCGGGGCGGGGTATCCCGGGTGGCACAAGGGGGCTTGCGCAGTCCGGCGGAAGGGGGTGGGAAACGCATGCAGGAGGGAGCAGGCGGGCCGGACACCCGGGACCCGGAGGACCGATGCCGGAGCGGGGCGGCGGTGGGACGGTCGCGGGTGCATGCGTGGGAAGGTGCGGGTTGACATACCTTCGCCTGAGTCATCTGAACCCATTTCCCGGTCACGGTGTGAACGGCGTTCAGCCGACACAGCGGCAGACAGCACGAGCAGGGACAACGGTGTTGGGCACAGGCGGGTCATGGGACGACTCAGTTTATCGTGTTTGCGGGTGACCGGGTTCAACAGTGTGGGACTTCGTGTGCGGGGTGCATCAGGCATCCCGGTCGGCAGACAGTATAGCGTGTTGGGTTTATGTTGTCAATACCCAACAAACCAAACAGAGCCGATTTGGCTCTCCGGAGACCAAAATCACCGAATCGCGAAAAACTGCGACTTTCCAACGGGGGGACATCTGCGGCACCTGTTGCGGGTGGTCGACTGGATTGGCGTTGGATTGCCTGCGACCGGGGCCTGAATGTGACGAGGTGGCGTGCCGGCAGGTGTCCCCGGCACAAGCGACGCAAACGGGACATCTCCAACATGCGAAAGGGGACATCTGTGGCACCGGACGACGTTGGATCATTGTGAGATCGCCGGATCGTCCACGAGGGCAGCTTCAACGGAACACAAGGTTTGTGCCACAGTTGTCCCCGCTCTACCCACGTCAACCGGGGACAAGTGAACGGTGTAATGATCCGATCCTCAAGCGAATGGGGACATCTGTGGCACTGGACGGAACTTGATCGGTGTGAGTAAGATGCTAAGCGAACGTGGGTCTGTCGGTGACGGTCACGGGTTGTGCCACAGTTGTCCCCGCTCTACCCACGTCAACCGGGGACAAGTGAACGGTTTGACCGACTGATCCATCAGACTGGAACGATGGTCGATTCAACCATTCCCCGCCATTGCAGCAGTCTCGATCCGTTCACATGTCCCCTTCCCGGAGGTCAGTCACCGAAAAGCATCTTCCGCGAACCATGTACCGGTTCACTCCCCCTTCGTGAAGGTGAACGACCCCAGTCCCATGTTCCGGCTGCCGCCGGGGCCGCCGGGCGGAATTTCCGGGGGCGCGACGCCGAGATGGGCTTCGAGTGTATACTCACCATTCGGAGCGGAGGGTGGAACCCAGACGTTGATCCGGGGGCGGGTGAAGGTCGCACCAGGCTGAAGTGTGACGGGAAAGCTGTTCAGGGGAGTGCGCTGGCCGTTCGGTCCGGTGACGACGATCCACGCATCCAGCGGCGTCGCATTGAAGAGGATATTGCTCACCTGCGCAGCGTACCTCAGCCACCCGCCCTCCGCCGGGATTTGCGGATTCCACGGTTGCAGCTCGATCTCGACTTCGGGTTCGAGCTTGATCAGGCGGAATTCTGTGGATTCAGGCGAATCATTGGAATGATACTCCCCACCAAAAACATATCCACCATCTACTGTTTGTGCGATTGAGTTGGCGATGCCATCTGGCAGCATGTATTCCCACAGGATCTCTCCATCTGGGGTGTATTTTATGACCTTATAATTTCTAAGCAAGTCTGGGGTTTGCCACCAGCCTCCGACCACGATATTTCCATCTGCTGCGATCCAAACTTCTCTTGCCTCCTGCCTTGCTTCTGGATCCAAATAACTTTCCCATATCAACAAACCATTTTGATCTGTGTATACTACATACCATCCTCCAGCCATTGTAAAATCCATATTTGCAAAACCAACTGAAACTAAATCACCATTTGTCAGCTCCCGTACACAATAACTTATCCCATCATGCATGCCATTGTCAGCGTAAGCCTGTTCCCACAATAGATTACCAGTATTACTTAGCTTTGCTACCACAAAATTATCTTCGTATTGCGCTGAACACACAAATTCACCATCCCTTGTAGGCTCTACAAAATGCGCAAAATCAAAGTTCACGTCTTGTGCATAGGTCTGCCAGATGGTCTGGCCGGACGCACCAAACTTCCCGAACCAGACATGACCGCCGATTTCACCCGTCGCGATGTAGCCACCGCCCGGAATTTCACGCACACACATGATGTAATCGAGCCAGCCGGGCTCGCCGATCACACGCGCCCATTCCTGGTTGCCGTCGATGTCGAGCTTGCGGATGAAACCGTCCCAGTCGTTGTGCGGAGAATAAGACCAGGTTTCACCGCCCTGAATGAACCCACCGTCACGGGTGGGTTCTACATAGTCCGACCCATCGGAGGTACCGCCCCCTTCCAGCAGCGACCAGACTTCATACCCCTCGTCGTCGGTTACCGCAATCCACGAGCTGTAGTCCCCTGGCCCGGCATCGGTGAAGCCAGCAAGCACCAACCCTCCTCCAGGAATTGGCCGCACAGACTGCAAATACTGACTTGTCCCATCAATGTATGTTCGGGTCCACAGAGTATCGGGCGGTTGGGCGATGGCGGAGGATGTGATTGACAGGGGAAGGATGAATAAGTACAGTGTCAGCGGTCGGAATGTCTGGAAACGGCGTGTCATTTCGCGTCTCGGCGTTTTCGTGTTGAAGCAATATACGAAGGTTCCTGGCCGCCCTGCTGCGCAGGACTGTTCCATCTTCAAAATTGATCTTCAGATCATCCCGACGAGCAAGCTGGTCGGGGCAAACGACCTGCGACCCCCCTCTTCGCCAACTTAGGACTCAGGACTGACAATGTTGTCTTATCCCCGCACGTCTCCCCGGGTGTTGGACGCGCGTTGCATTCGAGCACTGAACATATGTACCTTCAGGTTGGGTTTGTTTACGATGACGTGACGTATGCACTCAGCCGAGGATGCACAGCGGTTTGGCCGCACGATGCGTGAGTACCGCCGTCGTGCCGGGTTGACCCAGCAGCAGCTCGCCGATCGAGCGGAGATTGACCGTGCGACGGTGAGCCTGATCGAGAATGGACGCGAAGAACCGCGGGCGGACACGGTGCGCCGGCTGGCGACCGTGCTCGGCGTGAATCCGGCCGATTTCTGGCGCGATCCGCCGTCGCGGGGGCAGCAACCGGAGACTCCCAGCGCACAGTCCGGAGATTCGTTCACCGCGCACGAGTCGGAGGGCGTGCACTACGAATCGTTGTCAACCAGCCGTCCCCACCCCGGGTTGACGGAGTTGCTCGAGGACGAACGTTCGCGTCTGATGCTGGCGATTACGCCGGAGGAAGAGGAAATGCTGCGTTCGATCCGCACCCGTCGTGACGCCCCCCTCGGTAAGGATTTCTTCATCGACGTGTTGGTCTCGTACCGGCGCAACCGGACATGATCTGCCCGAATCGCTCAGATTCGGTTCGTCCGCGTTTGCAAGCAATCACGGGCACGTGTTCTGCGGGCACGTCTGTTGGAACGAACCGATGAACCGGGTGGAGATCATTGCCCACCGGGGTGCGTCGGCGGTCGAACACGAGAACACGCTCGCGGCGTTCGCAGAAGCGATCGAGCTGGGCGCGGACCGGATCGAAACCGACGTCCGTCGCACCCGGGACGGCGTCCTCGTCCTGCATCATGACCCCGGCCCGCCGGGCGTAACCCTCGCCGAGGTTGAATCCTCCGAGCTGCCCGCGATCAGTCGTGACTGCGGGTACGAGATCCCGACCCTGAAGGACGCTCTCGCCCGTTTCGGCGACAACATCCTCTGGGACATCGAGCTGAAGGAGGCGGGGTACGAACCGCAGGTTGTCGACCTGGTCACCGAGTACCTCACCCCGCAACGCGTATTGTTCAGCTCGTTCCACGACAGCGTGGTCAAGGTGATCCGCACCGGCTGGCCGCAACTGGCGGCGGGCCTGATCCTCGGCACCGACGAACCGAAGTTCGGCGTGTTCACCCGGCTCGGTGAGTTATTCCCGATGCGTCGCGCGGGGCGTTGTGGCGCCTCCGCCCTGATCCCGGGGCAACCATTCCTGCGGTACGGTTTCCTCAAGCATGTGCGCGGGTTCCGAGGCCCGGTGTGGGTGTGGACGGTGAACGCGGAGGACGACCTGCGGCGGCTGTTCGTCACGCCCGGTGTGGGTGGTGTGATTACGGACGACGTCGCGCTGGCGGTCCGGGTTCGCGATACTGTCACGCGGACGGCTTGACACAACCCTCTCGCGCTCATTCGCGCTCAAACAATCCCTCCTCGCGTCTCGAAACCTCTTGACTCGTCCCCATCCTTCGTTTCACCATGCGGAGTTAGGCGCATCGAACCAGATTTCGCCGCATCACAGGAATGTGTCTGACCGCCGGGGGAAGGCGTCAACAGTGGTGGAGAGTGTGATGACCAGTGAGCAGTTGCGTGATCTGGTGGTCGGTGTGAACACGCCGACGCCGGTGCATGACGGGCGTGAAGTCCCCTATCTCAACCTCGACAATGCGGCGTCGACACCGGCGCTGAAAGTCGTCCGTGACGAAACCAACCGCATGCTCGACTGGTACGCCAGCATCCATCGTGGCGCCGGCTACAAGAGCCAGCTGGCGTCCGCGTGGTACGAGATGGCGCGCAAGCGGGTGCTGAAGTATGTCGGCGCCGACTTGGACTATCACTGTGTCGTCTTGACGCACAACACCACCGACGCGATCAACCGTCTCGCGGCGAAATTCCCGCACGATAACGATCAATCTGTCGTTATCAGCCACGCCGAGCATCACGCCAACGATTTGCCGTGGCGGGATCGCGGAAAAGTTGCGCGCGTTCCTGTCAGCCCGGCGGGTGAAATCGACCCGGACGATCTCGACAAGGTGTTGCGGCAAGAGGCAGGGCGTGCGCGACTGGTCAGCATCACCGGCGCGTTGAATGTCACCGGCACGATCCAGCCGATCCACGACCTCGCGCGAGTCGCGCACAAGCACGGTGTCCGCATCGCGGTGGACGCCGCGCAGCTCGCGCCACATGTCCCGATCGACATGACCGGCAACAGCGAAGATGAGCGGATTGACTTCCTGATGTTGAGCGCGCACAAGATGTACGCCCCATTGGGTGGCGGCGCATTAATCGGCCCACGGGAGTTTTTTGCAACCACGTGTCCATCGGTGCGTGGCGGCGGCGCGGTGATGGCGGTCGAACCGGACGCGGTTTTCTGGGCGGAGCCGCCGAACCGTGACGAAGCCGGCAGCCCGAATGTGGTCGGTGCGGTGGCGATGGCAGCGTCGATGCGTGCGCTGACGGAGATCGGCTGGGAAGTGCTGGAAGACGCCGAACGCCGGTTGACGAAACGTTTCCTCGAGGGCCTCGACAAGATCCCCGGCGCGACGATGTACGGCCTCGGTCCGGACCAGCTCGACCGGCGGCTGGGCGTGATCGCGTTCAACCTGGACGGTGTCCCGCACGCCAAGGTCGCTGCGGCGTTGGCCTACGAGCACGGGATCGGCGTGCGCAACGGCTGTTTCTGTGCGCACCCGTTCGTGTTGACGATGATGAAGGTCAGCCCGGAAGAGGCGCGGACGTATTCGGAACAGGTCCGTACGGGCAACAAGTCGCTGATCCCCGGTGCAGTGCGGGTCTCGTTCGGCCTGTACAACACCGAGGCGGATGTGGATCGTGTGCTGGACGCGCTGGCGCAGATCGCGCGCGGTGAATTCGCTTTGGAGTACGAAGAGGAATCGTCACACGGCGAGTTCCACCCGGTGCAGGGTGCGATCGACTTCGAGCACATCCTCAGCAACGGGTTGCATGTCGGTGCATCCGTCGGGTGAGTGATCTGCGAGTGATAGGGAGAAATGCCCCTGTGACCCGCCGTCTGTATGGCGGTTCGCAGGGCGGATACACCGTCGGATAATCCGCGCCAGCGGAGCTTGCGCGGGCATCGCCATATGCCCACGACATTTATGTCGTGGCTGATCCACCGTCGGATAATCCGCGCCAGCGGAGCTTGCGCGGGCATCGCCATATGCCCACGACATTTATGTCGTGGCTGATCCACCGTCGGATAATCCGCGCCAGCGGAGCTTGCGCGGGCATCGCCATATGCCCACGACATTTATGTCGTGGCTGATCCACCGTCGGATAATCCCAGACATGAATGTCTGGGGCATGCTATTGTTTTCCCACAGTCTACCGCCCATCGCCTACATCCTGTAGCCAACAGCCCATAGCCCATCGCCTAAAACGTCGGGAACCAGCGAACCACCATCTGGAACAGCACGTCGCTTTCCTTCACGCCCGCGCCTTCCTGCGGCAGCAGTTCACGGTCGACGTAGCGCACGTTGAACGTGGTTTGCAGGTGTTGGATCGGTTCCAGTTCAACCGCGAGGCCGACTTCCCGTTGTGTTTCCTTGTCGCCGGTGAGGAACGGCACGCTGTCCCGCACCGCGAGGTTGTCATGGTCGGAGTGGTACACATCCCCGCCGATGACGATCCCTTCGGGGTTTGCGCCGTGCCGGTAGCCGCGTAGATGCATCGTCACCGCCGCGCCACGGGCGAGCTGTTGCCGCCAGCCGACGATAAAATTGTCGCTGTTTGGCGGGATGCCGTACCCGAGGTTCGTGCTCAAGTGGGTCGCCCGGTTGATCTGGAATTTGTGGGAGTAGACGTACGGCCGGATGCGGACATATTCCACGAACAGTTGGCTGTTCTTCACGTTGAACGCGTCCATCCACTTCACGCCGGCGAGGTACGCCCACTTGTTGGAATAGTCGTCGCTGCCGAGGTCAGCGAAGACAAACTCGTCGAACAGAATCTGCAGATGGAAAATGGCTCGATTAAACGCCAGCCAGCGGAAATCACCGCCGAGCATCATGTTGTCCGGGTCGCCGGTGTAGTGTTCCTGGCCCTGGATGAAGATCAGCGGGTTGAGGTATTCGACATCGAAGCCGCGTTCCCCGTAAATCACCTGCTCGAAGAACGCGAAGCGGAAGTTGCGGTGAACATTGAACTCGAACCGTTGCGCGCTGTACCACTTCTGCGCGTACAGGTTGCGAGTTCCGCCGATGCCTTCCACACGATAGAAATCCTGCACGACCCTCGGTTCCGTTTGCAGCCGGGCTTGAACGTTGGTATAGCGGAACGGTCCCCAGTTTCCCACAAACCGGAAGTGTGTGTACGGCAGGCAATAATCGTTAATCAGCAGGCCGCCGGTGTTGCCATCGCCCCAGCGTTGCCGTCCCTTGCCGAGGTGTGCCAGCACGTGCTCGCTCTGGTACGCGACTTCCGCTTCGGTGTCATAAAAATCGAGCAGTTCCGGGCTGTGGCCGGTAGGACCGCTGACGTCGTACGGATACCGCACACTGTCGACAATCGCCGGGTCCATCACGATGTGGTTGTCCGCCACCGCGCCAAAGGCGCTCCACGGGCCGCTGCGGAACCGCAGCACGCCACCGTTCGCGACGACACGAGTGGAGATAATCTCGTCGCCCACGTTCGCCGGGAGACGGTCGTAATATTCCGCCTTCACGGTCGGGTTCAGCGCAATTTGCCAGTCGCTGTCATCCCCTTCGAAATAGAGCATGTCGTACCCGTTCGGGAACAACCAGTCAGGGCGTCCCTCCCACTTCTCCCAGAAGGATCGGAAGTCCGGATCGGTACTTTCGCCGAGGTAGCGGAGTTCATCCCGGAACTGGTAGAGGAAATAGTCCAGTTGGTCACGGTCAACCCGGCTGAGCTGGTCACGGTGATCGATGATTGCGATCAGGTGCTGCGCCACATCGACCCGGGTGAACGGTTTCGACCCGGGCAGCGGCTTGTACAGGTAGCCGAGCACATCCGCGCGTTCGAGGAATGGATAGACCGGATCGCTGAGACGGACATCCGTCGCCAGCGATGGCGAGGCGAACAGCGTCAGGATGAATACAACCGTAAGCGTCCACAACCGGGCTTGCAGGCGGTTCATGCGTTCTCCGAACAGGGCAACGGGAAGAATGGCACGAAGGTAAGGTAGCGAACGGCGGTTCAGCCAAGGCAACGCGGGAGGCTTTCTCGCGGGCAGGGAACCTCCGGCACGCCGGTTGGTGGGACAGTTGCACGGTTGTGCTATCCCTTCCGCGCTTATCTTTGCGGAGCTTTGCACGATTTACGGAGTCTTGATTGCGTTCCGGCGATTTCAAACCTGTGCTGTTCACCCTGCGCCTGATCACCGCCCTGAGTGCGGTTTTTGTCGTCATGCCCTACATCGGGTTCGGCTGGTTCGACGTGCTGCAGTCGGTCACCGGCCAGCAGATCCTGCGTCTGGTGCTGCTGCCCTTCCTGTTTGTGCAGGCGCTGCACTGGTATTCCTCAAAGCGCCACATCGAAGCCGCCGCCAGTTTCTTTTTCGTCGTGATCCTGTTCATTGAACTGCTCGGCACAGTCCCCTTCATCGCCGACAAGCCCGACAGCCCGAAAGTGTTGCGCGTGATGACGTTCAACAGCCAGGGCTACGGCGAGGGCGCTTGGCTGTCATGGTTGAAGCAGGACGCCATCGACCTCGCGTGCGTGCAGGAGCTGCCACCGAGCGGGATGGAGTATGTCCGTGAATACGCCCCGCGTTTCGGATTTCCTCACATGAACGTGCAGTATGCCGAGGATGGCACAGCGGGCGTCGTCTTGTTGAGCCGCACCCCATTTGTCTACGCCGATTCGATCCAGGTGTCGGATCTTGAGGACAGCCACCGGTTTTTCCCGGCGGTGGGCGTGATCTCGAACGGTGACACGGTTCACGTCATCGGCGTCCACATGGCCTCAACACCACGCTGGGCTCCGATTTCGGAGGTTGGCAAGGCGTGGGACGTACGCGAACACCAGGTGAAACGCGTGCTTGAGCGTGTAGACGGGGTGGACGGTCCGGTGATCGTGCTCGGCGATTTCAACAGCACGCCCACTGACCGGTTGATGCGGTTGATGCGTGGCAGTCTCTCCGACATGTGGATGGCAGGTGGGTCCGGCATGGGCGCAACCTGGCCGTCCGGGCTGCCGTTCCTGCGAATTGACCAGGTTTTCGCGCGCGATTTCGACGGCATCAGCCGCGTTATGTCCGAGCCGCTGGCAGTCAGCGACCACCTCGCCGTTTCACTGAGTCTCCATCGCGAAAAGGTGACGGATTGACCCATCAGGTTTTCGCATCTTCGACTCCAGTATGAACACGGAATGATTGCGGTTCTGGCACGATCATGGCTATGTTCGCTGTTTCAGGCATGAATTGTATCAAGCCTGTTCGGGCATGGGGCGACTGGCCGGTTCTGCGCGGAACTCAGAAGTACGTTAACGCCTTCCTCCATGTCACGGTAACGGTACCGTTTCTCACTCCATTCAACCTGACAAACATCCGAAATCGGTTTCGCACATGACCTATCGTTCACCGGTTGTTCGTGTCGATGGCGCTGCTCGTTACGCCCGCAACGCATGGCGTCCCCTGTTCTTCAGCCTGCTGCTCGCCCTGATGCTGTTCGCGCCGCTCAGCGGTATGGCCCAGATCGAGACGATCAAGCCTGGCACCGTGATTAACGTAACTGTCGTTGGACATCCGGAATTTTCCCAGCTTGTCATCGTGCATCAGGATGGCACGACCGACTACCCGTTGCTCGGCAACATTCCGGTGGACGGAATGACGGCTGAGGATTTGAAGGAGTTGCTGACTCGCGCGTTGAACCGGGTTGTTGACCGCCCGCTGGTGTTTGTCAACCTGTCCCATTACGCGATGATCGAGATGCGTGTTGTCGGTGCGGTGCAGTCACCCGGCGATACCGAAGTGCGTGGTCCGGCAGATATTCAGAGTGTGCTCGCCAGTGTCGGCGGTCCGTTGGAAAACGCGGACCTGCGTCGCATTGCGATCATTCGGGAAAAGCCGTCCGGCCAGGTGATCGAAGAGGTGGACTTATTCACCTACGCGGCTCAGGATGCGGCTGATTTCACGCCGGTGTATGTCGGCAGCGGTGATCTGGTCGTGGTCCCTCTGCTGGAGCGTGATTCGTACGTGCGCGTGATTGGCGCGGTCAACCTGCCGGGCCCGTACGTGCCGACCTTGAACGCGAACGTGATCGACATGATTTACCTCGCCGGCGGTCCGTCACGCCAGGCAGACTTGAACAATATTCGCTTCATCCGGTCAACCATGGAACCGTCGCAGCGCGAGGTCGAGCTTGACATGGAAGACATGCTCGAGCGAGGTTCTGATTATCCTCCGGTTCATCCCGGGGATGTGATCATCGTCAGTTTTCGGGACGATTGGAAGACATTTTCTTTCTGGGCCGGTTTCATGCGAGATCTCGCCCTCGTGGCATCGTCCATTTTGATTCTTTCACGAATCTGACCCCGGTGCCAACTTAGTACATGTAGCCGGACAACGTGGGACAGCCAGTCTGATGATGAACCATCACCCGACAAATTCTCAGAACAATCATTCGCCGGAACCGGAAGAAACCGGATTTATCGGCAGGCGGATTTCGTTTCAAAGCATTCTTTTCTCGATCCTGAAACGGCCGTGGATTATGGTGGTCACGCTGATCGTGATCATGGCACCGGTTACCTATATCTCGCTGAATGCGACCCGGATGTACATGTCCCGTTCGGTGGTGATGGTGCCCGTACAGGAAACCACTCTCGCGATCACCAGCGTGATGGGCGGAAGCAACGATCCGACCAAGCCGGAACACTACTACACCTCCATTCTGCAGAGCTCGGATTACCGCACAGCGGTTGGCATGGAAGTCGCCAAGCGTATGCCGGAACTCGGTCCGGCGCCGAACCGTATGGCGATGGGAGCGGTGAATTTTACCCGTGATCCACGCCAGCCCGGGCTGTTCACCCTGAACGCGGTGTCCGCGCGTGAGGATCTGGTCGAACCGTTTGTCGCCGCGGCGGTGGATGTGTTCCGCTCTCGCATTTCGTTGCTCGATCAGCAGGAAGCGCGTGCGGTGGTGGATTTCATTGACGAGCAACTCATCGACCTGAACCAGAAGACCATCGAGGCGGAAGAAGACCTGCAGCGATTTTTGCGGGAGAAGCAGTTTGTCGTCGATGATCCGGACAAGGGCATCGCGCAGGAGCTGACCAACATCGAAAGCAGCCTTGCGGACGCCGAAGCCAACCTCAACCTGATCAACCTGAATTTGCGTTCCTATGAGCGGCAGGTGCAGGAAGCGCTGGACAACCTCGCCACGACTCCGGATTCCGCCGGGAACGACTATGCTCAAAATGTCCGTCTGCAGATGGACCAGCTGAAGGAAGAAATTCGGCTGGCTGAAGAGCAGGGCAGACCTTCAACGTACATTGATTCGTTGACCGTCCTCCGCCGCACCCTGGCGTCCAACATGATGCAGTCATCCATGCTCGGCGGCGCGAAATCCGATATGGACGGCGACCTGTCGCTGAAAAACCTGCAGGAATTGATCCGCAAGCTGGCGCTGGACAAGGACCAGGCGGAAACTCGAGTCAACTATCTCCGCCGCCAGCTGTACCAGTTCAGGCAAAAGCACCCGAACATTTCCGAAGATATTCTCGAGTACACACGCCTGTTACGGAAACGTGACGTGCTGAAGCAGACCCTCGAGATTCTGCTCGAAAAACGTGAAGAAGCGCGCATCAAGATGGCCGCGCAGCTCGGTGGATTGAAGGTGCTGGAGGATCCGACTACGCCCGCGCCGCTCGCACGCCATACGCCGGAGAAATTGGCTGCGGCGCTTCTGTTCTCGCTACTGCTCGGTGTGGTGGTGTCGTTCTCGGTGGACTATTCGATTCAGACCATCGACGTCGATCGTGACATTACCGACAACTTCCGAGTGCCTGTACTCGGGGTTCTGCCACCGATTGAAGCCAAGGACACGGTCACCGGCAAAGGATCGAAAGCCTCACTTGAGAGCGGCGGCAAGCTGATCACCAACATGTCAACCCGTTCGTGGTTCCTCGAGGCCCTGCGTTCGATCAAGACCAGCCTGTTCTTCCAGGCGGCTGAACGGAACATCAACTGTTTCGTTATCACCAGCCCGTTGCCGTCTGAAGGCAAGTCGTTGACCACGGCGAATCTCGCGATTTCCGTTGCACAGAGCGGTAAACGGATCATCGTTGTCGATTGCGACCTGCGCCGTCCGATGCAGCACAAACTGTTTGACGTTCCCCGCAAACCGGGCATGTCGGACAGCCTGTTGAACACGGACAGCGCCAGCATTCACGACGTGATCATCCCGACGCATGTCAACAATCTCGATATCATTCCGGCGGGCAGCAGCCAGCACAACCCGTCTGAGCTGTTGGGATCGCAGCGGATGAGCGCGGTGCTTGGCGAACTGCGCAGCCAGTATGATTACGTGCTGCTGGATTCACCGCCCGTGCTGCCGGCAGTCGACTCCCGCCTGCTTGGTACGCTGGCGGACGGCCTCGTGCTGATCGCGCACGCCGAACGCACCAAGATCCGCAACTTCGAGAACGCGCTGAACCTGATTCGTAACCTGAACGTTCCGGTCTTGGGCACTGTCCTCAACCAGTCAATCCGCAAGTACGGCATGGTCTACTACAGCATGTACGGCTACTACCAGAGCTACTACTATTACAAGCCGTACAGCGAATACTACGGCAGTACCGATCAGGAAGAGTACGCCGAGAAGAACGGCAAGGCGGTACGCGGTCGTCACGGGAAGAAAAAACGCCCCGCCGCGGAGACTGACGACAAGGCGTAATCCACGTCCCGTCTTTTGCACGCACGTTCACGGTCCGGCTTGCCCCCGGGCCGTTTTCTCTCGACCTTGCAGCGGTGGATGAGACAGGTTCGTCCACGCACCAACCATCAACCGTGACCAGACCATGTCCCTTCCGCACGATTTCGACCCCAGCGAACATGACGACGATCTCACCACGCATTCAGGTGTACAGCTTCGCGCGGTCGTTTTCGACCTCGACAACACGCTGTTTGATTTCATCTCGATGAAGGAAAAAGCCGTGGAAGCGGCGGCGTGGGCGATGATTGACGCCGGGTTGCCCCTGACACCGGAAGAAGTCAACCGTCGCATTTTTCAAGTGTATGAGCTGGAGGGGATCGAATTCCAGCACGTGTTCGATCACATGCTCGGCGACGTGCTCGGCAAAGTCGATCCGAAGATCCTCGCGGCGGGAATCGTGGCCTACCGGCGGGTGCGTGAAGCGATGCTGGTTCCGTTTCCCCACACCCGTTCGACATTGGTCGATCTCGTCAAGCAGGGGATCAAGATCGCGGTGGTCTCCGATGCGCCATCGGTGCAGGCGTGGCTGCGTCTCTGCTACCTGCAGCTGCAGGATTTGTTCGACACCGTCGTCACCTTTGACGACACCGGCCAGACCAAACCCTCCCCGGAACCGTACCGGCTGGCCCTCTCACGCCTGCGCTTGCAGCCGGAAGAAGCGTTGATGGTTGGCGATTGGATCGACCGGGACCTGCTGGGAGCAAAACGGATTGGCATGCGGACCGCGCACGCCCATTACGGGGCCGAACTGCCCGAGGAAGCACCTGCACCTCTGGCGGACGCCATCCTCAAGGACATCCGTGACATCCTGACCCTTGTCGACAAGTGGAAGTAAAGGGGTGTCATGCTGAACGCAGTGAAGCATCTGCGTCAGGGACCGGAAACGGTTTCAGGATGATCGCGTGGCCCGACATGGTGTTTTTGTTCCATGTCGGGTGTCATGGTTCGGTCGGCGGGCTGCGGTATATGCTCTGAAGCCAGAAATCTGTTGTCAGGTGTCAGTTACCGACTACCGACCACCGCTTACCGTTTACCGACTTCACCCCGGAATGATTGAGTCTTGATCGTCCAGGTTCAATGTCAACCGTTCCGCACGTTCGACCACACCCGCATGCGGCACCATCGCAAACCGATGCGCCACACCCAGCTGCTGAAAACGCATTTCAACAAACCACGGCACTTCCGCCAGCACCAGGTCACCGCCCAGTTCCTGCAGTCGGCGCTGCACCGCCAACAGCCCGGCGAACAGGGTGTAATGCAGAAACTTCATCGAACCGAGGGTGAGCACAATCCGGCGCGCTCCCTGATCGATCAGATCGTCGAGCACTTCCTCCAACCCACCTTCGAGGTCCATGTCCAGCGCCTTGCCGCCGTACACAAACGCCGTTTGTCCACGCATGCGCCGTGCGTAACTGAGAAACTTCATCATCACTCCGTCTGTTGTCTTGCACAAGTACATGGCAAGCGCCGTGCCGGAGTGTATCTTGCTTATTAACATGATGATGCCGTCGGCAATGAGTGGATCCGTGCGGCGATTTGCCGCTCCGAGGTGGGAGAATTCTGCCGGTAGGTTTTACCGCTGGATTGAACGGCTTAGATTGATCATAGCCCATGAAACTTCAAGCGTTTACGCAACGATTCTATGGCGTGAACATGATGTTTCAACGCCTCCCAAACCACTTCGGCTGCGACATGACACTGACACGCCATTCATACACTGCCTGTATTCGCAACGATAACAGGAACTTCAGCTGATTCCGCCTTACCCATCCCACCGAGCTATTCCCCGTCAACGCCCGCAAGAACGCAATCAACCTGTCAACGATCACTCACCCATTACTTTAACTTTCCCCAACACTGTATTTCTCCCTCGCCAAGCTGTCTATTCGCCCCATATTCCGCACCCGTGCTGTCATTGCGGTCCCGTCTCATCCTTGCGAGCGGGAGCGCCCTTGCCGGGCGGCGAATCGTACGATTTCCTTGTACATTTGCATCAATACCCGGCGCTGTTTACTTGTCCGGGTCAGCCTGATCCAGCAACCGACGATGGTGCGCGGCATGAGAGAATCCATCAACACCCTGACGCTTCCAGTCAACGATTTCCGTCTCAGCAACTGGCTGGCGAACACATCCTCCAGCGACTACCAGGAAACCCTCGGGTCGTGGGGTGTGGACGTCCAGGCGTTACGCACCGCCCGTCTGCTCGGCGGATCGCAGGGCGAAATCCGGATCCTCGAGGAAGATGACGACCTCGTCGCCGTTCTGCGCACCCATCAGCTCGAGTGGGATGAGGAAATCCTCGGACGCCCGGTGATCTGCATTGACGGCATGGCCGGCGGCAACATCGAGGAGAAACACCGCCTGCTGAGCCGTGTGGTGGTGACCCTGCGTCCCGGCCAGGGCCTGCTAACCGCCCGGATTCGTGGGGACGATTATCCGTCCATGCACGCTCTCGAAAGCGCCGGATTCCGAGTCACCGACAGCCGCAACATCTTCCTCAAGGATTTCAATCAGGATCCGGAACCGACGGTCATCACCGTGCCACGAGAGGGTTTCATCCAGCCGTACAATCCGACGGACATGAAGATGCGCGCAACCCTGACCCGTCTGGGAACAAACGCACTCCGTCACAGCCGGATCTACAACGACCCCTCCGTGCCACGCGAACGGGCGGACTACTTTTACGAAGCCCTGACCGAACGGCATCTTGACGATCCCGACACGCTGGTGTATGTCGCGACGGTGGACGATGAACACGTCGGCGTTGTCATCGGCAAGGAAGACGCCGATGTGCACGAAGCCGGCGGCGTGAAACTCGGCTACCTGTGGTTGATTACGGTGGACGAAGCCCACATGGGCAAAGGGCTCGGCCTCGCGCTGTATCAGACGTTTGAACAGGCGATGCGCGACAAGGTTACGCTTCTCGAAGCTGGCGCTCAAACCCACAACTACACGGTGCTCAATATCTTTACTCGCGCCAACTTGAAACCGGTGTCGTCGCTGGTCACGTTCCACGCCTGGATCGAATAGACGACACCGATGTCTGATTTATATGGATGCCGCTCAGGATAACCCGATCGTCATGCGAGATGAAGCAGATACGGTAGCTCACGCCGATGGTCAAGCAGACTGACAGTAAATCGGACACGCGTATCCAGAATTCAATTCTGGTACCTGTCAGCAAGCAGAATGTGATCGACGAATACCAGCAGTCGTCCAGTCTACCGTATGCCTGGCAACGTTGTGTGTGGGGCGGAACGGAAAGCATGCTCGGCCGTTTCCGCTTTGGGTTGAATGAACTGCCGTTTGAAACTGTGCGTTCGTGGTTGGACGTCGGTTGCGGTGAAGTGGATTTCTTCGTCATGGCGGAAGAACAGGGCCACCGTTTCGAGCGGCTCGTGGGTGTGGACATCACCCCCGCGATGATTGAGCGTGCGCGGAGCAAGGTGCTGGCTGGCCCGTGCGAGTTTCACGTCGCCGACCTGGCAACTCTTCCCGAAACGTTGACCGGATTCGACCTGATCAGCATGCTCGGCGTATTGCAGAAATGCGGGATGGAGCCGCGGGACGTATTTCATGCCCTGGCACCGCGTTTATCAACACACGGAACACTGTACTTGACCACAAAGAACCGGCTCTGGTCCAAGTTCAGCGAGGGTTATCTCCAGCCAACGGTGGGGCATAGTTGGTACAATCCCTATGAACTGGCGGAGATCGCGGAACAGGCGGGATTGAGCGTGCAACGCCTTGGCGGTCTGCTTCCCCGTGAAGCACGAGAGGTGCCCGTGGATGCCTCGCAGACGGTTTACCTCATTCTGACACGAGCTGCTGCATGAGCCAACCCTGGACACTGACGGTCTACGCGGACTGCGGCAATCCTTCGGGCCATGATCGACTGAAACGATGCCAAGCGGTCGTGGAGGAAGTTTCTGCAATAACGGACACGCGTGTCCGTTATTTGCTGCCAGACGGCTGCACGCCCGGATCCACGGTTGACAAATACGCGGAAATCAGCCAATTCTCTGCACCTGGCTGGCAGGCCCTCGCCCAAGAATGCCGGCCTGAACACGGGCCGCTCCTGATTGACAGCGCCCAGTTGAACGAAACCGATTTACGGGAACTCCGGGCTGCCGGTTTCTGCATGATCCTGTTTGAAGACGGTCCTCGTCATGACCATTACAGCGCTTCGCTGGTGATCGACAGTTCTCCTGCGGCGTTATCCGCGCAATTTGCCGGTGAACCCGACACGGTTTTCCTGCTCGGGCCGGTGTACGTCCCGCTGCGGCGCGACGTTCGTGACACCGGCTCGCGCGACGAACAACCCGACCACGCGAAGCACTTGCTACTTACCTTCGGCGGAAACGATCCCGGAGACGCCTCGTCTCAAGTGCTGAGGACGGTACGTGACGATGACAACTGGTCAAGCATCACCGCTGTACTCGGGCCGGGATATCGGGGTTCGTTGAATGAGGCATCAACCAACTCGGATCGAGTAACCATTCTGCGTGATCCAGCGGATTATACGGAGCACTTTCGTCAGGCGGATCTGGCATTGTGCGACGCAGGCATGACCGCATGGGAGTTCGCGTGGCTCGGAGTTCCGATGTTGCAATGGGTCGTGAGTGACGATCAACTGCTCAACGCATCCACCTTTACCGACAGCCAGGCGGCGGTCAACCTCGGCAAGCTGGACGAGTTTGACGCCGAGTGGGTTCATCAAGCATTGGCCGAAGTCCGCACGGATAAACTGCTTCGCGCCATGCTGGTTGATAACGCCAAGGCTTTGTTCGACGGTCATGGCGCGGAGCGAATCGCGCAGGAAATCGTTCATCTATGGCAGCGATGGAATAACGGATAGGAATGTCCGATTTAAGATCGCCACCGGAGATCGCCGAGTGGTGAAGCGGATAATATCAACGAATACTATCGTCGCAGGATAAATCGGAATCGAACCTTACAAATCACTCGATACGCCTTTCATGTGAACCCGATGCCGGCAGTAGTTTGCATCGAACCTTGACGTGGAGCGACCTTGGCAGTGAACAAGACACTGGACAACATCGGCTGGATCGACCGTCCCGCCCTGCTTGGCGGCACACCCCACATCACGCGCGAATGGCCGCCGTTCAACAGCATCGGCGCTGACGAACAACGCGAAGTGTTGGACGTCCTCGAGAGCGGTGTTTTGTCCGCGTTCCACGCTTCACCCGGCGAACCATTCCTCGGCGGGCCGAAGGTCCGGAGTCTCGAGCAGGCGTGGACGAGCCGGTTCAAGGTCAAGCACGCCGTCTCGATGAATTCCGCCACTTCTGCATTATTTGCAGCTGTCGCCGCATGCAAAGTTGGTCCCGGCGACGAGGTCATCACGCACCCGTACGCAGCTCCCTCGGCCGTTTCCGCGATCCTCGGTAATGGTGCGATTCCGATTTTCGCCGACATTGATCCACACACCCAGAATCTTGACCCGGAATCCGTTGCACAGCGCATTACTCCGTTGACCAAGGCGATCCTTACTGTCCACGTTGCGGGCCTTCCGACGCACATGAAGCCGTTGCAGGAAATGGCGTCTCGACAGAAGCTGCGGGTGATCGAGGATACAGCCCAAAGCGCCGCCGCGACGTGCCACGGCAAGCTCGCCGGCACCGTCGGTGACATCGGCGTGTTCAGCCTCAACAGCCGTAAGATCATTCAGTCCGGCGAGGGTGGAATCGCCGTCACCAATGACGATGACCTGGCATTGCGCCTGCAGCTCATCCGCAATCACGGTGAGCAACTGATCCCCACGTTGGAAACCGAGCACGATCTGAATCTGATCGGGTTCAATTTCCGGATGACTGAACTGGAGGCGGCGGTTGCCGTCCGTCAGTTGGAGAAACTGGATGAATTGAACGGTTGGAATATCCGTCTCGCGAACCACCTTACTCGTCGCATTGAGCAAGAATTTGATTGCCTCGCACCGCCGCAGGTACCGGACGGATTCACGCATGTCTACTACAACTATCCGCTACGGTTTGATGCAGACACCGCAGGCATGTCGCTGGACCTGTTTGCCGAGGCGGTGCAGGCGGAAGGCGTGCCGCTCAACGCTAAACAGGTCAACATGTTGTACCGACTGCCCCTGTTCCAGCGTCGCAGTGCGCAGGGCGATTCCGGATATCCGTTTGGGAAAGCCTGGTATCGTGGCGACGCGAAATATCAGGACGGGATCTGCCCGCAGGCAGAAGCCTTGGCTCAGCGGTTGATGACTCTGGACACCGTCATCCGCAAGCCGAACAGCATTGACGACATGGACAGAGTCATCGAATCGTTCGCGAAGGTCCTGCTATTCAAGGAGGAGCTGGTCGCGTGGGACGCCGACGGCCGGCCCGATCCGAAACCATTCCTCAAGAAAACGGTCAGCAAGCCCGCGCCGTCAAAATCGAAACCCAGCCCTGTCGATTCGCCGCAACT
The DNA here is from genome assembly GCA_020444425.1 of bacterium. Taxonomy (GTDB): domain Bacteria; phylum Electryoneota; class Electryoneia; order Electryoneales; family Electryoneaceae; genus BMS3BBIN04. The sequence goes on along the minus strand of JAHLLB010000008.1, from coordinate 99,062 downwards.
GGATTCGGTGTCGCCCCTTTCCATCGAGAAAATACCGGTGGAGTTGAACGAATCCGAGCTGATGGGTCCTGAGGAGGACGAGAATCAGCCGGATGCTGAAAGCACCGTTCGTATCGCAATGGGAACTCAGTCCACTGACGGCGCAAGTGCACTTGCGCCTGTTGCTGAAGTGTTGCTTGAGCGGCCGGATGTTGAGCTCCACATCGCCGTCGCCGGAAGTGCGATTCCGATTTTCCGTCAACGCTTCCGCACTGACCTTCGCGAGATGATGCCGGGCACAAATGTCTACAAACCGTACGACGAACATGTAGACGCATGGCTCGGCGAACTCCAGCCAGACATTGTTCTTACAGCCCTGACCGGATCGCACACGTGGTTGGATTACGCACTGCAGCGCGCCGCAAAAGAGCGTGGGATAAAGACCACCGCGGTCCTCGATGCGTGGACGGATTACTCCGGCCGGTTGCAGAACGAAGACGGCGAACCGTTCCAGTATCTGCCAGCGAAATACGGTATGCCGGATTTCACGACGGCGCTCGAGCACGCCGAACTGGGAGTTCCAAAAGCGAACCTGCAGCTCGTCGGCCATCCACTGCACACTGACCTGAAACGTTTCATTCCGCGATGGCGGGAGATGCGTGAGCGCATCCGTGGCTGGATCGAGGTTGGACGCGACGTCGACGTCATCGTATTCATCTCCGAGCCCTTGACGCAGGCCGTCGAATCCGGGGCTATTCCCAGCCCGGGATACGACGAATTCGATGCGTTGAACACGGTCGCAGTCGCCTTGGCGCAAATCTATCGCAAGCGCAAATGCATCCTGGCAGTGACGGAATACCGGCATGAGCGAACCTTCGGCGACCGTCTACACGGAGGCGAACTGGGCGGTGTGCGCGTCGTCGATGTCACCGACAGCGAACCTTCGACGCTGGACTGGATCCTCGGCGCGGATGTAGTCGTTGGCATGTCCAGTCCACTGCTGGTGCACAGCGCATGCGCGGGAATTCACACGCTCGTCGTGCAGCCGAACCTGTTGCGCGAGCACGACCGCAACCCGCTCACCCGTCGTGGACTGTTGCCCAATTTGGAAACTACCAACGACGTGATCGACGAGCTCAAGCGTCACAGCGACCCGGACAAACGCCGACTTGCGGCCATACGTAAGGAGTTCCGCTGGAATCAGGACGCCGCGAAGAAGGCCGCAGCCATGGTTGTGGAGCACGGTAAACCTGAAGATGGATAGCCCTGCAGTGGGTCTACAGGACCTTTGAGATTTCACGCACAAAAAACCGGACACGCGTGTCCGTTTATCGTTGCAGCCGTTAACTCATACCTGTCAAACCGTAAGCGCGGCTCGAATCTGGCTTTCAAATGCTGCGATGTTAGCCGCCACATCTCCCTTGTACACCGCTGACCCAGCGACCAATTCATCCGCACCGTGCCGGACCAGCACTCCGGCATTTTCTGGTGTCACGCCACCGTCAACCTGTAGTCGCGCGTTGGATTCGTGTGCCTCGATCAGCCGCGCCACCTTGTGCACCTTATCCAGCCCTTCTGGAATGAATTTCTGCCCGCCCCAGCCTGGATTGACCGTCATGATCAACACACGATCGACGAGCGGCATCACATAGCGCAGTGATTCCGTCACCGGCGTCGCAGGATTGAGCGACACTCCAGCTTCGCACCCTGCATCGCGAATCATCCCAAGCACACGGTGCAGGTGTGCGGTCGCTTCGACATGCACCGTGATGCCTTTCACGCCAGCCTTCGCGAACGCCTCGATCTGCTTTTCCGGTTCCACGATCATCAGGTGGGCGTCAACGCGTGCGCCGGTCGCCTCGACCACGGCCCTTGTGATATCCGCGCCAAACGTGATCGGCGGAACAAACTGACCGTCCATCACGTCTGCGTGCAGGCCGTGTGCGCCGGCACTCAACGCACGCTGTGCTTCCTCGCCGAGCCTGGAGAAATCAGCCGCCAGCAAGGATGGGAGAATGCGAACCTGGTGTTTCGAGATGCTGTTCATGAACTCGGTCTCTCGCACGGATTCTATTAAATCGGACAAGCGTGTCGTTTAATCGCCATTCAGCACGGTCAGCGAGTCCGCCCGTGCCGCTTCCGCTCGCGCTCGCAGGGTGTCCGGATGCACCCAGCCCTCCGGATAGTTCACCTCAAGACGGACTCGGCTACGACGCTGCACGTTGCTTTTGGGCGCTGGAATCTGGTTCATCACCGCCCCTTTGCGCCGCCCGACGTATTTGTCATACGTCACCGAACCGACCCGCAATCCGGATTTCAGGATCAGGTACCGCGCCTGTTCGAAGGGCAAATCCAGTACGTCCGGCACGACATACTGTCGCGGCTCTTTGCCAAGGCTGACGGTTATCTCCGTCGGCGATTCTCGTTGCAGCACGACCCCCGAATCAGGAATCTGTGACATCACCTGGTTTTCGAAAACGGAATCGCTGAACGCATAGTAAATCGAGTCGACGACCAACCCCTGCGCTTCCATTTGCATCACCGCCGACTCGCGGGCCATCCCAACCACATACGGCACGTCGGTCATCGGCGTGCCGGCGGCGACAATCACATGTATGCGCCTTCCCGGTTTCGCTTCCACGCCCGGCAGCGGGAACTGCTCGAGCACAGTCCCCTGTTCGATTTCCGCTTCGAAGCGCTCGTCCTGGACGAACACCTTCACGTGTCCTTTTTTCGCCACCTTCTCCGCTTCCTCCTGGGTCATGCCGCGCAGATCGGGAACCGTAATCTCGCTCCAATTACGGATATAGATCGGCATTACGACCTGATTCAGGAACAGGACGAAGACGACCCAGACCCCGAGAATGATCCCGATCCGAACCGCCCAGGCCCCGATGTTACGAAGCAGATTCGAGGAGCTCACAGGGTTCGCCTCCAGCGTGTGACAAACGCTCCGTCTACCTTGTCGCGTGGCGGCCATGTCGCTGCGATTCCGATTTCGCCGCGGATCGCCTGCGGGATCGAATCCAGCAGGTCTTCACGCTCAAATTCACCCGCAAACCGCTTGTCGAATGCACTCACCCGCTTTTCATTTTCCGCCGGTTCCAGGCTGCACGTGCTGTACACCAGCACGCCGCCCGGCTTGACCAGCTTCGCGGCCCGGTTCAACAGTTGCCGCTGCACTTTGGCCATGTGATCCACCTGCATGGGCGAGTGGTTGACCAGCAAGTCCGCCCGTCGATGCGCGACGCCAGTACCAGAACACGGCACATCGATCAACACCCGATCAAATGCGGCCGCTTCATACTTCACTACGTCCTCGGTGACCACTTCGACGGCGTCATGTCCCAGCCGCTGCAACGTTTCTCGTGTCAACTTGTTGCGTTTCATGCTTTTATCGACTGCGATCAACGTGCCCTCGCCACGCATCAGCTCCCAGATCAGCGCGGTTTTTCCGCCCGGCGCACAGCACATGTCGAGAACGCGTTCACCCGGCCGCGGGTCGAGCACCCGCACGGACAGCGACGGCGCCGGATCCTGCACAGTTGTGACACCCTGTTCAAACGACGGCAGTTCCGCCGGACGCACATCTCGCGCATAAACAGACCCCGGCCAGTCGGGCAACACTTCGAACTCGACGCCTTCAGCGGTCAGGATTTCATGCCACTGTTCGTCCGATTCTGTCCGCAGCAGATTGCGCCGTAATCCCACCGGTGGAACGGTTTTATAAAAGTGGACAAGCGTGTCCGTTTTTTCATCGCCCCACTGCTGCCGCCAACGTTCGCGCCAGCGATGCAGTGGTGTGCCCTTGTGCGTGAACGCATCAACCGGGCGTTCCTGAGGTTGACGTATCGCAGATCGCAGCACGGCGTTCACCAGTCCGCCTCCATTGTTGCCCGCGACAAAACGGGCGTGATCGACAGCTTCGTTCACCGCCGCATGATCGGGAATCCGGTCGAGATACCGCAATTGATACAGCGCCACCTCAAGAATCGGCAGCAGGCCGGGCTTCAGTTTGTTGAGCGGAGGATTGACCCGTTTCGCCAGCTCGTCGTGCAGTGCTGCCTGGTTCCGCGTAACGCCATACACAATCTCGGTCACCAGCCCCCGGTCACGTTCGTCCAGCTCGACCTTGCCCAGGTGACGATCACGGACTTCGTCGATCTTCCCCTTGGTTTTCGCCCAATCGGTGAGGATGTCGGCGGCGACACGGCGTGCGCTGGTGGGCTTCATTGGTCGTCTCCTACACGTTCGCCGATGGTAACCTGGTACCCGCGCAGAAAATCGGACACAGACATCCGCTTTTTGCCCTGAAGCTGAACCTCGCGAATCTGCAGCGCGCCGGAGCCGCACCCAATCACCAGCCATCCAGCCCGGCCATCAGCTTCGAGGATCGTACCGGGATCTCCGGAACCACCGTCCAGCGGACGAGTTGCGAACAGCTTTAGCTGCTTGCCGTGGAGTGTGGTGAACGCACCCGGCCACGGCGTCACGCCCCGCGCCCTGTTGTGCAGCTCAATCGCCGGCCGGGTCCAATCCAGCCGTCCGTCCTCTTTTTCCAGCTTCGGTGCCTTGCTGACGAGGGATTCGTCCTGCGGCAACGGGCTCAGTTCACCCAGCTCCAATCCCTGCAACGCACGCAGGATCATCTCCCCGCCCACCGGCGCGAGCCGGATCGCAAGGTCTCCAGCGGTTTCGTTGGGATCGAGTGGATATCGTTCCTGCAGCAGCACACCGCCGGCGTCCACCTTCTGCGTGATGCGGATGACGCTGACCCCGGTTTCGTTGTCGCCGTTGATCAGAGCCCAGTTCAACGGAGCGGGACCGCGATACTTTGGCAGCAGGCTGGGGTGGACGTTGAGCGTGCCATGCTTCGGCGCGTCGAAGATTTGCGGGGGCAGAATGCGGAACGCGACCACCACGGCAGCGTCCGGCTCGAGCGCGCGGAACTGTTCGTGGAAAGCGGGATCTTTCAGCTTACGCGGGGTGAGGACCGGGACATCGGGCGTATGGTCGAGCACATGCTGGCGGACAGGGGTCGGCGTCAACTTGCGTCCCCGGCCGGACGGTTTGTCCGGACCGGTGACCACGCCCACCAGCTCATGCCCGGAGCTGGTGATCAAACGATCGAGGGTCGGTACACCGAACCGGTCGGTGCCGAGAAACACAACTCGCATGCGTCATTCAACCCCGTGCAGTGGGTTACTGTTCGCTGAGTTTCTTCAGCTTGCCACGCATCAACGTTCTCTTCAATGGCGGCAGGTAATCGGTGATCAGGACACCGTCCAAGTGGTCCATCTCATGCTGCACCACGACGGCGAGCATGCCCTCCGCCTCCAGCACCCGCTTTTCACCCTTCAGGTCCTGGTATTCGACAGTGACCGCTTCCGGACGATCCACCTGCACGTTGATTTCCGGCAACGACAGGCAGCCTTCCTCGCAGGTGGCAAGCTCTTCGCTTTCGGCGACGATTTCCGGATTTGCCATGGTGAGGATACGCATCGTACGCTCCCCGTCTACCTCTTCCGGCAAACCGATCACGAGAAAGCGGATGCTCAGCCCGACCTGTGGCGCGGCGAGGCCGATGCCATCGCCCTTCTCCATCGTCTCGAGCATGTCGGCGGCGAGTTTTTCCAGCTCCGGGCCGAACTCGGTCACCGGTTCCGCGACTTTGCGCAGAACCGGATCGCCGTACACCTTTATGTCCAGTAAAGCCATGCAGATAACTCCGTCATCGCGCCAGACTTAGCTCGCATCCGTCTTTCGATTGACGGCACTGCGATCTACGATGATCTTGTTCCCTTCATTGATCTTGACGATCAGGGTGTTGTCTTGTTCACGGATACCGGCGACGGTTCCATGAATTCCGCCGATGGTGACCACATTGTCGCCTTGTTTCAGCTCGGCGATCATCTTCTGCTGTTCCTTCTGGCGCTTGGCCTGGGGACGGATCATCAGGAAATAGATGATGACAAAGATGAGTATGAAGGGCAGAAAGCCCAGCAGTCCGCCGCCACCTGTGCCGCCTTCTGCGCCGCCGCCCGCCATGAGCGGAATGAAGTACATGGGAAAATGCATCGTTTCGTCTCTCGCCTTCGTTTTAGTGGGGAATCAGCTCCGCAATATACACGTCGGAACCGGGAGATGCCGAGGTTGGGTACGCCCGGAGCGCCTCGCCCGTTCCAACGATGTCATCGTAGTGTGTGCCCCGACGGCAAGTGAGCTCGTCGGGATCGTGTTCAAGTCATCGAATCGGGAAGAATATGCCCACGACATTCATGTCGTGGCTTGTCCGAGGGTTCTATTCCTCGATGTACCATGTGCCCCGGATGGCTTCGCCAGCCGGGATGATCCGACGCCGAAGTGCTATCAGCGATGCCCACGACATTTATGTCGTGGATAATCCGGAGATAATTGAGAGCGTACGTGCCCCAGACATTCATGTCTGGGACCATCCGACGGTCAATGATTAAGGGGGCATGTGCCCCGGATGGCTCCGCCAGCCGGGATGATCCGATGGTCATGTCATCGAGTTGTGTGTGCCCCGACGAGCTTGCTCGTCGGGATCGTGTTCAAGTCATCGAATCGGGAAGAATATGCCCACGACATTCATGTCGTGGCTTGTCCGAGGGTTATATTGCCGGGTATGCTGCGTGCCCCGGATGGCTCCGCCAGCAGGGATGATCTACCGGTTCCGGGGGACAACTGTCGGCACAAATCGTGCGGATCAGCGAGGAAACGGCGTCATCTACGCAAGCTACACGCATCGTTCTACCAACGTCGAGTACCGCCAGATGTCCCCTGTGTGGCAGATAGTTCCGCGCTTTGTTCGCCCCTCTTACCATCTACCTCACACCTGTAGATTCCCCCCTCACCGCTCGGTTTCATTCCTCCTGTTCGGCCCTTACATTCCGTAGCTTCCAGCGATACACCAACACATCACCTGCCGGGCGCGGCAGACAGAGAGAGGGTCAAGTGAAAACGGTCTTGGTCACCGGTGTGGCGGGCTACATCGGCTCGGTACTCGCACGTCAACTGCTCGACAACGGCTACAAGGTTCTCGGTGTGGACGCCCTGTTTTTCGGCGGGGACGCGATCATTGGGATGTACAACCACCCGAACTTCAGCTTTCGCAAGGGCGATGTCCGTGACGCGGCCCTCATGCAGGACGCGATCAAGGATTCGGACGCCATCGTCCACCTCGCGGCGATTGTCGGCGATCCGGCCTGCCGTCAGCAGCCGGAGTTGGCGCGTTCGATCAACGGGGACGGGTCGAAGCAGCTGTTCGACCTGGCGCGGAAAGCCGGAAATATCGAGCGCTTCATTTTTGCCTCGACGTGCAGCAATTACGGCAAAATGGAGGGTGACGAATACATCACCGAAACCTCCGCGTTGAACCCGATTTCCCTGTACGCCGAGCTCAAGGTCGAGTTCGAGAAACACCTGATGGCGAACCCGGGCGGCAAGGATGGTATGGTCGCGACGCCGTTGCGGTTCTCGACCGTGTATGGGTTGTCGCCGCGTGTCCGGTTCGACTTGACGGTCAACGAGTTCACCCGTGACCTGTCGCTGGGCCGCACGTTGAAGATTTTCGGTGAACAGTTCTGGCGGCCGTATTGCCACGTGGAAGACCTGGCACGCTCCTGCATCGTGGTGCTGGAAGCGGATCGTGAGCTGGTCGACGGTGATGTTTTCGGTGTCGGCGACACGTCGGAGAACTACCAGAAGAAGATGCTGGCGGATGAGATGGCGAAAATCATCCCGGACGCCAAAATCGAATACGTCAAGAAGGACGAGGATCCACGCGACTATCGCGTCGATTTCAGCAAGATCCGGGACCGTCTCGGCTTTACGATCACCAAGCGTGTGCCGGACGGCATCCGTGAGATCCACGAGATCCTGCGGGACGGTGTCATCTCCGATCCGGACTCGACCAAATTCCGTAACTCGAACCCGGAAGCGATCTGATGGCGTTTGATATTCCCCTTTTCGATCTCAACTTCGATGACCATGAAGTTGACGCGGTTGCCGAAACGGTTCGGTCCAAGTGGATATCCATGGGCCAGCGCACGGTCGAGCTGGAAGAAAGGTTCGCTGCACGGCTGGGGGTGAAGCATGTGATCGCGGTGACAAACTGCACCGCCGCGCTGCACATGGCGTGTGTCCTCGCCGGACTCGGCCCGGAGGACGAGGTGATTGTCCCGTCGCTGACCTTTGTCGCGACGGCGAACGCTGTCCGCTACACCGGCGCGCGTCCGGTCTTTGCCGACATCATCAGCGCGCGCAATTTGAGCCTCGATCCGGACGACGTCCAGCGGAAGATCACCCAGCGTACCCGCGCGATCCTGCCGATGCATTATGGCGGCTGGCCGTGTCCGATGGAACGCTTTGCTCAGATCGCGGACGAACACCGGCTGGTGATCATCGAGGACGCCGCGCACACCATTGACGTCGACTATCATGGCCGCAAGCTCGGAACCTGGGGCAAATTCGGCTGTTACAGCTTCTTCTCGAACAAGGTCATCACCAGCGCCGAAGGCGGCTTGCTGGCGACGGACGACGATCAGCTCGCTGCCCGCGCGAAACTGATCCGTTCACATGGCATGACCACGCTTTCGTATCAGCGCGCGCAGGGTCACGCAACGCGCTACGACGTCGTCGAACCCGGCTACAACTACCGCATCGACGACATCCGCGCCTCGCTGGCATTGGCCCAGGAAACGAAGCTGGACGGCATCCTCGCCAGGCGGAAAGAGTTGCGTGCGGTCTACGAAAAGGCGCTGGGGGATGTGGACGGCATCACCGTCCCGTACATGGGCATGACCGAGAATTCGGCGAATTACATCATGCCGATCGTGATTGACAGCGGCGGCGAAGCGCGACGCGACGCGATCCGTCAGTACCTCGCCGACCACGGCATCCAGACCAGCGTCCACTACCCGGCGATTCACCGGTTCTCGATTTATGCCGGCACGCATCATCTGCCGACGACAGACTATGTCGCCGATCACCTGATCACGTTGCCGATGTACGATTCGCTGACCGAGGAGCAGGTCGGACGTGTCGCGGATACGTTGCAGGGCGCGTTAGCCAAACACAACTGATGTGAGGATGTAACTGTGTACCGTTCCCCGGATGTCCTGCGTGATCTGACCGTTCACGAGACCGTCAGCATCCGTCACGCGATTGAGGCGATGGATGAGCACCACCTCGGCGTGGTGCTGGTGGTGAACGGTGCCGGTGTCCTCACCGGGATGCTGACCGACGGCGACCTGCGCCGCGCGATCCTCGCCAACGCCGACCTCGACGGCCCGGTGGAACGGGTGATGAAGCACGGCCCGGCGACATTGCGGCAGGACGAAACCAGCGAGGAAGCGGTAGTCGAGTTGCTGGAGGAACGCAGTTTCCGGCACGTGCCGATCGTGGACAACGACGGCAAACCGGCCGACCTGATTGTCTGGAACGATCTCGAAGCCGCGCAGCTGCGTGAGACGGAAGAACACCGCCAGCTCGACTGCGACGTTGTCATCATGGCCGGTGGCAAGGGGTCACGGCTCGACCCGTTCACCCGCGTCCTGCCAAAGCCGCTGGTGCCCATCGGCGACAAGCCGGTGCTTGAGTTGATCATGGATGATTTCCGCCCGTACGGCGTCGATCATTTCTTCGTCAGCGTCAACCACATGCGCAAGATGATCCGTGTCTACCTGGAAAGCGTCAACCTCGCCGACCAGGTCGAACTGGTCGAAGAGGACAAACCGCTCGGCACCGCGGGCGCGTTGCAATTCCTGAAAGGCAAGGTGCATCGCCCATTTTTCGTGGTAAACTGTGATGTGATCATCCGTGCCGACTTCGCGGACATCTTCGATCATCACACGAAGAACGGCCACAAGTTGACCGTGGTCGGCTCGTTGAAGAACCACACCGTCCCGTACGGCGTCTGCGAAGTCGCCGAGGACGGATCGTTGTCGAAGATCGTGGAGAAGCCACGGTACGATTTCCTCGTCAACACCGGGATGTACATCCTTTCGCCGGAAGTGTTGGACTACATTCCAGAGGATCAGGAATTCCACATGACGCACCTGATCGACGCTGTGCTCGAGCGCGGGGAAAAGGTCGGTGTCTTCCCGATCGGGGAAAAGGCATGGCTCGACACCGGCCAGTGGGAAGAATACCGCCGGGCGATCAGGTTGCTCGGCAAGATGTAGCGGGGGCAGAGCAGTGATTGATCGTCATGATCTCGTCTATCACTGTGATTCGTTGCCGGAAATCGGGAACGGTCACCTGAAACGCGGGCTGGACGTGTTGCACGCCCTGCACTCCCGCGACCCCGGCCTGCGTCTCGGCCTCTGTGGCTCGTTTTCCGACGGTGCACAACGCTTCATCGACGAGTTCCTCGACTCGGAAATCGAGGTGTTCGCCAACCCGAAGCAGTTCCCCTTCGCAAAGTTCACCGTGCTTGACACGATGCACAAACCCGGCGTGCCCGGCTACATGGATCCGCAGAAAACGGCGGACGTGCGGGACAGCGGCCAGTTGTTTATCATCATCTCGTCGGCGTTGTACCAGCAGCTGCCGGTGATGTGTGACCTGTTCATCGATCATCTGCCGGATGTGGTCATCGCCGGTGTCGCACCTCGGCGCTCGTTGTACGGCTTCGCCTTCGCGCCGGTGGGAGCGGAATTCTTCCAACCGGTTGCCGAGGATGACGAAGACCATCACGGCTGGCTGGTCGCGGTGATCGGCGGCGGGCCGGTGCAGAATGGGCCGCAATTGCTGGCGTCCGAAGTGTACGAGCGAGCGCTGGAACAATTCCCCGGGTTCGCGATGGTGCTGTCGCCGCACTTCCCGGACGATCAGATCGCGGAACTGCGCGAACAGTTTCCGAAGTTGGATCTGCTGCAGGGGTTACCATCTCTGGTGCCACTGTTGCAGAACGCCGGCGCGGTGATCTGTACCTACGGTAACATTACCTACGAAGCGCTCAGCTGCGGCCAGGCGGTATTCCTCGCCAACTATCTCGATTTTCAGCAGGAATACGGCCAGATGCTGGAGCGGAAAGACTTGATCGTCAACCTTGGCAAGTTTGACGCGCTCAAGCCAAGTAAGCTGGAGCTGCTGTTTCAGCCGAAGGTGCGGGAGTTGTTGTCCAGCCATGCACGCAGCGAATTTACCGGCCCCGGCATCGAGGCCATTACTGACGCCGTGCTGGAGTTGATGGAAGAAAACGACTGAAGCGGTACTCGGTAAACGGTCACCGGTTGCCGGTAACACCCATAGCCCATAGCCTATAGCCCATAGCCTATAGCCCATAGCCTATAGCCCATAGCCTGCAACCCGTAGCCCAAAACCAGAAAGAACCCATGCCCAACCTGAACCTGGACCGCATCTACATCGTCGCCGAGATGGCGAACGCGCACGACGGCCGTGTCGAGGACGCGCTTGGCATCGTGGACGCCGCCGCACGTGCCGGCGCGGACGCGGTCAAGTTCCAGATGTTCACACCGGACGAGATCGCGGTGCCGTCGTTCTCGTATTACGACCTGTACATCAAGCTGCAGATGCCGGACGAGCACTGGCAGTCGATCATTGATCGCGCTCATGGCCACGGCCTGACGACGATCTGCGACGTTTTCGGCCTCGACAGCCTGCAGCGTGCGGACCGGCTCGGCATGGACGGATTCAAGGTGCACAACGCGGACGTATCCAACAGCCCGTTGCTCGCCGGAATCGGACAGACCGGCAAACCGGTGCTGTTGTCCACCGGCGGTTCGAAGCCGGAGGAAACCGAACGCGCGATTGATGTGCTGCGGACCAGCGGCGCGCCGCAGATTGTGCTGATGCACGGCTTCCAGTCCTACCCGACCAAACTCAGCGACTCACACTTGCGCCGGATCGAAACCCTGCGCCGCACGTTTGACCTGCCCATCGGCTTCGCCGGGCATGTGGACGGCGGCACAGAAGAAGCGATTCAACTCCCGGTGTGGGCAGTTGCCGCCGGTGCGGACCTGATCGAGACGCACATCACCCTCGACCGGTCGCAGGAGGGCGGCGACTGGTTTTCGTCACTCGATCCCGAACCGTTCAAGCGCATGGTCGACACGATCCGTGCCGCCGAACCGGCGCTGGGATCGCGCAGCATTGAGATGGGCGAGGACGAACGCGCCTACCGCAACAAGCACAAGAAATGGCTGGTGGCGACGGCTGACATCGCCGCTGGCGAGGAATTTACCGGCGCCAATCTCGGCCTCAAGCGCGTGGACGATGTCCCCGCTGAAACGTATTCCACCCTCGATGCCGTGCTCGGCAAACATGCCGCCCGTACGATCGAACAACACGAACCGATTCAACCCGGGGATTGCAAGTGAAAACCTGTGCCGCGATAGCCTGCCGCGCTTACTCCACCCGTCTCTTCGGCAAACCGTTGCAGCTGGTCGGAGATCGTCCCATCCTGACCCACCTGCTCGACCAGATGAAGCAGGCGAAACGTCTGGATGAGATCGTACTCGCGATCAGTGAAGGCCCGGATTCCGGCCTGTTCATCGAGTACGCCAGGGAACATGGCTACAAGTATGTGGTTGGCGCGGGACGCGATGTACAGTACCGCCTGATCATGGCCGCTGAGAGTGTCGGTGCGGACGTCATCCTGCGCAACACCAGCGAAAACCCGTTTATCTATTGGGAAAATATCGACGAGATCATCGAGCGGCACATCGCCAATGGAAACGACTTCACCGTGACCGAAAAGCTGCCGATTGCGGCGTTTGTCGAGGTGGTGTCAACGGCCGCGCTGAAACGTGCCCATGATCTCGGTGACGAACGCACTCGCAGCGAACTGGTGATGCTGTATATCGCCGAGCACCCTGACCAGTTCAAAATTGATCGCGTCGCCCCGCCCGCAGACCTCGCGCGCCCGGAAATCCGTTTCGCGGTGGATGATCCGATGGACCTGCTGATGATTCGCAAGATGTGGGACGCGGTCAATAATGGCCGCAAGTTCGTCCCCCTCAAGGAGCTGATCGACTATTGGGATCAAGATGCGGATGTCGCCCGTGTACTGAGCACCGGCGAAATTCTGACCCTCTGGTCTTGACCGTAAGCGTGGATTCCAGCATGGCACGTACACCGTTACTCGTCGCCGGCGCAACTTCGCCAGATTTCCTCAAGACGCTGCACGCGATCAACCGTGCGTCACAGGACGGGTACGATCTGCTCGGTTTCCTCGAGATTGATGAATCACTGATCGGCACCGAACAGTTCGGCTATCCGGTGCTCGCGGAACGGGATGTGACGCCGGAAAGTCACCCCGAACACGCCGTGTTCGTCAACATCGCGCACACAATGGTCGCGAAACGCAAGGCGACGGATGCGTTGCGCCACCGCGGCTTCACAACCTTCGCGACGCTGATCCATCCGGACGTCAACATGACCGATGTCACGGCAGGCGACGGCACGGTCATCCTGCAGGGCACGGACATCGGTCCGTTTACCACGATCGGCGGCCACTGTACAATCCTGATGGGCGTCAACCTGAACCATGAATGCCGCGTTGGCGCGTTCACCTTCCTCGGACCGGGGGCGATTCTGCTGGGACGGGTAAGCACGGATGACGGCGTCTATGTCGGTGGCGGCGCGATCGTCCACCCGAACGTGCATCTGGGCGAAGGCTGCATTGTCGGCGCGGGAACCGTGATCCGCAAGAATGTTCCGCCATGGACCGTTGTCGCGGGCAATCCGGCGCGGACCATCAGCCAGATTCCCCATGACTAAGGACATTTCCCTATGAAGCGAGCGTTGGTCGTCGGCTTCGGCTCAATCGGACGGCGTCATTTCCGTCACTTCCGCAACCTCGGTTGTTCGCCGATGGATGTCTTTCGCACCGGCAAGGCAACCATGCCGGACGACGAAGAATTGCAGCCGGACAACATCTACTACGATTTCGACGAAGCCCTCGCGCAGAAACCGGACGTGGTCGTCGTCGCGAACCCGACCTCGCTGCATGTAGACGCGGCGTTGAAGGCTGTCCGTGCCGGTTGCCATGTGCTGGTCGAGAAGCCGATCTCGCACAACCTGGACGGCTGCCTCGACCTCGCGGCGGAAGCGGTGCGGCATCAGTGTATCGTTGGCATTGCCCATAACCAGCGGTATCATCCGCTGATCCGCCGCTTAAAACAGATGATTGAAACAGGCGATCCACTCGGCACGCCGTTGATGGCGCACGCGCACATGGGCGGCTACCTCCCTGACTGGCACCCGTGGGAGGATTACAAGCAGGGCTATGCCGCACGTCAGGATCTCGGCGGCGGGTCAAGTTTGACCAACATTCACGAGCTCGACTTCATCCTCTGGTTGCTGGGGGATGCGAAGGTACACGCTGGCGTGGAGCTGGGCATGCATCCGCTCGAGACGGATGTGGACGAAGCGTCCGCGTTTGTGCTGCGGCATGAGTCGGGCGTGATCAGCGCGCTGACCTTTTCCCTCGCGCACAAACCCCAACGTCGCACCACCGACATCTCGTTCACCGGCGGTAACGCCCACCTTGATCTGATCGCGGGCGAACTGCGGCTCGATTTCGCGGCCAACGCCTCCGAGGTGATCGAACCGGACGACGAGTGGGACATGGACGACACGTACCGCGACCAGGCGGCCGATTTTCTCGCCGCGGTGGAAGGAACTACCGAAGGCGCATTTACCAAAGTGGATGAGGCGATGGCGGCACTCACCATCGCCCTTGATCGAAAGGGTTCCGCATGAGTACCGATCCGGTCTTTGACGTTTCCGGCAAGATCGTGGTGATAACCGGCGGCTGCGGCTTGATCGGCCGCACGTTGACCAAGGCCCTCGCCGAACGTGACGCGAAGCTCGTCGTCGTCGACATCGAGTCCGCCGAGCCGGAGAAATGGGCTGCCGGGCTGGGCGACGATCACATGGGCATGGTCTGCGACGTGTCCGACGAAGACGCTGTCACGGCCTTGCACGACAAGGTGATCGAGCGGTACGGACGCGTCGATGTGCTGATCAACAACCACCACTTCCTCGCCAAGGGCGCATGGGATACGACGGCGGAAACGTTCCCCAGCGACGCCTGGCGCGGCATCATCGACGTCAACCTCACCGGCTTGTTCTGGATGTGCCGCAAGTTTGGTTTGACGATGCTCGAGCAGGGCAAGGGCGTGATCATCAACATGGCGTCGACGTATGGCGTGGTCTCGTCCAACCCGGCGCTGTACACCGACAATTCCCTCGCCAGCCCGATCGCGTATTCGGCGAGCAAGGGCGGAGTCGTGATGATCACGAAATACCTCGCGTCGTACTGGGGTTCACGGGGTGTGCGTGTCAATTCGTTGACGCCGCACGGGGTCTGGAACAACCACGAGCCGGAGTTCGAAAAGCGCTTCTCCGAGATGACGCCGTTGAAACGGATGATGCAGCCGGACGAACTGGTCGGCGCGACGTTGTTCCTCGCCAGTGACGCCAGCAGCTACGTCAACGGATCCAACTTACTGGTCGAAGGCGGCTGGACAGCATGGTAAACAAGCAGTCCTGAGTCCTGAGTCTTGAGTCCTGAGATTTGAGATTTGAGACTTGAGTCTTGAGATTTGAGATTTGAGACTTGAGACTTGAGACTTGAGATTTGAGATTTGATTCTAAGCTTTGAATCCTTTGATTTGTGGTTTTAACCTTTTTTCTTTGTTTTTTTTTGCAATTATATTTTAACTTGCTGTTGTTTGTTTCTTGTTTTTACCCTAATCATTCTGTTTTTATCTTTTCATGTTTTCTTTCGTCTTTTTTTGCGTATTTCGTGGACGTAAAAGCAGTTTTCCGTGTGTTCCGTGTATTCCGTGGTTGAGAGGGGTCCGGTCATGAGCCAAACCATCACCATCAACGCCAGCCGTATCGGCCCGGGCGAACCGGCGTACATCATCGCTGAGTTGTCCGGCAATCATCACCGTGACCTCGGCCTCGCGATCCGGATGATCGAGGCGGCGGCGGAATCGGGTGCGAACGCGGTCAAGATGCAGCACTTTAC
Organism: bacterium; assembly: GCA_020444425.1. GTDB lineage: Bacteria > Electryoneota > Electryoneia > Electryoneales > Electryoneaceae > BMS3BBIN04. The sequence continues at coordinate 83,056 of JAHLLB010000008.1, read as the reverse complement.
CGCAGACGGCATCACTGTCGACAGCGACCGTCCCGAGTTTATGCTTGGCGATACGACGATGTATGCGGCGTACAAGGCGTTCGAGACGCCGTGGGAGTGGACCGCCGAGCTGAAGGCGAAGGCAAACTCGCTGGGCTTGGATTTATTCTCGAGCCCATTCGACGTTTCCGCCGTGGACCTGCTTGAGGAGCTGGACGTTCCGGCGTACAAAATCGCCTCGTTTGAGCTGGTCGATCACGTGTTGCTGAAGCGTGTCGCCGCAACCGGCAAGCCGGTGATCATGTCCACCGGTATGGCGAAGGTGAGCGAGATCGAGGAATCGGTCAATGTGTTGCGCGACAACGGCTGCGACGAGATCGTGCTGCTCAAGTGCACCAGTTCCTACCCCGCGCCGCCGGAAGAGATGAACCTGCGCACCATCCCTTACCTGGCGGAGCTGTTTCACTGCCCGGTCGGATTGTCGGATCATACGCTTGGGATCGCGTTGCCGGTGTCGGCGGTGACCTTGGGCGCGAACGTGATCGAAAAGCACTTCATCCTCGACCGTGACCAGGGTGGCCCGGAGAGCAGTTTCGCGCTCGAGCCTCACGAATTGACGATGATGGTGGACGCTGTCCGCATGGCGGAAAAATCGCTTGGCACGGTTCATTTTGGTCCTGCTGAACGGGAAGCTGCGAGTCTGATTTTCCGTCGCAGTTTATACGTTGTCCGCGACATCGCCGAGGGTGAAAAATTCAGCGAGGAAAATGTGCGCAGCGTGCGGCCGTCCCACGGCATGCACACCCGCCACTACGAGGAAATTCTCGGCCGCCGCGCCGCGACTGCCGTCGAAAAAGGGACGCCGCTGTCATGGGAGTTGATCCGGTAAACTCCGGACGGGATTGAATTGATGAAGCAACGGCTGCCAAACACGTTGATTGTCGGCGTTCCCAAGTGCGGAACGTCTTCGATGCACACGTATTTCCGGGACCATCCACAGGTCTACGTCTCGGAAAAGAAGGAGCTGCACTGGTTCAGCCGTGACCGGATCGCCGCAAACCTCGCCGGTCCTGGCGACCGGGACGTGTTTGACCGCATCGCGCCCACCTTCGATGCATACCAGGCCCATTTCGCCGACGCGGGCGACGAACCGATCGTGCTGGAAGCCTCGCCGTCCTATGCGTACTTCAACGACACCGTGATCCCACGCCTCAAGGACACCCTCGGCAGCGACCTGAGAATTATCCTGCAGATTCGCAACCCGATCAAGCGTGCGCATTCGACCTGGGTGCACATGGTGACCAACGGGCGCGAAACCTTGTCATTCCACGACGCCATCCTCGCTGAGGAAAAGCGTGCAGCAGAAGGATACGGAGATTTCTGGCGCTACGCCGGACATGGCTTTTATTCCCCCCAGATCGAGCCATTTTATGCAAACTTTGGACGGGAAAACGTGAACGTGATCGTGCTCGAGGACTTCAACCGCGACCGGAAGCAAGGCTTCCTGGACCTCGCGCGTTGGCTGGGTGTAGACGGCAGCTTTCTGCCGCAGGATCTGGATGTTGCGTACGGCCACACCGGCCGTGCGAAAAACCCGGCGTTGAAAGCGACGCTGGACACGGCAACCGCCGCTGCGGTCAAGTTGAAACGGATCATCCCGAAGGGGGTGTACGACCGCGCGCGCATTCTGAATGCCAAACTCGGCCGCATGAACACCACGCGCGACGTGTACCCGCTCGAGGATCGCACCTGGGACTTGCTCGCGGAACGGTTCCGTGCGGATCTCGAACGAACCAGCGCATTGATCGATCAGGATTTGACTCCCTGGCTGGACCGTCCGCGCGGAGGCGGACAATGAGCTTCGCCGAACCGTATTCGGATGAACTGGCGGAAATGCTGCTGAACCTTGAGGCGAGCCTCAACCAGCAGGCGTTCAACGGCATTCCGTTGGGGTCGACCCTCGCCGCATCCCTGATTCTCGATTTCTGGAATGGCAACGCGCGCTGGTCGCGTGGAGCACGCTGGCGTCAACGCCTGCAACGGGTTCAGCGTTTCTACAAACCGTATGGCTTGCCGGACAATCACCGTTCCACCGCCCTGCACGACCTCCCGCGAGACGGCGTCCTGGTCACCTGGCTTCGTGACGACCCCCGCTACAATGGCATGATCCAACCGTTGTTGAACCGGTTGCCCGACGACGGCACCATTGTCCTCGTACGCAGCCGGGGGTTGATGCAGCAAACCGGCAACAAGGCGGCGACATTGCTCGAGGCCCCACCTCCGCCGGACAAGCTGGCGTGGCAACGGACGTACCGCCGCATGGCGCCATATTGGGCCAAGACGCTCGAGTCCTATGTCCGCGATCACGGGCTGGACGCACTCTCCGTACCGATGCTGCGTGTGCGGTTGCTGATCCAGTCGCAGCGGGTGTCCGGATACCGGCACATGCTGGAGGTGCTGCGTCCGAAGGCGATCCTCACCGAGTTCGACCGCAACATTTACAGTTCATGTCTCGTCCTCGCGGCGAAATCGCTCGGCATTCCCACCGCGACGCTGGTCCATGGCACCATCAACCCGCCGTACGGCTACAATCCGGTGCTCGCGGACCGCATTTTCGCGTGGGGTACCTTGCAACGGGAACAGTTGATCAACCTCAAGACCCCGCCGGAGAAGATCCGGCTGACAGGCTTTGCCCGGGTCGCGCGTCCCGAACCGAAAGACGCGTCCGCGATCAAGCAGGCCGCCGGTCTGCCAGCGGACAAGCCGGTGGTGCTGCTGGCGACCAATCCGATCGAACCGAAGGCCCACGAACGCCTGATTACGACGTATTGCACCGCGTTCGCCGGCCGCAAGGACATCACCGTAGTCGTGCGCACTCACCCCGCCGAGGGCGATAACGCGTGGGAAGCGTACCGTGATCGGTTCCCGTTCGTGTATCCGTTCGGGCGTGGCGATCAGTCGGTCGAGGATTCGTTGGCGATGACGGACGTGTTCGTCTGCAACAACACCGGCATGTCAATGGACGCACTGCTGCACGATGTCCCGGTGGTCCTGCTCGACGTGCCAGGTTCCAGCCTCCTCAGCAACCGGGATCTTGCCGACGCGGGCGTCGCGCAGATCACGAAATCTGACAGCGAATTGGCGTCCACGGTGGACGAGATCCTCAAGTCATCCGGTCTGGCCGGCAACCTGGCGGAGAAGCGGGAGGCTTACCTCAAGTCGATGTATTTTGCGATGGGTGACGAAGCCGCCACATTGGCCGCGAAGGAACTGATGGCGCTGGCCGGGGCTGATGTCCCCGCCACGCAGCAGGGGAGTGTTCATGCCTGACCGTCCGACGGTATACCTGTTGACGTACAACGATACCGCCGTCGCCAATCCCATCGCACGCGCGTTCGAGGAGCGCGGCTGGACCTGCCGTCAGTTTGTCTACGCCATGCCGAAAGTGTCTCCGACGATCATCGGGCTGCGGAAGGTGGCCGATCCGATGGTCGAGCGGAAACTGCTGGCGGGTGAATACAACCGTATCATCCGCGACGAACTCGCGCCCGCACTTCAGTCCGATCCGCCGGATTTGTTGCTGGTGATGAAAGGCCACCGGATCGACGCGGATAATTTCGCCGCGATTAATGCCAGCGGCGTGCCGGTTTTCCTCTGGTTCTACGATTCGCAGGAACGGTTCCAGCATCAGGGCGATCTCGTCCCGTTGGCGAAGAAGATCTATGTCATCGACCGCAGCGACATCGCCGATGATCGTTACAGCTGGCTGCCGCTTGGGTTCGACGAGGAGGTGTATCGCCCGTCCGGCAACGATCCCCTGTTCGACATCTTCTTCATCGGCAAACTCGAACCGCGCTACTACAAGACCCGCCGTGAATACTTGCTGATGCTGGCCCGGTCGGAGTTGCCGAAGCGGTACCGGGTCGGGTTCATCGGCACCACCGGCAACCGGATTCGTGACCGTCTGCTCGGGATCAAACCGCCGTTCCAGTGGCTCGCGCCACGGATGCCGGCGGACAACTATGCCGCGACGATCGCCCGCGCCAGGGTGGTCGTCAACGTGCACCAGGATGATGGCGGCGAACCGGTCAATCCGATGTTCTTCGCCACCGCCGGATGCCGCGTCTGCCAGGTGCTGGAACAGCGGGATTATCTGATGGAGTGGATGACGCCGAACGAGGCGTATGTGCCGGTGACGCGGGATACCTTCCTCAGCACGCTGGAGATGCTACTCGCGGACCACGCCGGCCGGAAACGTGTCGCCGAAGCGGGCTACCAGCAGTCGCTCAAGCACACCTTCGCCTCGCGTGTGGACAGGATGTTGCAGGATTTCGATGCGATCTGACAGGGCGATGCGAACGGATCATGCGTACGGGGATGTGTCCTTACCCACTGAGCAATCGCGCGTGTGTTATTCCGAACGGAACGAAGAGAAGTGAGGAAGATCCAGCTTCGAGGACGTACGGCGACGGCTTGACCTTAAACACAACCCGCTGATCATCTGGACCTTCTTCAGCCGCAAACGAAAGCGGCTTCAGAATGACCAGCATGCCATTTCCTACTCGTGTTCCACTCCCTGATCACACGCCCCACCGACTGATCGTGATCACCCATCCCCTGAGGCGCCGGCAACCACTGGCCTACCGCTTCCCCGTCAACCGCAACCGCACGTGGTGCAGCGACTTCAGCACCCGTTCCTGTTTCAGCCGCTTGGTTCGTGTGGCGTGAAACGCGGACGCTCGTGACCGCTCTTCCGGGGTCAGCGGCGGGGTGTTGTCTTCGATTCCGAGATCGGCAAACATCGCGGCGACCGAATCGACGATTTCCGGCGACAATTCATTTCGCCACCCATGCGCGCGTTCCTCAGACACCCGCTGCACCGAATGAAAGGATGCACCCACCTCCGCCGGTTGACCGCGTTTGCGGATTTCTTCGCCGACCGTCTCCGACCAGCCCAGCCCGGCTTCCGTGAACAACTCCCGGTAGCGGTCGGCGGAATCGAAGCACAGGTCTTCGTATTCGACGATGCGGTTGGAATACGGCTGGAGTAGTGTTGGCGCGAGCTGGTGGCGCACGTGGGTGATCAACGCGTGCTTCTGCGGCAGGGTTTGTGCCCGGGCGAAATCGAGGTTGATTCCGAATTCGGGCGCATGCCGTTGCATCTGATCGAACTCAAGGTTGATCGTCGACTTGATCCGTTTCAGCATCCCGAACCGTTCGTTGCTGTTCAGGATCGCGAACGGATTGCGGTGCATGAAGTAGACGAAATCCGGCCGGTAGTGGTCCAGCAGCAGCGGCATTTTCTCCAGGCGCGGAATCTTGATCACGACGGTATCGTGTTCGCGTTTCGCTTCCTGTTCGATGACATGATCGAGGTGCTGAAAAACCGGTTTCGCCAGCTGTTGCGCTTCGGCTGTCGCGGTATCCGGTGTGATGACAAAGGGTTCTGCGGACCAGTAGGAGCTGATCTGTTCACGCCACGGGCTGTCATAACGGCGCGGCACATCGGGCTCGAACAGCGCGCACACAGTCGGCAGCAGGTCGAAGGTTTTTACCGCCCAACTGGTTCCGCTTCGAGGCGTGCCGAGGATGAAAACCAACCGTTTGTCGTTCGCCATCACGTTCTCAAGCCAGGAGTTGAAGCTGCCGGCTGTCCGAGATTGGATTGTAAGTCGGATCTGCCCAACTTTCGCAACCGCCCATACTTGCGCTCAAGTCCATAGGCGTATCCGAAGTAGGTCATCAGCACGAAGGAGTGGTACGGCGAAATGTACACTGACCGTCCGAAGTTGAGCGCGACCTCAACGAGGAACAGCGCCAGCAGCATGTTCGCATGATGCCGGTCGTTGCTGGTGAGTTTCAGTTTCCGCACCCGTTGAATGCGGAAATATCCGACGAAGTACATCGAAAAATAGAGAGCAAAGCCGACAAGCCCGGTGCCGGTGAGAACCTCCATGTAGTCGCTGTGGGCGGCCCCCTGGTAGGGCGACAGCAGCCGGTAATTTCCGAGTCCTACACCAGAGAACGGGTGTTGCAGGAACATGCCCCAACCGTCGATGTACATGTTGATCCGCTTTTCTTCCGACATCGGGTTCATCAGGAATTCAAGCAGACGGTTGCCGGCAACGGTTTCATTCAGAATGATTGGCACCAGTGCGATGATGATCACGATGAACAGCGTCGACAGCAGGAATTCACCCAGCCGCTTGTTTTTCCGCCGCGCAAACTGGAAGAAATAGTACAGCGCGATGGCGAAGCCGAGGCCGAGAATCCCCTTGCGTGAACCGGTGAAGACAATGGTCGCGGCAGCGATGATCATCAACGCCACCAGCACAACCCGCAGCGTTTTGTTCTTGTTTTCCCTGAAGATGTAGATCAGGAATCCGATGTACGGAATGCCCTGCTGTCCGATGGTGTTGGGGTTGGTGGCGATGGAGTAAACGCGAACCTCATCCCCGGCGAGAGCGGATTGAAATTCGCCGGTGATCATCCCATAGACGATGACAAAGGTCAGGGCGGGAACATAGCTGACGATGTTTCCACGCAAATCTTCGCGGATGGCGGCCACTCCGAACGCGATCAGACCAAACACCCATACCTGCAATGCCGTCAGGTACTCGCTGACGAAATGGTTCAGGTTGTAGGCGACGATAAACCCGGTCAGTGACCAGAGTAGCCACAGCCCAACCAGCGCAAGTTCCCATTGTGGGAAGCGCTTGTAGTAGAACATGCTGATAATGAACACGCCGGTCAGCACGATCCCGACGTAAAAGTTGATCGTGTTGATGGACGGGAAAATCTCCATCAACGCCTTGCTCATCAGAATGATGACACTCATCGTGAACGTGAACAGCACGATCACGATGGTGATCATCAGCTTGCCCCGTTTCGCGAGCGGACCCGTACTGTCCGCCAGCGACGGCCGCGGTTTGTTTGGTCTGAGGAAGGGAAGCTGATGAGCGTAGCTTTGCATGATCTCGCGTTCGCAGCTGGGACAGGATCAGAAGCTGAAGGAGTCGGAGAACTCGTCCAGCACCGCCATGCTGAAGATGGCGTTCGACAGCATCGCCGGATTCCACAGGCCCATGTCGAAGTTCATCGACGGGTACAGATCGCGCAGCCTGTCGATCAACCAGCGCAGGTGTTCGTGTTTGCCCACGACCTGGTTGAAGTGATTCCACGAAACCTTTTCACGCCGTACCGGCGCTTCCTTCTGGGCAAGCATCATCCGTAACGGGGTCATCGACCCGACAAGCCGCCGCATGCGGCTGGAGGTCGGTTCATGGACCGGTACATAGCCCTGCAACGACTTCAGGTTCGCCACTTCTGGATCCAACCGTTCCCGCATCAACGCCTCAAAGCCGCCGTACGAACGAATGTACGACGTCGCGCGGTACGCCATCAGCGTGGTGTCATATTCCGCGAACGGCGCGAGGAAATGGCCCAGCTTCAGGCGCGCGTTGATCAGCGGGCCGGAGTAGATCGGCGACCGCACCTCGCCCAGGTGACGCCGGTACACCCCGCGTTCCGCCCGTCGTGGCAGGGTTCGACGCAAGAGCCGCGCGGTCTTCGCCACCATCCTGTCGGTCAGTTCGGCCAACAGCGAGGCTTCGTTGAATGCCAGCGTCATCCCGTCATAGAACAGCCGGTAGTACATCCAGTAGACGAAGTCCGTGGTCTGTGTGTTGATCTGGTAGTAGTTGCGGTAAATCTCGCCGTTCAACCCTTCAATCCGCAGCCGGTTTTTCCCGAGCAGATATTCGTTGAACTCGCGGGTGTGAATCCGGCTGAAACAGTCGAGCGTTTCATTGCTCACGCCGTCGTTGAACAGCACGACATCCTTCAGCGTCGCCAAGGTCGTTTCGGAGTCGAGTTCGTTGAGTTGCTTCAGCTTGATCGCGCGAACATCGAGCCCGCGTGTGGACGCGATCTGCTTCGCAATCTGCACCCGTTCCTGTTCATCCCCGGACGACCAGTAGCTGTGGATGGCCGGAGTGATGCCGTCAAGTTCACGCGTGAGCATGAACACCATCCGGTTCACCAGCTCGCCGAGCAGGCTGATTTCGAGCCCGGTCTTTTCCACGAACGGGCGGATCTCACGGAAATAGGTGCGCAGGTGTTCGAGCTGAAAGTCGGCGCATTCTTCTTCGTTGCCGCCGCAGCCTTCCATCGCGCCGGGCGGGGGATAGGCACTGCGCAGGTTTTTGAACTTGTACCAGCGGCCTTCGAGGTCGAGATGAATCGCCGGGGTGTAGACAAAGACTTCGCCGGCCAGGGTTTCCGGGCCGAGGATACGGCCGGTGGCAATCTTTTCCAACAGCGCCATCCGGTTCAGGCTCAACCGTTTCGGCGCACCCGCGAGGATTGCAAGCTGGGACGAGCTGACGGCGTTTCGGGACTCATCGAAAAAGACGTGATACAGCCCCATCGGGTCGGTGTGGAGCCGGACCTCTTTGCCGCGATGGTAGATGAAGCAGTACGCACCGCGCAATTCGGTGGCGTCAAACTCATCGTTGTGCAAATCTGACAGCAGGCGTTGCAGCGATTCGCGCCAGGTCAGGCCGCGATAGATCAGCGTGCCGACGGTGTACACGCCGCCCTGCTTGTCCTGCACGTGGTTTTTGTCGCCGTCCACCTGTTTGCGGTACAGCATCAACCGCGCTTCCGGACCCAGCTCGAAGTGCTCTGCCTCCCCGAAACCGGTCGCCGCAAACAGCTGCCTGACCCGTTCAATCAGAACCGGCGCTTTCTTCGTATAGAGGTAGAAAGCTCCCATCAGGCACCCAATTCGGTCAAGGCTTGGTGGAACCGTTTTCCGCGCGGATCACAACGGGACAATGATAGCAACGGACGGGACGGTATGAAACCCGCCCACGCGCCGGACTCCGTCAGTTGAAGCAAGGAGACACTCTCGAAACGCAGTTAGAATGTGTAATTGTACCTCTCGAGCTCATCCGTCCAGATCCGGTAATTATCGGCCTGCAGGACGGTCTCGAGTTTCGGTTGAAACCGGATCAGTTGCGCACGCGAGGTACGGAATTTCCGCTTTGTCAACTTCCGCATTGCGGGCTCGACATATCGGCGGATTCGTCCCCGGCTCGCCTGTTTCGGTACACCGAGCGCATTGAGCAGTCGGGTTAAGCATAGCGATGGCAGGGTCAGCGATTCGCGCACCTGCTGGAACACGTCCAGGCCGTCTGGTTCCTGCACTCCGATATGATCCCAGATCCGGCGCAGAAACTCCAGCCGGTCATCCCGCATCAGCTCGAAGGGCAGCACCAGCACATTCTCCGCGCCGTACACCTCACGCTGCATCCGGATCAGATCCTGGTAGTTGAGCTTGTGCGTAATCTCCTGCCCGGGCAGGTTGACGTCCTGCAACAACATCCGCAACGTCAACGCACCACCCTGTTGCACATACTGCTGGTACATCGAGCCAACGTAATCCACCGGATGCCGCAGCACGAGGATCACTTTGACCTCGCCGAACAGTTTTCTGCAACGCCGGGCGAGGGTCATCGTGTCGCGGGCGTGAATCATGTCGCCGGCGAGGATCTCGTACGAAACGCCGACCTTGCGGCCGCTGAGATCCAGATCGTCGGTTTCCCGCTCGAAAGCTCGCCACCATTGCTCCGCGTCGAACATGCCGGTCGCGGTGCGATAGATCTGCATCATCACGTGATGGCTGTCCCGGTGCCGTGTCCCATGGTGGAAGACAAACAGCTCCGGATGCTGGTCGAACACCTTCTGCTGCAGCCAGGTGGAGGCCGTCTTGTGCAATCCGATGTGGAGAAACTCAACCTTCATCGTCGTTCCGGTCCAAAGGTTCGGCGTCTTTCTTCGGCGACACACCTTCCTTGTTCAGCAGGATCATGGCCGACCCATACCCCATCAGCAGGTAGGTGACCCGGCCCGCGACCATCGCTTGTGGAAAGGAAGCAAGGTACGGCTCCGGCGTGTTCAGCCACCACAGCACACCGCCGTACACGAGAATTCCGGCCAGCGTGTTGATGAACAGGATGTCCTGCCGCCGGACCACGGTCAACGCCACGTTGATCACCCGCAGCGACCACAACCCGGCCATCACCAGCGACCACTGCGCTGCGGCGATGCCTTCCACGTAATTTGGCAGAAACGCGCGCGTGAACCAGTCCACGACTGGAATCCCGATCGCCACCGCCGGGGCCATCATCGCAAACAGGACCAGCGTCGGTTTGATGAGCGTTTTGACCACGCCACGGAATTGTCCGTCCTTGCCGAACATCATCGCCGCGCGAGGCAAGGTAACCTTGCTGAACGCGTTGGGAATGATCTGCATCACGTTGCCGATGGTCAACGCCAGCGCGAACAAGCCCATGCCGTGCGTGCCGAGGATCTTCAGGACGAGAGTGCCGTTCACCGCCTGCCACAGCACCTCGAGCTGCGCGACGGCGTAAATCGGCAATCCCACCTTCCACAGGCTTTTCAGGTTGGCCCAGCTCCAGGACGGGCGCACACTCTTCATTGGCCGCCAGATGTACACCAGCGCCAGCGAAACAAAACCCAGCAGCCAGCCACGGATACAGAGGCCGTAATAATCGAGGAAGTACACCGCGACCAGGGTCAACACCGACAGCACCGCGCGCACAATCTCGATCTTCGCCAGCTTGCCGAAGTTGGAGTGCGTGCGGTACGTGACCTCGTACATGTGGAACAGCAGCGTGAAGGACACGATGAACGCGAACGTGAACCACCCCACCGCATTTTCAGTCGGGCCGAGGAACAGCTGGTGCACGCCGAGTCCGGCGAGGATGACGAACACGATGCCGGTCATCAGCGTCATCCACGCGAAACCGGCGGCGGTCTGCTCTTTGGCGCGCTGGTAGTCGTCCTGCCCGATTGCGTACGGAATTTCCCGCGCGAGACCATTAATCGTGCCGAACTGCGTCATCAGCGCGTACTTGTTCGCCAGCGCGAACCCGTTGAACAGACCGAGCGTTGATGGGGCGACCAGGCGTGCGACAAGGAACCCGGCAACCATCTGCAGGAACAGACCGATCATTTTGCCGCCCGCAAAGATGGCGGTGATCTTCGCCAGCGAGCCCTGCTCGATCTCGTCCTTCAGCCGGGCACCTTCGCTTAGCTCCGGCGGTTGTTCGGGGGTGGTGTTCAGCGTCGTATCCCACGGATGGTGGATGCTTGCCGCGAAAGGTACGAAGGAATGTGGGGAATGTGCATCGGGCAGCAGGCTGCGGATTGCGGGCGACGGGCAGGGTTCATGCCCCGGTTACCGCCGCGCGAGAATGTCGTCGTACATCGCCTCGAGCGAATCCAGCTCTTTTGCGTAGTTGTAGTTCTCGAAGACGGCGTCCCGGCCTTTTTGTCCCATCGCTTCGAGCCGGTCACGGTCACGCAGCAACGCCTTGACCGCCTCGGCGATGTTGCGCGGATCCTCGGTGTTGATGATCTCCGCTGCGCCGGTTTCTTCCGCGACACGCCGCAGCTCGGTGTAGTCGCTCATCAGCAGCGGCAGCTTCGCGAACATGTAGCTGAAAACACGGTTCGGCAGGCCGATCTGGTTGTTCTCGTTGTCCTGGTAGAAGACGGTTCCGATCGATGCCTTCGCGATCTCGTCGAAGCTCTCCACCCACGGCACCCAGCCGTCAACGTCCACGTGGTCGGCCACACCCAGCTTCGCAGCCATCTCCGGGATTTTTTGCTCGTAGCCGTACGCGTATTTGCCAAGGAACCGGACACGCGCGTCCGGGAACTCCTCATGGATCAACGGCAGCGCCTCGACCAGCTTGTCCGCCTGCCGTTCCGGGCCGAGACTCCCGCCCGCGCTGAGGATCACCGGCGGCTCCTGCCGTGGTGGCGGGGTCCAGTTGTCGAGACGGCTGAGATCGATGATGTTGCGGATCACACAGGACCGTTTCACCTGCCCCGCGAACATGTCTGCCTGGCTTTGCGAGACAAACACGACACCGTCCAGCCGCGGCAACAGGTACTGTTCGTATTTCGCGAATCCGTCGGGGAAAAGGTCCCGTTTCCAGCCGCTCAGCCGGTTACGCATCGCGCCGGCGTAATTTTCGTGCATGTCGAACACCACCCGCTTGCCCATGCGCTTGAGAACATCCATCAACGGGTGTAGCTCGGGATCGTGATAATGGTAGATGTCGGCGTTCAACTGGCGGGCAATGCGGAAGGCTTCCCAGGTCGTCAGCGCAATGCGTTCCCATTTGGAGCGGTTCGGCGTCACCGGCAGAATCGAGACACCCTCTTCCCGCCGTGCGCTCTCGATCGGCGCGATGTACACCACCTGGTGTCCGCGTTTCGCGAGGCCGCGCGTGCAGCGCATGAAAATGCGTTCGTCCTGCCACGGGTGGGCGCTGGTGATCTGGCAAATCCGCATGGGTCTGGCTCGGGTTGATCAACTGCGTTTGCTGAACCACGGAAAAGACGGGCTATGGGCTATGGGCTCGAAGGTGTCATTCTGAACTGAACGAAGAGAAGTGAAGAATCTCCAGCATTGACAACGTTTACACGTCGATCCACCATCGGCGAATCGGGAGATCCTTCACTGCGTTCAGGATGACACCCTTTACGCCCAAACCACATGTCCGAAACGGATTACTGGCCACCGCCTACCGATTACCGGCCACCGCTTACCGCCTACCGGCCACCGTCTACCGCCGATCGTAAAACTCTTCCGCCTTCGCTTCCATGAACGCCTTCATCTTCACCGCGCGCGCGGCGAGGCTGTTCTCCTCAGACCAGCGGCGGGCGGTGCGGCTCATCTGTTCGCGTTTCGGGGTATCGTTGGCCAATGCCGCCGCAGCGTCATGGAGCGCCTTGATGTCGGTCGGATCCACGAGAATCCCGCGATCATCATCCACAATCAAATGATTAAACGGCAGGTCCGAACTGATCACCGGCAGGCCGCACGCAAGCGCCTCGGTGACGGCATTGCACGACCCTTCCGCCAGTGTCGGCAGCATGAACATGTCCGCCGCGCTCAACAGTTGCGGCAGTTCGTCATGGTCGATGCGTGCCTTCCACCGGATCTGGTCGCTTTCCAGCTGCATTGCGCCATCGCCGATCAGCAGCACGCCGACATTGTCCAGCCCTTTCAGCGCCTCGATCACTCGATCCGGCCCCTTGCGGTCGATGTACGCCCCGACAAACGCGACCAGCACTTCGTCTTCCGGCAGCTTGTACTTACGACGCATCTCCGCGCGGTCGTAGGGTTTGAACTCATCCGTATCGGCGGCGTTCGGCAGCACGACGATATTTTCGCGCGGCACATGCAGCTCGTTGTGCATGAAATCGGCGTTCGGGATGCTCACCGAAAGTACACCGCTCACGCCACGCACCATCTCCCGCAGTTCGTCCGGCAGAAACGCTTTTTTCGCGCCGGTGTAGGATGATTCATCCAACGTAATGAAGCTCGGCTTGTTGAAAATGCGTCCCATTCGCACCGACGTAACCCCGCCCGGCAGCAGGAAATGGCCGTAAAACGCGTCGGCGTTGAGCAGGTGACGGCGGTAGACATGTTCCACCGCATGAGCAAAGAAATTGACGGTGACATGCGCGGCGTTTCGGGACGAGAGGAATTTCGACGACACCGACAGGTAGAGCGGAAAGTGCTGGAACAGCTTGTTGCCGTTGGGCAGGGTGATCACCCGTTCGCCCGCCAGCTTGAACCCGTTGCGCAGATCGCTGACCGGCGCGGGGAAAATCACCTGCCCGTCTTCCTCCCACAGAGCCTGGACCCGTTTGATCAGATCCTGCACGAAAACGCCGTGATAGGGACGGTTGGGAGTGGGGTACACGCTGGAGAGGTAAACAGGCTGCATCGTGCTGGTATTCCAAGGTTAAGAGTTACATCGACAGGTTACGCTCAAGCTCGGTCATGACTGTACCGCGGTCCGTAGCCCGTAGCCCGCAGCCCGCAGTCCGCAGCCTATAGCCTATAGCCTATAGCCTATAGCCCATAGCCCACAGCCCGCAGTCCGCAGCCTATAGCCCATTGCCCGTTCTACGTCCACGGCAAATGATCGTGCGGACGCGCTCTGCTCAGGTCACGCACCCGTGACAACGCACGATCCGCCAGTCTCTTCGCCACGCCCTTGACACCCTTTTCGTCAATCCGGTTCCGGATGTCGCGGTACAGGTATCCCGCATACCAAGCGGTCAGCCGCAGCCGGTTGATCGGGTCGAACAGCTTCCGGTCCCAGACATCTGCCACGCCCTGAAAATACGGATCACCGGTCATTTCGGCGAGGATCGTCAACTGGCCGACGTGCATCTGGTGGTAGCGGCTGAGGAACAGCGGCGGTTCGCCGTATTCGTGCCGCAGGTCGTAGCTGCTGAGGAAATGCAGGTCGAACGCCGGCAAATTGTCCCGGATCGCTTTTACACCCTGGTCGAACAGCTCTTTCGCGTGTTCGTCGCCACAGACCTTGTGCAGATCGTACAGGCCGAACAACGCCGCGAGCATCCCGTTGAGCGTGTGGTGCTGCTTGTTTTCCTCAACGAACGCGTATTCTTCGTAGAACACACCCCGCGCGGCTTCGTAGCGTACGCCGCCGTCCCGCACATCCCGCTCAAAGGTCAGCATCGTCCTGCGAGCGAGCTCGAGGTAGCGGTCGTCGCGGGTGGTTTCGTACGCCCGCGCGAGTACCGCGATCACCAGCCCCTGCGCCATCGAGCTGATCCACGGCACCTGCTGGTCCGGGTAATAGCTTATCGGGTAGGGCCAGATCAACGCGCTACGGTCTTCGTCCGCGTGCTCGATCAGTGTTTCGGTCAGCTTGAGGAAATGGGTGCGGTAGACTTCGTTGCCGGTGTCGAGGTACTGGCGGTAGTGTTTGTTCGCCACGTGGCAGGTGCGTACCGGGTGCAGCCAGCGTCGGCCGTCGGTTTCGGCCCACACCGGCTCGGTGGACAGCTCCTCGATCGTGGCCGGATTGAGATAGTACGGCCCGAGTTTATCGGTACCGAGGTAATCCAACCGGATCGGCGTCACCTTGCGGCGGGTGTCGTTCTTGAAGTACAACGCGAGCACCGCGCCGATGGCAAGCACCGGCGCGATGACGATGAACCAGAAGACAATTCGAGTCCGTCGGAAAAATCTGTTCAACCTCTGATCTCCGGCTTACTTCCGCACGAATTCCACAATCGCGTCCACCACTTCCTGCATCTGCTCGAGGGTCAGTTCAGGATAGATCGGTAACGCGAGGGTGGTCGCGGCGGCACATTCGCTGGCCGGGAAGTCGCCCTGCTTGTAGTTCAGGTATGCGAAGCAATCCTGCATGTGGAACGGAACCGGGTAGTACACCTCGTGCCCGATGCCCTTTTCCTTCAGCACTTCGCGCAGCTCATCCCGCTTGTCGAGCCGGATGACGAACTGGTTGTAAATGTGACGGCGGTTGTCGAGATCGTCCGGCAGGATCACCTTGTCCGAACCGACAATTTCGCAATCCGGCCAGTTGGCGCAACCGTTCTTCAGGCAATCGCCCTTTTCCGCGACCACACCGGCCTCGGTGAACAGCTTGCGGTACGTGTCAGCGTTTTTCTGACGGCTTTCGGTCCAGCTGTCGAGATGCTGCAGCTTGACCAGCAGCACCGCCGCCTGGATCGCATCGAGACGGAAGTTGCCGCCGATCACGCGATGGAAATACTTCGGCTTGCCGCCGTGTACACGGAAGATGCGCAGCTTTTCCGCGAGCGCGTCATCGTTGGTCACCACCATGCCGCCGTCGCCTGCGCCGCCGAGGTTTTTCGACGGGAAGAAGCTGAAGCAGCCGTAATGGCCGACGCTGCCCGCGCGCTTGCCCTTGTATTCCGCGCCGATCGCCTGGGCACCATCCTCGATCACCGTCAGCTGGTGACGCTTGGCGATGTCCATGATCGGATCCATGTCCGCCATCTGGCCGTACAGGTGGATCGGGATGATCGCCTTGGTGCGTTCGTTGATCGCCGATTCGACTTTGCCCGGGTCCATGTTGAACGTGACCGGATCGATGTCGACAAACACCGGCTTCGCGCCGGTACGCGTGATGCAGCCGGCGGTCGCGAAGAACGAGAACGGCGTCGTGATGACTTCGTCGCCCTCGCCGATGCCGTCCGCCATCAGGCTGATCAGCAGCGCGTCGGTACCGGAGCTGACGCCGATCGCGTGCTTGGCCTGCGAATACTCGGCGACCTGCTTCTCCAGCTCGACGACTTTCGGGCCGAGGATGAAGTATTGCGAGTCGAGAACTTCGTGGACAGCCGGTTCGACTTCGTGCTTGATGGAGGCGTACTGCGCCTTCAGATCCAACAGGGGCACACCCATGTTTTCCCCCTACTCTTCCGCGTTTGGTTTACGTCTCTAGTCGTTGATCTCCTGCCGTGCGCCATCAACCAACCGGCGTCAGAACAGCAAGAGGTTTTTTCGTTCTTTGTCTCACATCTCAAGTCTCACGTCTTTCGTCTTTCGACTTACGACTTTCGACTTTGTACTTCAGTACTTGCCAGCCAACAGCTCCGCGATCTTCGCGGAAGCGTTGCCATCACCGTACAACTCCGGCTGTTCCTCCGGCCACCAGCGTGTTGTCAGCATCTCGTCAAGCTGTTCGAGGTTGTCCCACAGCAGCCGGTTCCAGCCCGCGTTAACCGTTTCCACCCACTCGGTTTCGGGGCGGACGGTCACGCACGGCACTCCGGCGAAATATGCTTCCTTTTGCACGCCGCCGCTGTCTGTCATGATCAATCCGGCGTTCGCCTCGAGCTGCAGAAAATCGAGGTAGCCGAGCGGATCAATGCTGCGCACATTCGCCGGGAAGTCGATCCCGAACGCCGCCAGGTTGCCACGTGTGCGTGGATGCACGGGGAAGACAAACGTCCGGTCCACACGGCTCATGGTATCGAACAACAACCGCATCCGGTCCGGATCGTCCACGTTGTACGGCCGGTGCAACGTAACCAGCACAAACTTGCCACGCGTCAGCTCGAACCGTTGCATCGCGTCCGATTTGGCCTCCGCCACTGGACGGAAACGCCTTGCGACGTCGAACATGACATCCCCGACACGGTGTACGCCGGCGGTGATGCCTTCCTTCGCCAGGTTGTCGACCGCGACCTGCGTCGGGCAGAAGAGTGTGTCCGAACAATGATCGGTCAACACCCGGTTGTGCTCTTCCGGCATCGAACGGTTGTACGAGCGCAGCCCGGCTTCGTTATGCACCACCGGGATTTCCAGTTTCGCTGCCGCCAGCGCCGCCGCCAAGGTGGAGTTCGTGTCGCCGTGTACCAGCATCGCGGCCGGCTTGAACTCCAGCAGCGACTGCTCGAATTTCGCCAGCATCTTTCCCGTCTGGACGCCGTGCGACCCCGACCCGACTTCGTAATTGACCGCGACCTCCGGAATACCCAGTTCGCGGAAGAAAACGTCCGACATCAGGTCGTCGTAATGTTGGCCGCTGTGGACGAGAATCTCCTCCACGCCGCGCTTCTTCAGCTCCTCGCTGAGGATCGCGGTTTTCACGAACTGCGGTCGTGCCCCGATGGCGGTCAGAATTTTCATGAAGACAGTGGTCAGTCGTCAGTCGTCAGTTATCAGTTATCAGTTATCAGTTATCAGTGCTCTGAAGAAAAACTATCCGGTGTCTGGTTACCGGATTCCGGTTTTCGGTTATCGGTAAACGGTACTCGGTTGTCGGTTGTCGGTTGTCGGTAGATGGTTGTCGGTAAATGGTACTTGGTTGTCTCTCAGCCATGCCCCAGACATTCATGTCTGGGATTATCCACCCGTTCATGTACCCCGGGTTTCATGCCCACGACATTTATGTCGTGGCTGATCCGACTGTTCATGTACCCCGGGTTTCATGCCCACGACATTTATGTCGTGGCCTATCCGACCGTTCATGTACCCCGGGTTTCATGCCCACGACATTTATGTCGTGGCCTATCCACCCGTTCATGTACCCCGGATTTCATGCCCCAGACATTCATGTCTGGGATTATCCAACCGTTCAAGTACCCCGGATTTCATGCCCACGACATTTATGTCGTGGCTTATCCGACCGCTCAAGTCCCGGACTGAAGTCCGAGGACGTGGCTGCCGTGATTCCTTGACCGGTGGCAAATCCCGGGCTGAAGCCCGAGGGCATATCGTTGTAATGACATTCGAGCATGATGCCCGCGGGAGCTCCGCTACCGCGGCTCTTCCGACTCTGTGACCAAGTCATTGTTTTGACGTTCGAGCTCAGCGCTCCAAAACCCGGAACCCATCGCCTATAGCCCATAGCCAACAGTCCGCCCTACGTCAACCGCGCACCATGCACGATATCGTCGTAGAACTTTTCTCCAACCCGCAGATGGTCCGGCAACGGGGCCTCTTCGTCCAGATCGAGGCAGCGCAACGTGCCATCCTCTTCCTTGTACCGCAGGCCGCTTTCCGGGCAGGTGTAGATACCGTCCTTGTCCGGATCGCGCAACGGCAGCCCGTGCCGGCTGACCCAGCCCTTCTGTTTCGCCGGGACGCCGATCATCAACGCATAATCCGGCACATTCGCGGTCACCACCGCACCGGCGCCGACAAACGCGTAGCGTCCGACCTCAATGCCGCAGACCACGGTTGCGTTCGCGCCGATGGAACAGCCGCGACGCAGGATCGTCTTTTCATACAGGCTGTGCCGCAGCACCTGCGAGCGTGGGTTGGTCACATTGGTCAGCACGCAGCTCGGGCCGAGGAAGACATCATCTTCGATAACGAGGCCGGTGTACAGGCTGACGTTGTTCTGCACCTTGACGTTGTTGCCGACGACGACATTGCT
This sequence comes from bacterium, assembly GCA_020444425.1. Lineage (GTDB taxonomy): Bacteria > Electryoneota > Electryoneia > Electryoneales > Electryoneaceae > BMS3BBIN04. The sequence continues at coordinate 64,277 of JAHLLB010000008.1, read as the reverse complement.
GTCGATGTTGACGTTCTGGCCGAAGACGCACTTCTTGCCGATCTTCGCGTTCTTCATCACGTGCCCGAAGTGCCAGATCTTGGTGCCTTCGCCGATTTCGCACGGCTGGTCAACCACGGCGGTCGGGTGCGCGAACCATGGCTTTTCGTCCGTCCTGGCCGGTTCACGGCTGACCGCGATCGTCTTACCGTTCTGCTCGAGGCTGTCCTGGCAGTAGTTCAGCATGCGGAGGACGTTCAACCCTTCCTGCGCGTCGCTGATCGGTGGCTTGCGGCTGTCGACGGCGTCGAGGAACGCCTGGCACTCGTTCTTCAGCGGCTCTTCCTGCGGCACCTCCACGACTTCCTTCTCCGCCTTGTGCGCGGTCGGCATCTGGTTTTCCCACGTCACCTTGTGCGGATAGGTCACCAGCTTGTCGGCGGACGTATCCTCGAAGACGGCCATCTTTTCGCTGCCGACAACCACCAGGCGCTGTTCCTTGAACGGATGCAGCCAGCTGACGTGAATGTGCGCCTGCACGTTGTTCGGGAAACTGAAGACGGACAGGGTCGAATCGGCGACGTCATGCGTCAGGTGCGCCTTGCCGTGGCAGGAAACGTATTCCGGTTCGGTGTTCAGCAAGCTGAGGATGACGCTGATATCATGTGGCGCGAAGCTCCAGAGGATATTCTCCTCGGTGCGGATCTTGCCGATGGACAGACGGTTGGAATAGATGTACTGAATGCGGCCCAGTTCGCCGGAATGGACCAGTTCCTTCAGTTTGCGCACAGCCGGATGGTACTGCAGAATGTGGCCAACCATCAGCACGCGACCCAGCTTGGCGGCGAGGTCGACCAACGCGCGGCCGTCTTTTTCCGTCAACGCGAGCGGCTTTTCGACGAATACGTCCTTGCCCGCTTCGAGGGCGGTGCGGACGACGTCGTAGTGGGTCACTGCCGGCGTCGCGATGGCGACCGCCTTGACGTCGTTATCGTCCAGCACGGCGCGCATGTCAATGGTAAAACCGACACCCGGATACTGGCTGGTGACGGCTTCTTCGCGGGACGGGTCAGCATCACAGACCGTCTTCAGCGCGCCAAGATTGTGAAAATTGCGGACAAGGTTCTTGCCCCAGTAGCCCATGCCCAGCACAGCGACTTTGCTGCTCATGCGAAATGTCCTTCGGTTGATCCCGTTTGGGAAAAAACGGTGAAATCGAGGTAAGTCCCCCTACGGACCCCTGGATACGACTGTCGAAAACCAGCGAAGCAGACTCTACGTTATTCGCTCTCCGGTGTCAAGCTCCGGTATCAGGAGCCCGGTTCCGTAACTGTCGCAATCTGAACGGACTTTGGTGAATTCTGCATTCACCGTGACCGGTAGATTTCAGAGAGAAAGCGGCTGCCAAAGCTGGCAGCCGCAGATAGCAATCAAACGAATCCGGATGGGCCGGATCATTACGACTAGTAGACGAAGATCCGAACGCCGAGCTGGAGACCGAACTTGTTGCCGGAGACCCACTCATCCTCATACTTGTCGTAAAAGTGCAGCTCGTAGTAGAGGCCGCCGGTCACGCCAACGTTCTGGTTCAGCAGATACATGTACCCACCGCCGAGTTCAGTGGCGATATGGGTCTCATTGAAGCTGCCGCGGCTGGCTGTGTCGTAAAACAGTCCGCCCAACGAAACACGCGCCTGCACATAGGGGTATCCCGGGCCATACTGCTTGAAGTAATAGCCAATGCGCGGACCGAGCTCGATCTCGAACAAGCTGTAGTTGGCGTAATCTTCAACGTTGAGGTTGAAATATGCGCCCAACGTCGTGTTGTGGTTCAGGAAAATGGCAAAGTGCGGACGAAAATCATACTGGTAGAAACCTTCCTGGCTTTCGTCCCCAGACCAGACATCCCCACCACGGTTTTCGAAGCCTGTGCCTCCGCCAAACTCGATCACGGTTGCTTCCGCATGTTGCACGGAAAAGACCATCATCAACGCAAGCACCAACCAGGCCAACTTTTTCATCTCTCGCTCCTCGTTCCGACGGGTCATGGAGAGCGTATACAGGTTCTGGACAACCGTCCTGGAATACCGACCCAACCATTGACGCAAAAATAGGTTGCTCAGCTGAAAAAATCTACTCTTAATCGCAGGGGAGTTCTTCCCCCTGTGCTGCCGTACTTCCAACCAAACTTACCAAGTATAACTATTATCTATGCCGTGCGCAGTATCCGCCGCGAGACAAACCGCTCGCCTACTCTCCGTAGAAATTCTTGAACCATTCGACGAATCCGGGGATGCCTTCCTCCAGCGTAATTCCCGGCGAATAGCCGACATCGCGCTTCAGGTCCTCCACATCCGCGAAGGTCGATTTGACGTCTCCGGGCTGCATCGGCACCAACTTTACTTCGGTCTTCTTGCCCATCGATTCTTCAATCAGCTCGAGGAATCGCCGCAAATTGACCGGTCTCCCCGCGCCAATATTGTACACCCGATAGGGAGCCGGACTGGAGCCCGGGTCCGGGTCGTCACCATTCCATGCGAGGTTTGGTGACGGAATGTGATCGAGTGCGGCGACCGTTCCAGCGGCGATATCGTCCACGTAGGTGAAGTCCCGTTCCATGTCGCCGTGGTTGTACAAACTGAGCGGTTCGCCGTTCTGAATCGCGCGGCAGAATTTTACCGGCGCCATGTCCGGCCGTCCCCACGGACCGTAGACCGTGAAGTACCGCAATCCGGTCACCGGCAGCCGGAACAGATGCGCGTACGAATGCGCAATCAGCTCGTTCGATTTCTTCGTCGCGGCATACAGGCTGATCGGGTGATCGACGTTATCGTGCACCGTGAACGGCATCTTCGTGTTCATCCCGTACACCGAGCTCGACGACGCGAACACCAGGTGATCAACCTTCGTCTGCCGGCACGCCTCGAGCACGTTGAAGAAACCAATCACGTTGGCGTCAATGTACGCCTGCGGGTTTTCAATCGAATAGCGCACACCCGGCTGGGCGGCGAGGTGGATCACACGCCGGAAGTTGTGTTCGTCGAACAACCCGTTTACCGTATCGGCATCCCGCAGGTCGCCCTTAACGAACGTGAAGCCGTCAAGCTTCTCCAGTTCGGCGATCCGGGCTTCCTTCAGCGCGACGTCGTAATACGGATTCAGGTTATCAATGCCAACAACCGCCCGTCCCGCTTCCAGCAACTGGCGCGAAACGTGGTAGCCGATGAATCCGGCACTGCCGGTGACAAGCACCGGCGCGGATGGTTGTGAAGCAGACGTGTTGGCTTCGCTGGTCATCAGCCGTTGTTGTTGGTCTTCCCCATGCCGCCACAGTATGCCGACCGTGGCAATCGCATACTTCGATCCATCTTTATCTTTATGCCCACGACATTCATGTCGTGGAATATCCGTCCGTCAAGCTATAACCTATAACCTATAGCCTACAGCCAATCGCCCCAGTTTACAGGAACACAACCTTCGCTTTTACATCACCCGCTTTCGTCCGCAACACATTGCGTGTATCGAACACCACGGACGCATGTTCCATGATCATGTCATAATCGACATTTTCTTTGTGTCCTGTGGTGACGATGATCAAATCCTGCTCCGCGAGCGTCTCGGGAGTCAGCGGTGAAGATTCGACCACTCCGCTCTCTTCCATCTTCGCCATCGGGCAGTATGGATCATGGTAGCTCATCACCGCGCCCCGGCGTTCCAGCAGCATGAAAACATCCAGCGCCGGCGATTCACGCAAATCGTCGATGTCGTTCTTGTACGCCATCCCGATCAGCATGATCTTCGAGCCGTTCAGCGGCTTCTTGTCTTCGTTCAGCAACGCACCCGCACGGTTCACCACCCAGCGCGGCATGTCGGTGTTGATCTCGGTCGCGAGGTCGATGAAGCGGGTCTTGTATTCCATTGACCGCATCTTCCACGCGAGGTAGCTCGGATCAATCGGGATGCAGTGCCCGCCCAGCCCGGGACCGGGATAAAACGGCATGAAGCCGAACGGTTTCGTCGCGGCCGCGTCGATGATCTCCCACACGTTCACTTCGAGCAGGTGGCAGATGATCGCGAGTTCATTGACCAGGCCGATGTTGATCGCACGGAAGGTGTTCTCGTACAGCTTAACCATTTCCGCGGCGGTGGTCGAACTCAGTGGTACCGGCTTGTCCACGATCTGCCCGTAAAACGCTGTCGCGATCTCAGTGCAGGACGCCGTCACTCCACCAACAACCTTCGGCGTGTTCTTCGGACCGTGGGTGGCGTTGCCCGGGTCAATGCGTTCCGGGCTGAACGCGACAAAGATGTCGTCGCCGATTGTCAGTCCGGCCTCTTCAACAGCCGGGACAAACAGGTCTTCAGTGGTGCCGGGGTACGTCGTCGATTCCAGCGAGATCAGCATGCCGGAATGCAGGTACGGCTTCATCGCGTCAAGCGCGCTGACCACGAAGCTGAGGTCCGGGTCGCCGGTCTTGACCAGCGGCGTCGGGACAGTAATCAGGACAACGTCCAGCTCGCGCACGATGGCGTAGTCAGTGGTCGCGTCCAGCTTGCCGGCGTCCACATGCTTCTTCGCGGCTTCGGCGGGCACGTCCTGGATGTAGCTTTCGCCACGGTTGATCTGATCCACACGACGGCTGTCAACCTCGATACCGGTAACGTGAAAACCGGCGTCGGCGGTGATTTCGGCCATCGGATAGCCGACGTAGCCCATGCCAATGATGCCAACCCGGGCGGTGTGGGCTTCGATCCGTTCCTTCAGGGTTTTCGCATGTGTCGAAAGCACGGCGGCACCGGCTTGAAAGGGAGCAGCGAACGATGCGCCGCTGGCCGTGGCCCGCGCACCGGTGCTGACATCGGCGACCATCTTCATCAGTGATGTCTCAACTGGCTGAGGGTTGATGCAAAAGGTTTGCCGTCCGCGCCAACGCGGTTTCGCGACACGAAATCCACGTCTCGACGGCAAGGGACCGGGGAATGTAGGGCGCTGGAGCGATAGACACAACCAACCGCCGGGGTAGTTCGTCCTCCTGAGACATGACTAACACCGCAACGCTACCTCCCCATCGGGGGTTCGTCGCCACGGCGGAACAGTTCGGTGTAGACATCCGCGCTGAGCGGACCGGCGCGCCTTCTTCGCCTTCATACTACATGCTTGAGCAAACTTTCTCTTATGAAGCCTGTTATCTCATGAGAAAATCATGCCCTCGGGCTTCAGCCCGGGATCAGCCACCGTCCAAGTCACCACCGTACCCATGCCCTCGGGCTTCAGCCCGGGATGAGCCTCATTCACTCACATCCAATCAGGAACATCCATCTTTAACGGTTGAGGAGTCCCTTTCAACCAAAACTTGGCGCTGGACCATTTGTAGAAAATCGGATTCTCCACAAAACCATTCTTCACAGGGTTTTCATGGATGTACTCAACTCCCTTCAAAAACTTCTCCAGGGTTGGTACCGGTTTGCACGTTCCCGCGTGTTCCAACCAGAATCGATGATTCGCCTGTCGACCACTGCGTATTCGAAGCAGCTCGTATAGTGTTGAGTCATTTTGGCGAATAACTTCCAAAGCTTTTCTACTGAAACTCCCTTTGATACCTTGCAATACACGTGATAAAATGGTTTCCGGAGACCAAATCAAGAGATGAACATGATCCGGCATAACGACGAACGCGTAGAGGAGAAAACGCAGTTTCTTGCGCTGTTCGTCCAGGTTATCGACAAACAGTTGGCACAAACGGAGATCGTTGAACAGGGGGATCTTTTTCTGGGTGGAGAATGTCAGGAATTGAGTTGTATGGTATTGTTCGGTTGAGGTGGTGTAATTACTCATGTTTTTGTTCCCGATTCCCGGACTAAAGTCCGAGGACGTGGCACTTGTGGGTGATCAAACTCCGAGTATCCCGGGCTAAAGCCCGAGGGCAATTCTATCCTGTTAGGCACCATTTCATACAGAAACTGTCCGAATCTCATTGGTCGGACGCAAGTTTGAGCTCCATTCCAGAGTATTATACTACACCACGATTTCACCCCCCATCGGGCTATAACGACGTCACCTTCCCATCGGGGGTTCGTCGCCACGGCGGAACAGTTCGGTGTAGACATCAGCGCTGAGCGGACCGGCGCGCATGCCGGTTTCCCGGTCGATCTGCACCTCGACCACACCTACCGGCAGTTCGAAATCATCGTACGGATACTGCTTTGCCTCGTATGCCCATTTCATGTACCGCGCCCAGATCGGCAATGCCGCCACCGACCCCGCCTGTCCCGGTCCGAGGCTGACCTTCGGGTCGTCGAATCCAACCCAGACCACGGTGACCAGGTACGGCGTGAAGCCGGCAAACCATGCGTTGTTGAAGTTGTTCGTGGTGCCGGTTTTGCCACCGGCCGGTGCGTAGAAGCCGTACTTCCAGCGTGCCGATCCACCGGTGCCGCGATTGATCACATCTTCCAGCATGTTGGTCATGATCGCGGCGGTTTCTTCGCTGAGCACGGCATCCCGTTCCACCGGCACGTGGAGGATCTCCTGGCCATTCTTATCGTCGATTCGGGTGATCGCCCGGGGACTGACCCGTGTCCCGCCAGTCGCGAAGACGCCGTACGCCGTAACCACGTCCAGGGGAATGACATCGTTCGCGCCAAGCGCCACGGACGGATACGGCTGCAGTTCGGTGCGGATGCCCATCCGGTGCGCGGTCTGGATCACCGCTTTAATTGGGATGACGCGTTCGTCCCCCGCGACCATGCGCACGGTCACGTTGTTCAGCGACTTCTTCAGCGCCTCGCGCATGGTGACATATTCGCCACGGTTGGTGATGTCGTAATTCTCCGGCCGCCACCAGGTGCCGTCGTCCAGCAGCACCGGCTGCACCATGTTCAGCACGCGATGGTTGCCGTATATACCGTTGTCGATAGCGGTTGCGTACACAAACGGTTTGAACACCGAGCCCGGTTGACGCGACGCCTGCACCGCCCGGTTGTACTTCGACTCCCGGAAATCGCGTCCGCCGATCATCGCCAGCACATCCCCGTTTCTCGGGTCCATCGACACCAGCGCGACCTGCACCTGGAAGCGTTCGTTAATGATCGAATCAACTACTGCGCTGTCCCGCATCGCTCGTGACGCCAGCGTCTTCGCCGAATCGGTCAGCGCTTCGTCAAACAGCAGGCTGTCCAAATTCGGATGCCGCTCGGCGAAACCGCCCGCGAGCAACGAGTCCCGGTTTTGTGCGGTGAGGTGATCGTGTACATACCCCCGTGCCCGGGTAGCTTCGAAGGTTGCCTGCCATTGCACCAGGTGCGAGTCTACCGCCGCTTCGGCCAGCCGTTGCAGCGTCGAATCCAGCGTGGTGTGAACGGTCAGCCCATCCCGGTAGTAATCGAACCCGTACTTCGGCTCCATTTCTTCCAGTTGACGCCGCACCCATTCGGTAAAGTGCGGCCCGGTACCGAGTTGATTTTCGCTCGCTTCACCGAGCTCGATCTCGCCAGTGGACGCCGCGCGGTACGTCGCGTCGTCGATGTAACCGGCGTCGCGCATCATCGAGAGCACCACATTCCGCCGCTGCTTCGCCTTATCCGGGTAGCGCAGTGGGGTGTAATTGTTCGGTGCCTTCAGCAGTCCTACAATCAACGCCGCTTCCGGCAGGTTCAGTTCGCTGGCAGACTTGTTGAAGTACAACCGTGCCGCCGCCTCCGCACCGTACGCCCCATGCCCGAAGTACATCTGCGTGAAGTACATCGTGAGGATTTCGTCCTTGGCGTACGTGCGCTCGATCTGCACAGCGGTAATCGCTTCACGGATTTTCCGTTCCCACGTCTGCCGCAGGTGCAGGTAAAGGTTGCGCGACAGCTGCTGGGTCAGGGTGGACGCACCTTGCTCGGTGGACATGCTGCTCAAGTTGACCAGCGCCGCGCGCAGAATCCCGAGCGGGTCCACACCCCAGTGCTTGTAGAAACGCTGGTCCTCGGTTGCGAGTACGGCGTCCACGAGGTACGGCGAGAGCGAGTCGAGCGGCACGACGACGCGCCGTTCGGTGTAAAACTCCTTCAGCGGCCGGCCATCGTGGTCGAGCACTTTGGTCACCAGCCGCGGCTCGTACGTTTCGAGCTGTTGCAGGCTGGGCAGGTCGGTGGAAAAGGCGCGAAGGATGAGCAGCAGGACGATCAACCCGGCGAACGCGACGGAGAGCCCGTAGATCGCTACCCGTTTGAAGGACGCGTTTCGGATATGCAGCAGAAATTTGCGCAGAATGTTGCTCGAGGATTTCTTTTTCGGAGGTGCCGCATCCCGCGGCTTGCGTGGATCTCGTCCCTCAGCACGGCTCATTCGTCTACCTCGGATCGCGGCAGTCCACCTTCAATCAGGCCGTAGCGGCTTTCTTCCATGTACGGCCCCGGGTTGAAGAAAAAGCCACCGTCGATGTCTTCGAGAAACATCTGGTGGATGTGTCCGATCACGACCACATCGTGACCGTTTCGCAAGATGGCGCGTGCGGTTGACCGGTATTCCTTGCGTACCGGCAATTCGCCCTCATCCGTGTGGTTCTTGTCGCCACCCAGTGCGCTGGCCCATTTGCCAATTTGCATCGCGAGATCGGGATGGACCACGCTGCCGAACAACCTTTGCACCACCCTGTTCCGGAACACGGCTTTCATGCGCCGATAGTTCCGGTCGCTCTCCGCGAACCCGTCTCCGTGGTGGAAGTAATAGCGGCGGCCATCCAGGGTGACGACCCACTCATCCAGGTGTGTCTCCGCGCCAACGTACTTGCGCAAAAACCGGCCTAATTTAAAGTCATGGTTCCCCGCAAAAATATGCACCGGGATCCCGGAGCGCGTCAGATCGTGTAAAAGAGACAGAAACGGGAACGCTCGCTTGGGAACAACGTGTACCCACTCGAACCAGAAGTCGAACGTGTCACCGAGTAGCACCAGCATGCCGAGCGTATCCCGGTAACGCTCGATCAATTGGGTCATCCGTGCCAACTCGGCGTCCGCGCCTGGACGCCCATCCAACGGAACATGCGCATCCGCGATGATCAGCACTCGATTTTCGGGGGAGGTTTCCATGCCTGAATCTCGAACGTTGGTCCGTGTGTCACAAGCACGTTTCAAGATTGGGGAGCAAGGTAAGAGCACGAATCCAGTCGCGCTTGCACCTCCCTGAGAGACAAGTTAAGTTATTCTTATGATTTTGACACTCAGCCTTGTTACTACGTAGTAGCATGGGTTCATCGCACGAAACGATACACGTAGTTTGGTCTAAGGAGGAAGTACATGAGTACACGAGCATGGTTCACACTTGCACTGGCTCTCGTATTCGTTACGGGGACAGCGTTCGCCGTGACGCCGGTGGCACAGCACCGGACAGAGATGGCGAAGGACAATTCACAGATTACGACCAACGAACTCGACGAAGTCGTTTACATGGAAGACTTCGAAGGTGATGTCAGCGATTGGGTTCAGACCAGCCCGGACGTCCAGGATGTGTTCTGGCAGACGGACGATTGGATGCCGAACTCCGGCAGCAACGCGTGGCGCTGCTTTGACCCGACGTTTGGTGATCCGACTTTCGGCGGCTACAACGACGATTGGCTTCAGTTCATGATGACCCCGGCACTCGACTTTTCGGGTGTTACGACGGCCAGCCTTGAGTTCAATTTCCGAGCCTACATCGAAGACGGGAACTGGGATGGCGCGAATGTCTGGGTTCTGTATGGTGACGACCCGGACAACCTGACGTACGAAATCGCAACGCCAACGTCCCCGGCGTACACGGAAACCGACCTCCAGACGTTTGATCCCTGGTTTGGTACCGGTGTGTATCCCGGTTGGGCGGGCGAAGGAGATGAGCCGTTCAACACGTCTTACCAGGCTGCTTCGTTCGACCTGAGCTCGTATGCGGGGTGGGACTATGTCCACGTCGTGTTCAGCTTCAGCTCGGATGGTGCGTACAACTCGGTGTCCAACCCGCTGATGTTCGGTTTCCAGGTTGATGATATCGTGCTCGACGCCGATGGCAGCACGATCTGGGCGGATGACGCCGACGGCAACAACATCGGTGGCGACCCGATCTTCATGACCGGTGCGGCTGCGGCGGGCCAGGATGTACTCCCGTACCAGTGGGAAATCGCGGAAGCGAGTGGCTCCTATGCCAATCCGCCGTCCGAATCCCACATCGCGGGTGTGTTGCAGGATGCCGACACCGCATTCAACCACTACCTCGAAGGTCCGGAATTTACGATGCCGGAGGTCGGCCCGGGCGAAACTCTGTGGCTTGACTGCTACTTCAACAGCGACATTGAATACACCAACAACTTCCCGGAAGAGCTGGCCTGGCGTCCGGAAGTCTTCGATCCGCAGACGGGTGCCTGGGTATCGCCGGCAACCACCGGGAACTTTCTCTACGTCGGCGGCAACGGTTCCGTGTGGGAACAGTTCTCCCTGTCCGGCTTCACCTACGACTGGGACCTGTCGTATCTCGCCGGTGAAGAAGGTGTCCGTTTGCGCCTCTACTTTACGGCCCCGGCCGCGGAACGCACGATGACCCATCACACGATCGACGATCTGTTCATCGTGAAGAACTCGCTGCAGCATGACCTCGAGACGCACCTGGTCATGCCGTACCCGACCACTGTTGGCGTCGCCAATTACGGCAAGGTGTACCTGACCAACAACGGTCCGAACGAAGAAACCGGTTTCAACGGTGTGTGGAGCTACGGCGGTCTCGTCTATCCGCTCTTCCCGGCCGGTCCGTACACGCTGGGCGCCGGCGAAACGATGCAGCTGTCGATCAACGACCCGACCGACGCCGAGCACGAAGGCTATCTCGTGCCGGAAACCGAAGGTGCGATCACCGTTGATGCGTACCACACGCTGGCCAGCGACGAAGTCGCCGAGAACGACAACTCCACCGCGCAGATCGACATTCTCGCGGAGGGCATGTACGAAGTCGGTATGGACACGCGTGTGACCAACGGCCTCGTGTCGGTTCCGTCGCAGGATAACGGCCCGCTGGTGCACATCGATCCGGCGGAAGCCAACGGCAGCCTGTTCAGCAACTACTTCGACAACTGGGATCTCCAGTACATCAACACGTGGGTAACCTTCCACAGCGCCGCAGGCGGTGCTCCGGCGGATCCGCAGATGACCTTCAAGGTCTATCAAGGCGGTGCGACACCTGGCGCGCTGATCTGGTCGGGTGACTACATCTTCAGCGGTGTAAATCAGGGTGATACCGGAGCCTACCTCGTCAACTTTGACGTCAGCGACGTCGCCCAGTTGCAGGATCTGACCGGCAGCTTCTACGTGCAGGCCGTGGTTACGCAGGAAGGTCCGAATGGTGAGTATTACCAGCCGTTCATCGACCAGACCGCCGCCTACGATCCGTGGCAGCCGTACCAGTTCCAGAACATGGACAACGCCAATTCCGGCACCTACGACATGGACAACGGTCACCACATCACCGTCACCATGTACCAGGATCCGGCGAGCGCTGAGGAGTTGACGGAAACCGGTATCCCGACCGAGTTCGCACTTGGCCAGGCCTACCCGAACCCGTTCAACCCGTCCACCACGATCAGCTTCAACGTGGCGTCGGCGAGCAACGTCAGCCTCGTGGTCTACAATGTGATGGGCCAGGAAGTCGCACGTCTCGCGGATCGTCAGTTCCAGCCGGGCACGTACAACGCGACCTTCAACGCGGCAGCGTTGTCCAGTGGCGTCTACTTTGTCCGCATGGAAGCGCCTGCCTTCAACGCGGTGCAGAAGATCATGCTGATGAAGTAACGTCTTGGGACGTGAGAGTGTGAGACGTGAGACGCGAGTTTCTGGTCTTGTGGCTTGATCTTGAGTCCCGAAACGTTCAATGAGGTCTTCGTCTCAGATCTCGAATCTTGAGACGGGGACAGACAGTACAATCCACGGGGACATGTTCCGAGCGAATGTGTCCCCGTTTTCTTTGCTGCCGACTTCATCCACTAGCCCAGCCCGATGTGCCCGTGTCCGCTTGCCGACGCGGATCAACCGAATCCTGATCAATCAGGTGTTGTGTATCCACGGCAGCCAAGCTTCCGCGGGCATCAGACAGGTTGAATTCCTGGTGATCCCGGTCACGGGGTCAACCTCCGCCGTATCGCCCAGCGGAAAGTTTCAGAGAATGTTCAATCTCCAAATTCGTAATTCCACGCATCTTGTTTGAATCGCCGTCTGGACGCTGTGATCTCGAGTAAAAAGCGTCCACAGGCCTCTCAAACTCGGATTTGCCGGGAAGCGAATCCACAGGCGGTTTTCAGGCCTTGCTCAGGCTAAACCGCTGGAAAACCAGTGTGATGGGCGTCACTGGGTGATGCAAAACACAGCGATGGGGGTCGCTCAAAACGTATCGTATCCCGCGAGGGTTGAAACAACGCAAACATGCCCAAGCGGGCGAGGAGGATGAGATGGAAAACGTATTGTTGATTCTGATCGGTTCGATGGGCGTCGTTGGTGCGGTGCTGTTCATTGGTACGTTCTTCTACACGCACAAGGGCGGCATGAAGCGCGCCGATGTCCCGATTCCCGAATAGAGTGTGATGAAGTCGCACGCATGACGACCTCTACTATCCCCAGAGACGCCCGGATGAGCCACCGGGCGTTCTTCTTTTCTACCAATTGAAACGGGGACACCCGCGTGCGGGTATCCCCAAATACGATGCAACCGGGGACACTTTGTCCTCAAAGTGTCCCCGATTAAATGAGTCTGATCTACGTTGTAAGCGTGTGTCCCCCCTGCTGGCGCAGCCACCAGGGGCACAAAACTACACCCCGTACTCGATACCGCTGACACGCGCGAGCGGGTTGAACACGATCAGGAACGGTCCGTGTTCAGCGACCACACGCACGAATCCTTCCCCTTCCTTCGGTCCGAAGCTGACTTCGCTTTCACGGGTCAATGTCGCCTTTTTCGTCCGGAACGGGCCGTAGATCTTGAGTGTGTCCACGCGCTTGTTGAATCGGATGTGCAGGTTTTCGCCGTCGAACTGGAATGCTTCCACCTTCGGCAGGTTCGGGTGCGGGATTTCGCGGGTGACATTGCGGCTCATGTGGCGCACGGAGACGAACCGTCCCGCCTTCAGCGCTTCCAGCACCAGTTGCCCGTCCGCCGGTTCGCCGGGGATCGGAGCCTGGTCGCCGAGATCGGCCATCAGGAAGCGTTTGCCGGTCTGGTGCCGGCTGCGGATATCGTGGCAATCATCGCCGGCGGTTGCCCACACCAGCAAACCGGAGCTGAGCGCTTCGTCCCAGCGGCGGTAGCTGTCGATGGAGCGGTTGAACACTTCGATGGCGTCGTAATCGTGACGGGTGACATCATCGGACGGCCACGCGCCTTTGTTGCGCGGATGGGCGAGAACGGTAAACTCGCTGACGCCGCGCAGCCGGTCCAGCACCTTGCCGCGGTCACGGACGGTGCCGCCGAACAAGTTGGTTTCGACCAGCCGTTTGTGCGCACCGAGCACGAGGATGTGATGGTTGTGCGGACCCCAGCCGTGTTCGTAGGCGTCAATGTTCTGGTACGGACTTTTTGCGCGCGTGATCCGGTTGTGGTCGGTGAGGATCACCGATCCCGCGCCGAGACGCTGGAAATGATCCACCACCACTTCGGGTTTGAACTTGCCTTCCCAGCGGTTGCTGTGCATGTGCAGCACCACCGGCACCCAGTTGGGTTCGGTGTAGGTGTACGGATTATAGATGACGTCACTTTTGGCGTCAATGAACCGGCTGCGCCGGTTTTCCGGTGTGCCGGTGCGTACCCGTCCGCCGCCGGTGATTGTGCCGACGATTGCCGATGTGCCGATCAGCCCTTCCTCGACAAATCCCGTCACCGGAGTCAACTGGCTCGGTGGGTGACGGGTCGGATCTTCTGAAATCAGGCGCTGACGGGAGGCGATCGAGATCCCGAAGCTGAAGCTGAACAGGGCAATCGTGTCCACCGGCACTTGTTGCGGGAACACCATCGCGCCGATCAGAGCAACGGTTCCGAGGAACACGGTTGTGTACATCAGGAAACGCATGAACCTTTGCTGCGCCCAGCGGGATCGTTCCACCCGTGCCTGCGACAACACGGCGATCAGGCTGATCAGCACCAGCAACAGCAGCAGCCGGTATTGCACGCCGCCGTGATACAGCAGGGATGCGATACCCTTGTCGTGGGAAAACAGCGGGACAAATTCCGTTTCCATCTCGGGCAGATGCACGGTCACGTAATACTCAATCCCGAGCACCAGAATCAGCGCAGTCACACCAATCGCCCATCGGGCACGAATGAACCACGCGAACATCCAGATCAGGATGATGCCGTAGACAAACGGTTCGGTGAACGCGTCCATAAACGGCTTGCCGCTCAACATCCGCATTACCGGCATGCCGAGCACGATCAGCAGGGCTGGCAGAAACGCCGGGTGCGGCCGTGGCGCGGGCAGCGTACGCGTGGCAAATCCAACCAGGGCGAGCAACGCTGCGACACCAATCCCCATCCACGGAGTTGCCTCCGATGGATGCTGGAGAATCGTCACGCCTTGCACCGTCACCAGGATCACACCGATCAGCGACCAGATCTGCGGCGCATCTTTCTGCATCACGTCGACGATCAGCGACGGAATCTGCTGCTGCGTCGAACGGGACCGGTGCTTGCGCCGGTGTTTGCGATGCGAATCCGATTTTGACCGCTTCTTCAAGCGTGTCAACGACAGCATTATGACTTCTCCAGTTCAGCGAGAAGATGGATGACTTCATGGGAAACTTCGGTCGAGGCGATGGTTGAAACCGGTTCACCTCGTGGTGCCAGGATCGCTCGATGCGGAACCGACTGCGGCGCGAAACGGAGATACACTTCGTGATCGCCGTTGTACAGCACCACCATCGGCACCCCCCTGGCCGCGGCCGTCTGCACGATGCCCGTGTCCACCGTAATCAGCATATCGGTGCGCGCGACAATCGCCACCGCTTCCAGCAGACTTCGTGTCGGGACCGTGGTCACCGCCTCGAAATCGCGTGCGAGAGATTCGCACTCGGCCCGTTGATCGGGAGCGCTTAACGCGACAAACCGTGCTCCGGGGCGGTATTCCAGCAATTCCCGCAGCAGATTTTGCCACGCCTCCAGCGTCCATCGCCGGCTTTCGCGGCTGGCGGACAAGTTAAGCGAAAAAAGCGGATTTCCCTCATTCGCCGCATAGATTCGTTCAGCCCACCGCTCTGCTTCCGGGATCATCCCGATGTGCAGCCGCCGGCTGACCCGGGTTGGGTCGACACCGAACGGCGCGAGCAGCCGAACATACGCCTCTGTGCGGTGCTCATACTCCCAATCATGTGCCACGGAATGGGTGAGGAGAGGATCGTGGTGCTCGTGCGACAGGCCGACACGGTACTTCGCCCGGCTCACCACCATCAGCAGGCTTTCGGTGAACGCCGGATGGCCTTTCGGCAACACCACCACATCCGGGTGATACTGCCACACTTCCCTCATCGACGCGAACCATTTTGGCAGCGACTCATACAGCAGCACCCGGTCCACGTTCGGATCGCTCTCCGCCAGCTCCCGGCCGGCGTCCTTCACCAGCACACCCAGCTGCGCGCCTGGATACGCCTCCTTCAGTCCGGCGATCAACGGCGTCGCGACCATGTAGTCCCCGCGTAACACCGGCGCCAGCACGAGGATCCGCTTGATATCCTTCGGGATCTGGCCTGAATCGGGACGAGAGCGTCCGCTGTTCGCAAGGCGTGCGAACAGAGAGAATCCCTTGGCGCGAACCCAGGGGCGGCTGAATGGACGGTCGCTCATCGAGACGGGGCGAAAGTGAGTGTGCGCGAAAAATCGGAAGCAGCAATGTATCCCGCTGCTCGCGCGGGTGTCAACGGAGACGTGTCGCGTTTTTCGGACTGGTGGATGGTGTGGGCACTCGCAAGCGGGGGACATCTGTGGCACAACTTGCTGCGGGATCGGAGTGAGCGGGATGATCGATAGACTCACGGTGTTGGATACCAGGCTCGGTGTGTGCCACAGTTGTCCCCGCGCATGGCCATCGAACCGGGGACAAGTGAACGGCTTGACCGGTGACACGTTCAGGACACAGTTCCAGCCGATCAGCGACCACGCGTACACGGACGGGGGACATCTGGCGGCAGTACTATCGGATGCATCGCCGTGAGTTGGTTGGCAAACAAACGCCGTAGAACCCGCGTGATGAACGGCCTGTGCCGACAGGTGTCCCTCTTCTTCCATACAAACCGCGTTCTCAAAGCCAACACGGGCAAGAGCGAACCGGGGACAAGTGAAATGCTTGACCGGTGACACGTTCAGGACACAGTTCCGGCCGATCAGCGACACGCACGGAATAACCTCCGGCTATCCGTTCACATGTCCCCTGAGTATCTCGCTACGGCCCGGAAGGCGGGTCCGGGTCCTCGGGTTCGAGCCACGGGGAATTGTAAAACTTCGGCAGATCATACTCGAAATCATCCCAGATCGGCCAGCAATTCCGGTTGCCTTCTGCGATGAACCAGTATTTCGGCACCTCCACGTTCAGCACCTTGAACGTGCATTCCTCAAAATTGGCGTGGTAGAAGTAGTAACACCGGCTCAGGCGTGGTGCCGCACCAAATGTAAACCACGTGGTGAGGGTTGTATCCGGTTTGTTGAACAGCACGTTTTTGTAGTCATGGCTGGTCATGTAGAAATAGGTCGTGTCGGCGTATGGTTCCATGACGCCGTCTTCCATGAAATAGTCCAGCGTCAGGATCAGAACCGGGTAATCGAGGATGCCGAACACAGTCGAGTTTTCCATTACCAGCGAATCGACCGCGCTGAACGACAGTTCGGACGGCCGGAACCGTGCGATTTGCGGGTCGTCAACGGGCAGGTTGTTGTGGCTGAGGAAGACGCGATTCAGGTGTACCGGCCCGAAGCAGCGTTCCATGAACACGCCACGGAAGTAGTTGAACTGGCAACGGATGTTTTCGAGTTCGATATCGCGTCCATCCTTGTCGAACCACAACCCATGACCGTAATTCCAGACTCCCTCGTAATCGATGACACGGATGTGGCGACAGCGGAAGAACTTCAGCCCGCCGGCGTCATAACCGACCGTACCCGCTTCGAACCCGCGCCAGTTGTTGCTGTCGACAAACGCGTCACGCAACTCTATCCCCAGCGCGTGGGCGATCAGGATGCCGTAGATGCCATTGTCATGCGCGCGCACGTTCTCGATCAGATTGTACGGTGGCCGTTTGCTGTAGTCGATGGTCCACGAATCGGGATCGTCCGGATTCATGGGCCGGGCGGGCGTTTTTCTTACTGAAAGACCGTAGGAGTTTCCGTTCCGGAACATGCAGTCGCTGATGTGCACCTTTTCCACCAGTGCGATATCCACCATGCCGTTCTTGATGAACGAGCTGCCGTAGGCGAACTCGAGGTTGTGCAGTTCCACGCCGCGAACGTGATGCGCGCGAAACAGGTACTGGCATTCGGAATAGTAGATCGGGTGCTCGTTCGGGTTCAGCGCCGTGCGGACACGGATGGTGCCGGTGCTTTCCATCGGCACGGCGAAGGAGTTGGCGACATACGGAACCAGACCATGATTGCCAAGCTGCCGTAGCCGTTGCTCGCCCTGGAACAGGTGTTCGCGGCGGATCAGAGTGTGCGCATCCCGATACTGCCCACTGTCGGGGTTGGGTACCCATTTTTCCAGCAGACAACCCATCCAGCCCTCGAAACCGTCATCACCGCAGATGTACGAATCCGGATGCTGGTAGTAGCCGAAATCGTGGTCCCACGGCGCTTCCCAGATGCTGCCGCCAATGTTGACCCAGCCCTCGATCGGGTCCGGACACATTCCGGTGATCAACGGTTTTTCCGCACCAATCCCCCGGAAGATGAGATACGGCAGTTCCCAGCCGTTGTACGAAACCGTGGAATCGTCCCGCATCCGGTACGTGCCGGGGAGAATGTTGAGGGTAACGGTCTCGTTGCCGGAAAACCCGCTCTGGTTGCGAATCCACTGAACGGTCGTCTGCAGACCGGCGCAGGCATTGAGGCTGTCTGTTCCACTGAAATTACCGGATCCCCGGGGACTGACCCAAAGGGTGTGTTGCGCGTTCGCGACTGGAACGCTGAGGAAAAGCAGTGCGAGCAGCAGAATCGTCTGATAGCTTGATTTCATCGTCGGCCGCCTGATTATTATCGGTCTTACAAAAGCTAAATGTAGTCTGATAGAACGGAGTTTCAAGCAATTCGTCTGCAATTTGCATGAAAAAAGGTTGGATATTTGGAGTTAGCCTCCGAGAGGCTGGTGTTACGTTTTCTGGTCATCCCCCTGTACACAAAAACAACAGCCGGTGTTTCGGGAATCCCCGAACCGGCTGACGCTTGATCATCTCGATAGGATTGCACGACTCAGGGGCCACCGCCCCCGTGCCGTCTCCGTTTGTACTGTTCCCCCTCCGGCGGGTCATCATCCCACGGCGTGTCGTACCACTTCCGCAGATCGTACTCAAACCCATCGTAGATCGGTTGGCAGCGCCGATTGGATTCCGAAATCACGAAATATTTCGGGATTTCCTGGCCGTCCACGATCCATGTATTGTGCTCGAGCTCGGTGTGGTACATGTAGTAGCAGCGGCTCATCTGCGGTGCGACACCGAAGTAGAAGAAGTAGAAATCATCCCCGTTCGGCCGGCTGAAGGTGCAATCCTGGTAGCGGTTGTTCCACGCCTGCGTGTACAACGTGTCGCTGTACGGTTCCATGATACCGTCCTCCATCACGTAGTCGATGGAGTGAATCAGCACCGGGTACCCACGCTGGCTCAGCAGTTGGGTGTTGCGCACCACCATCGTATCGCAGGCGCTCATGCCCAGCGCGCTCGACCGGAACCGGTAGATGCGGTCGTCATCCATGTCGCGGGTGTTCTGCGTCATGACGCAATGTTCGATCAACACCGGCCCGAACGATCGTTCCACGAAGATGCCGCGGTAGGAATTGAACTGCATCCGGCTGTTGCGGACGATCAGGTCGCGCCCATCTTTGTCAAACCACAGACCGTGCCCGAAATTGAACTGGCTCAGCAGGTTGTCGATCACCATGTGGCGGGTGCGGAAGAACTTCGTCGCGCCGGCGTCATACGCAACCGTGCCCGCCTCATAGCCGCGCCAGTTGTTGCGTTCCAGCCGGAGATTGGTCACCGAAAACGCTTGCGCGTGCGCGACGAACAAGCCGTAAATCCCACAATGGTGGGCGTATACGTTATCGATCGTGTTCCACGGCGCCCGCTTCTCTTCCATCACCACCCAGGAATCGGGATCGTACGGATCGATCGGGTAGCACGGTGCTCGGCTGACGTACAATCCGACGGCGTTGCTGTAGCTGAATTCGCAATCGCGGATGGTGACCTGGGGGGTGTTGGTGATCTCCACCATGCCGGTCTTGATGAACGGATTGCCCTGGGTGAACTCGAGGTTGTGCAGCTCGACACCCCGTGAGTTACGCACCGCCAGCAGCTGTTCGCAGTCGGCCATGTAGACCGGGACGTCGTTCGGGTTGTCGTTCGTCTTGATCCGCACCATGCCCGGCCCGTGCATCGGAACGGTGAACGAGTTCGCGCGCAACCACAGCGCTTCCATGTTGCCGACCTGCCGGAGCCGTTCGCCGTTCTGGAACAGCATTTCCCGTCTCAGGATGGTGCGTCCGTCACGCCAGAGCTGGTTGTCGAGGCTGGGGTGGAAGTGTTCCAACAGGCAGCCGATCCAGCCCTCGAAGCCATCCTCGCCGCAGAGCATCGAATCGGGATTGGCCATGAAGCCGAAGTTATGTGGCCACGGAGCTTCCCAGTAATCCAGCCCCATGTGCACCCAGCCTTGAATCGGTTCAGATTTAAGCCCGGTGATAACCGGTCGTTCCGAACCGTACCCGCGAAGGACCATATAGGGCAGATCCCACCCCGTGTAGGTAAGACAGGAGTCTTCCGACATGTGGTAGGTTCCGGGCAGGACCATCACTTCAACCGTGGCCTCGCCTGGAATCCCGCTGGTGTGTTTGATGGTTGAAAACGCTCGTTGAAGACCGGGAATGGTATTTGTGCTGTCGGATCCCGAAAGATTTCCGGACCCTTCAGGGCTGACCCAAAACGTGTATTGAGCAAATGCACCAGGAACCAGGATCAGCAGACAAACCAATACCACCAGTCTGCTGGCTACCCGCACGACGATCTTCCCTCCATATCTGCCTATGTGAGGAGCAGTGAGGCGAATATAGCTCAGGATGCTGGGCGGGCATGTGGTTTTTCTGAGTTTCTTGTTTTTTGTGACTCTGTTTCCGGTTTGCCGCTCACAGAGCGAAGATCCGAGGCTCTCTTTTTGCCGAGAGAGAAAACCCCGCCATCGGCGGGGTTGTCAGAAATTAGCTACAAAAATGTAAGAACAAAATCTTGCAATCGCTAAGTTGTTTAATTACAAAATTTGCCTGGCGTGGCTGGCTGGAGTCGGCTCAGGATTGTGTTTGACCGTCCGCCATCCACGCGCAGGCCTCGGTACTCCGTGCGCGGGGGTCAACAGGTCTGCCTGGCGTGAAGCGTTGGTTGCGAGACAAGAATGCCGAGTGATTGCCTGCCCACGCTTCACGCTCAGGCCAGTGGTCCCTGGATGACCTTCCCGTGTTGCTACAAGGTTGCCTGGCGTGGCTGATTGGATTCGGCTCAGTGGTTAGTAGTTGACCGTCCATCATCCACGCGCAGGCCTCGGTTTCCGATTGTCAAGGTTTTACGTGTACACTTTTGCCCGGCGTGAAGAGCCAATGTCGCAACGTCTTGTGGTGTGGGGCAGATCTCGCTCCTCACGCACGGGCCTGTGGTTCCTGGGTTGTGGCTTCCGTTGTATCCACAGATCTGCCTGGCGTGGCTGGCCGGATTCGGCTCAGGTTTTTGTTTGACCGTCCGCCATCCACGCTCAGGCCTCAGTTCTCCCGATTGTCACACGTTTGCCCGGCGTAGAGAGTGTGCCATGTGTTTCCTGGAGTGGGGTTGGTCCCTCTCCACGCACGGGCCTCAATCCTATTCACCTGACAGTTCACGCGGCTGCCGGAACGGGTTGTCGCCCGGAACCGTGTCCAGCCATGGACTGTCATAGAAGTCACGTAAATCGTAGTTGTTGCCGTATTCCACCGGCGGACACCACCGGACCATTTCCCGCACCACCTCAAAATGGGTGAGGTCCTGCGTACGTGTCTGGAATTCCATTTCGTTAAACATCGTGTGGAACATGTAGTAGCAGCGGAACATGAATCCTTCCACCACGAACCAGATAAAGGGCAGCTGCGGATCCGACCGGGTGATGGTGCAGTGTTCGAACGTGTTGTTCCAGCACTGCAGGTATTCCGGTTCACCGTACGGCGCGTACAGGCCTGGCTCCAGCAGGAAGTCCGGCGAGTGCATCATGATCGGGTAGCGGTACGGGTCGCTGATCTGGCACGAGCGGACGGTGATCGTATCGGTCGCGCTGATGCCCATCGCGGATGGACGCAGCCGCACAATCGTCGTATCCACCGGCTGCGAATTGTTCTCCATCACCACACGTTCCAGCAGAATCGGACCCGGCGCGCGTTCGATGTAGAAGCCGCGATAGTAATTGTATTCCAGCCGGCTGTTGCGCAGGATCAGGTCACGGCCGTCCAGGTCGAACCAGATCCCGGCACCGTAGTTCCAGTCGGCGAGGTAGCCGGTCACTTCGCTGTGACGGCAGCGGAACATCTTCATCCCGCCGGTGTCGTACGCCATCGTGCCGGATTCATATCCGCGCAGGTTGTTGCGACGCACGATGCTGTTTTTATGCAGCAGGCCCTTGGAGTGGGCGATCAGCATCCCGTAGAAACCGTTGTCGTGCGTGTAGCAATTATCGATCTGCCACCAGCCCGGGGTGTTCGCTTCTTCGATGTAGTCGAAGTCAGAATCGGGATCGTTCGGGTTGATCGGGCGCATCGGCATCTTGCGCACGGAAATCCCGTCCGCGTTGCTGTGGTGAAACTCGCAGTCCTTGATCAGCGCGGTTTCGGACGAACTGATATCCACCATCCCGAACTTGATGAAGGGGTTGGCGTACGCGAACTCGAGGTTGTGCAGCTCGACCCCGCGAGTGTCACGCGCGGCAAACAGGTACTGGCAGTTCGCGGCGTACACCGGCACGTCGTTCGGATTCTGGTCAGTGTTGATGCGGACGAAGCCGGTACCTTCCAGAGGAGTGTGGAAGGTTTGTTCGCGTATGTCGACGAATTCCGGCATCGTCATTTGCGTAAACCGCTCTCCATCCTGAATGATGAGCTCGCGGCGCAGCATCGTGAGGCCGTCCCGCCACTGGCCGGTGTTCAGGTCGGGTACATACGATTCGATCGTGCAACCGATCCAGCCATCCCAGTCCGTGCCGCAGACATAGTTGTCCGGATTTCCGTACCAGCCGAAGTCGTAGTTCCATTCCGCGACCCAGACATTGCCGCCCAGGTTCGTCCACGGTCCCAGCGGTTCTTCATCCAGCCCGCTCAGCAGCGGACGGGTTTCGCCGTTCGGCCCGAGGCCGTCCAGCCCTTCCACGATGAGATACGGTTTCGTCCAGCCCTGCCAGCGGAACAGCGAATCACCCCTGAAGTGATACGTGCCGGGCAGCACCTTCATCGTCACCATGTCATCCCCGGTGATCTCCGGATGCATGCGTACATACGTCGCCGCCTCGTACAGGCCACGCATGGCATTATCCTGATCGGATCCGCTCATGTTGCCGGATCCTTGAGGGCTTACATAAAACGTATACTCCGTGGCAAACAGACTCACCGGCAGCAACAGCGCCAGAATCAGTATGCCATGAATGCCTCGTACCATGTTGACCTCTCCGTGGTCTCGCAAAATCCGAAGTACCAGAAATTGTTATTAAACTCAATTCTTACGATCTTCAGTAGAATTATCAGAAGAATTTCTCGTGAAAGCAAGACCTCCCGGAGAATTCTAATAATAATTATGAGCACGATATAATATTTCGAAAATGACGGAGTATGACAAGGTTTACACCGGGTGGAGTGCTACCAGGAGGGGTAAAAGAGAGGCCTCTTGCAGACAGCGGTTACAGTTTGGTGAGCAACTTCCGCGCTTTTTCTTGCGCGGCCTCGTCGTGTTCGTCCCGCAACGGGAGTTCGAGCGCGGCATCCAGCTGAGCGCGGGCTTCATCCTGCAGAATCCCTTGTTCGATCAGGTAATCCGCGTATTCGACCCGTGCCTGGATCATCTTTCCGTTGGCGACGTGGAGCGCTTTCTTGAAGTAGAAGGCGATGGAATCGTCGGACGCGAAGGTGAGTCCGGCGAGCCGGCGGGCGAGGCCGGATTTTGCCATCAGTGTGCGGTGTGTACGTCCGAGGATGTAGTACGCCACCGGCATCGAATCCGCCTCTGCGGCGGCGAGGTGGGCGTGCCGGTAGGTATCCTTGACCAGCCCGGCCGCGGAGAACGGCCCTTTCAGCAGGGCGACTCGTCCGCTGGCGGTGGCAATACGGATATGGGCTTCGGGTTCGTTTTCGTTGACTGTGAGGATGCGGTTGGCTTCGTCGATGGCGAGTTCATACTGTGGTTCGGCGGCGTCCTGATCTTCCATCGCTTCGCCGATGTCGATCCGTGAGCGGGCGAGACGCCAGAGCACGCCGGCGTCCGTGGTGTCGGCGTGGGTTTCCAGCACACTCACGGCGTCCGCATGCCGCCAGCCGGTGCTGAGCAGGTCCGCTGCGGCGACGGGATGGGTGGCGGCCAATGAATCAATGATCTGCGCCGCCTGGGCATCGCTGAGCCGTGGGCTTGCCTCAACGGTCAGCACCGCGGCCAGCAGAATCACCAGCAGGGCCGCCAAACTCGCTCGCGCCGTTTTCATCGGTCACACCTTTCCGCCGTTCACCTTCGCCATCTCACCATCGTACAGGAATCGTTTGATCTTCTTCGTCGAAGTCTTCTGGAATTCTTCGTCCAAGACCCGGAAGAAGCGGATTCGTTTGTAGTCAGCCAGATCTTTCTGGTACTTCTGAATCTCAGCCTTGATCAGCGAGTGAACGTCATCCGCTTCCGGTTTCTGTTTTTTCTGTTCGAAGTAGAGATCGACTTGTTCATAATCCGGAAAGATCAGGGCGGCGACTTCTTCGCCCAATCCTTTTTCACGCGGCACACCGAGCACCAGTGATTCGGCGATGAAATCACTGTGGTTGATGTGATGTTCGATCTCTTCCGGATAGACGTTCTTTCCGCCGCCGGTGACAATCATGTTCTTTTTCCGGCCGGTGATCTGCAGGTAACCGTCTGCGTCGATCAGGCCGAGGTCGCCGGTGCGGAACCAGCCGTCATCGGTGAATGTTTCCGCCGTCGCCTTGTCGTTCTTGTAGTAGCCCTTGAACACGTTCGGACCCTTGACGCAGACTTCGCCGACGCCTTGATCGTTAACGTCTATGATCTTGCATTCGACGCCGGGGATGGTCGGGCCGACGGTGTGGTGCTTGATTTTCCACGGGCGGTTGACATGCGTAACCGGCGAGGTTTCGGTCAGGCCGTAGCCCTGGAACAGGTTGAGGCCGATCGTGTTGAAGAAGACTGCCACCTGGGGATCGAGCGGACCGCCGCCGCTGCAGAAAATCCGGATTTTGTCCATTCCAGCCTTGCTGCGGAGACCGTTGAACAGCGGCTTCGACAGGTTCAGGCCGACCGCATTGCCCGCTTTGGCAACGCCCATCAGCGTCTTGACCAGCTTGTCCTTGCCTGCCTGCTTCAGCTTGCGCTGCATGCCCATCATCATCTTCTCGAACAGCAGCGGCACACCAACCATGAAGGTGACGCCGGTATTTTTGATGTCCTCGACGATTTCCGCACTCTTCAGGCTGCGCGCGTAGGTGATGCTGGAGCCGCTGTAAATGGGAAGCAGGAAGCCCGCGGTTGCCTCGAAGCTGTGGTGCACTGGCAGCACGCTGAGGAACGTGTCCTCCGGGCCGATGCCGAACAGCGAATAGACAGCGGCGACATTGGTGGAAATGTTGCGTTGCGTCAGCATCACGCCCTTGCTGTAGCCGGTGGTGCCGGACGTGTACAGAATCGCCGCGAGATCATCGAGGTCACGGTCGGGCACGTCGTCATCACGCGTTTCACCCGCTTCGACAACGTCGCTGAGTGACATCGTAGCCGGTTTGCTGACGAGGTTGAAGGCGATGGTCTTTTCGAGAGTTTTGATCGGCTCCATTTCGTCCAGCATCTCGAGGAATTTGTCACCGACGAAGAGAATGCGGGAGCCGGAATCGGAGATGATGTGACGAATGCCGGACGACGGCATCAGACTGTCAACGGGCACGGCAACGGCACCGGCCGTCTGAATTCCGAGATAGCTGATCGCCCAGTCGGGACTGTTCTGCCCGAGCACGGCAACTCGGTCACCGGCTTTGATGCCCTGCCCGATCAACCAACGGGCAACGGCGGTGACCCGGCGATGCAGTTCGTTGTAGTCAATTTCGGAGTAACCCTTCCCGTCCCAGATCCTCATCACGGGCAGGTTGCCGAAATCTTTGGCGCTGCGTTTGGTCAGGTCACTGAGCGGAAAGATGCCCCGGTCCGGGCGCATGTACTTTTCGTCGGCCATGTCGCATTCCGTGTCCGGGCCGTGGCTCGGACACGCTCCCTTTACTGGTCGTCGCTCTTTCGAAACAGGCTGGAATCACGGAAGTTGGCGTCCTGTGTTCGCTTCCGCAACTCATGAAATGAACATCCAATTTTAGTACAGAGACAACATTTTTTCGGGCTCTCCGTGCAATTTAGCTGATAATCGCCAGATCGACATCGCCTGACGATTTGCCGGTGCCTCGATCCGTGCATCGAACAGCCAGGCAGATTCACTACACTCCCGCAACTCGTCCACAAATTGCGGACGAGGCTGGGTCCTGAGGGGACGGGTTCCGTGTCGTCGAGTCAACGTTTATACACAGCAACGTACTTCCTCAGCCTCGCGTACAATTTCCTCATGGCGATGAGCTTCACCAACAACGCCGTGCTGCCGTTGTATGTGAAGGAGCTGGGCGGGACGGCGTCCACGGTGGGTCTGTTCATGGGTACGGCTGCCGTGTCCGCGGTGGTCTTGCGTCCCCTGATCGGCACCGCGCTCGACCGTTTCGGCGCAAAGCCGGTGATGATGTTCGGCGGGCTACTGATCGCCCTGCCTCCGCTGGGGTACTGGGCGACACTCAGCGGCGGCGAAATGACGTGGCTGGTGTACCTGATCCGGATCGTCAACGGGTTTGGCTTCGGCGCGCACTTCTCTGCGTTCTTCACGCTTGCCGCTTCCACCTCACCGCCGGACCGGCGCAACGAAGCCATCGCCATGTATGGCATCTCCGGTCTCGCCGCGCATCTGGTTGGTCCCTACCTTGGCGAATTGATTTTTGATACGCAGGGCCTGCCGGGCTTCTTCCTCTTTATTACGCTGTTCGGTGTGCTCGGACTCATCACCCTGTTGTTCATCCATCCTCGCGTTGATGAGCAGGCTTTTGCCGGCAAGTCGGCGTCCATGACTTCCTCCTTCAAGCTGCTCGGCTCGGTCAACATGCGGCTGCCGTTTGTGCTGTCGGTTCTGCTCAGCGTGTGCTTTTCGTCTGCCCAGTTTTTCATCGCTCCGCTCGCGCGTGATCGCGGCATCGAAAACTTCGGTCTCTACTTCACCTTCTATGCCATTGCGGGGATCAGTATCCGGTTGCTGAGCCGGAAATGGGGCGACCGGTTCGGAGTGCGCCGTGTGATGATCCCGGCGTTTGCGTTCTACGGGTTGGGCATGGGAACCATTTTCCTCAGCCAGTCGACACAGGTCCTGATGCTGGCCGGCATCTTCAGCGGCCTCGCGCACGGGGTCGTCTTCCCGGCGGTCAACAGTCTCGGCTACAATGTCGCCCCCCGCGGCCAGGCTGGCAGCGCGGTGGCGTTGTTAACCGGCATGGGCGATCTCGGCAGCATTCTGACAGCGTTCCTGTTTGGCGCAATCGCAGAGCAAACCTCTTACGGATCGGCGTTCCTGCTCGCGTCTTTGGGCGGATTTCTCGCGGCCGGACTCGGTGTCGCATCCATTGTTCGCCGCCCGGAAGTGATCCAGACTCGGCGAAACTGACAGCAAAACCCGATAAAAGAGAGTGCTCCTGGTTCCACTTTTGGGAATTCGTGAGATTATTCTGGCTTTTTACCTCGGAATGAGGTTATAATTATGAGTCCGACATCGTGGGAGAGAATGTGAGCAAGAAAGAACAACCGGGTACCGAGCAGGAGCCGAAGGCGGAAGCGGAAGGCAGGATCCTCATTATTGAGGAGACGAAGCTGCTGCGGGAGATGTTACGTGGTCTGCTGGAAGCCGCGGGCTACGAGATCATTACGCTGGACGATGCCCAGGTCGCCATCGATACGGTCGCCGAAATCAAGCCGGATTTGATCTTCATCAACACGCGCATTCCGAAGGTGGATGGGATCATGGCCGCGAAGGTAATGCGGACCATCCTCGCCGATGCGGCGTTGCAGATCATTTTCATCGTGCGCCAGAGCGACTTGATCGATTTCCGCGGGCTGTTTGACGAAGGCGTGGACGACTACTTCCTGCTGCCGTTCAACCACGAGGAGTTGGTTGCCCGTGTCAAGCGCAAGTTCGCGATCCGGAACGGTCTGCAGAAGGAAAAGGATCAGGTTCGTCTCGACACCATGTCGCAGCTGATGATCACCATCGCGCACCACATCAACAACGCGATCACCTCGCTGGCGGCGCGTGCACACATCACCGACAAGAACAACCCGGACGATGTGCAGGTACTGGTCGAGTTGACGCAGAAGCAGACGAAAAAGATCGGCGGTGTGGTCGAAAGCCTGGTCGAGATGGCGCGCAACCGTGACCTGGAATCGACGCAGTACATTGACGGCGGCTCGAAAATGTTCGACATCGCGAAACGGCTGGAGGACAAGATCGGCGAACCGATCAAGCCGTAACCGGCGATGCTGAAAGGAACCGCCGGACCCACAGAAACGTCAAACGCCGGGCTGCTTGGCCCGGCTTCTGTATTATCACAATTACCGGTCATTGGGCACGTCATTCCGAACGAAACGAAGAGAAGTGAGGAAGAGCCCGCTTGGAGTTTGTAGTCGTCTCATGGAACCATTTGATAATCTGGCTCTTCTTCAGCCGCCAACAAACGCGGCTTCAGAATGACTTCCCCGCAGTAGTACAGAACACGCAAGGAACGGGCGGGACGAGCTGATTTGCCCGCTGTGTCAGAAACGTCAAACGCCGGGCTGCTTGGCCCGGCGTTTCCTATCCCCTCCCAACGGGAATACGTCACATATCCAGTTCGATAGACATGTACCGTTCCGTCGTGAACTCCACCAGCTTCGGCGTAATCTGCGCACCCATGGAGTTGTGCGTCAGAATCAACGTCGGCTTGGTCTGATCATCCGTGTTTTCCTTCGCGACCACGCCTTTGTAGCCAACGAAACTCTTGGATGCGTTGTCCTTGACCCGCACCGTTGTGCCCACCGGGTAGCATTGCACCACCTTGACCAGCGCGCTGACGACGAACGGATTCCAGGTTCCGGCCTGCCCGTTCACAATCATCGTGATCGCCTGGTCCGGCGCGTACACCGTCCCGTCGAAGCTGCCGGTAATCAGGTTGTCGTAGGCGTTGGCAACCGCGAGAATTTCGGCGTGCCGGTGGATGAACCCGGTATCCTTGCCACGATCCTTTGTCGGCGGCCGGCCAAAGCCCTTGAGGCCCTGCGGATAGCCACGGCCATTCTCCATCTCGTGATGTTGCATCACGACAGCCTGCTCGACAAACGCTTCCGGATCGCTGGATTCCAGGATGATCTTGGAATAGATCGGGTGTTCGCGAATGATCATTCTTTCATCCGCGGTCAGGTCGGTAATCGGTTTCTGCCGCAATTCCCGAAACGCCATCTTGCCGATATCGTGCACGATAGCCGCTGCGCCGAGTTGCTTCATCTCATTGTAATCGTAACGGAACTGCCGGCTGATCAGCACTGCGAGCACGGTTGTGTCGACCGCGTGCTCGTAATCGGCCCCATCAGTTGACTTCATCTGCAGACCACTGAACATCATGGTCTGGCGTTCGACGATATCCTCCAGCACCTGGCCGACAACTTTCCGCACCGCAGGCATGTTGACGATCTTCTTCAGCTTGCGATTTTCTTCCAGGCGTTTCTTGATGTTCTCCGAACCGAACGTTTCGAAGGCGAGATTGTTTTCAACGTTGGCAAAGGTTTCCGCCATTTTCTGGTTCGCAATCTGGCGGACGGTGGTGGTAATAACTTCTTCGGGAGCGATATCCTTCGTGAGCTCATTCATGACATAGACGAAACGGATTCCTTTGCTCTTCATGAGCAGAATCATTTCGTCTGTCAGCTCAAATCCTGACGATAGAAGGAGTTCAGACTTTTTGTTGAACAGGGATTTGCCGAGTACATCCCCCGGCTTGACCTTGTCAATACCGACAATTTGCATGCTTCGCCGCGAGCTCTAGGTTAATCAGTGAGGAACGATCAAAGATGGGGAATTGTCAGAACGTACGCAAATCGGGAACACACCCGAGCCTGACCGTCTCTCCACCTTTCAAGCCGAATGGTTGTGGGATGCGACCCGCAAACTGATCAATGGTTCGCCGTCTTTGTGTGCCGGGGGATCGTCGCACGTGACCGGCAACACAACGCCGCTGGATCGCTGGATGAACAGCGGGTGCCGTTTCGTTTCCGCACCCAGCAGGTCATCGTACTCCTGTGCACTTTCGTACGTCTCAGTCTCGAACCGTGAACCGGTAGCGTGGCCCTCCGCGATCATGTCAAAGGTACAGCCTTCGTAAAACACCCAGCGGCCGTGGAACCCTTCCCGTTGCTCCGGCTGTTGCCGCACCGAGTTTTCGCTCGGCACCGGAACCAATTGGAAGACTCGGCGGTCACCGAAGATCTGCGAGAAGCGGACGCAGGCGAGGGTGTTGATCTCATCGTTCGCGGTCAACGCGATCAATTGGCCGATGCCGTTCAGGTCGAGCGTTTCGGCCAGCGGTTCGGTGAGCACATCACCCTCAATCGCCTCCAGATCGACCCGTTTCGCCCGCTGCACATTTTGCGGGTTTCGGTCAACCAGCAGCACCCGTACCCCCAGCTCCTGCAGTTGTTTCGCCAGCGCGCGCGCCCACCCGTGAGCCCCGATGATGAGGATGCCCTGTGGATCGGCTTCGGAGATACGCAGCAGTTTCGCCACCGGGATCGCCGTCAGTCCATACACCACCACGGTGCTCACAATCACGAGGAAGATGACCGGCACCAGCCGCTCCGCGCCCTCGAAGCCGGCGTCGATCAACGCGAAAGCGAACACGGACGACACCGCCGCGGCGACAATCCCGCGTGGCGCCATCCACGAAAGGAACAATTTTTCGCGCCAGTTCAGGCGCGACCCGAACGTGCTGATCCACACCGCCAGCGGACGGATGACGAAGATCAGCACGGCCACGAACACGCCGTCCATCCAGTTCAACGCGAAAATCTCACTGCGCTGCATTCGCGCCGACAGCAGGATGAACAAGGTGCTGATTAACAGCAGCCGCAGGTTTTCCTTGAACTCGACGATTCGCCGCACCGGCACGCGTTTCTGATTCGCGAGCAGCACCCCCATCAGGGTGACGGCGAGCAGCCCGGATTCCGGCTGGAAGTGATCGGCGGCCAGCAGCGCAGCCACCACCAGACCAAGGCTCAACGAATTTTCGAGGAAATCGGGAACCAGTTCATACCGCACCAGCAGGTACATGATCGCGGCTCCGGCGAACCCCGCGGCGGAACCGAACACAATCGTCCGGATCAACCCCATGGTCGGGGCTGCGATGCCTGCGCCCGAACTGCCCGCCATCATCTGTTCGAACACGAGCACAGCCAGCATCGCCCCGATCGGATCAATCAGGATGCCTTCCCATTTGACCACGGAGCCGACTTCACCCTTGGGCCGGACCGCACGCAGCAACGGCCCGACAACGGTGGGTCCGGTTACGGTCAGGATCGCGCCGATCAGCAGCGACATGGAGAGGGAGGTGTCCATCAGGAACCGGGCGGCCGCTGCGGCGCCGATCCAGGTGACCAGCGCGCCGACGGTGACCAGGTTGCGTACCACCGTCCCGAGCTTCGGCAACTCCTTGAAGCGGAGCGACAACCCCCCTTCATAGAGGATCACCGCGACGGAGATGCTGACGATGGGAAACAGCAGGTCACCCAGTAGAGCGTCCGGATCCAGCACGCCCAGCACCGGACCTATCAGCAGGCCGGACGCCAAGAGCAGCAGAATCGACGGTATCCTCAGCCGCCACGCCACCCATTGCGCGGCGACGCCCAGCGTCAGAATCAAGATGATCTGATTGAAATCGTGATGGTTCACTCGGTACCTGCTCCAAGTAGGATGTACTCTGAAAGTACGTAAGATCCATCGCCAGAAGAACGTGGTCAATGGAGAACTGCGCATCTGGACTTCCCGGGAAGTCCGGTGTAACTTCCCGGCGGTTGTTCATGTCCAAGGTAGACCGGGAGAGACCTCCATTTTTTAAACACCACTTTCAGCAATATGTTCGTGCAACGCCGACTTTTTCGTGTAGATTAATTGGTGGGGTTCTAATTGCGAAAGATGTTCGGGGTGCGCAAGGTAAACGTTAGCCGAGGTTCGCAACCCGGCTGTAACAGGAAGGACAGACGGTATGCGCGTACGATTTGTGATTCTTTTGGTGGGTTTGATGATTCTGGGAACAGCAGGCTTGGCGTTGGCCGATGACCTGATTCATCTCAAGCCGGACCACGTGACGTTCCAGAAAATCAGCAAGCCTGACGATTTTACTCAGCCGGGTGGTAACGAACTCGATGTGTATTCGGATTCGCTTCAGCAGTATACGAATACGCCGCAAGTCAGTTATCAGAACGGCGTAACGTTTTACGCTCAGATGCACTTTACGGCTCCGGGTAACTTTGAGATTCGCGGTATCTCCGCGTTTATTCTCGATCAGAACCTGAATTCGACGACCACTTCGATGTACGTGTACGAAGACAACAACGGCGCGCCCGGAACGCTACTCGGCAGTCTGTTGAACGCCCCGACGGATCAGATCCCGTTCGGTGCTCCGTGGACCTACATGCGCATTGAATACCCGGACGATGAGTCGGGCGTTTCTGTGGCCGCAGGTACGGAATTCTGGGTGGTAGTCGGCCCGGCACCTGCCTACAACTTCGGCACCGGCGTCGGCTGGACGTTTGTCTGGGACGACGACGGCAACGCCAGCTTCACCGACCATCGCAACACTACCGGCACCCCGGCGACGCTGGGTACGATAATCACTGGCGACTGGGAAATTGACGTGCTCGGTAACGTGGAAGAGTTCTCCAACGTTCGTGCCGCCGGGCTGGTCAACGACGTTCACAGGTTCCACATCATGCCGGATGAGCCGCGCCAACTTCGCGTGGTCATTGAAAACGTCGGCTCGGTTGCTTCCACCGCCGGTTCCGCCATGTTCACCGTAGAGGACGAACAGGGCAATACGGTGTTTACGGAAACGGTGCCGGTCCCCGCGTTGCAAGGTGAGGATACGGACAGCGTGACAACGACCGGAACGTGGACCCCGGCGGATGATCAACGTTTCATCGCGAGCGTTGCACTTACGATCCCGGATGACGGTGACCCGAGCGATAATTCCGCGATGCTGGTGCAGGACGTGACCCAGATCGACGATTTCTTCACCTACACGGACGGTACGCACGACGCGACGATCAACTACCAGGCCGACACCGGCCCGGGCGTGCTCTACTACCCGCTGGGATACCCTGCAACGATTGACACGATTCGCTTTTATTTCCCGGCCGCCGCGAACGACATGCTGTTCAAGCTCTTTGCCATCAATAACAGCAACCAGTTCACCGAGCTTTGGTCGATTACCTCGAACGTGGTTGTCGGATGGAACGAGTTCGTGATGCCCGAACTGTTCGAGATCACGGAAGGCAGCTTTGTCCCGACGCTGGTCAGCCCAGGCAATGTGAGCATTCCGTTCGATACGAATGCTCCGATCTCGGCTGCGAACAATTGGATGCCGATGGCGACCATCTCGTGGAACGAGGCTACGCAGGAAATGAACGGTTCCTCCAGTGGGAACTGGATGATCCAGGCGTCGATCACCTCGACTCCTCCGCAGGACATCGACATTATCTTCCCGCCACTGGTCACCAACATTGGCGAGACGCCGGTGGGCACGCCGTTGACCTACTACATCCCGTTCAGCAATGAGGGCGAGGACGACGGCCACATCACCCAGATCCAGAACACCTGGCCGGATCTCGAAATTCCGGCTGCGGCCAACCTGCCGATCACGATTCCGGCCAACGGCGACTACGATCTGGAGATCATCTGGACGCCGTCTGCGGAAGGCCCGACGAACATGGGCTTCCAGATCACGCATGACGACCCGGAAGACAACAACCCGTACATCATTGGCCTGACCGGTAATGCGTTGTCGGGTGTTGCGTATTCGGATCCGACGATCCCGAACACGTACTTCCTCGAGCAGAACAAGCCGAACCCGTTCAACCCGGAAACGACGATTCGTTTCGGGCTGAAGGCTCCGGGCCACGCGAAGCTCACGGTGTACAACCTGATGGGCCAGGAAGTCCGTACCCTGATCGACCAGGAAATGACACCGGGCAGCCACACGGTGCTGTTCAACGCCAGTGACCTGCCGAGCGGTGTGTACTTCTACAGCCTCCAGGCGAACGACTACAGGTCGATCCAGAAGATGATGCTGATGAAGTAAGCTCCAGTATTTGCTGAAGATTCCGTGGCCGTGTCTGCTTGCAGATGCGGCCACTTTTTTTGTTGCCCTGAATCGGATTGTTGTCTTGACTCGGGCAGCAACGAACCGGCACGTCCCGGCACACACAGAAGACGGGGACACTTTCTCCGAAAGTGTCCCCGCTATCACTCACAACTCACAACTCGTCACTCACCACTCACAACTGCCGTCCATCACCCACCTTCGCGGCTGGCGACACGTCCGAAGTAGAGCTGCGCGAGCTTGTGCGTCTCTTCGTCGACCTCCTGGTGGTGGTCGTGCAGGTAGGCGGTCAGCTCGTCCTCGCCGATATCGATCCCCTTTTCCTCGAGGATCATCTCGAGCAACGTCAGGCGTTTCAGGAACACCTCGGTCGCCGCAGCGAGCGGGCCGGGGTGTGCCGTGTGGAACAGCTGGTGCAGCACGCCGAACGCGCGGCTGTTGCCGTACGGGTCGGCGTCACCCATGTGTTGCGACAGGGGATCGTGCATCAGCCAATCCCCAGCGCGTCTTTCGCGAAATCGCTCATCATGTTCATGTTCCACGGCGGCTCGAAGGTCACTTCCACGAGCACGTCCTTGATTCCTTCGACGCCGAGTACGGTTTGTTCGACATCCTTGGCGATCGACTGGCCCATCGGGCAGCCCATCGAGGTCAGGGTCATGATCACATGCGCTTCGTTCTTGTCGTCGATCTTGACGTCGTAGATCAAGCCGAGATCGACGATGTTGAGGTTCAGTTCCGGGTCAATGACGGCGGTCAGTGCGTCGTAGACAATTTCCGATGTCGGGTTAGCCATGTATCGTATCCTCACTGCATCACGGGTTGGTTGACAGATTTCCACACACGGTCGGCGAGTTGGCGGAACACGTCACCGACGGGGTTATCCTGGGCGGCGGCCGGCTTGCCGGCGTCCGAACCTTCACGAATTTCCGCCTGCAACGGAATCTCGCCGAGGAACGGGACACGTTGCCGCAGCGCTTCGCGGCGGGCGCCGCCACTGGAGAAGATCTCGTAGCGCTTGCCGGTATCCGGCGCCAGGAAGTAGCTCATGTTCTCGACGAGACCAAGGACCGGCACATCCACCTTCTGGAACATGCCGATGCCCTTGCGGGCGTCGATCAGGGCCAACTCCTGCGGCGTGGTCACAATTACCGCGCCGGTCAGTTTCACCTTTTGCGCGACGGTCAGCTGAATGTCGCCGGTGCCCGGGGGCATGTCGAGCACGAGCACATCGAGCTCGCCCCAGACGACGTCACGCAGCAGTTGTTCGACGGCGCTGGAGACCATCGGACCGCGCCACACCAGCGGGGTGTCGCTGTCCACCAGCACGCCCATCGACATCGCTTTGATTCCGTACGCTTCCATCGGCTTCAGCTTGTTCTCGCCTTCCGCCGGTTCCGGTTCATCGCTCAGGCCGAGCAGCATCTGCACGGACGGGCCGTAAATGTCGGCGTCCATCAGTCCGACCTTGAGCCCCAGCTTGCCGAGCCCGATGGCAAGGTTCGCCGCGACGGTCGACTTTCCGACCCCGCCCTTGCCAGAGGCGACGGCGATGACATGTTTGACCGTTGGCAGCAAATCCGGAGCATCGTTGGCTTCACCAGTCCCGGTATCCGCTTGCGGGTTGTGGTGGTTGACCTGAATGTCGACCGCCTCGATGCCGGCGTCGCTCAGCTTTTGTCCCACCTCTTCCGCGACCTTCTGGCTGATGGCCTGGTCCGAGGTGGAAAACTCGAGCGCGACGGTGACTTGCGGCCCTTCGGCATCGATGCTGCGAACGATACCGAAGCTGACGATATCCCGGCTGAAGCCGGGGTACGTGATCTGCTTCAGCAGATCCTCGATCTCTTTTGCGTTCAATTGTTTGTTCGGCATGGCACTCGTCTTCTGGTTTCACCTGACCGAGTATACGCTCTCTGAATCAGGCCGTTTTTTGCACAGGGCATAAAAGGTAAGCTCCCGCCCGCCGCGGTCAAACTCCGCGCCTCTGCTGGTGTTGTCCGCCGGGGTTTTGCAGGGTGACGCGCCGTCGTGGCGTTGCTCTCCCCGGGCGAACGCCGGAGTCCTTGTTAATCAAACTGGTACGTGCATTTTCCACGTTTCCGATCCTACCTTCTTTGTTTGATGCCGCAAATGGCAAAAGGTGCCACGTTGGACTTTCTGGCCGCTCGACCATGACCATGAACATTGAATGGGCTGACAGCCATTTGAACCGGGACCAGCAGCTCGAGCTGCTGGCGACCGCCATCCGTGACGCGCAGGAATCCATTGTCATTACCGACGCCGAGCTCGAACCGCCCGGTCCACACATTGTCTTCGTCAATCCCGCTTTCACCCGCATTACCGGTTATTCCATCGAGGAAGCGCTGGGCAACACTCCGCGCATGCTGCAGGGGCCAAAGACCGATCGTGCGATGCTGGACCGTTTGACGCAGTCGCTGCGCGAAACCGGCCAGTTCAGTGCGGTGGCGGTGAATTACCGCAAGGATGGCAGCGAGTACATCGTGGAGTGGGATATTTCGCCGGTGCGGGACAGCAAGGGCAACATCACCCACTATGTCTCGATCCAACGGGATGTTACCGAGCGCAAGCACGACGAAGAGCGGCTGCGCCGGTCCGCCGAGGAGCTGAAGGAGGCCTCGCAACTCGCTGCCCGTGCCCAGGAGCAGGCGGAAGCGGCGAATGAGGCCAAGTCCCGTTTCGTCGCCAATCTCAGCCATGAGTTGCGCACACCGATGACCTCAATCATCGGCTATGCCGAGCTCCTGCGTGACGAACCCGAGATGCCCGTCCAATTCCGGGACCTGTTGAACCGGGTTGTCAAGAACAGCCGGCATGTGCTGACATTGATGGAGGACATCCTTGATCTCAGCCGGATCGAAGCGGGGCGGCTTCCGATCAAGCCGGAACCGTTCGACATCGCGGAAGTGATTCGAGACACCGTTGACACACAACAGACCCAGGCGAAGGAAAAAGGGTTAATCCTCGAGATCGAATCTCTTTCGGGCCTTCCACCCCGCGTCATGCTGGATCGCGCCCGGGTGCGTCAAATCATCTCCAACCTGCTCAGCAACGCGATCAAGTTTACCGACAGCGGCGGCGTGCGCGTTCGCACCCGGCACGAGCCGGACAATGGCCACATCCACATCGAAGTGGAGGATGACGGTCCCGGCATTCCGCCGGATCAGCAGGACAAGGTCTTCGACGTGTTCCACCAGGTCGGGATGAGCGAGAAGGAACGCACCAGCGGTAGCGGACTCGGCCTCGCGATTGTACGTCAACTGGCCCTCGCCATGGCCGGCGATATCCAGCTGCACAGCGTTTATGGCCAGGGGGCGACGTTCACGGTTACCTTGCCGATCATTTTCATGGCACAGGGCGAACGGCCCCGTCCCGCACCAACCCCGGCCCCCGAGCCGGTCAGCACCGCGCCGGTCAGTTTGCAGGGCATGCGGGTTATGGCGGTGGACGATCACGAGGCCAACCGTCTCCTGCTGGAACATGTGCTGAAGCGCGCAGGTGCGGAGGTTGTGCTCGCGTCAGACGGCCTCGAGGCACTCGATCTATTTGAACAGCAGCCGGTTGATGCGATCGTGCTTGACGTGATGATGCCGAACCTGGACGGGTACGAAACCGCCAGGCGTCTCCGCCGTCAACAGGGCGGCGGGCGTGTCCCGATCCTGATGCTGACCGCGCATGCGATGGAAGGTGAGCGGCAGAAAAGTCTCGACGCCGGCGCGAACGGATACTTGTCGAAACCGTTCAACCAGAACGAGTTGACGGCGACCATCGCCCGTCTCGCCAACCGTCCCGACAACCCCACGACGGTGCAGACAGACGAAACGGATGACGAGCTTGACGAACTGATTGTCGAGTTCCTCGAGCATCATCGCGGTGTCGTCAAAGGCTACCTCGACAACGCACCCGATGCGGAAACGATGCAGTTCTGGGCACATCAGCTCGCGGGCGCGGCGGGATCGTTCGGCTTCCCGGACCTGACCGACAAGGCCCGTGTCGTCGAACGCGCGCTGATGGGTGGCGAAGCGGTGAACCGTCAGATTACGCGGCTGGAGTCGATCCACAACCGGATCCAGACGTTGCAGGCGGGGCTGAAGTAATGGCGAAGGCATCGGGCAGCCGTGCGGACAACGTCCTCGCGCTCGTGTTGAGTGCGGTGGTGGTCGTCGCGGCGGCAGCGGTCGCGGTGGTGATGTTCATGCCCAGTGACCGGGACGCGGTGATCGGCGCGCTGACGGAAAAAGGTCAGGAGATCCTCGCCGCAGCCAGAACCTACCCCGAACGTTCGGCCCAGTTCCAGGACCAGATCCCCGAAGATGCCATGGGTGCGTCCGGCGCGCCAACGATGACCGGCCCGTTCACCGGTTTGCGTTTCGACCGCATCGGCTATTTCGACCGCCTCAGCCCGGACGCCCGCACGTTGACCACCGAGGTCGGCCGTTTCACGCTGAACGTGTCCCCCGACGGCCAGTCCTTCACCCTCACCGCCTACGGCGAACATGACGTTTCGGTGCACTGGGAAGGGCGGGTGGAAGACCCCGCTCCGGCCGCAGAGAACTGATCGCATCCGTCCTGCCGTTCATCCCGAGATCAATCCTCACGAGCCCACTGGTATCTCACTGGACGAGCGCGGCCGGGAATTGTACCTTGCCCGCCTGACATCAACATCAACGACGATAGAACGGTAGAGGGTGACCATGGCGAAGGTTGTCGAATGCGTGCCGAATATTTCCGAGGGACGCGACAAACACATCATCGAACAGTGCGCGAATGCCGCTGCGGCGGTGGACGGCTGCACGTTGCTGGACGTCGATCCGGGCGCGGACACCAACCGTACCGTGATCACGCTCGCCGGTGAGCCGGAAGCTGTGCTCGAAGGCGCGTTTCAACTGATTGCGATGAGCCACAAGTTGATCGACATGCGCAAGCACACCGGCGAACACCCGCGTGCCGGCGCAACGGACGTCTGCCCGTTTGTCCCGGTCAGCGACATGACGATGGATGAGTGCGTTGAACTGGCGAAGCGGTTGGGCAAGCGTGTCGGCGACGAGCTCGATGTGCCGGTCTACCTTTATGAATTCGCGGCGTCGAAAGAAGAATGGCGCAACCTCGCCGTGGTGCGGAAGGGTGAATACGAAGCCCTGCCGAAGAAAATGTCCGACCCGGAGTGGAAGCCGGATTTCGGCCCGCACGAAATGCGTCCCAAGTTCGGCGCAATCCACATCTCCGCCCGCAAGTTCTTGATCGCGTACAACATCAATTTGAACTCGACGTATGCGCGTCTCGCGAAGGACATCGCGCTGAAGATCCGCGAGCAGGGCAGCTTGCTGCGTGACCGGAAACGCCAGATCGTGCGCAATGAAAAAGGCAAGGGCAAGAAGGTGCCGGGCCTGTTCAAGGCGTGCAAGGCGGCCGGTTGGTACCTCGCGGATTACCACGTCGCGCAGGTGACGATGAACCTCACCGACCCGGACGTCACCCTGCCGCACCAGGTGTTCGAGACGGTGCGTGACCTGGCGCGCGACATGGGCACCCGTGTCACCGGCTCGGAAATCGTCGGCCTGATCCCGTTGCAGGCGATGCTCGAAGCGGGCACCTATTACCTGCGCAAGCAGGGCCGGTCGCTGGCGCTGCATGAACGCGAGATCGTGCAGATCGCGATTCAGTCCATGGGTTTGAACGAGATCTCCGAGTTCGACATGGACAAGAAGATCGTCGAGTATGCCATCGCGGACAAGGGCGGCGCGCCGTTAGCAAACATGACGCTGGTCGAGTTCAACGATGAGCTCGCGTCCGAATCCCCCGCCCCGGGCGGCGGTTCGGTGGCGGCATTGGTCGGTTCGCTGGCAGCGTCTCTGGCAGCAATGGTCGGCAATCTGACGCACGGGAAGTTCGAGTACGAGGACGCGTGGGACGAGGTCGAAGCCGCCGGTATCAAGGGGCAGGAACTGAAAGCGCGGCTGCTGCATGCCATCGACGCCGACACGGACGCTTTCAACGCCGTCATGGCGGCCAACCGTCTCCCGGACAAGACCGAGGACCAGGCGGCGGCGAAGGCGAAGGCCGTTGACGATGCGAACAAGACCGCGACGTTGATCCCGTTCAGCGTTTGCGAAGATTCGCTGGCGATCTACGACCTGATTGACGTGGTCGCGGCCAAGGGTAACCCGAACAGCGTCAGTGATGCCGGCGTCGCGGCATTCTGCGCGAACACGGCGGTGCATGGCGCGGCGTTGAATGTCCGTATCAACCTGCCGGGCATCGCGGATACGGCATGGGCGGACGAAAAACGCGCGCAGGTCAAGGCGATGACCGACGAAGCCGACAAACGGCTGCAGCAGGTTCGCGCCCAGGTCGACAAGGTGCTCTCCGAACAGCGGAAGAAGGCGGAAGCGGACAACGACGACTGAGACCGGTAAAAAGCCTATCCCACAACGGGGCAGCTGCCAGACGCAGTCGCCCCGTTTTTTTGTGGAAATGGTCGATGCTGGGAGTTGAGCGGTCTACCATCTGTACTTATATTGTACATACAGTACAGTACAATCTGTGAGGGTGGCATGATCAAGAAGCTGGTAAAACACGGCAACAGCCTGGCGTTGATATTCGACAAGCCGGTGCTGGAGCTGCTGAAGATTAACCGGGACACTCCGCTCGAAATCACAACGAACGGAGAATCGTTCACCGTACGGCCTGTGCGTGAATCAATCCCGGTCGAGGAACGGGACAAGGCCTTGAACTGGGTGAACGAGAAATACGGAACCGCCCTGCGCAATCTCGCCGGCGGTGCTGAATGAAGGTTCGGTTTCTGAGCGTGGATGATGTTCTCGCGATTCATCAGAATCAGCTCGAATTGTACGGTGGCGCGCCGGGAATCCGTGACCAGGACTTGCTCGAAAGTGCTGTTGCCATGCCGCAACAGATGTTCGACGGCAAATACCTTCACTCGGATCTAGTCGAAATGGCTGCTGCCTGCTGGTTTCATCTTGTGCAAAATCATCCGTTTCACGATGGAAACAAACGTGTTGGCCTGGCTGCGATGCTTGTCTTTTTGTTTGTGAATGGCCGGGAACTCGTCACGGACGAAACCGAGTTGGAAGAGATGACCATGGCGTTGGCCCGGAGTGAGCTGGACAAGCCCCTGCTTTCGGATTTTTTGCGTCCGAAGGTTTACCCATAAGCGCATTACGAAACTCAAGCAGGAGAGCTCGCAGAGACCTGAAAGAGAGGCGCGGGGGCCCAAGGTATAGGAACGGCGTCAAAAATGGCTTAGGTTTGTCCCCGACAGCGCCCGGTGTATGTAGCCGGGGCACCAAGCTCTACAGGAAGTGAAGAGAAACATGCAGCAAGGTACCGTGAAGTGGTTTAATGAAGCCAAGGGCTTTGGTTTCATCGAGATGGAAGATGGTCAGGATGTGTTCGTGCACTTCAGCGCCATCGAAGGTTCCGGTTTCAAGACCCTCAAGGAGGGCGAGCCGGTCGAGTTTGAACTGCAGCAAGGACAGAAGGGCCCGGCCGCAGGTAACGTGAGGCGGCTGAGCGCTTAATTCATAAAGCGTTTAGAGTGCCTGGAGGCTGTCCCACAAGGGGCAGCCTCTTTTGTTTGCAGGGGATTGCGGGAGTTAGTGCAGACGGGGAGAGCACTGGCAAAGAAAAAAGTTGGAAACTCAAACAGCATGTCGTAGTATATGGGCCTGATAGCCTCGGCTAGCATGCCGTGGCGCTTTTTATTTTTACAGGAAGTGAAGAGAAACATGCAGCAAGGCAAAGTGAAGTGGTTCAATGAAGCCAAGGGATTTGGTTTCATCGAAGCGGAAGATGGACAGGACGTTTTCGTGCATTTCAGCGCGATCACTGGTGACGGCTTCAAGACTCTGCACGAGGACGAAGCTGTTGAGTTCGAACTGCAGCAAGGACAGAAGGGCCCGGCCGCAGGTAACGTGAGGCGGCTGAGCGCTTAATTCATAAAGCGTTTAGAGTGCCTGGAGGCTGTTCCGCAAGGAACAGCCTCTTTCATCTTATCCCCCTCCCAGATGGCTCTCCGAGCACAGATGTTCACCTCTTCCCTCTGAACACTTGATCATCTTCTTTGCACCGTGTAGATTCTTCTGAACATTCGTGCAGGGAGGTCCACATGACCGAAACGGATAACCTGGTTGTCGAACAGCCGGTGGGAACCCGTGCGCCGGATGTCCCGGTGTATGCGTACCAGGCGAAAACACGCACCGAACGGGTATTGATCCTCGGGCGGACACGGGCCGGGCAGATGCTGTGTGTCGGAGGGATGACGGACACCCTGGCCAACATCCGGCTCAAGCGGGACGAGAATCCGCCACATTGGTACGTTGAGGCGTGCCCGTTTCATGTCGGGGACGTGTTCACGGTTACCTGCAGCGACAGTCCGGACCATGATAGTCCGCACCACCGCGAGGATGTCCGGACACATGTCTGGCAGTACGAGAAGACGCTGAACTCGGATCGTGTTGTCGCGGCGATTGAGCGAACAGGCAGGGTGCGGAAGGGGCCGGAACCGTGGCTCGCGTTTCGCAAGGACAACAACAGCGGTGTATTTTTTACCCTTACGGAAAAGGGCTCGTGGGTGATTCCCAAGTCGCAGCTTGCGCGTGCGCCGTGGTCGGTGGCTTTCTGGCGGCCGACGGTCGATCTTTCCTTCCGCGAGAAGTACTTTTGGGGCAAGAGCCGGACACGGGAATACCGGATTCCGTATGTCGGGACAGACCGTCCCGAGCAGGTACTCCCGGCGGGCACATTGGTCCGGCTGTCGACTTCGGCGTATTTTAAACCCGTCAATGGAGCGGCGTTGCAGCTTTCCGGGTGGTTTCTATGAGACCGTTGTACACCATCGGTATTGGCCGGCGCGAGGTGCCGGACCTGCTGCGTGATCTGCAGGCGAACGGGATCAGGTTTCTGATCGACGTACGCTCGCGGCCCTTCTCCGGACACAAGCCCACATTCAACCGGGATGAGCTGAAGAATGCGCTCACCGGCGCCGGGCTGAACTACGCCCATTGGCCAGCGTTGGGCGGCTTTCCCACCAGCGAACATGTCATCCGGCATGGGCATGTCGATTACCGCGACCTGGCGCGCCAGCCGGAATTTCAGGATCATCTCGACCGCTTGTGTGCTGGACTTGAAGAGGACCAGGCGATCGCGATTCTGTGTTCGGAAGGCCGGCCGGAGGAATGCCACCGCAGCAAGTGCATCGGCGTGGAGCTGACGGAACGTAAGGTGGACGTGCTGCACATCGACGCTGACGGCGGCCTGGTCACGCAGGAAGCGGTGATGGGCCGGTTGACGAAGGATCAATTCAGCCTTCCGGGCCTGGAACCGGTGATGCGGTCGAAACGGAGTTGGGGTGATGGAACGGACTGAGCTGAAACTGTTTACCATTGGGGCGTATGGCTCCACCGCCGACGAATTCTTCGCCCGGCTTCGGGAACATGACATCCCGGTACTGGTCGACATCCGCTGGCGCCGGGGGATGCGTGGCGCGGAATACGCGTGGGCGAACAAATCGCGGCTCGAGACGCGTTGCGCGGAGGAAGACATTGTCTGTTGGCCGGTCCAGCGTGTCGCACCTCCGCCGGAGTTGCGCGCAGTGCAGTACGCTGCCGACAAACAGGGCAAGGTCGCGAAACGGCAGCGCAGCACCTTGAGCGCCGAGTTTTGCCACGCCTACGAACAGCGGATTCTCGCGACGGTGGACCTGGACGACGTCGTGCATGAAATCCGTGACCTCGCCCCGCACCTGCACGATCCGGTCAAGGTGTGTTTCTTCTGTGTCGAAAAGGAAGCGGAAGCCTGCCACCGGTCGTTGCTGGCGGATGCCCTCGCCGCGCGGTATGGCTGGCCGGTGACACACTTGTAACCACCGAGCCGGATTCTATCTCTTTTGGGAGTGTGGCTCGTAGGTTGCGTACTGGAGGAGTACGTCCCGCCGACGTACCGAGGCTTTTCCGGGGGCTGTCATGAATCGCCAAACCACGAATTATCAAACCTTTTGGACCCTGACCAGCATCATATTTGCGCTCATGCTGAGTGCGTCGCTGCTGTGGGTTACGGCGTGTTCGTCAACCGACGAAAACGACGAATCTTCGCCCACCGGTCCGGGCGGAACCGGCGGCATGGACGGGACCTTCTGGTTGGTAGATCTCGAAATGCAGAACGATCTCGCCTTCGTGACTCCGGTTGAACGTGTCCTACCCGGTGACAAGGTTTACCTCTTCAAGGACGACACGCTGCACATCAAGCAGAAGGGTGATTTTCACGCCTACCCGATCGAAATCATCGGCGATACGCTGTTCATCGACTGGAACTCGCCGAATCTTGAGCCGCAGCCATTCCTGATGCAGACCGACGGCGACACGATTCGCATCACCCCCTCCGGGCAAGATCCGGATTTTATGGCGGAGGTGTTTGTCAAGCGGCCTGCGGATCTGGATCGGGATGATTTGGATGAAGAGCTGCGCGCATCGGTGGAAGCGTTCTGGGCAGACCCGGCGTATCGGGAGTTGGAATACCTCGTCGCGGCGGACCCGGACAAAGTCAGCGCCGGACAGGTATACACCGGCACTCGCGACGAGTGGGCAGCGCTGGAGTGGTCCGAGAAACGGTCGTACCTGCCGTGGACATTCGCGTTTCCGCTGGAGCGATTCCCCGGCGACGATCTCGCGATGTA
This sequence comes from bacterium, assembly GCA_020444425.1. Classification (GTDB taxonomy): domain Bacteria; phylum Electryoneota; class Electryoneia; order Electryoneales; family Electryoneaceae; genus BMS3BBIN04. The sequence goes on along the minus strand of JAHLLB010000008.1, from coordinate 19,670 downwards.
CGAGTACTGCCGGAACATCGTGATTCAGCCGGAACAGTTCGGCTACATGTGGTCGGATTGGCTGGAGGATAAGACACCGTCCGAGGTGATGACGGCGGCGCGCGAAAATGACTACAAATGGCCCGGCGGCAGCTCGGAATTCGCGGCGATCCTCGAGCTGTACGACACCGCGTGGACCTATCCCGAGGAGTAATCCGGCGCTGGTGCGGTTTCCGTCCGGCGGGACTATCTTCCGCACATGGACTGGCTCGATTCCCTGTTACTTCCCCTCTACCAGATCACTGGTGATCCGGTGACCGGTTTTTTTGTCGGCACCTTTCTGCTGTCGTCAATCGCGGCCGTGCTCGGCGAAGTGACCATCGCCGTGCTGTTCCTCAGCAATCGCAACCATTACGAACGACTCAACGCCGAGCTGGCGGAATCGCACAACGCATCCATCGATGCCGCCAAGCGGGGTGACAAGGACGCGTATACCTTCCACAACCGTAAGGCGAACGCGGCGTTCGGAAAAACGTTTTTCTCCCAGATCGCGTTGAGCATGGGTTCGTTGTGGCCGGTATTCTTTGCGCTCGGCTTTCTGCAAGGTCGTTTCGCCGACATCGAGTTCCCGATCCCCGGCACCGGCCTCGCGATCAACTATATCCTCATCTTTCTCTTCGAATACGTGCTCGCACGGCTGATTTTCAACCATGTCAAGTACTTGATTCCCGGTGTTGACCGGCTCAAGTCCGCATTGGACGACGCCCGCGCAAAGGCGAAGGAGATGCAGCTGTTGTCCGATACGCCGGTAGCACCATCGACCAGCAACAAGGAATCATCCACCACCTCGGACGCCGATGATTCGCCTCCCGAGAGGCCGACGGACATCGAATCCCGTTGATCGGTACTCCGCGCGGTCGTATATCAGTCACGCCCCCTCACTCATCAACGAGATCCGCACACCATGGGCCGCCGCCGTTCAACCCGCAGCCGACACCGTCCCAAGCCCCGTTCCTCACGCCAGAAAGGCGGCGTGCGCCGGGAATCTCTGCAGACGACGGTCGAACGCTATCTCGACGAGCGGCCGAACGTATCCTTCCGCACCCGCGACCTCGTGCGCGAATTTTCGTCCTCACCCGCCGACGAAAAGGAAGTTCGCCGCATTGTACACGCCCTCCACGCCGAGGGCCGGCTGAAACGGATCAAGGGCAAGCGGTACCAGCAGATTGTTGACGAAGCCCCGCGTGCCATCGGGAAAATCGAACTAACCGAAGGCGGGGCGGGTTTTGTGCGGGTGCCAGGCCGTGACGAAGATATCTTCGTCTCCGCATCACGGCTGATGGGCGCGCGTCACGGCGACCGGGTCGAGGTGGCGGTGACCGGTCGCGGACGCTACGGACGTTCCTCGGGACGCGTGGTCCGTGTCGTCGAACGGGACGATACGCCGGTCATCGGCCGCTTCATCGCGCTGCCGGGTCGTGGCGGGCTGGTGTATCCGGACAATCCGCGTGTGCCCGGACCGATCCAGGTGCTGGAGGGCAATCGGCGTGGCGCGAAGCACGATGACCGTGTTCAGGTCAAAGTCGATCCGCACATCCGCAATCCGCAGGGCCGGGTGGTGAGGATCTTCGGTCATGTGGACGATGCCGATGCCCGATTCGCCGCGCTGCTCGCCGAAGCGAAGTTTCCGGAGAACTTTTCAGCGGACGCATTGGAAGAAGCCGATTCCAATCCCATCGAAACATCCGCCGAGGAGTTGGCGAAACGGGCCGATTTCCGCGACAAATTAATCGTCACCATTGACCCCGCCTCGGCGAAAGATTTCGACGACGCGCTGAGCCTGACCCGTCGCAAGGACGGCAATTACGAACTCGGCGTACACATTGCGGATGTCAGCTGGTATGTACGCGAAGGCGGTCGGCTCGATAAGGAAGCGCGGACACGTGGAACCAGCGTCTACAGCAGTCACGGCACCTCGCCGATGCTGCCGCACAGCCTGTCGTCCGACAAATGCAGCCTCGTCGAGGGCGAGGATCGGCGCACCATGTCCGTGCTGATGACCGTCACCCCGGACGGCAAGGTGCTGGACGCGAAACCGGCGCGCAGCGTAATCCACAGCTCCCGTCGCCTGACCTACCAGCAGGCGCAGGACATGATTGACGATGGCCGCGAACGCTGGGGCGACGACCTCCCGGCCCTGCGCAAGGACAGTGTCCGCGCATTGGTTTACCACCTGATGCGGCTGGCCGAAGCGCTACGGAAACGGCGTTTCCAGCATGGTGGCCTCGACCTCGAGCTGCCGGAATACGAGACGATCGTCAACGCGGACGGTGATGTCGAACGGATCAGCAAACGGACTGTGCTGGAGTCGAACCATCTCGTCGAAGAGTGCATGCTCGCGGCAAATCGGGCGGTGACCGAGTTTGTCAACCGGTCTCGCGAGAGCAACCCCCGCGTCTTCATCTACCGCATTCATGACCGGCCCGATGTCGAGCGGCTGGAGGACTTTATCCTGCAGCTGGACGCACTCGATGTCGACTGGCCATTCAGCCGCACCAGCCTCGAAAACATCCGGTCGAAGCAGCTCAACGACTGGCTCGATTCCCTTTCCGGGCATCCGTTGATCGAGATCCTGCGCTACATGACCCTTCGTGCGATGGCGAAAGCGGTGTACGACACCGAGAATATCGGCCACTACGGACTCGGTTTTGTCAATTACACCCATTTCACCAGCCCGATCCGTCGCTATCCCGACCTCATCGTGCATCGTATCATCAACGCCGTTTTGGAGCGCAAAACAAAGTATGGTCCAGACATTCGCGATACACTTCAACGAGTTTGTGAAGTTGCCAGCGAACGCGAGCGCGCGGCCCAGGACGTCGAGCGGAAATCCTTGAAAATCCGCCAGGCGGAATACTTCGCCCGCAAGATCGGCGTAGAATTCACTGGCCTGATCACCGGCGCGATTCCCAAGGGTATCTTCGTCGAAATCGACAACACCGGCGCGCAGGGAATGATCATCGCGGATGACCTGGGCAATGTGTATTTTGACCGCGAGCTGATGGGTTTTGTGGAGGTGACGGGCAACGAACTCTACCGCCCCGGTATGCGTCTGCAAGTCCGCGTCATCGCCGCCGATCCCGACCTCGGCCGGCTGGACCTCGAACCCGCCTGACCCTGCATATACGTGCCCCTGCGGGCTCTGCCAGCAGGGGTTATCCAGCAGTTCCCAGCCTGTGCCCCTGCAATTATGTGCCCCTGCGGGCTCTTCCAGCAGGGGTTATCCAGCAGTTCCGAATCCACGTCCGCGAATCTTTTGACACGGGCACAATTTTGCAGATCCACACTCCGTCCCGGGAATCAACAAACTGTGCGTGGAATCACCACCGCAGTGTTTCATGCCTTCAGTTGTGAGATTTTTCTTCGATTATTCACGAAGGAGCTGCGGCGATCCGTGACCCCGGCTCTCGTTCCCGAGCTCACGAGAGGATTTCGCTCTCTCACTTCAAGGTCTCCGTGGGCTCCCCTCTTAAAACTCTCTCCATTTCCGCGCTTAAACTTATAAAAACATAATTTTTGATTTGATATTTAATAGCTCTATTCCGTATTATTTGTGAAATCGACGTATCGCGGATTTGTGGTACAAACGTATGACAACGCCTCGTATCATACTGCGGACAATCTGGAGGGTGCCGGCTGTGACGGAACGCACGTCGTTCGGCTGGTCACTGAAGCAGATTACACCGCACATGGAACAGCGAGGGTAGTGGAATGGAAGCGGCTTTCGACGTCTTGATGGTTGTGTTGGGAATGGGTTTTGTGGGCGGAATCGTGTTTTCGGTGCTGCGTATTCGCGGCGGTCGCCCGTTATTTCCGGACTTCCGGATCCCCGCCCCATCCAGTCATCAGTCGTAGCGGCCCCGGCGGAATCGACGGACGAGCTTTCGGCTCATCCTGATTCAGATTTCACGTAGCCGTGGAGACGTGAGAGCCCTGCTGGATTATCAGCGGGGTTACGTCGTCCCTCGAAGCCCGGGAAAAATCCTCCACTCGCTCGTTCCCTTTCAACCAATCCTTCAAGCCGAACAATCAACCGTATTTCTGATCGCCGTGCCGGGATCAGCTTGAGCCCACTCTCTGCCATTGTGTAGCTTGAGTGCAATCAGCGACGGCTGCGAGCGGTAAACGGTTGATAATGTTAATGTTGGAGTTTGCCATGGAAACCGTAGCCAGTATTGGTGTGATCCTGTTTGTCGTGGTGTCAGTGGTCAAAATGTGCAGGACCTGCGCGCGTGTGGCCAACGCCCAGCGTCAATGACTGCGGGGTTTGGTGCGCGGTACGGTGTGAATTGTGAAACGACGGAGCGTCCGGTGGAGTTGTCGGGTTGGACGCAGATCGTCAAGCTGTGGAGGTGATGATGGACGTGTTGTTGACAAACCTCGGGTACATCGCAACGGGCGTAGGATTTGGTCTGGTACTGGTCGTAGCGGCGAGCAGATTGCGCCGCTCCTGAATGAAGAGGTTTGTAAGTTTACAAAATTCATTGCACTGGATTGATTGTTAAGGGTGGCGAATCCACCCTTTTTTTACGTCTCCTAGGGGCATGAATTGTTTTCTTCACTAGTAATAGCAATTACCTTAGTATCAGGTCGCCAGTGGCATCAATGCCGATAGGGAGACTGGCGAATGATAAGACGATGTTGAGAGGACTATGCTAGGACGTGTGAAGTGGTTCAACGAAGCAAAAGGCTTCGGGTTTATCGAGCAAGAGGGGGCGCAGGACGTTTTTGTACATTATAGCGCCATTGAGGGAAACGGATTCCGCAAGCTCATCGAGGGGGAAGAGGTCGAATTTGAGATTGTGGATGGGGAGAAGGGGCCGGCCGCGAAGGACGTCCGCCGCTTGAATCCCCCGACGGCGTGGTAACCGAACCGCTTCGTCATCAGAATCGGCTTAATGCTTGATCGTAAAAGGCCGCCATCCTGGCGGTCTTTTTCTGTTATCCGTGCAATTCTTCGCAGCGTTCATCCTCGATCTGCAGCGTGCTGTGCCGGATGTGATACTTCTCCAGCAGCAGCTGTTTCGCGGCGTCGAGGATCGGCGCGGTGGTGCAGCCGTGTTCACGTTGCAGGTGCGCGGACAGCATCGGTTCCCGGCTGCTGACGTTCCAGACGTGGAGGTCGTGGCAGCTGCGGACACCGTCAATTTCAACCAGCGCCTGCCGGATTTCCTCGAGGTTCAGGTCGGGCGGGGTGCCTTCGAGCAGGATGTGGACGGATTCCCGGATCAGGGACCAGCTGCTGACAACGATCAGCACGGCGATGAGGACGGACGCGGCGGGGTCGACCCACGTCCAGCCTTTCAACAGGATCGCGAATCCGGCGAGGATGGCGCCGACCGATCCGGCGGCGTCCGCCATCAGGTGCAGGAAGGCGGCGCGCATGTTGAGATCGTGCGACCGGTGAGCGTAGAGCACCCACGCGCTGCCGGCGTTTGCCAGCAATCCGGCGACGGCGACCGGCAGCATGATCGCGACGTCAATTTCCTGCGGCGCTTGCAGCCGGCGCCAGGCTTCCACCGCGATACCGATCGAGATTGCCCACAGCACCAGGCCGTTGAGGAAGCCGGACAACACTTCGACGCGACCGAACCCGTACGAGTGGTTCGCGGTCGCCCGTTTCTTCGCGATATAGCCGACCCAGAGCACGACAGCCAGCGCGGCGACATCGGAGAGCATGTGCCCGGCATCGGCCAGCAACGCCAGCGATCCGCTGATCCAGCCGCCGATTATCTCGATGACGAGGAACGCGGCGTTGATCAGGAACGCGTACCACAACGCCTTGCGGCTGCTATCGCCGTGCCCGTGATCATGTCCATGTCCGTGACCCATGGGGGAAACGTGTTGAATCAGCAGACGCGCAGGCAACTGGTCCGCTCTGTCTCGAGCGGCATTCGAGGAAGGTGACGACGGCCTGTTCCCCGCCGTACGTTATCGAAATTCACGGCAAGCGATCCGAACCCAGCCAGAGGATACCCGATGCAACCGCGCCACTTCGTGCCCGCTGTCCTGCTTCTGTCCGCCTTCGTGCTTACGGCCTGCTTCACCAGCATGGAGACCGTCACACTTGACGCTGAGACACCGGAACAGATGCCGGACGACAACCCGCAATTCGATCCGCCGGCCATCCAGATTCTGCCTGAAGATGTCCAGACGAACGAGTTTGATCCAGCCTATCCTCCGCATCCGCTCGACCTGCCGTTGGGGTTGTGGGATGTCTGGGGCGACCGGCCGTGGGAGTTTGTCATTCAGAAGGCGCGGGAAGGTGATGAATCGTGGCTGCATCGCGAGTTCGACCGCATGAACGAGACGAATGCCACCTTCATGATCGGCAACAACGCCAATGAAGTCGTACACGTTCACGCGAGCGAGCTCGGCCAATTGAATCTTGGGTTGGCGTTGTCTTCAGCGACAACATTTGCGGATTCCGCGCAGTTCAACATCCTGGACGAACGTGTTCCGGGCAGCTGGGGACGGTATCTCCGCGTTAAGGATGTGATCGACCGGTTCACGCAGGACGCGGACCTCAGCGATCCGGCGGTACGTCAACAGGCATTTGACCTGATTGACGAAATCGTCGTCTCAATGCGTGATGACTATGCTTTCGATACCCGCGCCACTCCGTACTATCTGCTCGGTAAGGAGGGGTGGGAACGCGGCTGGTCTAGTAAGAATAACCGTGAATACTCGATGTTGTTCGAGTATGCTGTGAACAAAATCCGCGAATGGGACCGCAGCCGGGGCATTATCTATTTCGGCGCATATGTAGCGGAAGCTCAGCGCGAGATGTTCGAGCCGGAAAAACTGGAGGATCCGGCAATCCTCGACTCGGTGTTCAGCGGCAGGCTGATGCGCGGCTGGAATGTGTTTAACAACGAAACGTATCCATTCCGGGGCAAGAGCGGCAACCGCAACTGGGTGCTGCAAAACTACGCCGGGCGCTATTATCACCGGCTGATGATGGTGACGTATGCGTGGTGGTTGCGCGATCTGACGCGGGATGTGGAACGGTATGCAGTTGCGGTTAACCCCCCGGGCCCACGTCCGGAGTGGTGGCTCGACCTGCAGGTGATGCGTGAAGAGTGGATCTACCCGGACGGCAAAGTGGACTTCCGGTATCGCCGGCCCACTCGTTGGGAATACGCGTCTCAGGCGTACATCGGCCTCGCCGTCGGCGCGCGTGGCATCACCGTGTTTCCGTATCCAACGCAGCTGCTGATGGGGCAATATGACGATATGGACGGCAATCCGCTCCCGCGTCAACGGGCAGCTCGTACCTTCAAGTCGCACCACAAGAACATCCAGGGCCTGACCTCCGGCGACTGGTGGCAGCCGGACGATACCGAGAACCTCGACATGTTCCGCCGGCCGATCTCCGAGGCGGCCAACAACCCGGACTACTATCCGGAAGGGATGGAGTACGAGCCGTACCCGGGCAAACATTATCCCTATGATCGCGTCGCCGAGCTGTACGCCAACCTGCGTGGGTTGCTGCCGAAGGTGCGCGCACTGCGCTGGTGGTGGGCGACCGACGGTCTCGACACCAGTTATCTCGACGAATATGGCAACAGCAAGAATGTCATTCCCCGCCGCTCATTGACCGAGTGGATGACCGACACCACGCCGGTGCACCGGAACCTCAGTCTCGGGGATCGGTTCCGCCTGCGCGCGTTGCATGGCGACGACGACGGCCCATTACCCACCGACGACGCCAAGTATTCAAGCAATGTGCTGATCGGCATGTTCGACGATCCCACCGACCCGCGTCACGAGATGTACCTGCTGGTGAACCTGACCACGAATGAGATTGTGGACGATTATATCGTCCCGGCGACCGAAGAAACGGTGGCGCAACTGGTTTTCGATGGCGGCGCGCCGCTGGAGGCAACCATCCTGTGGCAGGACATGAACCGGGACGACCGCAGCCTGCGGAACGAGTATCGTAACGAAGCGGGCTCGTTGCTGCTCGATGTGCCGCTGCTGCCCGGCGACTGCAAGCTGATCCGTGTCCGGTCGCGGTGACAGTGACGAGAACACTGTCGAGTGTCCCCCTTGAATGTGTGTCCCCTTGATTGTGCCAGTGTCCGCTTGCGGACGCAGCTGGACCCAAGGTAGGGTTGCGGCCTGCGGATGACTCCAGACATGAATGTCTGGGGCACGTGAGGGAACCGGCGGATCATCCACGACATGAATGTCGTGGGCATGTGAATGAAGCGCGCAACATCGGTCAAGCTTTGTCTGTGATCTCAGCCTACCCTGTTCGTGTCAGCGGCGGACGTGGTGTCCGTCCGAATCGCACCGGGTCCGAGTGAGGCGAACCAGGCGGGGGGTTGATGCTGAAGGGCAATCAGGAACGGTATGCGGAGCGCATCCTGCGGGTGCTGATCCACATTCAGGATCATCTGGATGAAGCGTTGTCGTTGCATGATCTGGCAGAGATTGCGAACATTTCACCGTACCATTTCCACCGCATTTTTCGCGGCATGGTTGGCGAGCCGGTGCTGGAGCATGTCCGGCGCTTGCGGATGGAAAGAGCGGCGATGGAGTTGGCAAACACCGATCACCGCATTACCCGAGTCGCGTTTGACGCCGGCTACGAAACCCATGAAGCGTTCACCCGCGCGTTCAAGGCGACCATCGGCGTCAGCCCGAGCGAATACCGCAAGCGGCAGCACGCCCAGCGGCCTTCTTCCCCGTCCAATGTTCACTACCTCACCGACCACGGTTCGCTTCAGTTTGATCCGTTAACGGAAAGGGTGGGACCGATGAACGTGGAAATTGTCCAGCGGGAGGAACAGCGTGTCGCGTTCGTGCGGCACATTGGCCCGTACGAACAGGTGGGAACAGCGTGGGAGAAGCTGGTGCAGTTTGCCGGACCGCGCGGGTTGATGCGAAACCAGGCGTTCGGGTTGTCGCATGACGATCCGGAAGTGACGGACGCCAGCAAGTTGCGGTACGACGCCTGCATCGTCGCGAATGACGATACGCAACCGGAGGGTGAGGTCGGCGTGCAGACCGTGCCGGGCGGCACCTATGCCAGGTTCCGGCACGTCGGATCGTACAACGGCCTGAGCACGACCTACGCTGCCTTCTTTGTCCAATGGCTGCCGGACAGCGGGTATGAAGTGGGCAAGATTCCGTCCGTCGAACAGTACCTCAACGATCCGCGCAACACCCCGGAAGATCAGCTCGAAACCGACATCTACATCTCCCTGACACGGGCGGACTAGACAGACCTGGCCGTTCTCGTCTGCCCCGACGAGCTCGCTCGTCGGGCCGCATTGCACTCAGTCGGTTCACAGCCGATGCCCGCGCAAGCTCTGCTGGCGCGAATGATCCCAGACACAAATGTCTGGGGCATGATTCGGGGGACACTTTGTCATCAAAGTGTCCCCCGTTCAACGGTTTCCTGTCACCATGGGCAGCTTATTCCGGACTGCCTCCTCCCGCAGGAGCCCCGGCGTGCACCACCTCGTCTGACTCCGGGAACTGTTTCGACACGGAATCTTCCTCTTTTTCGACGGACCAGCCGGTTTTCAAACCAACTACCCACCAGCCAAGCGCGAGCACACCGATTGCGAAGATGGTGTCGCCCGGCACACGCAACCAGCGGAGCGTGTCCATGATCGGTGTCTGCAGAAATTCGGCGGAACGAGCGTACCAGAAGCCGGTTTCGACGCTGGCCCAGGTTTGCATCAGGCCGCGCGGCAGCACGCTGATCACCACCATCGCGAACAGGCCGATGTTGATCATCCAGAACGCGAAGCCGAGCACCTTAGTCTTCCACTTTTTCCGCACCGCCAACCCGCGCAGAGTGAACAGCATCAGGCCGAATCCGAGCATGCCGTATACACCGAACAGGGCGGTGTGGCCGTGTACCGGTGTCGTGTTCAGTCCCTGCATGTAGTACAGTGCGATCGGCGGGTTGATGAAGAAGCCGAACAGTCCCGCGCCGACGAGATTCCAGAACGCCACCGCGACAAAGAAATAGATCGGCCACTTGTATGCACTGACCCACGGTTTCGCGTTGGCAAGACTGTAGTTTTTGTAGGCTTCGAAGCCAATCAGCACCAGCGGCACCACTTCCAGCGCGGAGAAGGTTGCACCCAGCGCGAGCACGCCTGTCGGTGTGCCGGAGAAGTAGAGATGATGGAAGGTGCCGATGATGCCGCCGAAGAGGAAGATGATTGTCGACAGCAGCACCGCCAGTGTGGCAATCCCTTCCTTCAGCAGACCCATGCGGGTAAAGAGGAAGGCAATGACCACGGTCGCGAACACTTCGAAGAACCCTTCCACCCACAGGTGCACCACCCACCAGCGCCAGTATTCTGCCATTGCCAGGTGCATCTCTTTGCCGATCAATAACGCCGCACCATAAAACAGCGCAATCGCCGCGGACGAAATGAAGAACATGATCAACAGGTGACGGTTGGCGCTCTTCAACTTGAACGCCGGGTACATCGCCCGATGCATCAGGAACAACCAGATGAACAGCCCGGCAAAGAGGAAGATCTGCCAGAACTTGCCAAGTTCGATGTATTCATAGCCGAAGTGTCCGAACCAGAAGTTGGCATCCAGTCCCAGCTTGCGCATCACGCCCAGCCACTGCCCGATCAACGACCCGACGACGATGATCAACAAGGCCACGAACAGCACGTTTACGCCGAGGCGCTGGAATTTCGGTTCCTTTCCAGAGACTGCCGGTGCGACAAACAAGCCGGTTGCCAGCCACGCGGTAGCGATCCAGAAGATGCCAAGCTGAATGTGCCAGGTCCGGGTGACGGTATAGGGCAGAATGCTTGCGAGGTCAATGCCGTAAAAACCCTGCCCTTCGACACCGTAGTGAGCCGTGATGGCGCCGAGAATGACCTGTGTCACCGCCAACCCCATCACCACCCAGAAGTATTTCAGCGTCGCCTTCATGGACGGGGTCGGATTCAACCCGAGCAACGGGTCTTTTGCCGGAGCGGGCGCGATTTCTTCGTCCCCCTTCCGCGCCTCGACGGCATAGTACCACGACAGGGCCCCAACACCAGCGAGCAGCAGCACGAAACTGATCACCGACCAGAGGATGTTCGCGCCGGTCGGCTTGTTATCAATCAACGGCTCTGCCGGCCAGTTGTTGGTGTAGGTGATGCCGGACCCATCCGGCCGTTCAGTCGCGCAGGACCATGCCGCCCAGAAAAAGAACGCGTTCAGCAGCTCGCGTTCATTGGGATCTGGCAGAGCTTCGTTGCGGATGGCGTACGCATCCCGCAGCTCATCCAGTGAGGAGTCACCGCTGAACAGTGCGGAATAATGCTGGCCAACCTCACGGATCGCTGCCGCACGAACATCCGATATATACAGGTCGCCGGTTTGTTTATCGTACGTATTCCGGCGCACCTGATCCCGAAGCCGTTGTTGCAATGCTGCCTGCTGTTCGCTGCCGAGCTGTTGGAAGGATCGTCCGAACTCGCTGCCGGCCCACATATTCAACATGTATTCGAGTTCCCGGTGCAGCCAGTCGGCGGACCAGTCCGGCGCAACGTACGAACCATGCCCCCAGATGGACCCGATCTCATGCCCACCCATCGACTGCCAGACCTGCTGCCCCGTCTGGATATCCTTTCCCGTGAACAGTACTTCGCCAGACTCGCTGACCACGCGATCGGGAATGGGTGGCGCGACCCGGTAGATTTCAAATCCATAGTAGCCGAGCACGCCAAAAGAAACGATCAGGGTGAGCGCGAACCCGATCCATAGCTTTTTGTACTGCCCCATGAGACACCCCTGTCAATGCTTCTGGTTGGAAACTCCGCGGGACGGTGTGCGCGAACCAACACCGCCCCACCTCATTTTGAGGGAACGTGCAACATATCGCAAAGGGAAGTTTTGACGAATATCAAAAAGCGGGAGACAGACTAAGTTTTGGGAATAACAGTGTGTTAGCTGAGAATGTACAGCAGGCCTAACTTTCGGTTATTTCGGAAGATCTAGTTCATTCAAACCATATTGCGCTAATTTTCACATACGTGCCTCTTTGGCAACCCTTTTCGGGGAGGGTTTCAGCCTGGCTTGGGGACAACGGGCTGGTGTCATTCCAGAATAGAAAAGGGGCACCCCAACCGGGATGCCCCTTGAAAGATCAAGCGTACGGAATTAGCGGACCAGCATCAGCTTGCGCACCTGCGGCGTCTGACCGAGGGCGGTCGCACGCACGAAGTACATGCCGGACGCGTGGTTCTGCGCGTTCCAGTTGAGGCGATGCGTGCCCGGCTGATACGTACCGTTGGCCAGGGTGGCCACGAGACGACCGGTCACATCAAAGACCTGTACCTTCATCTCGCCGGCTTCCGGCAGGGTCAGCTGCAGCGTGGTCGCGGCGTTGAACGGGTTCGGGCTGGCGAACAGGCCGAAGTCCGATTCCACCGGCTTGTTGCTGTCAGCCATCAGCACATTTTCCACCGCCTTGGAACCGGCGATGCTGGTGGCGAAGTCTGCGACCTGGTTTTCGATCCAGAACACGCCGCCATCCACATCATCCTGGCCGACGACGAAGTCCATGTCGCCGTCACCGTCCATGTCCGCAGCGGTGACGACATTGGCGAGGCCGATATCGCGCGCGACCGGGGACTGGGTGAAGCTGCCGGTACCATCGTTGTTCAGCACGAACAGACCCATCGGGTCACTCCACAGCACGACCGGATCATTGTCGCCGTCGAGATCGATGTCGGCGTAGCTGTGATCGAGGTGGCTGCTCGGCACGTTCAGGTGGAAGATGGTGTAGCCCGGATCGTTGTTCCGGTACCAGTTGAACTCATCGTCGTAACCGGTCAGCAGGTCAAGATTGGTGTCGCCGCTGAGGTCGACGAAGAAGCCTTCGGTCATCAGGTGATCGTCGAGGGCGAAGTTGTTGAAGCCGCCCGCGCCATCATTGACCATCAGGGTAAGGAACCGGCTCGGGCCGTTCGCACGGCTGTTCAGCAGGTCCGGAAGGCCGTCACCGTTGAAGTCGCCGGACTTGATCAGCGCAACCGTCACCGAGACGTATTCCGCGATTTCGTAACGGACGAGGTTCGTCGGGGTCACCTGTTCGAACCAGTCGAAGCCGAGGTCGTAGCCAACGACGATATCGTTGAGGCCGTCACCGCTGAGGTCGGAGAACTCGAGCAGCTGCGGAGCCACGATCGACGCGAGCACGATCCGCTCGAACGCGAGGCCGCCGGTCTGACGCCAGAACACCAGCTCGTCGACGGATTCGTCGGCGGCGATGATGTCCATCATGCCATCGTCATCCCAGTCGTTCAGCAGGAAGTCCGGAGTCGGCTGACCCATCACGAGTTCATGCATCATCCAGCCGTCCATGCCGAGGCATTCGAGCAGATAGAAGTTGTCTTCCATCGTGGAGATGCAGATGTCCATGTCGCCGTCGCTGTCCATGTCAGCCGCTTCGATCTCACGCGCGGTACCGACCATGCCCATCACGTTCTTGGTGATGAACGGCTTCAGCGAGGTTGTGTAGTACAGGTGCAGGCCTGCATCCGGGGTGGCGACGACGAGGTCGAGGTCGTCGTCCATGTCGGCATCGATCAACTCGATGTCGACCGGGGTACCGGTGACATTCGCGACATCGGAACGTTCGAACAGGTAGCTGCCACGGTTTTCGAAGCCAACGATCGCGCCATCAGCCGTCGAGATCATCATCAGGTCGTCGTCACCGTCGAAGTCCACGTCATCCGCGCGGATCTCGTTGATGTTGTAAAGGTTGTCGTCGAGGGTAACCTCGGTGAAGCTTCCGGCGCCCTGCACGATCAGCATCACGCGGCCGCTGTCCGGCATGCTGGCGACCATGTCGTAGTCACCATCATTGTCGGCGTCGAGCAAGGCGATCGCGCCAATAGAGCCGCCCGGAACAAAAATCGGCATCCAGGAGAAGGTGCCGGAGCCATCATTGACCATCATGCGGACACCACCGCGCCAGCTGTTGGCCACCATCACGTCGAGGTCGCCGTCCATGTCGATGTCGGCCACTTCGATATCTTCCGGATCGTTACCAGCCTGCACCGGATACTCGTGGAGGATCCAGTTCTCGCCGTCACGTTCCGCGTAGTACACCACGTCGGTTTCACGGCGGCTGAAGACTGCGTCCGCGTCGCCGTCGCCGTCAAAATCGCCACCGGCGATATCGTGGATACCGGACAAACCGCTGGAGATCAGGTCGCCAGCCGGAGAATCGGTACCGTCATTCTCGTACCAACCAGCGCTGTTGAGGACGATGTTGCCGACGAGCATGTCGTCGTCATCGTCGCCGTCCATGTCGAACGCATCAATCACGAAACCACCGTGCGGGCGGAATGCGCCGAGCAGCGGCATCGGATCAAACATGTCCATGTCGGCGTCATACGTCCAGAACGCCGGGATGCTGCGCTGCTGACCCGGCATATCGTTGGTGTAAATCATCGTGGCGAGGTCCATATAGTAGTCGCCATTCACGTCTGCGACTTCCACCGCCGAGTAATTAAGGGTGTTGTCAAGGATTTCGGCGTCACTCCAACCACCGAAGTTCTGAGCCATGGCGGGCACACACACCAAGCCCAGGGCAAAAACCATTGCCACGAAAACCTGGGCACGAATCGACATCGTTACTTCCTCCCGTTTACTATGGTGAGGTTCACCGGATTATCTCGAAAATTCTACCTGTTAATCGAGCAAGTTTGTGTTTTTCGCACTACGCATGAGTGATCCTGCGCACATTTCCCCCTTGACCGCTCCGAGGCAGCCTCACAGCAGCAGAATCAGGGAAAACACTCGCAGGACACGAAACTCCACCGCCAACCTCTCGGTGGAGAACCTCCCTCACACCCGATAATGTACGTTCGAAGTACGAACTTTGTTAGGAAAAGCCAATGATCGCGCGACTGAGAGAATGTTCCGCACCCATTTCCTCACAGCCCTTGCCGTGCGCATCGCGTCAATCTAAGGAAATCCCGGGAGGTTGAAAAAGCCTTAAATCCGATTCTACAGGTACCCGAGCTTCCGCAAACGCTGGCGGAGCAGCTCGTCGTCCCCGTTGGTCGGAGCGGCCAAGGGAGGAATCCATCCGGCTTTCGCCAGAGCGTCAAACAGGGGGGCAAGATTCCAATCGCTCTGCACCTGGTCGGCGGAGTCGAGGGTAACACGATCAGAATCAATGTTTTCGCTGGAACTGGCTGCGGACGTTTCACTGTCTATTGCTGAGGGAGCCGATTCCGGTTCCACCGGCGCCGAGGCTGGCGGATCGGGAGCTGTGCTGCTGCCGTTGCCGTCACCGGGACGGAGCACCAGGAACGGCCCCTTACCCTTAACCGTCTCGCCGTCTCGCACGAAAACCACGTCCAGCAACCGTTCCGGCTTCCGTTTCTTCCACGAGAATTCGTACGCGGAACTGCGCGAGCCGTGTATGATGCAGGCGACACCGTGCCGGGTCAACGCGTCCGCGCTCATCGCAATCGCCAGCGCCAATCCCTGGCCGGAGATTTTGCCACGGTAGGTCGCCCGGGCCAGCGCGGCGGCGTCAATCGGTTCCACCGGCACGCCGCGCCGTTCCAGTTCCTGCGCAATCTGCACCACGATCGCGGAATAGTCGAGCGTCTTCCCCGACGTGCGCAGCCACAGGGTGAAGCCGGATGTGTTCCCCGGCGACATCAGACGACACCTTCCGCGCCGTAGATCTGCCGTCCGGTTTCATCGTACTTGAAGAATCCCTGGCCGGTTTTGACGCCGAGGTGTCCGGCACGAACCAGCTTCCGCAGCAACGGACACGGACGGTACTTCTGTTCGCCGGTTTCCCGGAACATCGCTTCCAGCCACGAATGGACTTCGTCCAGTCCCATCTGGTCGGCCAGGTGCAGCGGGCCCTGCACGAAATTGTAGCCGAGCCGGATGGCGGTGTCGATGCCTTCCGCGCTGGCGACGCCTTCCATCAACGTGTGCATCGCCTCGTTCAGCATCGGCAGGATGACGCGGGTGGTCACATACCCCGGCGATTCGTACACCTCGACCACGGTCTTGCCAATGCTTTCGGCGAAACTTTTCGTGAATCGGAAGGTGGCGTCGCTGGTCTGCAGGCCGCGCACGATTTCCACCATGTGGCGTTTCTGCACCGGGTGGAGGAAATGCATGCCGATGAACTTGTCCGGACGGATGGTTTTTTCCGCCAGTTCGGTCACCGACAGCACGGATGTGTTGGTCACGAACACGGCGTTCCGGCTGGCCATTGTGTCCAGCTGCTTGAACAGGTTGGTTTTTGGCTCAATCAGGTCAGGCACCGCTTCGATGATCAGACGGTAACCTTCCAGCTCGTCAAGGTTGGACGTGCCCTTGATCCGGCTCAGCACCGCACGCTTGTCCGATTCGGTCATCCCCCAGCGCGCGATTTCCCGGTCGAGGTTGATCGCCAGTTGCTTCAGGGACGCCTGCAGGCTGACCTCGTCCTTTTCCAGCAACAGGACTTCGAGCCCTTTCGCGGAGACCGCCTGCGCGATGCCGAGGCCCATGGTGCCGGCCCCGATGACAGCGATCCGTGTCAGTTGTTCTTCGCCCTCGCCCTCAGCCGGTTCCAAGGCACCCTTGCTGCGTTCGAGAATGGATTGCAGTGTTTCGTCTGGCATGGTACGTCCTGTGTTGCTGCGCACGGTGGGTGCGCCGGGATTCACCCTGAATGACTGTCGCCCTGACAAGCAGCGGCGCTTGTCATCCTGAACGAAGTGAAGGATCTCCAGATTATCCAATAGTTTCCGATCTGGAGATTCTTCACCTCACGTCGTGAGGTTCAGAATGACGTGAACCAAACATCATGATTCAGATGTGTCCGTCCGTTAATAATAACGAAGCCAATGGCTTCGTCCACGCGGAATCCGGAATCACGTTCGCCGCCGGGGGATGGGGCTATGGCGCGATCCGTTTTTTCCGATCAACCCTTTGTGAAAGACAGAACACAGGGAAGGTACGACGATCAGGCTTCGCTTAACACCTCCGGGCTCCGGGGTGCTGATTGGTCCTGGACGAGAAATGCCACGGATTTCGCGTCCGTGGCATTCAACTCTTCGAAGCTGGAATCGGACCATTACAGTTGGAATTGAACCATGCCCACGACATTTATGTCGTGGACTATCCAAATCCTGAACGACTTGTCGGTGAGCGTGCGGATCAACCCAGACATGAATGTCTGGGATCATCGCAAGCTCTCAGTCCCAGATCAGCCCAGACATAAATGTCTGGGGCACATGAGAATCGCCGACCTCAGCCAACGACCCGAGCCTTGAGCCCCGAGCTCGAGTTACTTCTGTTCGATCAGTTCCATCTCGCTGAAGAACTTGCTGATCTCGAGGATGCCGTTCTCGACGGAATCGCTGCCGTGGACGGTATTTTCGCCCTTGCTGCGGGCGTACAGTTTACGGATCGTGCCGTCGTCCGCTTCGGCCGGGTTGGTCGCGCCGATGACGGTCCGCCAGTGGTTAATGGCGTTGTCACGTGCGAGCGCAATCAGCACCACCGGGCCGCTGGACATGAACTCGCACAGTTCGCCGAAGAACGGGCGTTCCTTGTGGACAGCGTAAAAGTCTTCCGCGACGGCCTTGCTCAGACGGGCGCGTTTCATGCCGAGGATGGTGAAGCCTTCCTGCTCGATGCGGTCGATCACCTTGCCGACGACCTTGCTCTGGACGCCGTCCGGCTTGATGATGCACAGTGTACGTTCCATGAATCCTGTTCCTGTTCGTATGGTTGTATCGGATCTTGTAAATCGCGTAACGCTTGTCCTGAAACGGACTTAACCCCGCCGGATTTTCGTTCTTCGGCGGAGATGGCAAAAACGGGGACCGGAGACCGGCCCCCGCGGATCTAGCTCTTCTTCATGTAACGGCTGCGGCGAACCTGCTTACTGCATCAGTTCCTTGACATCCTTCGCCGTCGCCTGCGTCGCGAACCGGACCGCGGACTGCACGTCCACCGTCGCGCCCTGCGACACCGACCAGTCGGTCGACTTGGCGCTACCCTCTTCCCACAGGAAGCCGTCCCCCGCACGAATCAGCTGGTAGCTGATGCGGGCGTCAGTGCTCTGCGAAATGTCGCTCGCGCCCTGCTGGAAGGTGACTGTCGCGTTCAACTTGACCAGCTTGGTCTGATCGACCGCCGTCGTCTTCAGCTCGCGCTGGCTGATGAATTTGACACTCTGATCGCGGAACGCCATCTCGAAATTGTTGACGATCAATTCCTTCAGATCGGTCGTGCTGACCTGCGCCACACCCTGTGTGTACGCCACGATATCACCGACGACGACATGCGTCGGCATGTAGCCCTCTTCGGTGCGTTGCATCTTGCTGCCGGCGGCGCAGCCACCGATCACAAGCATCACGGCCAGCAGAACGACCAACGGGAAAACCGTTTTCATCTGTTTCATCCTCGTCCCCCTCCATGTTGGTGGTTTGGGCGAAATTAGGCCGTGCGGGTGTTTGGATCAAGCCGCTCTCCGGTTTCTTGCCGCGAGGCCGTGACACCAGATAGCCTCAACCACGGTTGGATTGAACCACGGAATACACGGACGACACGGAAAGACGTGCCTGCCACTTTGCTGATAGTTTCGCGAAACCATCTCGGCTCAACGCGCGTGTGATTAACACCGCCGAATGGCGGGAACTGTTGCCCACATAACGTCCATATCGTTTTAACAACCAGCAAACATGGACCCCTATCTTCCGTGTCTGTTTTGTCAACGTTTACGGAATTTGCATGAATGATGACACCCTGACCTGGCTGTTCGCGTGGTTTGACGAGTACAGCGAACCCTACCGCCGCAGCGGCAACTCCGCCCTCGCGAAGACCAGCGAGCTGAAGGTTGAGCACACGCTGCATGTGGTGGACGAGATGGACCGGCTCACCTCCGCGCTCGGGCTGAAGGATGACGAACGCCGGCTCGCACGGGTAATCGCGCTGTTTCACGACGTTGGCCGATTCGAACAGTTCAAACGTTATAACACGTTGCTCGACCGGGTGTCGGTGGACCATTCGGTGCTTGGGGTTGAGGTGCTGCGCGAACACAACGTGCTGCGCAACCTGCCGCAGGATCGTGTCGAGTTGATCGAATCCAGCATCCTCGCGCACAACAAGCTGCACATTCCGGGCGAGTATCTCGGTGACCGTCTGCGTTTCGCGAAAATGATCCGGGATGCCGACAAGCTGGACATTTTGCGCGTCTTCATTGACGTTGACAAGAACAACGATGAGGAGATGCTGCAGAAGGCGTACATCGAGCTAAACAATTCGGACACAGTCAACGAGGCCATTGAGGACCATTTCGACCGGCGCGAGCTGGTGCTGATCGAAAAGCTGCGCAGCCGTCACGACATGCGGCTGATGATGCTGTCGTGGGTGTTCGACCTGAATTTCGCGCACAGTCTGCGGCGGTTCCGTGACCGTGGCGACGCTGAATACCTGATGTTCCAGCTGCCGGAGGTGCCGATGGTCCGGCGGGTGCGGCACATCGTGCAGGAGGTAGTAACCGATCCCGACCGTGCCCTGGCGGAACGGGCGGCGTGAAGGACGGTAATCGGTAATCGGTAATCGGTAATCGGTAATCGGTAATCGGTAATCGGTAATCGGTAATCGGTAAT
>JAHLLB010000061.1 GCA_020444425.1 bacterium | reverse complement strand
AGTCGAAAGTCGAAAGTCGAAAGTCGAAAGTCGAAAGTCGAAAGTCGAAAGTCGAGAAAATATGTGGCCGTGTTTGCTTGCAAACGCGGTTTTCTTGCTCTCGGAGACTAAACAACGTAAACAACGGGGACAATTACTCCGTTAAGTGTCCCCGTTGCTCTCTTCTTTTGTACTCAGTACTTCTTTTCTACTCTGTACTTCTTTCCGACTTCTTACTTGTCTTGTACTTCTTTCCGACTTTCTTCCGACTTCCCACTCACTTCTCCGTCACATTGATCCGGATCCCACGTTCACCCAGCTGACGGATGAGCTCGTCCGCATCCACCGCCGTTTCCTGGTACAACACGCCGCGATCCGGAATCGTCCCATCCAACAACATCTTGAGGATACGTGACCCGGGCCAAGCCGTCGTGCGCTGCATTGCGGTCAGGCCAGACTCGTCATCGTACACATCCCGCATGCTGTAGATGATCCGGCGGTTGCCATCGCCGATCACCGTCACCCGCATGATCACTTCGTCCGGCGGGTCGTGCGCCAGGGTATGCTCGAGCATTTTTTCCAGCATCTGACGCGGCGTACAGGAAAAGCCGTTGCTCAATGTGTGCGAGTCGTCGCCGAAGCCAAGATCGAACAGGAACTTGATCTTCGCGGCGTGTCCGGGGTAACGGATCGTCTTGCAATCCAGGTCCTTGAGCACGTTTCCAAAGCTGCGCGGCAGAGTGCTGACCCCGCCGGAGGTGTAGAACGCCTCAAACTGCCGGTTTTCGTAGCTCAGGCTCTCCAGTCCGCTCAGGGACGGCTTTGTCGTAACGTTCCCCTTGTCGATCACCACGCTCGGTTCGAGGTACTCGTTGATCAGGCCGCGTACGCTGAACACCAGCGCATATTTCAACGGTCCGTCCGGATTCAACGGCAACCCGCCGACACGGATCTCCGCACGGTGCGCATCGTTATCGAGGCGTTTGATACCGCCGGCGACGAGCACACCCGCCAGCCCCGGTGTCAGGCCACAGTCCGGCACAATCGCGACGCCCGCCGCTTTCGCATCGTCATCCATCGCGTGCTGAGCGTTCACGACATCGTGGTTGCCGCCGTAGTCGACCGTGTGGCACTTGTGCGCGATCGCAATGCGGGTCAACTGTTCGTTCAATCCGTAGTCCGCCGCGAACACAGCCCCGTCTGCCTCGTCGAAGAACGGAGCCAGTTCCTCCGGGCTGCTGAGGTCTGCCATTTTTCCACGTTCCGGCGGCAGATTCAACATCTCGAGTGCGATTTGCAGGTTGGATTCGGAGCGGTCGACAAAGGTGATCGTATCGCCGTCTTGAAGCAGATCCAGAGCGGCGGCACGTCCCTGCCGTCCAGCGCCGAGGATCAGAATGTGAGCCATGCGTGTATCCCGGTTAGCCAGCAATCGCGAAGAGGGTACGACGAATTTGTCGCGTACGCAATGAAAACCTGAACATCGGTCCGATTGAGTGGATGGTCTCTCGTTCACGAAGCGGGTAGAAAAAAGACCGGGTGGGCTGTGAAGCCCACCCGTTGGGAGACCGCTCCCGCCCAGGGAGGTAAGCGAAAGCGGAGGGGATGTCTGGGAACTGTACGATATTTCGAAAAGCGCTCGCTGTTGTTCTATCTGTTGTACGATCACGGACGGGGACGAGTTCCGCCGGGTTCCGACTCTGTCTCCACTGGAGGAACCTCCAGATCAGGGCTCCCGTCTGCCTGTATCTGCCTATACTCTTCACCAAACAGCCGGTTCCATTCGCGTATGCGATCCTGTGACCGGCGTCACACCCACGAATGCTGAGACGACCTGCGCCATGACCACTCACCGCATGCTGCAGCTAAAACCGAACCTGACCCGTGCCTCTCGCCGATTCTCCTGGCTCATCGCCGTATTCTTGATACCCTTGACGGCGTGCGCGGCAACGAAATCCAGCAGCAAGCCGGAACTCAGCCGGGATGTGCGCACCGCGATCAGCGTGCTGCCGGAGAGCGAAGCTTTCACCAAATGGTTGCTGCAAACTGGCGCTCAACCGCCGGAATTCAACGAGTTCAAGTCCATCCCCGGGCTGATCAACCCGTTGATCCCGCTGGATAATCCGGACAGTGACCCGATCACCAGCATCGGCGAGTGGCTGGAGCAGCGATCCGCGATCAAAGACACGCTGCAACGCTGGCAGCTCGGCCTGATGCCGCCAACGCCGGACACAGTCACCGTCGAACGCCTGGAATCGGTGATGGAGTGGAACGCCATCTCCCGGCGCTACCGGCTCCATTTTGGCGCGGATTCAACTCACATGGCCTCGCTGCGTATCGAACTCTTCATTCCCGACGGGGACGGCCCGTTCCCCGTCTTCATGACCCAGAGCAATCACCGCTCGTGGGCCCGCATCGCGCTGCAACGCGGATACATCGGTGTTGTCTACGCCGCTGCGGACATCGAGGATGATGCGGCTGAATTCAGCAGCGCCTACCCCAGATTTGACTGGTCATTGCTCGCGAAACGGGCGTGGGCGGCGAGCCGGGTCGTCGATTTCCTCGAAACCTTCGACATGGCCGACACCTCCCGCATCGCCATCGGTGGACACTCCCGGAACGGCAAGCAATCACTGATCGCAGCCGCGTTTGACGACCGCATCGACGCTGTCATCTCGAGCAGCGCCGGAGCGGGCGGGATCATGCCGTGGCGAATCAGCTCCGAATATGAATACGCCGAGAGCATCGAACGCATGACCCGCGTCTTCCCCACCTGGTTCAGCCCGTGGCTGCGGTTCTTCGCGGGACGGGAAGACCGGCTGCCCTACGACATGCAGCATCAGCTCGCACTGAT
Organism: bacterium; assembly: GCA_020444425.1. GTDB lineage: Bacteria > Electryoneota > Electryoneia > Electryoneales > Electryoneaceae > BMS3BBIN04. The sequence goes on along the minus strand of JAHLLB010000061.1, from coordinate 11,259 downwards.
CGCGCCGCGCCCGTGCCTCGTCAGCACCGCGATCAACGACGGCGTCGAACAAACCTGGGCGATCGAACAATCGATGGATGCCGCCCGCCCGGCATGGGCGCTGTACGATGCCGCCGACAACCTGCAGGTGCAGTGGCGAAGCGGTGGTCACGAAACCCATCCCGAGATCATCCAACGCTACTTCGACTGGCTGGACGGCGCGTTCGACGGCGATCCCACCTTTGCCACCGACGATTTCATCCATCCGAACGATTGGACCGAGTGGAATGAAACAACCGCTGTCACTCTCGACCTGCCGGAGACCTACTCCCCGGACCTGTTCACGTTGAACAACGGTGAGGACGTTGACCACAAGGACACGTGGCTCAGTAAACGGTGGCAGATCCAGCAGAATATCCGCACTGTGCTGGGGAAACATCCGCCCGCGGCTGCGGGGGACAAGATCGACTACGGGCTAGATCCGAAGCACATCCGTTTTCTGCTCGAGCGCCAGAACGCCGGCAGCGACGTGGATCGGGTGGAGGTAGTGTTCGGGGATTACATCAGCGGCGACCTGTACGTGTCCTCCTCCGCGTCGACCACGGGCCAAACCCTGCCCGGCATTCTCTTCCTGCACGCCGCGAACCGGCCCAAGGGCTATGTCGCCGGGTACCGCAACGGAGAACATTTCTATCGTCGCCTCGCCAAAGCCGGCTACGCCGTCTTCTGCTTCGACATGATCGGGTACGGCCGCCGGATCGACGAGGACGCCGAGTTCTACACTCGCTTCCCCGCCTGGTCACTGCTCGGCAAGATGGTCTGGGACGCGCGTTCGGCCTTTGACCGGATGACGGAGATGCCGCAGATTGATCCGGACCAGATTTTCATCATGGGGTATGGCCTCGGCGCCTGGGTCGCGCTGCACACTGCCGCGCTGGAACACCGCCACGCCGGCACCGCCGTCCTGAGCCCGCCCGGTCCACTGGACGTGCCGGACGTACACGCCGGCCACGACTACCTCGACCTGTTTGCACGGCAGCGTTTGCTTCAACCCCAGTTGGCGTTGCTGGCGGAAAGTGAGCAGCCGATGCCGTACGATCTACCGCATCTACTCGCCGCTTCCGCGCCGAAACCGCTGCTACTGATACAACCACGGCTGAACTGGCGTGTTGATCATCACCTGCAGATGGAAGCGTTCAAGCAGGCCAAAAAGGTGTACGGGTTGTACCACCAGAAGGGGAATATCGACCTGCAGCAACCGAACCTGTCCGCCGCACTCGATCCTGCAATGCAGGGGCAGGTCATCATCTGGTTGAATTCGCAACTGGATGTGGAGAGCGAGGAGTAATCCCTGTAAAACACGCAGCCCCGGCTGCGTAACGCAGGCGGGGTCCAAATGGTCAACTGCGGGCTGTCAGATCAGTTCGTCGAGTGACCGTTCCCGTTCTCACCGTCGTTGAACAGGTTGTCCCCGTTCGGTGGTACCACTCCGCGCCGGAACAGTTTCTCGATCAGCAGATCGGTGACCATTTCCGACAATTTCTCGATGTCCGCCGGTGAGGAGGACGACTCGATATTGACACGGGATTCAAGTTCTTCAAGACGTTTCCGAGCCCCCTGCAGCGAGAGCCCTTCTTCGTAGATCAACCGTTTCAGCGTTTCGATTTTGCGTATCGCATCTTCATTAAACCGGCGTTGTCCCCCCCGCGTTCGTACCACATTAAGGTAATCCTTGAACGCGTTTTCCCACTTCCGCAGAGTGGGGGCAGCCACACCCGTCAGTGCGTTTACTTGTGAAATCGAATAAAGCTCGCTGTCCTCACTTGCGTGATGGCTGGTGGACATGGAGCTACCCTTCCCTTCGGCAATACCGCCGCCGGATCATCGTTGCGGATTGACGAACCCTACCGCCCCTTGCAAAAACGGGAGGATTCCTGTCATTCTTATCGGAATGAGAGGCTGAAACCTTGAGAGCGTTTCGGAGATTCGGAGCTTGCGGGAGGTAAGCAACAAGAAATGCTGGATATCGCTAAGCTTGCGCTACAAGCCGAGAGCGGACAACACGTCCTTCGCGTTCTGCGCGGAGCGCAATCCCTCGCGAGCACCCGGCTTCTGCAGTTGACGTACGATTCCGGCGGTAAAATGCAGGTACTGATCCACGCACTTCCGTGGAACCGCTGAGAAGAAAATGAGATCGCACGGTTTCCCGTCTTCACTGCCAAAGTCGATCGGTTGGGCGGGACGGACAAAGGCACAGATCAATTGCGATACGGCGTTTGTGCGCGCATGCGGCATCGCGATCCCCCGATCGATGCCGGTGGACAGTTCCTTTTCGCGCTGGATCGCATCTTCCGCGAGCTGCTTCACGTCGCTGACGTCCTCAATCTGACCCAACCGTTTCGCAACCTCACGGATCAGCTCGTAACGGTCGGACGCCTCGACGCCGAGAAACACGTTGTCGTCAGTCAATTTATCGTGCAGACGGTTCTTCTTCATCACACTCCCTGACTACCTTCCAGCAACGACGTCAGTGCCCGCGAATTTTGCGCAGATCACGCCGTTCCTTCTTCGTCGGACGTGGCCCCTCGTCCTTGTGAGCCATGCCACGCTGCGCGAGATGGATCATCTCCCACTGCTTCAGCACGTCCTCCGGGGTTTCGTCACGCCACGTTTCCTTCGCCTTGTCCTTCGCCATGTTCTTGCCAGGCAGGACCAGCACACGGATGTGACGATAGAGCCCTTTCACCCGGATCTTGATGACATCATCCTCATGCACATCAGATGACGCTTTTCCGGTCACGTCGTTAATCTGTATACGCCCCTCCTTGCACGCATTCGTCGCCTGAGAACGGCTCTTAAACAACCGCGCGCGGAAGAGGTAGTGATCCAAACGTAACGCTTCTGCCATCGGGCTGGACTCCGTGGAACGAGCGTCTAAGCTACTCGTTGAGTGTACGCAGGGCAAACAAGCTGAGAGGGGTATTTCCCAGCACTCCGAGCCGGAACACGCTTTCCGCCGAACCGTTCCATTGGCATCGGAAGCTTCGTCGTGCCTACACTACCCGTATCCTGTTCCCGTGGAGGTGACCCCGATGAGAACACCTGTCCCATTCCTGATCATCCTGCTCCTGTTCATCGCAAATCTCGCACCGGGAGAAGAGATCACCGTACGTGACGGCATCTCCTGGCTCGAGTTCGGTGACTCCGTCGACGGGGCAACCGTCGAATCCCTGTTCGGTTCGCAATTCCCGGGTGGCGAAAACTTTTCCACCGCCCCGCGCCTGTTCACCGCCAACGAGAACCCAGCCCTCGCCGCCTGGTATCACCAGCCCTCCGGAGAGTGGCGCGGCAACTTGCGGAACCTGAAGCGTGGCGCCTACTGGCTGGTGCTGCCGCCTGGAACAGGTCAGGTCGAGCTGATACTGCCTGAGGTGGGTCTGCGCGCGGGTGTCCCAAGGTCCGAATGGGGCGCGACCGGCTGGATGATCCGCTACACCGCCAGCGGCAAACTCAGCGTCGAGCCATCCACTCCGCCGAAATCGTCCGCCACGTACCGCGTCACCGAGAAGCGCGATTCAACATGGAAAGCGGGCAGCGGGGTCTACGTGCAGGATCCACCGGACACCGGACTCGGCGGCTATGTCTGGGTCGATCTCGCGCCGGTGGAAGGTGGCTACGGCGCGAAACAGGCCGCGGTGCCGATCCCGGAACGCGGCGGGATCACCGTCCCCTTCCTGCCCGATTTCAATACGCCGCCGTGGGGGGGGTGAGAAGTAGATAGTTTTACTGGAGTTACGCCCGGTATTACCTGGGGTGAGTCGCGATCAGTTCCACCACTTGTTCAAGCGTGAATCCACTCGGATCCGTTGGCTCGATCCGGACGTCGTCCCCGTGAATCGCACGCATCGCTGATTGCACCAGCTGCCGGTTCACCGCCAGCGAATACGGTTGCAATGCCCAAGCGACATCCCCTGCATTTGCGTTCGGCGCATCCACATCCACTATCAACACCGGCGATTTCGCCTCGAACGATAGATCCGCCAGGTACAGAGTCCGGCGTATCCTGTTTGAGTCGGTCACCCATGTCACTGTCCGGTTCGTCGCATCGAACACGATCTCACGGCGCGTGTCGCTCACCCGCACACTGTCCATCATCTGCCACGCGTCTTCCGAAGTGACCGGCGCCGTGTCCTTCCGTCGCTCTCGCAGATACCAGATACCACGAAGATACCGCGCGTAGGAATCCTCCCCGGCGGCCATGTTGGCGCTGTATGAACCACTGGATGGGTCAATCATCGCCTGAAATTCGAGCAGTTGCCAGACACCGGCATTCGTCAGGACGGGATATTTCGACACAGAGGATTGCAGCACTTCCGTCCCCTCGCTGCTGGATTCGACAACGGCAAATGCACCGGAAGCATCCGCCACCATGAAATGCCAGCCCTCGCCGTCGAGACGCAAATCGTCCACATGCGACACCACATCCTTAACCGTCGCGAAGTTGTCCAACTGGTATTGCATCCACTGTGCGCACGATACCGCCGGCCGGTTATCCGCTGGAGCGTAGTCAGCCATCCAACTCGCTTCCGCAATCACCAGCCCCGCCTCGTTCATGCCGCTGGCGACGAAGTCACGCCCGTACGCGCTAAACGTCACCGACCCGTAAACCGACGCCCACAGCTTCGTGGTCCCCTCACCCGCGACCGGCCACGCACCGTGCCACGGCAGCGAAGTTTTCACGAGGCCACGTGGGTTAACAAACACCGCGCCCGGGAGTGGGTGTTCCCAGTCCAGCGTTCGGCCAAAAAAGACCGTCGAATCATCGTTGATCACGAACAATGTGCAGGCAATTCCGGAGCTCGCGGCAGCAAGCCATGCGACCAAGACAAGCATGAAGAGTTTGAATAGCCGGTGTTTCACGGACACTTATCCCCCCTGATTCACGTCCCATGCACAAAATACAACTCTGATACTCCGTTTGCTCAGAGCCCCGATATCCTTTGATTAACAGGCTTTTCAGGCCTCTCTCGCGAAAGTGGCTCCGAATCGAGAGCCGTTTCTTTCGGATTTCAGACAATTATGGGAGTTTTTGCGTTTTCATACCCGCGAATGGCATGGGGCACCAAATTCAACGCGGCTTGCACGATGGCACGGAAATCACTGATCAAACGGCTGCGACTGAAACTGTGGCAGTGGCGATTGAAAGTCCTGCGACGGTTGGGAAAGGGTCCCAAAGAACACAATCTTCAAAATCAGCGCCACAGAGTGAATACGGACGTACCCACAACAACAACGATTCACGGGTTGTAGCGGAGCCCGTAACCAGATTCTCCTCTCTCCATGTTCGCATGGAGTTCCGCGCCCGCCCGGTCTTCGGACCGGGCTCCTCTTTTTGGTGAAAACCGCCCCCGACTTGCATCGCAAAATGTGCCCGTGTCTGCTTGCAGACGCGGACCCTCATTCGTTGGTAGTAAGCGTTGATTCAGCTCAGATCCGCCGCAAGCTGTGCCTGGATCGCATCGACCACGTACAACCCCCGCTCGCTGCAACGCAGCACAGCTCCGTCCCGCTCGAGCAAACCCTCCTCGATCATCCGTGACAACGATCGCGGCGGCCAGTTCACCTCTGCTTGTTCGGCCAGTTCCGCCAGCTCCGCTTCCAGTCCACCCCGAACCATGCGCAACGTCAGCATGATCCGTTCCTCGAGATGCTGCACCGGGGTCAGGATTTCTTCGCCACCAACTCCCGCGCCAGCTTCCTGTACCGCCGCCAGCCACGCCCGCGTGTCCGGCGTGTTCCAGAACCGGCGACGCGTGGACGCATCAAAGCTGTGCGCGGCCGGACCCAACGACAGGTACGAGCCGCCGTCCCAGTACGACACGTTGTGCCGGCACTCTTTCCCCGTACGTGCCCAATTGCTCACCTCGTAATGTGACAAGCCCGCGCCGGCCATCGTTTCAGCCAGCAGCCGCATCTGCTCCAGCTCGTCATCGTCTTCAAGCCGCACCTGCTTGCCTCGCACCTGCATCGCCGCGAACGGTGTGTCCTCCTCGACAATCAACGCATACGCGCTGAGATGGTCCGGCGACCAGGACGCAATCTCGGCGAGAGTGTCCGCCCACTCCTGCATCGCGTTCTCCACCGCAACGCTGTACATCAGGTCCACGTTCAAGTCGAACGCACCTGCTTCTTTCAGCTTCTTCCACGACTGCCGCGCCTGCTCCGCCGTGTGGATGCGTCCGAGTTTCTTCAGCGTGCGTTCGCCCAACGACTGCACTCCGAGGCTGACACGATTGATCCCCGCAGCCTGCCACGCATGAAGCAGCTCATCGGTCAACGTGCCCGGGTTCACTTCGATGCTGCACTCGGCCTCTGGCGAAAACGGGAACCGTTCCCGCAGCCCTCGCAGCAACCGCCGGACAACGTCCGGGGCGAGCATCGACGGCGTCCCGCCCCCAAGAAACAGCGAGTGTACCGTCGCCCCTGCCCACGGTGGTCGGTTTACGTAGAACTCCGCCTCACGCAGGGTCGCATCAACGACAGCGTCCGCTTCAGCGGGATTCCTCAGCTCGTGGGAAATGAAGGCACAATAGGGGCATTTCCGGACGCAAAACGGTACGTGTACATACAACGCGAACCGGTCCGGACGAGGGCAGGCGAAGGCGGTCAAATCCAGATGTCCAGGTTGGTGAGGGGACGTTCACGCATCACCGATCCGTACGAGCGCCCCTCACTGGGCTCGGCGTAAAAGGCGATGTGCTTCTCCCGCTGCACCTGGTCGTCCCGAGGATTGAAATCGGGGATCTTTTCATAGCGGGTCACGATTTCGACCACATCCTCCACCCGCTGTTCTTCTTCCATCGCCTCACGTTCCGGCTGAGGCGGATCGAACAGCGCCAGGTGCGGATAGAACCGCTGCTGGTTGGTTGGTTGTATCGTCGGGTCCATTGTTCACTCCTTGCATATACTCAGACAAACCGGTCAAGCACCCAGCCGAGTTGCGTCATCAGGCCTGAATTGTTCGAAAAATCGAGCCGCTCACCGTTCTGGATTTTCTCGGTGGTTTCCTTGAACTGCGCCATGCGAATTTCCAGCGCGATCTTCCGCGCTTGTGCCTGTGCACGCATCCGCCGGTAGTTGCGGTGGATCCGGCGACGGTTCTGACGAACCGTCTTGTCAATCAGGTTCTCGCGCCGCTCGCTGCTGGCGGCCTGTACCGACTCAACCATTGGTCCTCCGGAGCCTCTCAAGTTCTCCAAATCGCTGCCGATAACGATAAAGGATGGTGGTACGCACGACTGAAATCGGGTGAAAAGTGGCACCTTTTCGTAGCAGCCGTGTTGCATCCCATCGTCGTCGAAGCCTGTTCATCCCACTCTGTCACCGGGATTATTCCCGGACGATAGACCGTGGACTGCCCGTTATACCCTACCCTTGCGGCCCGCGCATTGCGTCAAACTGATCCAGCGCCTGCTGGTAGCCGGTAGCGTACCACGAGTCCTGCAACTCGTGGATCGTCTGCTCCGGCACCGGGGACGCGTACGGCAGACCCGTCATCGCATCAGCCCGGCTCGCCTCACGCGCCTGCTCGCTGATTTCCACCTGGTCGTGCAGGTGCGGCGCGATCCGTTCGGCGACATTCTGCCGCCGATCCATGCCGATATCCCCGGCTTCCATCTTCCGGTCCACCCCGGCCTGCTTCGCGGGGTCGGTTTTCTGGACCGGCAATGGACGGCCCTGCTCGTACAACCGATCAATTCGATTGATCATCGTTCACTCCTGCGCGGGTTCGTACTGCATATCTATCCTTCAAGGAGCATGCCATCTTTCGAGGCTATACGGTAAAACTTTATGATTCAATAACTAACGCTCTCCCGTCACGCACCACCTCGGAAAAAGTGTTACCTTTTCGTAGCACCCTGTTCCTGATCGTAATTGAGAGACAGAATGCCACGTCTGTCAGCAGACTTGTCGAAGAATCCAGTAGATGTGAAGACACTACTTCTTACCCTGCGCCAGAAATCACGTCATTCTGAAACCGCATCTGTTTGCGGTTGAAGAAGAGCCAGATTATCAACAGACTACCAGACGCTCGAGCTTGCCATCAAACCACTCAAATCGGGCTCTTCCTCACTTCTCTTCGTTCCGTTCGGAATGACGTGATGCCCACGCCTCGTTTGTTGATAAACAAAGCCGCGTCTGTCAACCGACGCGGCCCAAGGTTCAACCGACCCGGCCCAAGGTTCAGCCGATCTCAGGGTTCGATTCTCGAACCTGCGCTGCACATCACGTCATTCTGTAACCGCGTCCGTTTGCGGTTGAAGAAGAGCCAGATTATCAACAGACTACCAGACGCTCGAGCTTGCCATCAAACCACTCAAATCGGGCTCTTCCTCACTTCTCTTCGTTCCGTTCGGAATGACGTGATGCCCACGCTTCGTTTGTTGATAAACAAAGCCGCGTCTGTCAACCGACACGGCCCGGTCCACCCCGACGTGATATCGGGAGATCCTGGACACTTTGGGATCACAACTCCGCCAGTTCCCGCACCAGCAAACGGCAGAAGTCGGGAATATCCTCCACCACCCGGCCCCAGACGATGTTGCCATCGCGGAACGCCGGTTCGTTGACCCAGGTCCCGCCCGCATTTACGATATCGTCACGGATGCCTGTGCTGCCGGTGCATTTGTGGCCATCCACGATTCCCGCTGAGATGCCGACCCAACCGGCGTGGCAGATCATCGCCACAATCTTCCCGGCGTCATACATCTCCTTGACCAGTAGCGTCATGTGCGGGTCACGCCGCATCCGGTCCGGCGCGAATCCACCCGGCACAACAACCGCGTCAAACTGGTTTGAATTTGCGTCCTCGGACGCCAGATCTGCTTTGCGGCCAACACCATAATGCTTGCTCGGATACTCGGTTTTCGTATCGCCACCGATCACCGTAACCTCCGCCCCTTCCTCGAGCAGACGGTAGTACGGCACCCAGAATTCATGATCCTCGAACAACGGACCAATCAGCAACGCGATGTTCTTTCCCTTGAGCTTCATCGGTGTCTCCTCCGTAAATGGTTGAGACGACAAACCCCGGCCAGACTGACCGGGGTTGAATATGATCGATTGTTTCCTGCCGATCAGCTGGCGTAAATATCCATGATCTTGTGCAGCAGTTTGACCGCGTCGTCTTTTGGACGCTGGAACGAGTTGCGGCCAATGATCGAGCCGAAGCCGCCACCGGAGTGGATGCCCTGGATCGCCTCGAGAACGCTCTCATCCGTACCCTTGCCACCACCGGAGAAGATCACGATCCGGCGGCCGTTGAATGCGCTCTTGACCACCAGATTGATCCGGGCGGCCAATGTGCTGATACCAGCGCCGGATTCTTCGATCGCCTTCTTGTTCGCGTCCTGTTCAACAAAGTCGGTCGGCGGCTTGACCTTGATGATGTCCGCGCCGAGCTGAGCCGCGATCTGCGCCGCGTAGCACGATATATCCACCGCCGTCTCGCCCTGCTTCGAGATGTCCTCACCACGCGGATACGACCAGATCACCGCAGCCAGGCCGGCGTCGTGCGCTTCTTCGATGTACTCACGCACCTGCTCGTACATCTCTTCGCGCTCCAGAGAGCCGGGATAAATCGTGAATCCGACACCCGCGCAACCGAGTTCGACCGCGTCCTGCACCGATGCCGTGCGCGCCGGAATCGGGTCGGTGTCCTTGTGCAGCACGTCGTGGTTGTTCGCCTTCAGAATCAGCGGAACCTGACCGGTGAACCGATTGGCCGCCTCTTCGATGAACCCGAGCGGGGCAGCGTAGGCGTTTGTACCGGCGGCCAACGCCAATTCCGGATGATAATCCGGGTCAAACGTCGGTTCGTTCGGCAGATATGTCCGCAACGGTCCGTGTTCGAAACCCTGGTCTACCGGCAGAATTACCAGCTTGCCGGTGCCGCCGAGACGGCCGTGCATCAACATGCGATAAAGATTTGTGCGCACACCGGCATTGCGGTGGCCATACCAGCTGAGAATCTCACGAACTCTGTCCGTCATGAGGTCTCTCCTCAAAGCGTTAAAAGGTGTGATGTGGGGATGCTCACTGTAGCGAACTTAGCGACCGATCCGGCGTTTGACAAGCTTCCGACTCACCGGTCCCTGCCCCCGAGAAACGCCTCGCCGCACAGCTTGTTCCCTCCATCCCGCTTCTACTATATTCGCATAAGTGAATATTAAGGAGGGCCGATGGATCGTACCGTTGAGCTGTTGCGTGCCATGGGGGAAGAAAGCCGCCTGAGAATCCTGCTACTTCTGGAACAGGCGGGCGAACTGTCCGTTGCCGACTTGAGCCAGACGCTGGAGTTGGCCCAACCGAAAGTCTCACGGCATCTAAGCCGGCTGCGCCTCGCCGGATGGGTGCGTGACCGCCGTTGGCGTGGCTTCTCCCTCTACCGTGTCGTGTTGCAGCCCGGTGACATCCACCGCGAATACCTGCTCAATCTGACCGAACACCTCCGGGAAGACAACACCGCCGCCAGCGACCTGGAACGATTGGGCGCGCTGCGGCGTTCTTCCAGGCAGACCGGCCTGCGGGAAGCCGAACAGGAAGACAACGAAGCACCCGTACCGGATATCGACCCAACCCAACCACCATCAGCAGGACTGGCATGAAAATCTATACCAAGACGGGCGATAAGGGACAAACCAGTCTGTTGCGCGGAGGACGTGTCCCCAAGCACCACCCGCGCGTGGATGTGTACGGCACGATGGACGAACTCAACAGTCAGATCGGGTTCGTGCGCGCGTTGAACGATGACTCCGCCGTCGAAGAGAAACTCGATTGGATTCAGGAACGGCTGCACGTGCTCTGCTCGGATGTTGCCGCGCCACCCTCGGACACCGAGGAGGATGCTCGCATCCCACGCATCAGCGAGGAAAACGTCACCCGTCTCGAACACATGATCGACGAGATGGACGAAGACCTGCCGCAGCTGATGAACTTCATCCTGCCCGGCGGAAACAGGGCCGGAGCGGCGCTGCATGTCGCCCGCACCATCTGCCGTCGTGGCGAACGCCGTTTAACCGAGATCGTCGAACTCGGCGAAACCATCAACGAACACTCTCTGACCTTCGTCAACCGACTCAGCGACACGTTGTTCACCCTCGCCCGGTGGACCAACCACCGCGCTGGGAGTGCTGAGACCTCGTGGATCGGGAAGGAACACGCGTAGTCGAAAGTCGAAAGTCGAAAGTCGAAAGTCGAAAGTCGAAAGTCGAAAGTCGA
>JAHLLB010000007.1 GCA_020444425.1 bacterium | reverse complement strand
CGACTTTCGACTTTCGACTTTCGACTTTCGACTTTCGACTTTCGACTTTCGACTTCAGTACACCCACGGAATCAGCTTCCGCACCCGTTTCCGGTACTCCGTGTAGTCCGGGTGCCGTTCCACCAACCACGTCTCTTCCCGCCGGGTCTTGAAATCAAACAATGCGAGCAGCAGGATCGCCAGCACCAACCCGAGGAAACTGAACCGGAACAGACTGTAGCCGAAGGCACCGATCAGCACGGCGGCGTAGATCGGATGACGCACGATGCGGTACGGTCCGTGCTGGACGAGCTGATTGCTGTCGCGCGGATGAGGCAGAGGGGTCAGGTTGCGTCCGAGGGCAAGCAGTCCCCACAGACCCAGCAGCGCACCGAGTGCAAACAAAACCGCCCCGATGGGCCGGAGCACGGGTAGAGCGTGCAACGGTCCCCAACTCGGGGCGAAAGCAATCGCGAAGAAGAGCAGGAACTGGATGACAACGTATCCTTCGCCTCGGCGTCCCATTCCCATCGGCCAGTTCCCGTTCGTGATCAGAATTTGAGCGTTTGCAGGTGCTTCCGGGCGAAGTCCTGGTAGTTGTCCCAGTGGTCTTCCGGCGACATGTAGACGATGTTCAGGTGCTTGTCGCCGAGCTGGAAGACATACATCTCGGCCATCATCCAGCCCATGTAACGCATGTCGGTGTTGTCCGCACGGAACCGCTGCACGACATGGATCGCGTCATGGCCGATAATCTTGGTCTTCTCGATCGTCTTGATCTCGATGTCGTTTAAGTTTGCCTGCTCGTGCAAAGCCTTGCGGACTTCGTCCTCGAATTCCTTCGTCGAGATATCGTCGATCTTCTTGCCGCGGAAGTTTTCTGCGATCTCATCCTGATCCTGAAGGAAGAGGATGAAGGCCTCGGTTTCCGGGCCATACATCTCGAGGGTGGCGTCGCCCTCGACCGCGATCAGGGCCTGGTCGACGACCATGCCGGTCCAGCCTTCCGGGATGTCGATGGTGTAGCCGAACTCTCCGCTATGATAGGTGCCGGGTTTGACCGTTTCCGGCATCATCTCGTTGAGCTGCTGCATCATCTTCTGCATTTCTTCGGCGTCAACGCCCTGTTCCTGCAATTGCTTCATCAGCTCTTCCATGTCCTGCGCTGAGGCGGGGCTGGTGGTGAGGCTGAAACTCAGCAGGGTGACAATCAACAACGCGATCAGGGTACGCATGGAACTTCTCCTTCTGCACACAATCGTTGTGAGACGGGAGCTTAGCCGTGAATCGCCCGCTTGTCAACGGCGAGCGCGGTTTCCTTGATGATCTCGGCGAGAGTCGGGTGCGCGTGCGAGGTGTAAGCGACATCCTCCCACGACGCTTTGAATTCTAGCGCCAACGCGAGTTCGGCGATCATGTCGGACGCGCGTGCGCCGACGATTCCCGCGCCGAGAATGCGGTCGGTGGCGGCATCGACCACGATCTTCGCCTGGCCTTCGGGCTCGTTCATGGTCAACGCGCGGCCGTTGCCACGGTAGAGAAACTTGCCGGACTTGGTCTTGTAGCCCTGCTTTTTGGCTTCGTCCTCGGTGATACCGACCTGCGCCAGCTCCGGCCAGGTGTAGACGATGTTCGGGATGGCCTCATAGTTGACATGTCCCGGCTCACCGGCGATCAGTTCGGCGACTGCGATGCCTTCCTCTTCGCCCTTGTGCGCCAGCATCGGGCCGCGCACGATGTCGCCGATGGCGTAGACGCCGTCCACGTTCGTGCGGAAATGGTCGTCGATCTTGACTCGGGGGCCGTCCATCTCGATCCCGGCGTCCTCGAGGCCGCAGTCCTCGGTGTAGGGGACACGTCCGACCGAAACGAGCACCACTTCGCCTTTCAATTCGCCGGAGTCGCCCTTCTCGTTCTCCCAACTTAACTTGGCCTGGGTCTTCTGTACCTCGGCAGCGGTCACCTTGGTCGAGAGCATGAAGGTCAAGCCCTGCGACTCGAGCGACCGTTGCAGCGCCTTGGACAGGGACTTGTCGGCGAACGGTGTGATCTGCGGCAGCATCTCGACGACGGTCACCTCCGCGCCGAGCCGACTCCACACCGATCCCAGCTCGAGACCAACCGCGCCGGCACCGATGACGATCATCGATTTCGGCACCTTCTTCAGCTCGAGCGCTTCGGTGGAGCTGATGATGCGCTTGCCGTCAAACTTCATGAACGGCAGTTCGACCGGCTTGCTGCCCATCGCGAGGATGATGTGCTTCGATTCGATCTCGGACTTCTTGCCGTCCTTGTCCTCGAGCTCGACCTTGCCGGGGCCCTTGAGACGGCCGCGACCCTTGAGCACGGTGATCTTGTGCTTCTTCTCGATGATCATGCGGACGCCGTCGGTGAGCTGCGTGACGACATTGCGCTTGTTCTCGAGCATCTTCGCGATGTCGGCCTTGACGTCCTTCACGATGATGCCCTGGTCGGCGAACTTGTGTTGGATGTCGGCGTAATGTTCGCTGGACTCAAGCATCGCCTTGGACGGGATGCAGCCTATGTTCAGGCAGGTGCCACCGAGGCTGTCCCACTTCTCGATCAGCGCGACCTTGAAGCCGAGTTGCGCGGCGCGGATGGCGGATACGTATCCGGCCGGGCCGGCGCCGATGACGGTGTAGTCGAAGGATGGCATGGTAATCGGTTCTCGGTTGTCGGTAGTCGGTACTCGGTTAACAGGTACTGCAAGATCCTGCTCACGCTTGTAGCGTGTCAGGATGACTTCTTTGTTGCCGCGGATTTAGGATGACTTGTTTATTACCACGGACTTAAGTCCGTGGTTAATACTGCGCTTGGAACCCTATTCTGAGCTGGATCTTCTTCACTTCTCTTCGTTCCGTTCAGAATGACGCGCGTTGTTATCTTCTTCTCAGTCCGCAGTCCGCAGTCCGCAGTCCGCAGTCCGCTATTCTGATCTAACAGGGTCCGCGTCTGCCCCGACGAGCTTGCTCGTCGGGATTATCCGTGTTTTCCAGCAAGCCGAACCTCGTCTCCGATGCACCCACAGCGGCTTTCCGATACGGATGATCCGCGTCAGCAAGCTGACACGGCCACTTTATTCGTTCGTCGCCTACAGCCCATGGCCTATAGCCTACAGCCCTGGCTTTTTTCAAGACTCAAGACTCAAGACTCAGGACTCAGGACTGGGTTTGAGGTGTTCCTCAAGCCTCATACCTCACAACTCATACCTGCCGTTTCAAATCCCAAACATCATCCGTTCCGGGTTCTCGATGCAGTCCATGATGCGTTTCAGGAACGTGACGGATTCGCGGCCATCGATAACACGGTGGTCGTACGACATCGCGAGGTACATCATCTGCTTGACCACGATCTCGCCGGTTTGTTCGTCCACCATCGGGCGTTTCTTGATCCCGTGCATGCCGAGGATCGCGCTCTGCGGCGGGTTGAGGATCGGCGTGGAAAGCAACGAACCGAACACGCCGCCGTTAGTGATGGTGAAGGTGCCGCCCTGCAGGTCGTCCAGGCCGATCTTGCCTTCACGTGCGCGCTTGGCGTAATCCGCGATGGCCAACTCGACTTCGGCGAAGGACATGTTGTCGACGTCACGGATGACCGGGACCATCAGTCCACGGTCGGTGCTGACGGCGATGCCGATGTCGTAGTAGTGGTTTTCGACGAAGTCGTCGCCGTCGATGAAACGGTTGACTTCGGGGAAACGCTGCAGTGCATCGACAACGGCCTTGACGAAGAAGCTCATCACGCCGAGTTTGATGCCGTATTCCTTCTCGAACGATTCCTTGTACCGGCCGCGCATCTCCATCAGGTTGCCCATGTCCACCTCGTTGAAGGTGGTGAGCATCGCGGTGGCGTTCTTCGCCTCGAGCAGGCGCTGGGCGATCCGTTTGCGGATCTGCGTCATCGGGGTACGAGTCTGGCGTTCTGAGGGATCACGCTTAGGCTGTTGTTTCGGCTTCGGCGCGGGCTTGGACTCCGACTTGGCCGGAACGTCAGCTTTTTTCGCTTCCGGCTTGGCTTCCTGCTTCGGTTTGGCATCCTTGCTGTCGAGGAAGTTCTGCACGTCCTCTTTCAGAATACGTCCGCCCTTACCGGTCCCTTCGATCTTCGATGGGTCGAGCTTATGCTGCTGCACCATGCGGCGCGCGGCGGGCATGAGACGGTCATCGTCCGGGGCGGAGTCGGATTCATCGTCAGCTTCCGGTTCGGAATCAGGCTCGGATTCGGGTTCCGGCTTGGATTCTTCAGCGCCGGTATCCTCATCGTCCGCAGCGGGTTCGTCGGCGGGGGCGTCGTCCTTTGCAGGGGCTGAGCCGGCACCGTCCGGGTCGATACTGCCGACCACCTGGCCGATCTGCACGGTCTCGTCCTCGCCGACCTGGACCTTGACCACGCCGCCGGATTCCGCCTGGACGGTCATCGTGATCTTGTCGGTCTCGAGTTCGAACAGCGGCGCTTCCGCTTCGACGGTGTCGCCGTCCGCAACGTGCCATTCGACGATCACGCCTTCAGTGATCGATTCGCCGACTTCCGGAACCTTGATATCGATTGCCATGAATTCGCTCTCTCTGAAATCGCAACAGAAGCAACTGACGCAAAAGACGCAACAGATGCAACTGACGAAACAAGTACCGTTTGATGATCCCGACCAGCAAGCTGGTCGGGGCAGACTTTACTGACCAGGAAACAAGCAATAAGAATCGCCCAGCGGAACCGGGCGGTAAAGTTAGTTTGCGCTTTTGGCTTTTGCTTTCTTCTTCGGGGTCTCGGAGGAACTTTTGTCCACGCCTCTTTTTGCACCGTTACCCTTGCCGTTCGTTTGCAGGAGTTGGTCGAAAGAATCCGGCAGCACGGTTTCGTCCTGAATCCGTTCGGACGATGTCAGCGCCATGTCAATGATCAACTGTTGCTCCTGCCTGTGCCGGTTGAGTGAACCGGTCGCGGGGCTGGCGGCATATGCACGGCCAACGTACCGGATCTTCAGCTCGGGGAAGAGGTGCCGCAGCAACGGGTACATGAAGGTCCAGCCGCCACGGTTTTTCGTCTCTTCCTGCACCCAGACCAGTTCTTTCGCGTTGCTGTAGCGGCCGACGATCTCCCGCAGCAGATCGTCCCGCGTCGGGTAAAACTGCTCGACACGGATCAGGGCGGCGTCCTTGAGATCGTCCTCGTCCCGCTTTTCCGCGAGGTCGTGGTAGATCTTCCCGCTGCAGAGTATGATGCGCCGGGCCTTCAGGGGTTGCTTCGGATCGTCGAGGATCTCGTGGAACTGTCCGTCCACGATTTCATCAATGGACGATACCGCGCGCTTGTCACGCAGCATGCTCTTCGGCGCCATGATGATCAGCGGCTTGCGGAAGGGTTGCCGGATCTGGCGGCGCAGCACGTGATAATACTGGGCCGGAGTGGACAGGTTGCAGACCTGGATGTTCTCTTCGGCGCAAGCGGCGAGGTAGCGTTCGAGGTATGCGTTCGAGTGTTCCGGTCCCTGGCCCTCGTACCCGTGCGGCAGCAGCATGACCAGCCCGCTATTGCGTTGCCACTTGGACTCGCTGGAGGTGATGAACTGGTCGACGATCATCTGCGCGCCGTTGGTGAAGTCACCAAACTGCGCTTCCCAATGGATCAGCATGCGCGGTTCGGCGAGGGAATAACCGTACTCGAAGCCGAGGATCGACTGTTCCGCGAGGGGGCTGTTGTACGCGCAGAAATGGCCCTGCTCGTCGGCGATGCTGTTCAGCGGGAGGTAACATTCGGCAGTCTCGGAATCGACCCAGCCGGAGTGGCGCTGGGAGAAGGTGCCGCGGATGCTGTCCTGCCCGGACAGGCGGACCGGGGTGCCTTCCAGCAGCAGGGTGCCCCAAGCGAGTGATTCGGCGTACGCCCAATCGACGGGCCCGTTCTCTTCGAACGCTTCCATGCGTTTCGGCAGCTGCCGCCCGATTTTGCGGTTGATGTTGAAACCGTCCGGGACGGTGGTCAGCGCGGTGACGACTTTGCCGAGATCCTCACGGTTGACCCGGGTGTCGACCGGATCACGGGAATACTTGCCTTCAAGCCCCTTCCAGTAATCGTCGTAAGCCTGCACTTCGAGCTCGGTGACTTCGCTGCGAGCGTATTCGAAGTGACGCTGCAGTTGGGTTTGCAAGTCGTCGGTGATCTTCTCAGCGTCTTCCTTCGTCAGCACCTTTTCGTTGAGCAGATGCTTGGTGTAGATCTCCCGCGTGGATGGGTGCTTCTTGATCCGGGCGTACAGTTTCGGTTGAGTGAACGCCGGTTCGTCGCCCTCGTTGTGACCGTGCTTGCGGTAGCAGAGCATGTCGACGACGACATCCTTACCAAACTCCTGCCGGTATTTCAGCGCGAGGTCCATGGCGTAGACAACCGCTTCCGGATCGTCACCGTTCACGTGGAAGATCGGAGCGTCGATCGTCTTTGCGATGTCGGTCGAATAGGGTGAGGACCTCGAGTCGGATGGATCGGTGGTGAAACCGATCTGATTGTTGATGATAACGTGTACCGTGCCGCCGGTGGAATAGCCCTTGAGCTGGGACATGTTGAGCGTTTCCGCGACCATGCCCTGTCCAGCGAAGGCTGCGTCCCCGTGTATCAGCAGGCCGAGCACCTTCCGGCGGTTCTCGACATCCCCACGCTGCCGTTGCTTCGCGCGCACCTTGCCCAGTGCGACCGGATTGACCGCTTCCAGGTGGCTCGGGTTGGCGGTCAGGCTGAGATGGACCGACCGTCCCCAGCGGTTTCGATGTTCGCTGCTGTAGCCCTTGTGGTACTTGACGTCCCCGTCGCCGCCGTACGTCTCGGACAGCATCGCTCCCTCGAACTCGGAGAAGATCATCGCGTACGACTTGTCGAGAATGTTGCTGAGAAAGTTCAGGCGGCCACGGTGGGCCATGCCGATGACGATTTCCTCGATGTCGTGTTCCGGTGCCTGCTCGACGAGATGGTGCACGCCCGGAATGACCGCTTCCGCGCCTTCAAGGCTGAACCGTTTCTGGCCGGGGTAGCGGGTCTGGATGAAGCTTTCGAAGATTTCGGCGTCGGTGAGATGCGAGAGGATTTCGAGCTTGTCGTCCTGGTCGAGGTTGGGCCAGTTCTGGATCGGTTCCATCTGGGCCTGCAACCAACGCCGCACCTCAATATTCTCGATGTGGGTGTATTGCACGCCGATGTGGCCGCAATACGTTTTCTTCAGGGCGTCGATAATCTCATGCAATGACAAGCGGTCGGGGACATGCAGATGACCGGTGTCGAACTCACGGTTAAGGTCGGCTTCGCTGAATCCGAAGTTCTCGATGGACAGGTCGACGGCGCTGGCGTCCGGGGATTGGAGCGGATTGATGTCTGCGATCATGTGGCCGAGACTGCGGTAGGCGTAGATCAGACTGGCAACACGTGATTGCGCGGCGGCTTCGTCCGCGGAGTAACTCTGTGCCGGGCCCGGGGCGGGCGTACTCGCCGGCACACCCTCCTGCTCGGGTTGCAGCACCTGGGCAAATTTGAAACCCTTGAAGAAAAACTGCCAGGTTTCGTCCACCGATTCCGGATTTTCCAGCCAGCGCTGAAACTGCTGGTCGACGTATTCCGCATTGTCCAGTCCGAGACCGGACAGGTTGATCAGGTCCGTTGAGGCGTTGTTCTCATCCGCCACGGGTGCCCCCTGCGCGTGTGTTCACTGCGTGCGTGTCCAAGTTGTCTCCTGCTCACGCAGAACTTGCAAGAATGATTCCTGCGATGCTGTGCGATTACGGAGCACAGATCGCCCGCGGAGGTGTATGTCCTTCGCGGGCGTAAAAATTAGGAATCACTAAGATAATGTGCGGAGCTCGCGAAAGAGAACTCCTCAACACATACGGGGAGAACCCGAGCGCACGGTATCTCAGGTCGATATCAGCGGACGGTAGAGGTCGACCCGGCGATCGTTGAGACGATGATTGTGTGGCGTGATCATCTTCTCATCAGCGAGGTTCAGGTCGATGGTCGTCAGCCCGACGTGGTCCTGATCTTCCGGTGCGGACACGAGAATATCTCCGCGCGGGCTCATCACCTGGCTCGCTCCGGTGAAGGTCAGGCTGCGACCGACACGATCTTCACGGCCGATACGGTTGGAGGTGATGGTGAAGACGCCGTTTTCAACGCTGCGCGAATACATCGCCTTCTGGCAGTAGCGCAGGACCAGGTTCGACGGGTGCGCGACGATTTCCGCGCCGGACAACGCCAGCAGGCGTGTCGTTTCCGGGAACAGCCAGTCGAAGCAGATCATCAGACCAATGCGTCCGGCCGGAGTCACGATCACCGGCGGCTGGTTGTGTGCCTTGTCGAACAGTTCTTTTTCACGGTCGAACAGGTGGATCTTGCGGTAGGCGTGCGCCATGCCGTCCGGGGTGATCAGGACAGCGGTGTTGAAGATGCGGTTGTGACGGGTGTCTTTTTCCGGGAATCCGATCACGAGGGTGGTTTTCAATTCACGTGCGAGGCCGGCCATCTTCTTGGCGGTGGGGCCACTGTTGAACGGCTCGGCGTATTTCGCGACTTCGTCCCGGTCCATGAACTCGTAGCCGGTGGTTGCCAATTCGGGGAGCACGAGCAAGTCGGCGTCGGGTGCAGTGCGGATCAGTTCTTCCGCCATGTCAAGATTCTTCTTGACCTCACCAAATTCCGGTTTGAACTGCACATAACCAACTGTTTTCTCGCGTCTTTCCTTGGCAGGCTTGTTCATGGTTACTCCGTCTATCTTGAAAACAGGTCTTGAAGTTACGAATCCCGAACTTTTTCCCGAAACAAATGCTGCCGTGCGTAAACCTCACCAGATCGCTAAGAATGCGATAAGAATCACAAGGTGGGTAACCGCCTGGACCCATCGGGGTATACCAGACTGCGTGTCAGTTTCGAGCCTCGGGATACACGTGCGTCAAACAGATACTCCCGTGCTGTTGGTCAGTTCCAACCGGGGCTCCTGACAGCGAATCCGGGAGGATACGACAAACCCGCACCATTTCGCAAGTTTCGGGTATCACGTTAGAAACTCGTTTACGCTTAACGCGGGAAATCGTACCGAGATCCGCGCCTCCACTCAGTTTTCGTCCATCAGACGCTTCGAACCCGTGAGTTTGCGAATCTGACTAACATCCTGAACCGATTCCAGGCAACCAAGGTAGGTTCCGTCTTCGTCGCGCACGGCGTCGTAGCGAATGAAAACGAATTTACCAGCGAAATCGTCCATCCAGAATTGGGCGGTATCTCGGGTGCCTGCCTTCATTTCGCTGAGGATGCGATTGACCATGTTGAGGCTTTTCGGCGGGTGGCAATTCTGCACCTTGCGTCCGATGACGGCTGGTGTGCGTGGGAAGATTTTGTCCGCGACGCCGGTGAAGTAGCATACCTCGTCGTTCTCGTCAACGAAGGACAGTTCCACCGGAAGCGCGAGCAGGATGCGATCGAGTTGCTTCTGGGTGAGGTGACCGTGGGTGATCACGACGGAGTCTGCGCTGGTTGTCGCGTTCTTGCGGTAGGCGGGTTCGTTTGCATCGTCCGCTTCCTCGGCGAACAATGGATGATGTTGCTTGAAATGGTCGGATGCTGACGGCTGCCCCGGTGCGGGCATCTTGATGCGAGGCGACCACTCACCGCCACGTTCGACCAATGCAAAGCCGAGTTCTTCCTCCTGCTTGTGGATGTCAGCCCAGTCCTCATGCTGCAGCATTTCGATGGAGGTCGGCAGCAGAATGGTCTCTTCCTTGGTCACCATGTCGTCGATCTTTGTCAACAACGGCGGGAGCTGCTTGAGGACGGCAGCCGCATCTTCGTTTTCCAGCGCCTTGTTGACGGCTTTCAGTTCGGCGCGGATCTCGTCATGGATTGCCCACATCACCTTGCTCGGGCCCTCGAATCCTTCTCGTTCCAGTTTCGGGAAGAGCAGGTTTTCTTTGCGCAGGTAATGGCGTTCCACCTGTTTCAGGAGGGAAAGCTGATCGTTCAGGCCTGCGAAGAGCTTGCCAGGGTTGCCGGTGTGGGAGTCGATGAGTTGACGGATGGCGTGCGTGATCTGCTTCAACGCGAGGTTTTCCGCGACGAAGGTGTAGACCGGGTGGCCGGGAGTCTGTTCCGCGACGCGGGTACCCGCTGCACCTTCGCCCATGATACCGACGTGGACATCGCACAGTTCCTGGATCATTTCGACGGGCAAGCCTTCGCTGATCAACTGCTGTTCCATCATCGCGATGTCTTTCGCCGGGACCGACCCGAATTGGTGCTGGAATTTCTCCTTCGCCGACTCCATCGTCTCGTTGCCGGCATGCAGGGAGAGGATCAACGCCTTGAGGTCGTCCAGCTGCTGCTGATCTTCGGCGACCGGTTTGCTGCTCTCGACGTTCACCTCGATCTGTTCCTGTTCACGAATCGCATCGGCGACGGCGTTGAGCAGATCCTCGAGCTTGAGGCTGCCCATCGCGGCGGCACGGCGGAGGGTGGCGACACGGCCGATGGTGTTGCGCATCACCGGGTTTTTCAACGGTTTGAAGTTGCTGGACAGCTCGATCAGCCGATCCGCGAGCCACGGATAGGTTTGCAGCAGGTCGTGGATGCGTGTATCGGCGGAAATGGTCACGGAGTGGCGGTTATCTGTGCTCATGAGTCGTTGTTCCTTGTCTACGGGTTGTAGTGCCACTCGCAGGATACAGCGAATTGGGCGGGACGGAATTGACGAATGCAAAAGGGAAAACTCCACCCGGAGTCAGGAGCAAAAACGGTCTGTGACTCAGAGTGGAGTTACTGAAAACGGCTTACCAGGGGCTCAATCGAGCGTGCGCTTCTCGCCGCTGAGGGTCTGGAGCCTGGTGATGTCTTCGACGTATTCGAGGCAACCGAGGTACTGGTTGCCGATGGCTCGGACGGCGTAATAACGGGTGAGGATCATGCGATCCTGCGAGTCCTTGTGCCGGAATTCAGCCACATCGCGCTTGCCGGACTTCATTTCCTCGAGCAATTGATTGACCACATCGAAGCTGCTTTCCGAATGGCATTGACGCACATCGGTGCCGATAATCGACAGTTCGCGTTTGAAAATGAGATTCGGCCGGTCGGTGAACCAGGTGACGATATCGTTTTCATCGATGAACGTGATTTCGCCCGGCAGGGCGGATAACATCGCTTCGATCTGTTCGGGAGACAGTTCTCCCGTATTGAACATCATCTGCAGTGTCCTCCTCAGTGATCTATGATGAAATCGGGGGGTCAGACGTTAGTAAGACGCCGTGCCGCTTCCGCGATGACTTCGGGCGGTTCAGCGGTGTAGCAGAATCTCGCCCAACCGTCATACGCCGCGCCGAATGGGCCACCGGGGCTGACGACTACGCCGGCGTTCAACATGCGGTCGAGTCGCTGAGCGTCGTTGAGACCGTCCCACGTTTCGCGCATGTCGACGAAAAGATAAAACGAACCATCCGCCGCCATGTACGGTCGTTTCAAATTTTCCATTGCAGCTGAGCGGCACTCGAGATAGGCCGTGCGCAGCCGTTCTGTGATCACATAGTGATGGGCAAGCGCTCGAATCCCCTGCACTTGCGAGGGGCGGTTGGGTTCGTACCCGACGCCGACATGCGCGGGATGCATCGCGGCGAGAGGCCCCGGGGCGGCGGCGATCCAACCGAGCCGGAGTCCGGCTGCGGCGTACGATTTGGACGCGCTGAACACGGAGACCGTGCGCTCATGCATCCCGGGCAGCGATGCGATGCTGACATACGGCTGCTGCGCCCAGACATATTCCTCGTACGCTTCGTCGCTCAAGACCCAGAGGTCATGCTTGCGGGCGAATGCGGCGATCTGTTCGAGAATCGGCAGCGGCAGGAACACGCCGGACGGGTTGTTCGGGTTGTTGAAGTAAATCGCACGCGTGTTATCGGTCAGGAACGGTGTGAGGATCTGCTCCACGTCGGCACCTGCGGAAGGCGTCGGGTGTCCATCAAGCCGTATGTCCTGTGCCTGAGGGGCGAAGTGGTGGAAGAACGGCACCTCGACGGCGCGGACTTTCGCCGTGGACGCGACAACCTTGAAGATCGTCCAGTGCGGCGAGAGGGTGAGCACCTCGTCGCCAGGTTCCAGCAGCCGTGTCATCGCGAGGAACAGGCCGCCGGTGGCGCCGAAGGTGATCTGGATGTCACGCTCGGAATCTATCGGCAGCTTGTTGATCGACGTCAGCTTGTTGAACAGGCGGCGGCGAAGTTCAGGTTCGCCCTGCGTTTCGCCGTAGCGGCTCATGCGATCATTCCACGGTTCGGCGTCCAGCGGCTGATTCAACTCGGGCGGCAGGTCGGAATATGTGTCACCGACATGCAGCGCAATCGGCGCTTCGCCGGAGCCGGAACGGGCATCGATTTCTTCCCGGATGCGGTTGAAGATGGTCGCCTTGAAGCCATGATCTCGCAGGTCTGCGGGGCGGGGCATGGGTCACTCCTGCACGTCGCGTTGATTGTCGTCGTGGGGGATCTGAATGGTCGCCGAATACGGGCCGAGATTGAGCCGGTCCGGGGTCAGGTCGAGCGGGAAGCTCAGGATGAGCGTCGTGCCTTCACCGCGAGTGCTGTGGATCTCGATTTCGCCCTGATGCTGTTCCATCACATTGTGTGCGATGGCCAGGCCCAGTCCCATGCCGACACCCGGGCCCTTGGTGGTGAAGCCGGGGTCGTAAATGTGGGCGAGGTGTTCCTCGGCGATGCCGGATCCGTTGTCGTTAAAGCGGACGACGGCATGACCGTCTTCGACACCCGTTTCGATCCGAATGAAGCCTTCGCCCTTGATCGATTCGATCGCGTTGGTCAACGTGTTAAAAAAGACCTGGTTCACCAGCACCGGGAAGCCGAGAATGCGCGGCAGCTCGCCAAACTGTTTCTCGATGGTGATCCGGTCTTCCCAGCCTCGTGACAGCATGGTGATGGAATCCTCGAGGCCCTGGTGCAGGTCGAAGGTCTGGATCTCGGGCTCATCCAGATGCGCGAAAGATTTGAGCCGGTTGACCATCGTGGCGATCCGGTTGGATCCAGTCTGCACCACCTTGACCGCGGACTGAATACTCTTCAGAATCCGCGCGGCTTTCTTGCGATTTTCCTCAGAGTCCGGTTGCTCGAGCAGAGTGTCCAGCGACGCGCTGGCAACCTGAACGGTCTTGGTGCTCGATTTGACCGCGCCGAGCGGGGTGTTGAACTCATGCGCGACCCCGGCGACGAGATGTGCCAGGGAAGCGATTTTTTCCGACTGGACCAGCCGCGCCTGGGCGTCACGAAGATGACGGGTGCGGTCTGCGACCTTTTGTTCGAGACCGAGATTCAGGGCTTCGATCCGGTCGAACTGATGGTGCACGATGGCGATCAGGAAGAAAATCGCGCCGATTGCCGCGCCGACGTAACTAAGGAACTGGCCGGTAAAGCTGAAATGGACCATCAACAGCTCGAAGACCGGCTGCGCAAGAATCAGCACCGCCAGGCCGATCGTGTTGAGCGTGAGAAAATGCCTGTCTGCTTCTTCGTCCGCTTCCCGGATCGCACGGAACAGCATCGGCCAGACGGTCAACGGGAGCGGGATCATCACCACCGCCAGTAGCCAGCCGTACGGACCGTAGTCGACGTTCAGCCCGGTGTTGGTCAGCGAAATGCTCTCAAACATGTTGCTGGAGAAGGTTCCGTAGAGAATGATTCCCGGAATGGCGATGCCGAGGTAGATCAGGTTGTACTTGAGTGGAATGCCGAGGAATCGATCGTTCAGCCGCGTGTCATGCCCGGTGAGCACCATAATGAAATAGATCGTCCCCGCCAATGCGAGCACGGTAGTTACGATCAGCACGGGGATCCACTGGGACGCGTCCGGGTGGTCCCAGTTGTTGAGCACGAAGAAATTGACCAGCGCATCGGTACCGAATGCTCCAGCGAACAGGGCGAATGCAACGTTCACCCGTTCCTTGGTCCGGAACAGCCAGCCGACCAGCTCGAGGGTGTACAGCAGGACGGCAGCGATCAGCGCGGGTATGGCGTACGGGTTCATGCTCCTCTCACTGATTCTCTTGCAACCACGGAATACACGGAACACACGGAAAAAGACTTTTTGAACCGCGAAATGCGCGAAAAAAACCTGAAATGATTGGTAACTGCAAAAGAAAAAACAAATCTGAATGATTGAAAAAGAAAACGGCTACCAAATACTAGAAAATTACTTATTAAGCATAAATACTTATTAATAAAAATAGATTTAAAGAAAATAGTTAGTATAAATGTTTAAAAATCATTTAAAGCAATTGTATTATCAATCATTATTATTTTTGTTTTTCTATTTAGCATTAGGTATTTCTTTTATCCTTTCTTTCGCTTTTTTCGCGCCTTTCGCGGTTCAATCCGTTGTTTCCTTTCCGTTTATTCCGTTTATTCCGTGGTTACTGGTCTTTCAGGTACACCGCTCCGGGTTCGATCATCGCTCCGCGCGGCTGGTACTCGAGGCAATGCGCCATCCATCCAGTCTGGATTGCGAGGCAGAACGGAATCGGGAACGAGCTCACCGGCAGGCCGATGGGTGCGTAGACGAGGCCGGTGATGCTGTCGACGTTGGCGTAGATGCCTTTCGGTCCGAGGGCGGATTCAACCTCACCGCGCACGGCCTCGTACACCCTCCAGCGGTCGGTCATGCCCTTGTCGGCGAGCAGGTTCTTGGCATACGGTTCGAGCACACGTACCCGTGGATCCGGACACTTGTAGATGCGGTGGCCATACCCGGGGAACCGGTAGCCGCCGGCGGCTTTTACCTGCGCCCAGGTGCGTGCCTCCTTCGCCTGATCAAATTGAGCCAAGTCCTCGAAGGCGAGTTGGTTCGCGCCACCGTGCCGCACACCGGACAACGCGCCCATGCCCGCCAGCACCGCTGAGCCGAGGTCAGCGCCGGTGCTGATGACGATCAGCGCGGCGAACGCGGCGGCGTGCAGTCCGTGCTCGGCCTGCACGATCAGACTGACGTCGAACGCTTTTTCTTCGTGTTCGTTCACCCGGTGTCCCAGCGCCTGGTAGAGGAAATTCGCGGAGAAGCCGAAGTGATCTTTTGGCGGCAACGGTTTCTTCCCGTTGAGGTGCCGGATCGCTCCGGCGGCCAGCGCCGCCGACCAGCTGAGGATGCGTGCCGGACGCCGCCACTGGGCCTGCATGTCGGTGCGTGACGCTTCCGGGATGTGGCAGGCTGCAATGGTCAGCATGGTACGGTACTGCGCCAGCGGGTGAGCGTTGGACGGGATGTATTTCAGCGCGTCAAACGCTTCCTGCGGGGGCGTGCGCCAGTTCTTCAGCTCCTCATCCCACATCGCGGCTTCCTGCGGAGTGGGCAGATTGCCGTGCAGGATGAGGTACGCGACCTCCTCGAACGTGCAGCAATCGGCCAGTTCGTCAAGCGGATAGCCACGGTACATCAGGCGGCTGTTCTTGCCGTCAATCTGGCCGACACGGGTATCCGTGACGACGAGGTTTTCGAGGCCGCGGTTGTAGGTCTGGATCTGGTAGCCTGAGGTGTACGGTCTCATTTTTCCGCCCCCCGGGTGATGCGGCGGATCGGGTGGCCGACATATCGGTCCAGCGGGCGGTAGAGTCGTGGATTCTCCAGCTCTTCGTGTACACGTGCCATCAGCCCGGCCATGCGTCCCACCATGTACAGACATGGCAGCATCGGCTTGTCCGCGCCGATCAAGTGGAACAAAAGTGCGGCGTAGAAGTTGATGTTGACATGCACGCCGCGCGGTGCCAGCTGACGCAGGGCTTCATCCTCGACGGCGCGGGCGATGTCGAACAGTTCAGGCGTTCCTTTACGCCGGGCCTGGGCGGCGACTTCCTTGCGCAGGATGACGACGCGCGGGTCGGGCATGTGGTACAGCCGGTGGCCGAAGCCGCCGATGCGTCCGCCGGAAGCGATGGTCGAGGCGACCCACAGCCGTGCGGCTTCCGGATCCTCCAGCCCGAGGATCTGCTCGAGCACCGTTTCGCCTGCTCCGCCGAGCTTGTCACCCCGCAGGGCGGACAGACCGGCGACGACGTTGTAGTAGGGGTCGGCGAGGGTGCTGGCGACAACCATCGAGGTGAACGTGGGTGCGTCGAGGCCGTGATCGGCGAACAGCACCCAGAGCAGGTCGAGCGAATGGACGTCTTCCGGGTCCGGGTCACGATCCTGCAACGCGCGCAGCATCTCGTGTGCGATGTCGTAGTTGGCATGGAACAGCACGGGCCCGCGTCCGGTGCGATGCGCGGCGATTTGGGCGACAAGCGCCGCAATTTGTGCAATGATGCGCAGCTCGCGCCAGTGACGGTCGCCGGAGAGATCGTCTTCGACGGTCATTTCATGGCACCCGAGTGCGGACACACCGGCCCGCAGCATGCGAGTCGGGTGGATGCCGGGATCCATCGCGCGGATCAACGCGATGACGTCTTCCGGCAATTCGCGGCTGGCGCGCAGGTTGTCGCGGAAGGTGGAAAACGCGGCTTCGTCGTCAGCCGGTTCGTTACCGGTGATCAGCAGGTGGGCGATTTCCTCGTAGCTGTGCATTCCGGCCAGCCGTTCGATTGGCACTCCGCGGTATTCGAGCGTGCCGCTGGACGGGTCGAGCCAACTGACTCGAGTTGCGGAGGCGATCACGCCGGACAAGCCCGGACCGACCTCGCTGGTGACCGGCCAGTCGAGTTCATCGAGCGCCCATGAGTAATTGGAACTGAGTGTGCGGAAGGCTTTCATCACGATCCTTGTCAGCTGTCTGGTTGCCGAAAGGTACGGTCAGCGTGCCTGTGGGACAATGTACGCGCGTGGGAAATCAAGCCGCGTGGCGATCTCGCATCTGTCTGGCCGACCGCTTATTGTTTGCGCAACAACAGCCGGAATTGCGCCACCTGGCTGGCGTGGTAGATGGCATGAAACGCGGCACCGGTGACCAAATATTCGAGCTCATCATCAGGTACGGCAGGCTGGATCTCCCCGTCACGCATCCCGGCCAGGGTATCGAGCAGGTCGGTGTATTCCTTCCGCAACAGCTCGCGATCCGCTTTCCATTGTGTTTCGGTTGCCTCAGCCGGTTGTTCGAGCCAATCGCTGCCCTTGCGGGGAAAACTGCCCTGCCCGGTGCCGCTGAGTTTGACCCGCACCCGGTAGCACCAGTACGCGCAGTGCAGGCAGATCTGCCAGATGGTTTTACTGCGTCCCGGGACGGCCTGGTGTGCGGTGCCTGCGTCCACGCCCTTGAACGCGCTGTTGAGGTTTTTGCCGTGCCACGCGCCACACATGAAGCTCATCTCAACACTGGCGATCAGGCTGTCGTAACCTGGAGGTGTTGTCGGATGCCGCCAACGTTTAGCCATGGTGAACTCTCCTGCAGTCGTAATCTATCCTGTTGTATTTATATACGATTATAAGAATGTGATCGGGGAGACCACAACAAGAAATACCCAGGTAGTGATTGAATAACTACTTAGCGGGTACCATATTGCACGTAGAGTACCTGAAATAGTTATACCAGTCGGCGTGGCAGGATTGTCAAGAAGAGATAAGGTGTCGAGGTATGCGTCGAGTCTGTTCGTGGTGTGAAGCGGAAATGGAGCCGACGGCGACCGCGTTGGATGATCCGAGTAGCATCACTCACGGCATCTGCGGGGATTGCTCGAAACGGTTGATCCGTCCCGAATCGCACACGATTCAGGAGTTCCTCGAGAAGCTGCCGTTCCCTGTCATGGTTGTGGATGATGATGTCGTAGTGCTTGCTGCAAATAAGCGCGCGCTGACGTTGCTTGGCAAATCGGAATATGAGGTTGTTGACAAACTCGGCGGGGTGGTGGTTGAGTGTGCGTACTCCGAGTTGCCGGGCGGATGCGGTAAAACCTCGTTCTGCCGGGGTTGCCGGCTGCGGGAGAGTGTTACCCGGACGTACATCAGCGGGCGGACGCTGGAGGGTGTTGAGGCAACGCTGACCACAATGATGGACAACACGCAGGTGGACGTGATGCATCACATCACCACGGAAAAAATGGGGGAGCTGGTGCTGATGCGTTTCGACGATCTGAAATCGAATTTGCCCAGGTGACGGGCACATGCAAGAGATGACAAAGCCCCCGGATTCGCCGGGGGCTTTGTTGTAGGGATACGTCAGGGATCAGAGAAAAACACGCTTGTTGACGAATTCGTCCTCGCTCTGGTACGTGACGCGCAGGTAGAAGGTTTCAATCGGCAGCCGGTATTCACGGAAGACGAACGTGTGCCGTCCTTCGTTCAACTGGCCATCATGCAGCGTCAGGACTTCGCGTCCGAGACGATCGTACAGCACCATCTTGACCTCGGCCTGTTCCGGTACGTCGAGCGTCGCGGCGGTTTCGCCGTTCAGCAAGTTCACCTGCATCGGGTGCAGAAAGAACGTATCGCTCAACTCTTCACAGCACTGGTCGAAGGTGTCATGGATGTTGATCTCACGCATCGGAACGGTTGCGTCCGCGACGGTGGCGGCGGTGGCCTTCGTGGCTGCGGTGACGGCGTTCTCGGCTGCAAAACTCACACTGCTCAGTCCAACGAGTATCATCAAGGTGATGATGGTCAATTTCTTAAACATGATCTTTCTCTCCTCTTCAGGGTCGGCTGTTGTCGCGCCCTGTTGTTCACCCATCTACGCCCCTGTGACGACGGGTTCGTGCGCTGGGTTACTACGAAGGGAGCACATTGAGAGCCCCCGGGAGCCGGACAGGGCAATTGCAGGTCATGAACAGAGTTCGCCATGATCCACAACAACCCTGGTGCGACGCCGTGTTCCCGACGGTGCCGGGTTAACGCGCGTGCTTCGGACTTGTACTCGTCACCGGCTTCACCAACCGCTGGAACGGTCCGTCATCGATACCCGGCTCCGGAAGGAGCGGAATCGGAATCCACGGGAGGTAGGGTTGGAAGAACGGCAAAGACTTGACCACCGGAAGCGGTACCGGGTGGAATACCGTGTCATCATCCACGGCGTAAAACGCCCTCTCATTGGGGAGGGGATTGTTGGCGAGGGACGGTGCCGCAACTGCGAGCACCAACACCAGGCAGGCCATCAACATCATCGATTGTGTACGCATCGTCGTATCTCCTGGTAAAAACTGGATGTCAGACGTCGCGCAGCACCCACGTTCCGTACTTAGTAGACGCGAACTCGGGAGAGATAGTTACAGGACTTTTTTCGGGCATGACTCTGTGGAGGAGACCTCGGGAAGCCGACCACCCGAAAGGCAGGTAGCACAAGGGTGGATCAGGGTTTGACCAACCGGGCGTAATCCGGAGGGATGCCATCACCGCCGGGAACGTATAGCACGTCACCGCCATTCAGAAGCTGGAAAGTTTCCATCACGGTTCGATGTCCATTTTCCTCGATGACGAAATTGAAGGTTGAATCGTTCTCCTGGACAAGCGGTCCGACGCCCCCGATGTACCATTTGCCGTCACGCTTGATGATGTCGTACCACGATGCCGACCACTCGCTGAAATAGGAGCCGACACATCCTACGGGCCGGACGTGTTCCTGCCGGATCTGATCGACCTGATCCGCCTGCATCCCCAGAATGTGAACACGCGCGGTGCGTTCGCCGGTGTCGGGATCGGTCGTCAACGCGCCGGTGCCGTAGATCTGCGGGTCGGGCGGCATGTACTCAGGGTAGTGAAACACGATGCTGGGGGTGGGGTAGAGGGTGTCGCCGGACACGGTCAGTAGCTGATACATCTGTTCGCCGTACATCTGAAGCGTCTGATCGTACGGCTTGGATGTGTCGGCCCACGCGCTGATGGCAAAGACGAGCTCACGCAGCTTGTCCTCGTCGTACCGGTCGTAGACCTGCACGTCGATGGTGCGCTTCGGCTTGTCGCCTTCCCTGCCGCTCCACCTGATGTGGTCTGACGCGATGGAATAGCCGTCGAAGAAACGGCCGGCGGGGCTTGAGACAGGTAATGCAAGCGTAACAAAAACGATGAGGTCTACCACGATAATCGAGTGCCAGCGTTTCATTGTGGACTCCGACAAAAACGGCGCCGGAATCACCGGCGCCGTTCGGATGCATACGATCAGACCTGCACGGCTTTGTAGCCGTAGTAGATGACGCTGGCCTCGTTGTCATCGTACAGCTTGCGGAACTCGAACTGCACCGGCATGCCGATCTTGACGTCGTCAACGTCGAGGTCGGTCAGCTGGCAGGTCAGGCGGACGCCGTCCTCTGTCTCGACCACGGCGAGTGCGTACGGCGCGAGGTCGGCGTATGGTGTCGGCGCGACACGGATGATGGTGAACGTCACCACCTTGCCGCTGCCGCTGAGCTGCACCTCTTCGAACGTTGCGTCGAGGTTGCCCGGCGCGACGAGCCGCGGCGGGAAGTAGATTTCTCCCGTTTCGGTGTCCTTGTTCGCGATCATGCGATACCGTTGCGGCTGTTCACGCCACACCCGGCCGGTTAATGTCTGGGCCATCGCTTTATCTCCTTACAATTCAATGTCTTCGACAAGATCCTTCTCGCCCGGCTGGCGCCGGTCGTCAGGATGACACCTTTACATCGCCTCGAGAATCGACACGACGCTGGAGCCGCCCGAGCCGCCCATGTTCTGCGCGAGGGCACGGTTCGCCTTGGCCAGCTGGCGGCCGTTCTCGGCGGTACCACGGAGCTGCTTGACCAGCTCGACGATCTGCGCCACGCCGGTCGCGCCGACCGGATGACCCTTCGACTTCAGGCCGCCGCTCGGGTTCACCGGGAACTTGCCGTCACGGGCGGTTTCGCCGGCCATCGACGCCGGACCGGCCTTGCCGGGTTCGTAGACGCCCATGGCTTCGAGCACAGCGATTTCCGCGATCGTGAAGCAGTCGTGCACTTCGCAGAAGTCGATGTCGTTGATGCTGACACCGGCGAGGTCGAGCGCGCGTTTGGTCGCGGTCGCGACGGCGCCGAGGTGCGTGATCTCCTTGCGGGCGTGCAATGCGAGCGTGTCGGTTGCCATGCCAACGCCGAGGATCTTGATAATCGGCAGGCCCATGCTCTTGGCGAGGTCAACCGGCGCGAGGATCGCGGCCGCCGCGCCGTCGGTGACCGGGCTGCAGTCGAGAATGTGCAGCGGGTCGGCGACCATGGTGCTGTTGAGCACGCCGTCCACGGTGATCTTCGCCGGGAACTGCGCGTTCGGGTTCAGCGAGCCGTTCGCGTGATTCTTCACCGCGACATGCGCCATCATCTCCGAGGTTGTGCCATACTTGTCCATGTGCGCGTGCGCGAGCATCGCGTACAGGCCGGGGAAAGTTGCGCCGTGGAAGCCTTCGTACTCGGCGTCCGCCGCAGTGGCGAGGGCATAGGTTGCCATGCCGCCGTCCACGTCCGTCATCTTCTCCACACCGCCCGCGAGCACGACGTCGCTCAGTCCGGAGGCGACTTCGATCCACGCCGACCGGATGGCTGTTCCGCCGGAAGCGCAGGCCGACTCGACGCGTGTCGCCGGGATCGGTGCCACGCCGAGATAATCCGCCATCAGGCTGCCGATGTGTTCCTGGCCGACGAACAGTCCGCCGGACATGCAGCCGATGTACATGCTGTCGAGGTTGTCGACGCCGGCGTCTTTCATCGCGCCTTTGGCCGCTTCCACGAACAGATCGCGATAACTGCGTTCCCACAGTTCGCCAAACTTTGTCATCCCGATGCCGATGACCGCCACATCCCGCATCGTCATTCCCCTTCGTTTCTGTTCTGCTGTATCTGAAGTTTTTCGTTTCTGATCAGTCCGTTGCAAATCAGATAAACAACTGACACTATGCTATGATCATGCAACGTTCGAATCACGTCATTCTGAAGCCGTGTCTGTTTACGGCTGAAGAAGGTCCAGCTTACAAACAATTAAATAACCTTTAGTAAACCTCGATCTTCTTCACTTCTCTTCGTTCCGTTCAGAATGACGCGTGTGTAACCACTTCCGGTCTATAGACGTTTGATCATCCCTGCTGGCAGAGCCATCAGGGGCACATTCCCTGAGTCCTGAGTCCTGAGTCCTGAGACCACAGCCCACAGCCCACAGCCCACAGCCCATAGCCCATAGCCCATAGCCCATAGCCCATAGCCCATAGCCCATAGCCCATAGCCCTTATCCAGTCATCCGGTCCTGGATCGTTTTCCCGCCGACGTAGACCAGCGGCAGGAAGGGCAGCAGGCCGATGATATCGAGCCGTCCCGCAAAGATCCAGATTTCAATGTTTACCCACGCCGTGAACGCCAGTCCGCCGGCGAAGATAAGGACGTTCCACCAAACACTTCCGAGCACGCTGCTGCGCCAGATCCACACCGCCAGTGCGAGGAACGCGGCGACATTGAGGTAGCGCAGGATCTTCAGCCAGACCGGCATGCCCTGCACCACTGTCATGATCTGCTCATGCAGTGCTTCGTAATCGGGTACGTCCATCGGCCGGCTATCCCCGCAGTCGTCTCACTTCCGTGTACCAGCCGTTGAGTACAGCGCTTGCCAATCGTTCACAGGGACACTCATGGTCCCGGATCTCGATCTGGTAACTCTCCCGGGCTTCGGTTTCGCTGATCTGAAAGCTCAGGATCTGGCGTTCGCCCTGTTTCATCGTGAGGATGAAAAAGCGTTCGTCACGCCCGTCCCACCGTTTCACGATCTCCGTGCACCAGGTGATGATCGGAGGAGTTTGGTCCGTTGGACTCACCATACGCATACACCTGAGTTCATCGAATCAGTTGTCGTCCCGTGCTCGGCCGAAAAAGATGAACGGCAGGAACAAGAACAAGCCAAATCCCCCACGCGGCCCCAGCCACAACCACAGGATTCCGTTGATGATGACCATGGAAAGAATGGCAATCAACCACCAGCGCTTGCGACTCATGACCGGCTACTCGTTGTTCACGACTTGCTGCACGTTATCGGGCAGTATTTTCCGCACACCTTCGCCAGCAGTGCAAGGACAACCGCCACGACGGCGAAAATGATCAGTTTCTTCATCTGTATCTCCATTCAGGGGTGCTCAGCGGCATCCCTCAGTCACCCGAAATCTGCTTCCACAACCACCCAACAGCCGGTGGGATGATGAGTGTCAGCGCGGCGGCGATACTGAACAGCCAGAACAAACTGATCGGCCGCAAACCAAATCTCTCAAAGATCTGGTAGTTGACCCAGGCGACAACCGCGAACGTGGTCCAGTAGGTCCACGGTTGTGCTTTTTCCACTTTGGACTCGAAGGTCCAAAGCCACCAGAAACCGGCAAACACGCCGATCAACGCCACCACCCCGCCAATGCCGATCAGCCATTCGCCGGGCGTCAACGGTGTCACGAATTCCGCAGGATCTTGTGGCGGAACTTGGCGTACTGGCCGTAGCTCAGGTAGTGCTTGTCCTCATCCAGCTGCGGACGCGTATGCGGCGCCTTGTCCTGCAGCGCAGTGATCTCGTCGGTGACGGTGAAGATGAACCCGTCCGAACCCGCGCCGGAACCGTAGCTGACCATGAAGATCTTGTCGCCGGGCTTGGCGACGTCGAGAATCGCGCTCAGGCCGATCGGGCTCGCGCCGGAATAGGTGTTGCCCAGCCACGGGGTCAGCCAACCGGTCTTGAAGCCGTCGCCCGTAACGTCGAAGCCGAGCATTTTCGCCGCACGTTGCGGAAACTTGCCGTTCGGCTGATGGAAGACGCAGTAGTCGAAGTCTTCGGGCTTCATGCCGGACTTTTCGAGCAACGCGTTCGCGCAGCCCATTGTGGTGCGGAAGAAGGCCGGTTCACCGGTGAAACGGCCGGCGTGCTGCGGATAGTGTTCGTACTCACGGCGCCAGAAGTCCGGCGTATCGCTCATCCACGAATGCGTGAAGTCAACGGTCGCAACGACTTTGTCCTTGCCCATGATGAAGGCGGCCGCGCCGGCAGAGGCCGAATACTCGAGCGCGTCGCCCGGGGCGCCCTGTGAGGTGTCCGCGCCGATACCGACGGCGTAGTCCATCTCGCCGGCCTTGACCAGCGAATGGGCGACGTACATCGCCTGCGATCCTGCCTTGCAGGCAAATTCGAAGTCGGCACAATGGGTATCGTGACCCGCGCCGATGGCTTCGGCGACAGTGGTTCCGGATGGTTTGACGGCGTACGGGTGTGATTCCGACCCGATGTACAACGCACCGATTTTCTCAGGGTCGATGCCGGCGCGCATCAGGGCGCGACGCGCGGCGATGACAGAGAGGGTGATCACGTCTTCGTCCGGACCCGGTACGGACTTCTCATACAGCAGCAGGCCCTTTTTGTAACTTGGGGCGTCCGCCCCCCACACTTCAGCGATGGTCTCCAGCTTGATTCGGTTCCGTGGGAGTTTGCATCCCCAGCCGACAATCCCGACGCTCATGGGTTCTCCTCAAAAGCTCTGGTCTATGATCTGAAGTTTGTGTTGCACACGAAGAGGTGAAAAGAACTTGGCCGTTCGCACGATCCGTCACAATGGAGTAAGAAGATAATCGCAGACTCATCGAACGCAAAGGGTTAGGGTATGCGAACATGCGTCTCGCGCAAGAAAGCGCTCTCGGGGACCATGTTCTCATTGACAAGCGTTCCGTGCTACGGCCGGGGACGTCGCCGGCGTGATAGAAAGGTCTGCCTCGTCGAGCTTGCTCGTCGGGATGATCCGAAGGTGTCCTCTCACATGCCCCCTCATGGCTCCGCCAGCAGGGATCGTTCAAGTTTTCAATAAACGGTAGCCGGTAGCCGTTGAGTGAAGGGGACACCTGTCGGTACAGATCGTGCGGTTCGTCGAGGGATCGGAGTGGGACTGCCAGTTTTTTCACATCGGTCTACCCACGACGAGTGCCGCCAGATGTCCCCGATAAACTGGAAATGGTGGATGAACCACGACATAAATGTCGTTGGCATGAAGTGATGTTGAAGCGCGAATAATCCCGACGAGCAAGCTCGTCGGGGCACACGCCAGATGTCCCCGGATAAACTGGAAATGGCGGATGAACCACGACATAAATGTCGTGGGCATGAAGTGATGTTGAAGCGCGAATAATCCCGACGAGCAAGCTCGTCGGGGCACACGCAGATCTCACATCTCACTGCCCGCCGTCCGCAGTCCGCCGTCCGGTGCCCGTTACCCGTTGAGCCTCATCCACTCGCGTGAGCGGATTCCGCGCGCTACCTTCCAGCTGTTCCAGTAACAACCGGACCGGACCATGCCCAGCGACAACTTCACCATCCTCATCATCGACGACGAGAAGAACATCCGCCGCACGTTGACCATGGTGCTCGAGGCGGATGGCTACACCACCACCGAGGCCGGATCGGCGAAGGAAGCACGTGCCGAATTGGCGAAATCCTCGCCGGACGCGATACTGCTCGATCTCAAGTTGCCGGACCTGAAGGATCTCACGTTGCTGGAGGAGATCAAGTCGCATTATGCGGACGTTCCGGTGGTGATGATCAGCGGGCACGGGACAATGGCGGACGCGGTCGAAGCGGTGAAACGGGGCGCGTTCGACTTCCTCGAGAAGCCGCTCGAGCGGGAGCGGGTGCTGGAGACGTTGCGCAATGCGTTACAGGCCCGGCGTCTGCGAAAAAAGGTCGCCGAACTGCCCGGCGAGGGCACGATCATCGGCGACAGCCCGCAGTTGGCGGAAGTGCGGGACTGGATCGGACGTGTCGCGCCGACGGATGGCCGTGTGCTGGTACTCGGCGAATCCGGCACCGGCAAGGAGCTGGTCGCGCGGGCGGTGCATGAGGGCTCGCAACGGCTCGCGAAACCGTTCATCAAGGTCAACTGCGCCGCGATCCCGAAGGAACTGGTCGAGTCGGTGCTGTTCGGGCATGTCAAGGGCGCGTTCACCGGCGCGTTGAAGGACAAGATCGGCACGTTCAAGCAGGCGGATACTGGCACATTGTTCCTCGACGAAATCGCCGACATGGGGCTCGAGGCGCAGGCGAAGGTGCTGCGTGTGCTGCAGGAAGGCGAATTTGAGGCGGTCGGGTCGACGAAGACGGAAAAGGTGGATGTGCGTGTGATCGCCGCGACGCACCGTGACCTGGAACATGAGATCGCCGAGGGCCGGTTCCGTGAAGATTTGTACTACCGGCTCGCGGTGCTGGTGTTGCAACTGCCGCCGTTGTGCGAACGCGAGGGCGATATCACGTTGCTGGCGAACCATTTCCTCGACGAGTTCCACCAGACCGGATTGCCGCAACGAACCCTGTCCGAACCGGCACGGCTGGCGTTGGAACGATACGAGTGGCCGGGGAATGTGCGTGAGTTGCGCAATGTGATCGAACGGGTGGCGATCCTCGCACGCGGTGAGGTGATCGAGGAAAGCGATCTGCCGCCGGAGGTGCGGAACGCGTCCGGGTCGATGCGTGGCGCGGGCGACAGCGCGTCCGAGGGTAAACTTCCGCCAATCGGGACGCCGTTGTCGGAAGTCCGTGCGGAGGCGGAAAAACGCTACCTGCAGGCGGTGCTCGAAGCGACCGGCGGCAATGTCAGCGAAGCCGCGCGCCGGATCGGATTGGAACGAACACACCTGCACAAGAAGCTGACCGCGCTGGGACTCAAATAGCGCGAACACTCACGCGAATGGCTCAATCCCCTGTCCTATTGTGGTCCGAAGACAGGGGACACCAATTTGGGCCAGAGTAAGATTCCTCAACTTAGTGTGTTGTTTTTTAACGTTAACACGCCTTTTTGTGCCTCTCTTCACTTGTTCACCTCCGATCTGATTGGTAAAATATCCCGCAATTGGTAGGCAAGTCTACCACCGTATCCGCGACATGCGGATCTCGTTGATTTCAGATGGATAACCGGAGACCTGGTAGATGCTGACAAGCATGCTGAGGGGGATTGTTTTTACGGGTGTGACGTTGATGCTGGCTTTTCCTGCGGGTGCATCGGCAGATGACGACCAATCCAGGCGTCGTGCGCCGAAGCCGGTTCGAGAAGCTGCGGAGGACGTGTTTCAAGCGGTCAGCCCGCTTCAGATTGGAGCTTATGGCGAGCACCATTTCAACGGGGTAGAGGGCACGGCGGGTGAATTCAGCGACGTTCACCGTTTTGTCATCGGTATCGGCTACACCTTCGCGGACTGGATTCAGTTCAGCAGTGAGCTCGAAGTTGAACACGCCTATGTGAACGATGGCGATGGCGACGTGGTGCTGGAACAGTTCCTTGTTGATTTCCAGATCGCACGACCATTCAACATCCGCGCAGGTCGTGTGCTGGCACCGGGTTCCTGGGTGAACATGTACCATGAACCACCGACGTTCCACGGTGTCGAGCGACCATTTGTCGACCAGGTGATCGTGCCTTCAACATGGTCAGTGGACGGAGTCGGAGTGTTTGGGCAGCTGGGGCGGCGTGCGCGGTACCAGGTGTATGTCGGTAATGGGCTGGACGCGTCCGGATTCAGCGCTGCCAGTGGCATTCGGGGAGGACGGATGAAAGAACGTCCCGGGTTCACCGATCCCGCATTCATGGGGCGTGTGGATATCAGCCTTGGATCGGGACGGCGTGCGCTGGGGATGACTCGTGTCGGTGTGTTCGGGTACATGGGTGGTGCGAACAACGGGAACAAAGGCACTGAACCGAATCTTGATGTGGATGTCACCCTGATCAGCTCGGACCTGTCAACCAGCATCTCCCTCCTCGAGTTGAAGGGATTTGTCGCGCTCGGGATGATCAACAATGCCGACCTGTTGGCGGGAGTAGCGGAAGAGTTCTTCGGCTACTCGGTCGAAGGGGCGGTTGATGTGCTACCTCGCGTTTGGAAGTCGGGTAAGCTGGAAGAGGCGCAATTCTACATTTTCAGCAGATTCGAACGCTACGACACGCAATACAAAATGCCGGACGGTGTTATGCCGGATGAGCAGTACAACCGTACTGCAATCACCTCCGGCATCACGTTCCTCCCCGTTCCGAAGCTGGCCGTAAAAGCCGATTACCAGGTACTGGACAATGCGTCGGACAACGATCCCGCCAATGCGGTCAACCTGGGGATCGGATGGATGTTCTAGTGCGGCATGCTACTCTGTATCTACTGATCGTGCTGGCGTCGCTCTGCATGCCGGGGAGCGATGCCTGCGCGTCGCAGGGTCTGGCTGAACTCAAAGCGCTATGGCCCGGGGTGGACTCGCTGGCCACATGGACGCTTGACGATTCACTCGCACATGAAGCACAGCTGCGTCTGCCGAATTCTCCGAACGATTCTCCAGTTAAGATTACCTCCCTTTTCAAACATAGCGACCTCATCGGCTGGGCACTGGAACGAAACGCGATGGGGCGTTATGAACCCTTCACCTTCTCGCTGGCCGTAGACACTTCCGGAACCCTTCGAGCCATGAAGGTGCTTGAATACCGTTCGATGTACGGCGGAGAAATCCAGACTGATGGATTCTTGCACCAGTTTCTTGGACTGAATCAACCCGACCGGATCCGTGTTGGACAGGCGATTGACGCGGTCAGCGGGGCCAGTATCTCTTCCCGATCCATCGCCGAGGAAACGAGGTATACCCTGATGGCGATCCAGTGGCTGCAGTCAATCGGTGCCCTGCAACCTTGAACCGATCTGGCTGCAATAATGTGAAAATTCGTGCGAAGTCGAGGTTTTCGTGGGAAAATTTTAGTTGCTTGGAAATTTCGCGAATCCAAGTTGATATCCCGAGTTGCCTCGGAGAGGCAAAACGGCCCCGATTATAAGAATGATCAAGATTAAAACTTGCGTTATCAGGTTTGTGAGAGTATACTACCCCTGAATACTGATAAAAATGCTAGTGCATAGTTATCAGTTTTCGGCTACCGGGAGGGGAACATAGTCAGTGGAGTCGGCCATGAAGAAGCGAAACAGAGTCTTTTTTGTTGCGGTTTGCCTGGTGTCATTGCTTCCGCTTGCAGCAGTGGTGTACGCGGCGGATGAAGAAGGGTCCAACCTTACGCCGCCGCAGCCGCGTCCGCTGGGTGATGAGATGCACCCGGTCAGCGAACGGTTCAATGTGGAAGGCTATGGCGAGCATTTGTTCGCCAGGGACCGTGGTGCTGTCGGCACGTTTGAAGAGCAGCACGGCATTCTGCTGGACCTTGGCTACCAGCTTTCGGAACGGTTGAGCATCGGGACGCGGCTGGAAGCCGCCTTTGCGAGCGTGGAGTCGGAAGGGATCGCCGCGGTTGACGAGTTGTGGTTGGAAGTGGCGATGGTGGACGAGTTGAACCTGCGGGTTGGCCGTGCGCCGGTGCCGGTGTCTTGGCACAACCTTGATTTCCAGCCGCTCGGGTATGTCGGTGTGTCGCAGCCGTATGTGGAAACGTACATCGTGCCGAACAACTGGACGGTGGACGGCGCGGGTGTGTTCGGCAACCTCGGCGCGGGCTTGAGTTACCAGGCGATCGTTGGCAAGGGCTTGCAGAGTGAATGCTTCTGCCCGTCCAATGGATTCGGCGGTGATGATCTCGAGCAGAACGCTGATTTCACCAATCCGGCGGTGATGGGTCGTCTCGACCTCGAGTTCGACGTGTTGCCGGACGCGATTGGCAACAGCGGCGTTGGCGTGTTTGGCTACATGGGTGAAACGCAGACGCCGACGGAAGTGGAAGGTGTGGAAACCAACACCGTCATCAGCATGGTCAGCATGGAAGCCCGCACGGGCTATCGCAGTTTCAAGCTGCACGGGTTCTACGCGATGGGCTCGATTGAAGATGCGTTCATGTTTGACGGTGTCGCCAAGCAGTTTGTCGGGTACTCGCTGCAGGGTTCGGTGAATGTGTATCCGGACCGTTGGCGCAAGGGTTGGTTTGAAGACGCCGACCTGAACCTGTTCATGCGCTATGAAGTTTACGATACGCAGCATGAAATGCCGGAAGGTGTCGAGCCGGACACACGCTATGACCGTGATGCCTGGTCCACTGGCTTCAGCTTCCTGCCGATCCGGCACCTCGCGTTCAAGGCGGAGTACCAGTTGATTCAGAACCAGTCGTTCGTCAGCACCGCCGACCAGGTTGTTGTCGGAATCGGCTGGGGATTCTGATGCGGTAAGGCGTACCGGATGACGGTCGCTTTCATCCGCGCGTGGTCAGCTCCACAGCTGCAATTCTATCGGATTCCGGTCTCAGTATGAGGCCGGAATCCGTTGTCTCCCGCCACCTGCACGCCTACCTTGCGCACATGTTCATCGACAGAGTAGAAATCGAAGTTCGGGCGGGACGTGGCGGCGACGGCATCGTCTCCTTCCGGCGTGAAAAATTTGTGCCCAAGGGCGGCCCGGACGGCGGCGACGGCGGCCGTGGCGGGTCGGTGCTGCTCAAGGTGGATCCGCAGCTCGGCACGTTGCTGGATCTGCGCTACCGAAACGTGATCAAAGCGGAAAACGGTAAGCATGGCCAGGGGTCGAAACGCTCAGGCAAGTCGGGCAAGGATGCGATCATCCGTGTCCCGGCGGGGACGGTCGTGTTCGACGCGAAGACCGGCGAACTGATCGGTGATCTCACCGAGGAAGGACAGGAGCTGGTTGTCGCCGGGGGTGGCCGTGGCGGCAAAGGCAACCCGCATTTCGCTACCGCAACACTTCGCACTCCCCGCAGAGCGACCGAGGGCAAACCGGGTCAAACGCGACCGTTGCGGCTCGAACTGAAACTGCTCGCCGATGTCGGCCTGGTCGGGTTGCCGAACGCCGGCAAGTCGACGCTGCTCAGCGTGATCACG
Source organism: bacterium (assembly GCA_020444425.1). Lineage (GTDB taxonomy): Bacteria > Electryoneota > Electryoneia > Electryoneales > Electryoneaceae > BMS3BBIN04. The sequence continues at coordinate 101,454 of JAHLLB010000007.1, read as the reverse complement.
GCAGCTCGTCCCGAGATCGCGGCGTATCCGTTTACGACGTTGACCCCGCACCTGGGGATTGTCAAGGTGGGATCGTACGAATCGTTCGTCGTCGCCGACATCCCGGGGTTGATCGAAGGTGCAGCGGACGGCAAGGGGTTGGGGCATCAGTTCCTCAGCCATGTGGAACGGACGCGTGTACTGGCGATCCTGATCGACGCGCTCGACGAAAAACCAGACGAAACACTCGCCGTGCTGCTCAAGGAGCTGGAGGAGTTCAACCCGGACTTGTTGTCGCGTCCACGGATTGTTGTGCGCACCAAAAACGACCTCGGCGGGGAAGCGTGGTCCGGGGAGCAATTGCGGATAAGCGGCGCGACGGGGGAGAACGTCGACACGCTGGTGCGGGAGTTGTATGAGCTGGTGCAAACGACACCGCCCCCGCCGGTGCAGTGGCGTCTGCCGGATGATCAGATCGCGGGTGACGTCGCGGATGATGGCGCGGACGAAGCCGAGTGGGAGTGGGCATTCGAGGATGATCCGGACGAGGATGATGATCAGTAGCCGGTGCTTGGTAGGCGGTAATCGGTAATCGGTAGTCGGTAGTCGGTAGTCGGTAAACGGTGATCGGTAGTCGGTAGGCGGTAATCGGTAATCGGTAGGCGGTAGGCGGTAATCGGTAGTCGATGATCAGCGATCGGTTATCGGCAACACGGTGTGTCATTCTGAACGTAGCGAAGCGAAGTGAAGAAGATCCAGATTATTTAAAGGTAGAATTGGCTGGATCTTCTTCACTCCGATGCGGTTGATGCCCCGAAGCTTGCTTCGGCCAGCTGCAGTTGGTTTCTTCTGGAATGTCTGAGCTGATCCGAAAACAACACAACGTATCAATATTGCTATACCATCTTGTCTGTGTAGCGAAATACCGTCGCGTTGTATTCGATGAACCTGAGATAGATTTAACATTAAAGGATATCTGCTTTGAGATCCAAAAACGTTATGAACTAGAATTTATAGAAATTGGAATAGATAGAGATCATGTGCATTTCTTAGTGCAATCCGTGCCAACGATGAGTGCTACAAAAATAGTACGAACTATAAAGAGTATAACAGCACGTGAAATGTTTATCCGCCAACCCAAAGTCAAAAAGCATCTCTGGGGTGGAGAATTTTGGACAAAAGGTTATTATATATCCACCGTAGGTCCACACGGTGACGAAGATACAATCAGAAAATACGTTATGAACCAAGGTACAGAAGCTAACTACCAGCCGCTATATCAAAGTCGACTTGAGCTGTGAGTAGTCGATACCCCGTAGTTTGCTGCGGGGTAGTTCATTTCGTTCAGAATGACGCATGATTAACGTATTTCTCATAGCAAAACAGTGCGTCTCGCAAAGATAAACCTGCCCAACAAAACAGTGAACGACGAGAACCAGACTACCACAAGCAGCACCGCTGAACGCGCGGCGACGTTGACCCTGCTTCGGGCGACCGAGGTCGGTGCGACCCGTGTCCGCAAGCTGCTGGAGGTCTTTGGCAGCGCGGGGATGACGTTATCCGCCAGCGACGGCACGCTCGAACGTGTCGGCGGGCTGAGTCCGGAGACGGTTCGCAGCCTGCGTGAAGCGGAGGGCGACAGATTCGGCGAACAGCAGCTCGAACGCGCGGAAAAGCTCGGCGTACGGGTGCTGTTGCCGGACGATGACGAGTATCCCGAACTGCTGCGCAACATTCACAATCCGCCGGCGGCGTTGTTTGTGATCGGCGAGAAGTTGCCAACGGACGGTCGTGCCGTGGCGATTGTCGGCAGCCGGAACGCGACCGAGGCCGGTGTCGAGATTTCGCATCAACTCGGCGCGGGGTTGGCGAAGGCGAAGGTGAATGTGGTCAGCGGGATGGCGCTCGGGATTGACGGCGCGGCGCACCGGGGCGCGTTGCAGGAAGGCGGTCAGACGGTCGCAGTGCTCGGCTGCGGCGTGGACAAGGTTTACCCGCGCCAGCACACCAAGCTGCACGGCGAGATTTCGCGTCGCGGAACCGTGGTCAGCGAACTGTTCCTCGGCGCTGGCCCGGAAGCGCGCAACTTCCCGATGCGCAACCGGATCATCACCGGAATGTCGTCCGCGGTCGTCGTCGTCGAAGCCGGCGCGAAGAGCGGATCGTTGATTACCGCGCGGTACGCGTTGGAGGAGAACCGGCCATTGTTTGCCGTGCCGGGACACCCGTTGTCGCGTGGGCATGAGGGCGTCAACTGGCTGCTGCGGAGCGGGGCGGGGTTTGTCCGTCATGCCGGCGACTTGCTCGAAGATCTGGCCGGGCCGTTGCAGCTGGATCGTTTCCTGGCGGACCAGGAATCGCTGGCGTTGGACGATCTGCCGGATGATCTCCCACCCGAAGAACGTCGGATCGTTGAAGCGCTGGACCGTGTCGACGGCATCCACGCCGACAAACTGGCGGATACGCTGAATGTTGACGCGAGCCGATTGGGCGCGATGTTGCTGATGCTGGAATTGAAGGGGCTGGTGCAGCGGCTGCCCGGGGATCGGTATCGGAGGCGGGGGAAGCGAAGCTGATACTCGGATAGATTCAGGAGGGCGGTATGAAACATTGGGAAGGTGAAAAGTTTTCGGATCCCAAACCGGAACCTAATCCGGATCATCTGAAGAAATTCTTGGAAGGTCCTGAAAAATGGAATGAGTGGAGGGATCAAAACCCTGATGTTGTTCCTGATCTATCTGGTTTTGATTTTCGAGGATTAAGTCAATTTAGAAGATATAATCCGGGAATAAGTGAGGGTCAAGGACCTAAAGGTGCTAGTGAACTGCTACATAAATATAACTTACAAAGTATCAAGGCTCAATACAGCAATTTGTCAGATATAGATTTGAAAAATATGGATTTTACTGCTATTAATATTGATGGCGCAGACCTGACGGGAAGTAATTTGAGTGAAGCAATATTAAACAAAGCTTCACTATGTTCAGTAATACTATATCATGCGAAGATGAACAATACAATATTGCAAAACTCAAATTTAGAAGATGCAGACTTGTTGGAGGTTAAAGCTGAAGGATCAGTTTTTACAAACTCAAATTTAAAAGGAGCTAGACTGGCAGGAATTAACGCAAAGAATTCACAATTTCATGGAGTGGATCTTCACGAAACAGATCTTCGTGAAGCTGAATTCCAGAATACAGATTTGCGTCGAGCGAAATTTGATGATGCCATCCTTTGGACGACACATTTCGAAGGAGCTGACCTTCGTGGTGCGACAGGGATGCGTTTTGACGAAACAATCATAAGAGAGACGAAATTTTCCCCCAGATCACCAGATCGATGGTCCACACTACGACGTCACTACACGGGTCCACGCTATGCTATTACTCTGATCATGCTGATTGGGTTCGTATTACCCTATTTCGTGAAAGCGGCGGGATGGGTAGCGGCATCGCGAACTCAGGAAACGGTTGTTGTTGCTCTTAATGAGGCGATAACACGTGTTGATGCCATCAGTCAAAGCGATAGCACTACAGTAAGTGTTGTTGGAGAAGCTATCCGCTCTGTTCGTGACAGGTTAACAGTCGAGGGCGAGCAGAATTGGAAATCAGCTCATGTATGGGAACTATTGCTGGGTATTGACAAAGGTTTATGGTATTTCACGGCAACAGGTGTTCTGATTCTATATAATATACTTCGTGGTATGTTGACTTTTGTCGTAGGTCCAATGCGAGATGCTGAGGAAAGATCCGGAGTTTCTCCTCCACATCGGATTGAAGGAAGAAAAAAATTAGAAAAGCTAAAAAAATGGTTAGGTGGTGGATGGGCTGAATCATATGCCTGGTTGTGGATTCCGCATAAACTTGTAACTGTATTGTACTACGTAGCGGTTTCATCATTTGTCTTTCACGCAATTAACTGGATGGCACTGGAAGTCTGGCTACCCAAGTAGGATGTTTGGTCCCTCGACAATCGTTAGAAGATTTGGTTTACAGACAAACGCAGGTAATTCATGAATAACACGACCGCAGCCCGCAACCCGCAGCCCGCCGGCTCGAACCTCGGCGTCTACAGCGAAGTCGGACGACTCGAAAAGGTGCTGGTGCATCAGCCTGGCTGGGAGCACCGGCGGATGATCCCGTGGAACCGGGAAGCGATGCTCTGTGACGACATTCTGGACATCGAGACCGCGCGCCCTGAGCACAAGGGCTTTGTCCAGAAGATGCGTGCGCTCGGGATCGAGGTGCTGTACTTCCTCGATCTGCTGAAGGACGTTTGCGCCGATCCGGTGCAGCACGCGGAGATTGTCGAAGCGGTGACGCCGAACGGTCTACCGCCGGGGATGAACCCGCTCAGCATTCAGCCGACGAATCTCGTGATTGGTTATCCGGCGCATTACCGTTTCGGCGAGACGGTGTTGCTGGAGCCGACGGTGAACCTGTACTTCATGCGCGACCCGTCGTTTTTCATTACCGACAAGCTGATCATCAGCTCGCCGAAGATGCCGATTCGTCAGCGGGAGGCGTACCTGATGCGTGAGCTGGTGCGCCGTCACCCGATCTTCGCCGGAGTGGAGGTGTATGACGGCATCCTCAACGACCCCGAGGCGACGATCGAGGGCGGGGATGTGCTGATTCCGGACGAACGCACGGTCATGGTCGGAATATCGGAACGCACGAACGATCGTGGCGCGACGATGCTGGCGGAGTATTTGTTCGAGCATACGTCGATCGAGCGGCTGTTTAAGGTGCATATCCCGAAACGGCATGAATACATGCATCTTGACACGTTGCTGACGTTCGTTGACCGGCAACAGATCGTCACCTTGCCGTACATCTGGGAGCAGCGGGAATTGTACCAGCGGGTGGTTGGTGAGGTGCGGGAGCAGGTGGCACGGTTGGGCGCGACGTACACCGGCCCGCCGGAGGAGATCTACACCGAATGCCCGTGGCTGGAAGTGATGTTCCAGGACGGGAAGACGAAACGGTACGACAACGCGATCCAGGGGATGGCGGAGCTGGGCGTGGTGGTGCCGGAGATCACGGTGACCGTCGGCGGCGATCGTGCTCAGTACGACAGCGTGGAAGAGCACATCCTCGAGGCGTTGCGTGAACAGTGGAACGATGGCGCGAACACGTTCGCGCTGAAGCCGGGGCACGTGATCACCTACGACCGCAACGGCCGCACGATCCGTGGGCTGGAAGATGTGATGGTCGAAGTGACGAAGTTCCGTGGCGGGGAGTTGGTGCGTGGACGTGGCGGCGCGCGCTGCATGACGATGCCGCTGAAGCGTGGGCGGATCTGATACCGAATGACTGTCGCGCAGGGCGTTGGCAAGGAGATTTCCGAATGAACCGCCTCACGAACAGAATCACCCTGATGCTGTTTATTCTGTTGATTGCGTTGCTGGCGGGATGCCGGCAGACGTTCGACAGTGCGAAGCAGCTGACGGCGATTGAGATTGACGGTGACATCCGTGACTGGGATGTGTACCCGCGTCACACCTTCGACGAATACAAGACCTCGGTCAGCCTGGTGAACAATGACACGATGCTGTATGTGCTGGTCCTGCGAAAAAACCTGGATATGTACGTCGCGCAGGGAGTGAATTTCTGGATTCAGACCAAGTCCAACAGGGATGATCTCCTCAACATCCGTTACTACGGCAAGGCCCCCAATTCAGTAGTGATTGATCCCAGAGATGTCATCCATGTGTCCACATACGAACGAGCGTACGACCTCGAAGACAACAAGTCCCGTGCGGAACTTGGCGGAATCTGGGACATGATCCTGTACCAGTCGCTGCGGGAAAATCGGCCGTCACTGGTTTCGTCTTCCGGCAGCGATGGTCCACGCGCGGTGCAGCGTATGCTGCCGGGGAATGTCCGGGCGTACGAGTTCGCGTTTCCCCTGAAAAATCACCGGATGAAGGCATACGCACTTCCGCTGCTACCGGGGGAGTCGTTCAAATTCGGCTTCGAATTCATCTCACGGTATGCGATGGTCTGGGGCACGACGATGTGGCAGTACCGCGGCACCGAACTGGTCCGCACGTACTACATGACGAACACGCCAACTACGGCGGATGTCCATGTCCAGCACGATCCACTTTGGGTGACGGTAACCTTGCACCAGGACGAGATCTCGTACCGGGAAAGCCTAGCTGGACAGCTTGCCCATCTCAGCCCGGAAAACTGAAGGGTCGGACAGCCTGTTGAGTCCTTCGCACAAGCAAAGGGTAACCTCAGTCGCATCGACCCGTCTCATGATTGACACGTGCAGCGTGTAACGGTGTCAGCTTTCCCGGTTCAACGGTTGGATTCAACAGGTACTGGCAGGAAAAACCTATGCCCGGCTACGTCTCTCCACTCACCACCATCACCTGGCTGCTGGTGACGTACGTAATCCAGACGGCGGTGGATGCGTGGTTCACGCGCGGTTTGCTGCCGCCGATGGCGATGGCGGAACGGGTGAAGGCGTGGGCGGCGGTAAACGCCGGAGTGTTGGTTGTGCTGGTTTTGATCGTGCGGCTGAGCATGGTGCCGCAGGACGCGTTCCTGATGTGGACCCGTGAGCAGGGTGTGATGTCGCTGGGCGTGCTCGGTGTGATCGTGATGTACTTCCTCTGGTCGCTGCCGTTCGTGCTCGGGCGTGGCTACCTGATGCTGAGTTGGCGTGGCGGGGAGATGAGCGAGGAAAAGCGGCACGATTACTGGGGGTATGTCTGGATCGGGTCGGTGGTAACGGTGTTCTTCAACGGTTTTCTGTACGTTGCGTACATGATCGTGGTGCCGTTGATGACCGGTGTGGATCAGCAGTTCGGCGGGTAGTCGACAACCCAAAAAACGGGGACAGACGGTAGATAATCTGCTCCTGTTATTGCAGGAAAACCACCGTCAGTCCCCATTAAAAACGCTGTCCCGATAAAAACAACTCCTACTAAAAAACTATGCAGCCTTTCTGAAGCACCTTCCACATCCTGTTGACAGTGTGCGTCTCCTGTCTCATCTCACGAGTATCACTTTCCGCACCTGGTTCAGTTTTCCGGGCACTGAGGCGCGTACGAAATACAGCCCGCTGGCGAGGGATGACGCGTCGAAGGTCAGTGAGTGCGTGCCTGCGGGGTACGTGCCGTCTGCCAGACTCGCGACACGTTGGCCGGTGACATTGTATACGTCAACCTGCAGCTCGGCGGCTGTCGGCAGGGACACGGCCATCGTGGTCGTCGGGTTGAATGGGTTCGGATACGCCGTAGACAGCCCGAACGAGGTCGGTGCTTCAAGCGGCGCGAATGTTTCGGCGATCTCGGTGCCGAAACCCGCAGCGGTGTTTGTGCGTTGGAAGTAGAAGCTGTCACGTGCGAGCGTGATACTGTACAAGCGTAGCGTGACGATGTACTCGTACACACCCTGCGGCAGGCCGGAGGGCAGGGTCAGGGGGACATCGGTCGCAAGCAGACCTTCCTCAGGAACGTAAATCGACCGGCTGTTGAACGGATAGGTGAAACCGTTCGGCGCTTTCACGCTGGTGTTGACCCGGATGGTGGATCCTGACGGAGCGCTGTGTTCGATACACGCGGCGTAGCTGAACTGGCCGCCACTGGGCGGGACGACGATCGGTGCATTGTTCGGCGCGAGCGAGAAGGTGACCTGGTCGAGACCGATGTGCGGTTCATTGATGAACAGGGTGTAGGTGTGGCCGTAATAGTTGGCCGTCATCAGGTCCATGTCGCCGTCGTTGTCGATGTCGCCCGCATCGCAGTGGTACGGATAGTCGAGACCGGTGGCGATGGTATGCCGTTCCCATCCACCGCCCGGTAATTGCTCGAGCCAGACCGCGATATTGCCGCCGTCCGCGCTGGCATAGATGTCCGGCAAGCCATCCAGGTTGACGTCCGCGATACTATGGTCGCGCCAGTCGTATTGCAGGTCCACCGTGGTTTCGCTGAAGGACCCGCCGTCGTTCCAGAATGCGAGGATGCCGTTGACCGTGGTCGCGACGATATCGATATCTCCGTCCCCTTCCAGGTCGAGGCCGTCAAGGGCGGAGCAGCTGTAACCATTGCTGCTGACCAGAACGTTCAGGGTAAAGGTTTCGTCCCCGTTGTTTTCGTACCAGCTGATCGCGCCAGCGGGGTCCAGCTGCCCGACCAGCAGATCCATGTCGCCATCCTGGTCGAGGTCAACGGGATCGATGGAATAGGCTTCCACGAGCGCACCGACGATCGTTGTGGTGAAGGTACCGCTCCCGTCGTTGCGGAACAGGAACACGCGGTCAGAATTGGAATTGGTTGCGACCAGATCCAGGTCGCCGTCGCCTTCCCAGTCCACTTTTTTCATGAATCCAACCATGCCGCCGTACGGGTAGCTGGTGTAGATGTAGTGAGTGGCGAACGCCCACGGGGCTGCCTGTTCAAACCAGACGACGGCGTCGGGATCGGAGGTTGTGCCGGCGAAGTCCATGTCGCCGTCACCGTCGAAATCTCCGGCGACCACATCAGCAGCGTAGTCGAAGCCGGAAACGTCATGTTCGGTGAAATGCTGGGTGCCGTCATTTTCGTAGAGTCGGAAATACCCGCCGGTGTAGCTGCTGGCGACAATGTCGGTGATGCCGTCGTTGTTGAAGTCAGCGAAGTCTGCATGGAACGGGTAGTTGATGCTGCCGTCCACGGTGACAGTCTCGAATCCAAACTGCTCGATGTTGTTCCAGAAGATGATCTCGTTGGAGTACTCGGAGATGCTGGCGATGTCGAGGCGGCAGTCGTGGTCGAAGTCGGCCAGTTCGATGTGGTCGACTCGTTCGTCGCCACCGACCGGCAGCCGGTCAAACTGCATGTTGCCACGGTTGCGCATCCAGGCGACGGAGATATAGCCCCAGACGACGAAATCCACCCGCCCGTCACCGTCGATATCGCCGACACGAATGCCGTACGGTTCGCCGGGAATGTCGGTGAGTGTCTCCGTGGTGTAGCCGTTCCCGTTGTTGGTATGGATGAGGACGCGATCTTCCCAGCTGGTGGCGACGACGATGTCGTTGTCGCCGTCCGCGTCAAGATCTGCTACGCCGATCAGGCCGTCACCGCCGCCGTCGATGTACTGAATCGTGAATTGCAGGTTTCCCTCGTTGGTGTACACTCCGGTGCTGTACGACCCGCCAGCACAGACAATATCCAGATCGCCGTCACCGTCCATGTCGGCCAGTTCCGGTTCCGGGCCGTTCATGCCAGTCAGCATCGTAACGGTGTATTCACCCGGTGCGACCGGGTCGAAGATGGCAACCTCGCCATACCAGTAGTCTTCGCTGCCGACGGCGATTTCCAGCTCGGGGTCGTCGTCCAAGTTGGCTACGCGTGGGCAGATCGGGGAGAGCTGGGTGCCGAGGGTGTCTGAGCTGAATTCCTGCAGCCCGTTGTTCATGCGGGCAATCACCTCGCCGCTTTGCAGGCACCAGATGTAGTCCATGTCGCCGTCCTCGTCGAGGTCGAACGGCCAGGCGTCGAAGGCGGGTTCAGTGGACAGGGTGTGGAGCAGGAACGCGCCGCTCTCGATGCGTTCGTACCACATCGTGGCACCGGACTCGGTGATGGCGATGACGTCCGTGTCGCCGTCCGTATCCATGTCAATCGGGTGGGCGAGAATGCCGTCGCTGAGGTTTGCAACTGGAACGGGTTGGAAGCTGATGGAGGCGTGCGCGGATCCACAACCAAACACCAGGGCTGCGATAAGAAACAGGGCTGATAGTCGTCGCATCGGAATCGTCTCCAGGGTTTCACAAAACTGTGTTTCAGTCGGTTACTACTCAATCGCGTGCAATATAGCGACAGAGATCCGTAAAACGATAATTGCACCCTCAAGGAAGGTGCAATTATCGACGATCATCCAGCACAAAAGCTCTCTGCTCTCTCGAACAGTTCCGGCAATAAATCAGCCGGTTTCGGAGTCGCTGCTTATCTCACGAGCATCACTTTCTGCATCTGGTTCAACTTGCCCGGCACAGCAGCACGGACGAAGTACAACCCGCTGGCGAGGTTGTTGGCGTTGAACGACAGCTCATGCGTACCGGCGGTGTAGGAACCGTTCGCCAGTTCCGCGACCTGCTGGCCGTTGGTATTGAAGACGGTCACGTTCAGTTGGGACGCTTCCGGCAGGCTGATGTTGAGTGTGGTCATCGCATTGAACGGGTTCGGGTACGCCGCGCTGAGGGCAAATTCGCCCGGCAGAGTGGTGCCGGTTTCGACGATGGTTTCCTCATTCACAGCGGCGAGGATTTTATCTTCGCCGTCGCTGGTCCATTGATTCGCTGAACCGTTCACGGCTTGCGCGGCGACGATGGTGAACGGGAAGGAATCGGTCCCGAGCGCCATGTTCTGGTTCGGACCGGCGCTTAGCACCCAATCGTATTCACCCGGCGGGGCCATTGCGGGCACCTGCTGCATGATGTTGGTGACCGTAATCTGCATGTCCGGAGTGAAGAAGAAATTGACGTAGAACATCGGGCCGAACGTGTTGCCGTTGGGCAGAATGACCTCAGTCCAGATGGTACCGAAGGTCGGCAGCACGATGTTGTAGTCGATCATCAGGTCGTAGAAGAAGATCCCACCCTGCGAGACGATCGTCGGATTGAGTTGCGGGGTGATGTCGATGACGATCGGCGGTTCGGGACGGCTGATCCAGGCCTTGACCATGTCCGAATTCCGGGCCGCGCCGACGATATCGATGTTGCCGTCGTTGTCGAAGTCCGCCGCATGCACCGCACGCGCGTCAGAGAAGGACGCGTCAATGTTCCATTCGGTCCACAGGGACGCGTCGCCCAGTTCGTTTTCCCACCAGGTGACGTCATCACCGTACCGTGACGCGCCGATGATGTCGAGGTCGTTGTCGCCGTCCACGTCGGTCGCGTACACGCTGATCGCTTCGTCGAAGAAATCGTTGATTGTGCGCTCGGTCCAATCGGTCCCGGCACCGTCGTTGTTTTCCCACCAGGTGATATCGTCAGTGATGTAGTCGGCAGCGCTGGCGATGTCGATATCGCCGTCGCCGTCCATGTCGCCTGGAGAAAGGCTGGACGCGTAGTCGAAGTCGAGGTTGACGTCATGCGTGGTCCAGCTGAGGCCATCACCATCGACATTTTCCAGCCAGATGATGCCCTGCGCGGAGGCAAGGATGTCGAGGTCGCCGTCATTGTCCATGTCGTACGCTTCCGCGACACGGGCACCATTGATGCCGAGGACCAGGGTTTCAGTGAACAGGGAACCGTCGCCGTTCACGTTTTCCCACCACGTGATCTGGTCAGCGCTGGAGGCGACTCCGAGGATGTCCTTGTCGCCGTCACCGTCCAGGTCGGCCGCGCGAACGCAGTTGGCGCCGTCAAAGGTGTCCGTCAGGGTGTGCAGGGTCCAGCTGAGGCCGTCGCCGTTCACGTTTTCCCACCACGAGATGTTGTCGTAGGAATAGGACGATGCGAGCGCGTCCATGTCGCCGTCGCCATCGAGGTCGGCGGCGAAGACACACTGGCCGCTGGGGTACGCGCCGTCAATGGTCTGCAGCGCCCAGGTAGCGCCGTCACCGTTCACATTCTCGAACCAGCCGACAACGCCGGAGAAGGAAGCGACGCTGAGTGCGTCGTTGTCGCCGTCGCCATCAAAGTCGGCCGCGTAGACGTCCTGCGCGCCGTCGAAGGTGTTGCTGATTCCACGTTGGATCCAGTTGATGTCGGCAAACGCGGCTTGCGTACCGAGGGCCAGGATTGCGAACAGACTCAGCCAGACAAAGGTTTTGGAACTGCGCATGATACCCCCAACGGGTTGCTGTTTGTACCGTCTATCCCCACACACCAAACCCGGTCCGGCGCGGTTGCGTCGGGATAGCCGGGTTGCATTTTCAGGGTTTGATCAGAATGATGGCAGGAAGTAAAAGGGAGAAAATCCAAAAAAACTCTGACAACCGAAAAAATGGGAGAGATAGGAGGCCTTAACAGAGTGAAGTTGATCGAGCTGAATCACTGGCTGGTGACTGAACAGCAAAAAAAACGCTGACCGGATGCAGGTCCTTGCCGTCCGGTCAGCGTTGAAGATCAGGATCACGTCAAATCAAGGCAGGAAGACCACTTTCTGCGTCTTGAAGATGTCCCCACCAACGTTTGCCTGGATGAAATACTGCCCCGCCGACAGGACGGACGCGTCCAAACTGAACTGGTGAGTCCCGGCAGAGAGGTTCGCATCGGCGAGCGTCATCACTTCCTGACCCGCAACGTTGTAAACGGTCAGCTTCAACGAAGCATCCTCCGGCAGGGTCACCTCGACCGTGGTCGCTGAGTTGAACGGGTTGGGATACGGGGTCGGAAACTCGAAGGTGGCGGGCATCGAACCATCGTCTGAACCGTTGCCGATATTTTCGATCCTGTGTTCCACGAAGGCACCGTCAATGTATTCCAGGTATAAGAGTGCGGGACCTGTGCTAACGAGGAGCATGTCCTGGTAGGTGCCGATGCCTTCGATCGGACGCTCAGCCCAGAATTCACCCAGGTAGTCGAGTGACGTTGGATTCGAGACATCCCAGGCCAGCAGTCGCGTTCCGCGCTTCCAGACGTAGAGGATGTCATTGATGCAGGTGGCGTAATAGGCGATCATCGGAACGGGAGAGGGGTAGTTCCCAATGTATACTGGCTGATAGGGATTCGAGATATCAACGGTGTGGATGCTGAAATCGTCATTGCTTCCGCTCGGGCCGTTGTCGATGAAATACGCATAGTCGCCATTGATGGCGATATCCTCGAGATCGAAGTTCCCCGGAATCTGGATCGATGTGATCACGTGGCTGTCTTCGATGTCGGAAATGTCGATGATCTTGAAACGGTCAACGTCATCGTTGTGCAGGGCATAGACCAGATCACCGACGGCGTGAATCACCGAAACCTGAATCTCCTCGTTCATCTCGACCAGGGTTGGATCGTTGGGATCACTGATATCCAGGGCGCTGAAGACTTCATAATAGTTGTAGATAATATGGTCGCCCACGACCTGCATCTGTTCGCCGCCGGAAGCAGTCGTATCAACTGTAACGACGGGTTGAGCCGGATTGCTCAGGTCGATGGTGTGGAAGGTTTCCGCACCCTGGTAGTATCCCTCGTACTTCATGAAGATGTGATCATCGGTGGAGACGACACTGATGACGTCCTCGTCATAGGAATAGAAATCGACAATCCTCGGAACCGGTTCATTGATCGTTTTGAGGTAATAGAGACCCGAATCTGTTGGAATTAGAATTCTGTCCGGGCGCACAATCAGTCCCTCAAACGATTGCGCCAGGCTGATATCCGAGGTGACAAACGGATGATAGTTATCCGTGATGTCGACCGCGACCAGCCCAGCGAGGGATGTGGCTAACGTCCACGTTTGCGTGTACAGGACGTTGTCATGAACGGAGATGGCATCGAGCACTTCGAATTGGTCAAGGGTGGCGATCAGTTCCGGTGATTCCGGGTTGTCCAGGCTGAAGAACCGGAGTGCGGAATAGAATTCGTTGAAGAAATAAACGCTTTCGTACAGGTATCCATTCTGCGCTGTGATGTCCTCGACTGCGCCGAAATGGGTGGTTCGAGTGACGAAGGTCGGATTGGTTGGATCGGTCACATCGTAGATGTTGACCCCGCGGTGTCCCCGATCGCCGATGTAGACATACCCGTTGTGAATGACGAAGCAGTCGCCCCATTCCTCATGGTCGCTATCTCCAACCTGGGTTGGGTTCAATGGATCGCTGATATCGTAGACCACCAGTTGATGATCGGAATTCCGGATGTAAAGGTAGTTTCCGTCGACACCTGAGACTCGGACGCGATCCATGTCTTCAATTACCGAAGCAACAACCGGATTCATGGGATCACTGACATCGATGATCGTGAGTGGATGCGGAACGCCATCGACCATCGCGTACAGATAATCACCAACCAGGTGAATGGCAATCGTGTTGCCCGGCAAGTCGTCCAGATACCCCGTTTGTACGGGCTGTTCAGGGTTGGAAAGATCGAGGATGGCCAAATCGCAGGAATAATCTTCCCCCAGGGCGTACAAGTACCCGTCTCCCACCTCAAGGTCTCGTGTCCGTCCGATGTCTTCCGTCCAGAACCACGATCCCACATCCTGCGGATAGTGCGGAGATGAGATGTCCAGCACCCTGATTCCACCCGCGCTGGTGCCAACGTAAGCGTAGTCGTCCATGTACGCGATGTCATACCAGCCGCCCCATGGCGTGGTTCTCATCACCTCTTCGACAGGTAGAGTCTGGGCGTACGATGGCAGGGCCAGGTACGACACAAATACGAACGTCAAGAGAAGGGTTAAGCGAAATGTGCGTCTCATTGGATTCCCCCTTTACTGCGGTTACTGATAGGACTTGGCAAATACCGAACCACAATGCGCCTGTTCGAGCGACGTGAGGCTCTGAACAGCCACAAGATCTTTATAAGTTGACGAACTGGCAGGTGGAACGCAACCAATAGACGTCAGTTGTGAAATGAATCTGCCCGCTACGCCTCGTGGAGGACCGTCAGGTCCGGCGGAAACAGCTTGTACGGGTTGAACAGACCGTCCGGGTCGAAGGCTTGCTTGAGGCGGAGGAACAGTTCAAGCTCGGGGGCATCGTACTGGATGCGCATGTAGCGGTTTTTCGCGGCGCCGATGCCATGTTCACCGGAGATGGTGCCGCCCAGCTCGACGACGGCCTTGAAGCATTCGACGATGGCGTCGTGAGCGATGCGTTCCTGCTTCATGTCGTCCTTGTCGTACATCGAGTTGAGGTGCAGGTTGCCGTCGCCGGCGTGACCGTAGACCGGGATCACGATGCCGGTGCGCTCGCTGATTTCACGTACGCGCCGCAACAGTTCGCCCTGGCTGCCGAGGGGGACGACGACGTCTTCATTCATCTTCCCGCTGGCGATGCGGCTGAGGCCGGGGCTGACCAACCGGCGAAGTTGCCACAGGCGTTCACGTTCGGCAGCATTGGCAGCGGTGTGCAACTCGAGCGCGCCGTACTGATCGAGGATTTCGAGCACGCGGTTCATCTCGGCGTCGGCGTTGTCGGTCGGACCGTCGGTCTCGACGATCAGCGACGCCATCGTGCCTTCGGGGAACGGGTACGGATCGTGCTGGCGGATGGCGTCAATCACGGCGTCATCCATGAATTCGACGACGGACGGCAGCAGCTCGGGCAGGATCGACTGAATCGCGGCGATGGCCTGTTGCGGGTCGGGGTAGTGGGCGATTACGGTGCGTGTTGCCTTCGGCTCGGGGACAACCGCCAGCCGTGCCTCAACGATGATCCCGAACAGTCCTTCCGATCCGACGAGCAGCGGGGTCAGGTCGAGAGGGTTGGCTTCATCGCCGGCCAGCACGCCGGTGCTGATCAGTTCGCCGAACGCGTTGACGTAGCGCAGCCCGAGCACGTATTCCTTGGTTGTGCCGTACTTGACGCAACGCAGTCCGCCGGCGTTTTCGGCAATGTTTCCGCCGATGCTGCTGATCTTGAAGCTGGACGGGTCGGGCGGGTAGAGGAAGCGGTGCCGCGCGACGGCGTCCTTGACCTCCGCCGTGGTCAGACCCATCTCGCACTGAATCCAGCGGCCGGTGGTGTTGACCTCACGAATCAGCTTCATCTTTTCGGTGCAAATGACCATCCCACCGCCGATTGGCACCGATCCCGCGCTCATGCCTGTTCCCGCGCCGCGTGGGACGATCTTCATCCCGGACGTGCGGGCGAAACGCACGGCTTCCTGCACATCCTCCGGCGTTTCCGCCATGATCACCACGTTTGGATCGTGGTTGCCGGGAGGGGCGGTGTAGGAAGCGTCCACGGCGTACGTGACCAGATCGTCCTGCTGATCGAGGACTTTGTGGTGGCCGATGCGCTTCTTGAGTTTGCGGTAGGGGTCGCGTGATCCGAAAAACATGAGCCGTCGTGTGGTTACGTGATCGATGCTCAAATATAGCGGCTGCAGCAGACAAATGTGTCCCCGTAGCGCCGTGCGTACCTCGACTCAGCTGCCTGGCGTTGCGAGGCAGCTCATGCCAAAGCAGAATAACACAAGTCGTTAATAATCAAAGCAATG
Organism: bacterium; assembly: GCA_020444425.1. GTDB lineage: Bacteria > Electryoneota > Electryoneia > Electryoneales > Electryoneaceae > BMS3BBIN04. The sequence goes on along the minus strand of JAHLLB010000007.1, from coordinate 85,374 downwards.
TTAATATTTTTATACCCATGAGTGGGTGTTTTAGAACTACATTGAGGCTCAAAAGTTGTTGATTTCGCAAATATTGCTAGCGATAGTCAGTTTCTGTATTTATATTCCAGATGATTTCGTCGTGTCTTATCAACGCAAGTTGTGTTGCTGTCGGTCTCAGGTGTTGTGCAGTTCCTCGGGTGGATGCCACCGCGTCCACTGATTCGGGTCCGTCCTTCAGCGTACACGGTCACATTTGGAGTTGGTACGCGTTAAGCAGCAGATTTTACAAGTGTTGGATGCATGTCTGATTCGGATTCGTGTCTCCAGGCTGGGGGTCGATGGACCAATGAAAAGGATTTGGCTGTCAAGGTTGGAATTTCCTGCCATGACAGGAGGGTGAGATGCGTGTATATGGAGTGTCGAACGAGGCGAAAAAAGGTCTCTACCTGATCCTGTTTACCGCGATCAGCATTGTTGTTCTCATCGCCGGCTACTTCACCTATGATCATCAGCTCGATCAACTGTATGCTGAGCGTTACAGCGACCTCAGTGTCATCGGCCAGCTGAAAGTCGATCAGCTCACCCAGTGGCGATCTGAACGTCTCGGCGACGCACGCCTGACAGCGGAAAGCCCCTTGTTTCGTGATGCTGTTCTGAATTGGATTCAAAACCCCCGAAACATTGTTGATCGTGATGAGTTGCTGGCCCGACTGAAGCTGGTTCAGGAGTCCTATCATTACGAAGATGCTCTGATTCTGACCCCGGATGGCCGTGTATTGTTGTCGGCGATGGATGATCCAGATCCCGTTGATGCTGAAACGATCAAGAGCATGGCTGTCGCAATTGAAACCGGCAGCCCGGTTATCTCCCAACTCTACACCTGTCCCCACAATACCGTTCACGCTGATGTCCTTGCACCGATCGTGAATGAAGCTAACCAGGCAGTCGCTGTGGTTTTACTCCACAGTAACGCCGAACAATTTCTCTATCCCCTGATTCAGAGCTGGCCAACCGCCAGCAAGACCGCGGAAAGCCTGTTGATTCGGCGTGATGGTGACGACGTCCTATTCCTTAACGGACTTCGCCATCAACCAGAAGCGGGATTGATGCTGCGGATTCCGACAACGCAGACGACTCTTCCCGCTGTTGCAGCGGTTGAAGGTCACGAGGGGATGTTCATTGGCGAGGACTATCGAGGAGAGGAAGTATTAACGGATTTGCGAGGAATCCCCGGATCAGACTGGTTCATCGTTTCGAAGTGGGATACAGCGGAAATCCGTGCGGAGGTGGGTGACCGCGTGTTGCTGCAGGCAGTCGTGATGCTGTTGTTGATTGTGATTACGGGGGCAGGTTTCCTGGTGATCTACCGTCAGCGGCAGGCGTCTGTCTACCAGAAATTACTTGTTGCTGAACGATCGAATGCAGAAGCGTTGAGCAAATTCGAAGCGACCTTGACCAGCATCGGCGATGGTGTTGTTGTCACGGATGCTACTGGAGCGGTGACATTTCTCAATCCCGTGGCGGAACAACTGACAGGTTACGAGTTGTCTGAAGCATCCGGGCGCGGCATGGGAGAGGTGCTTCAGATAATCAGCGAGGTCACCGGTGAGCCTGTCGAGAATCCGGCTGAAATCGTTCTCCGGGAAGGCAGGGTTGTTGGTTTGGCCAACCACTCGCTGCTGGTATCGAAGGACGGCCGGGAAATCCCGATCGCGGATAGCGGAGCGCCGGTACGTTCTTCAGAAGGTGACGTTGTCGGTGTTGTGATGGTATTCCGCGACCAGAGTGAGTCCCGTGCGGCGGAGCAGGCGCTGGCGGAAAGCGAACGGCGGTTCCGAACCCTGTTTGAGACAGCACCGGTCGGCATCTTTGAAACGGATTCAGCGGGGGGCGTCCGTAGCGTCAACCGGGAAATGGCTTCGATCCTGGGATTCACGTCCGTCGAGGAGGTCTACGACTACTACAGCGATCTGGGGAAGCAGCTGTATGTCACCGAAGGGCGACGCACGGAGTTCATTGACATCCTGAAGGAATACGGCAGCGTCGTGGACTTCGAGTACGAAGCGATCAAGCCTGATGGCACGCAAGCGTGGCTCAGCATGAACGCCCGTATGTCCGAGAAGAATGAGGATGGCACGTTCTCGATCCAGGGATTCACGACTGACATCACGTCGCGGATCATGATGCGCAACGCCCTTTTCGAATCCGAGGCGTTGTTGCGCAATGTGCTGAACACCATCCCTGATCTGGTCTGGCTGAAAGGCAAGGACGGGGTGTACCTCGCCTGCAATCCCACCTTTGAGCGCTTTTTCGGTGCAACGGAATCAGAGATCAAGGGCAAGACGGACTACGATTTTGTCGACAAAGAGTTGGCCGATTTCTTCCGTGAAAATGACAACAACGCCATCGCGGCTGGTGGACCGACGATGAACGAAGAGACGCTGACCTTCTCGGACACGGGCGAGTCGTATCTCTTCGAGACCGTTAAAACTCCGATGACGAACCGCAACGGTGACGTCCTCGGCGTGCTCGGGATTGCGCGGAATGTCAGCGAACGGCAGCAGGCGATTGATGCGCTGCGAGCGAGTGAAAACCGTCTCCATCGGGCGTTTGAGAACGTGCCGGACGTGTTGGTGATTTACGGGCCGGACCTTCGGATCCGTTACATCAACGAGTCGACACGGCGGGTAACGGGGCGGGCAACTGAGGAATTCATCGGGAAGCGGGATGAGGAGCTCTGGCCACCGGAAGTGTACCAGGAATACGTGCCGACATTGAAGAATGCGCTCGCTTCCCGCAAGAAATTGACCATTGAAAGTGAGCTTGAGATTCCCGGCGAAGGTGTCAGATACTTGCGGGTTACGGTGATTCCTTTGCTGGACGATGATGGTAAAGTTATTGAATTGCTTGGAATCACACATGACATGACGGAATCACGCAAATCACAGCAGGCGTTGCGTGAGAGCGAAGAGATCTACCGCAGTTTGATGGATGCCGCGCCCATCGGTGTTGCGGTTCATTCGGAAGGCAAGGTTGTGTTCGTCAACAAGGCCGGCCTGAAGATCATGCGGGCAGAAACTGAAGATGAAATCGTGGGCAAATCGATCACTGAGATCGTCTACCCAACCCATCTCGATGCGGCGCTGGATCGTGTCCAGCGAATGATGAAAGGGGAAGAGGGTCTGTACCCGGTCGAGGACAGGTACCGGCGGATGGATGGATCACCGGTCCAGGTTGAAGTGATGGCTTCCCGGTTGACGTACAAGGGCAAACCGGCGATCCAGGTGATTGTTTCCGACATCACAGCCCGTAAGGCGGCTGAGGCAGAACGCGAACTGCTGGTAACGGCGATCAATCAGTCCGCTGAATCCATCGTCATTACGGACGTGCAGGCGAGAATTCAGTATGTCAACCCGACGTTCGAAGAACACACCGGGTATACGCGCGAAGAAGTGATCGGCAAAAACCCCAGTATCCTCAAGAGCGGGAAGCAGGATCTGGCGTTTTACCAGGAACTGTGGGCAACGATCCGAAGCGGGAAGACCTGGATCGGCCGGATGGTCAACAAACGCAAAAACGGGGAGTTGTACACCGAAGAAGCGTCCATATCCCCGGTGTTCGACCATGACGGTAACATTGTCAACTTCGTTGCGGCCAAACGGGACATTACAAAGGAAATCAGCCTGGAACAGCAGTTCCGGCAGGCGCAGAAAATGGAATCGGTTGGCCGTCTTGCGGGCGGGGTGGCACATGACTTCAACAACATGCTGTCCGTGATTCTGGGTACGGTCGAACTCGCTCAACTTGATCTTGATCCGGATCATTCGGTGTACAACGATCTCGTGGAAATCGAAGAGGCGGCGCGGCGTTCCTCCGAGCTGACACGTCAGCTGCTGGCATTTGCCCGTAAGCAGACGGTTGATCCGAAGGTTCTCGATCTGAACCAGTCTGTGGAAGGCATGCTGAAGATGTTGCAGCGGTTGATGGGGGAGGACATCAACCTGTCTTGGAAACCCGCGGATAACCTGGCTCCGGTATTGCTGGATCCGGCGCAATTGGATCAGGTGTTGGCGAACATGTGCGTCAATGCCCGTGACGCGATCGCGGGTGTCGGCAAGGTTGACATCCAGACCCAGGCTGTAGACTTTGACGAGGAGTATTGCCTGCAGAAGGCCGGATTCAAGCCCGGCAGGTACGTGATGTTGACAGTGAGCGATAACGGGTCCGGGATGGAACAAGAGGTTGCCGAACAGATCTTCGAACCGTTCTTCACGACCAAGGCGAAGGGGAAGGGGACCGGGCTTGGCCTGTCGACGGTGTACGGGATCATCAAGCAGAATAACGGTTTCATCGACGTGTACAGTGAGCTGGATGTCGGGACGACGTTCAAAATGTACTTCCCGGAGTACCAGGGTGAAACGGAAGATATCAGTGAGGATATACTTGAATCCGTACCGCACGGGAACGGGGAGGTGGTGCTGGTCGTCGAGGACGAAAAGACGTTGCTGACCATCACCAAGCGGATGCTGACCGGGTTGAATTATGTTGTGATCACGGAAACGTCCGCGACTCGCGCCCTTGAGACCCTCCGTGCCTCCGGCGAGATGCTCGATCTGCTGCTAGCGGACGTGGTGATGCCGGAGATGAACGGACGAGAGCTGGTGGAACAAATCCGCGGTCAGTTTCCGCAGGTGAAATCCCTTTATATGTCGGGGTATACGGCTGACGTTATCGCAAACCAGGGGGTGCTGGAGAAAGGGGTGAACTTTATCTCGAAACCGTTCACCCTGCAAAATCTGGCCAAGGCGGTTCGCAAGGCATTGGAGTCATAAAGCCAAATCCATCGCAGGCGTACAGATCAGATCCCCGCAACCAGCATGTATTGCGGGGATTACGTTTGTCCTGGGCCGTCCCATCGAGTGCCGGAATCTTGACGCTTTGGAGGTTGGATTCTCGCTTGTGAGTCCGTGGACTCGCATTCGCCCCTGAAACCGTATAGGTTAAGAGTGGGGCAGTTGTACACAGGTGCACAAATTCAGCGCACGGATGAACGTTGGAGGCGTTTATGTCTGCACGGTTCATGTGGCTGTTGTGTGCCTTTTTCCTGCTAGCGCTCCAACCTGCCGCAGAAGCCCAGCCCGTACCTGTGGAAGACGATTTCGATGCGACGGTCCGTGCGTTTGACACGTACTGGTCTTCGCATGAGATGCACAAGGGAAACGGGTACAAACCCTTTAAGCGCATCCAGTCGTTCACCGAGATCCGTGAAGACCAGTACGGCGAGTTCAATCCGTGGGCGATCCGGGACGCATGGCTGCAACGTGCCGCGATGGACTCCCCGAACGAACTGGACAACGATTCCGACTGGACACCGATGGGACCATTCCAGCCAAGCATCGGCAGTTATGTCGGCGGGGTCGGACGTGTCAACGCCATCGCTTTCCATCCAACCAATCCGGACATCTATTATGTCGGCGCAGCCACCGGCGGGCTGTGGAAGACAGTTGACGGCGGCAGTAGCTGGTCCCCGTTGACCGACAACATCCCGGTGCTGGGGATTTCGGACGTGGTCGTGCACCATGACCATCCGGACACGTTGTACATCGCGACCGGCGACCGTGATGGTGCCCGGCGCAGGATTCCCACCTACACCGTCGGCGTGCTGATGTCGCCGGACGGTGGCGAAACGTGGCTCGAAACGGGCCTCAACTACGAACTGCCGGAGCAGAACGTGGTCACCGGGCTCGCGTCGCATCCGGACTATCCGAACATGCTGCTTGCGATCACGCTGGAGGGGATCTGGCGGTCGGTGGACGGCGGCGACTCCTGGACGCAGACCAAAGATTCCGGCCTGTTTTACGACATTGAAGTGAATCCGGACAACCCGTTGGTCGTCTACGCTGCCGCTGCGGAAGAGGGGATTTACCGTTCGACGGACGGCGGGCAAACGTGGCTGTGGATGACCAACGGTGTTCCGTTGACCGGGTTCAGCCGGATCGAACTGGCGATTGCGCCGTCCAACCCGGACGTTGTCTACGCCCTGTTCGCGAATACGCTCGCTCCGTTCTACACGGGTTTCCTCGGGATCTGGCGGACGACGGACGGCGGGGATTCGTGGACCCAGCAGGCCGACTCGCCGAACATCCTCGGCTGGGATATCAACGACAACGGAAACGGCGGGCAAGGCTGGTTCGCGTTGAGCATGGCCGTCGATCCGACAGATGCGGACGTCATCTGGACCGGTTCGGTCAACATCTGGCGCTCAACCAACGGTGGTGTTGACTGGGAGACGATGACCTACTGGATCCCGGACGGAGACCTGCCGTACATCCACGCCGACATCCACATCCTGAAGTATCGCGGCACGACCTTGTTCAGCGGAAATGACGGCGGGATCTACGTGTACGACGCCGGCCTGAACGAGTGGTTCGACCAGAGCAACATGCTGGCGATCACGCAGGTCTACCGGCTCGGCTGCGATCACAATGCGGCAGAGCTGGATCTGATGATCACCGGCACGCAGGACAACGGTTCGAAGCAGTACAACGCTGGGACGTGGACACCGGTGCTCGGTGGGGACGGTTTCGACGGCGGGATCGATCCGGCGAACAACCAGATCCGTTACGGATCGATTTATTACGGCGATTTCCGCCGCACGACCGATGGCGGCGACAGCTGGTTCGAGATGAACAGCGGCATCATGGACCAGGGCGCGTGGATTACGCCGTTCGTGATCGACTCCACCGTCACCGGGCGGTTGTTCCGTGGGCATCAACGTGTCTACCGCAGCTACAACTGGGGCGACATGTGGTACACCACGCCGAATATCATGACCAACGATTTCATTCGCGGGTTGGCGGTGGCACCGTCGGACACCGGCCGTGTCTACGCCTGCGACTGGCAGTACAACTTCTGGCGCTCGGAGGATGGCGGCCAGACCTTCACCACGAACTTCTTCCCCGGGATGAAGCCGACCTACATCGCCGTCTCGCCACTGGATCCGGACAGGGTGTATGTCACCAACGGCCTCTTCCTCGACGGAGAAAAGGTCTATCTGAGCGAGGACAGCGGGGACTCGTGGACAAACATCTCGCAGGACCTGCCGAACATCCCGTTCAATTGTATCGTGGTGGATACCGACCGGCCGACGCATCTCTACGCCGGGTCGGACCTCGGTGTGTACTTCAGCCCGGATGACGGCGCGACGTGGGAACAGTTCAATAATGGCCTGCCGAACGTGATCATCAACGAGATGGAGATTCACCGCAATTCGGGGACGCTGGTCGCGGGAACGTTCGGACGTGGCAGCTGGCGGACACCGGTCGAGGGGGCCGGGTCCGCGGTGACAGAGGTGACGGCGTTGCCGTCGACGTGGAGCGTGTCAGCGTTGTATCCGAATCCGTTCAACACGTCCGCTGTGGCGCAGGTAAACGTTCCGCGCACGAGCCAGCTGACGGTCGGCCTGTACAACATGCTCGGGCAGCAGGTCCGCACGCTGCACGATGGGCAGGTGCCGCCGGGTGTGTTCACCGTGCATGTGGCGGCGGACGGTCTCGCCAGCGGAGTGTATGTACTTCAGACAACCATACCGGGGCAGATGGAGAATCAGCAACGAGTGATACTACTGCGATAGAAGCGCGGTAGGGTGCATGTGGGATGGTTGTTGGGGTGACCCGGTCTGTGGTGGCAGCAGGCCGGGTTTCAATGTTGGGAACTACGGACAACGGGCTACGGACTACGGGATGCGGACTACGGGTTGTGGACTACGGGATGCGGACTACGGGATGCGGTCTGCGGGGGTGCGATTGGAGAACAAAAGCCGTCTGCAATCTCATTTTGCGTGGTTGTTTGTGTGTCATGCTGAACGGAACGAAGAGAAGTGAAGCATCTACCCGATGCAACGGTGACGGTTCCTCGTTGAGCCCTCGCCTGTGCTTCAAGTAGATCCTTCACTTCGTTCAGGATGACACACTTGTGTCTTCTATTTCTGTCGGTTCCTATTGTTTACTTTCTGTTCCTATCCGTTCCTGTCTTTTCCTGTCTGTTACTTTCTGTTCGCGTCACTTCATCAGCATCATCTTCTGCAAGTCGCTGGCGACACCGGGCACATCCAGACGCACGAAATAAACGCCGCTGGACAAGGCAGATCCATCAAATGTGAATGTGTGCCGTCCGGCCGCATGCTGCCCCTGCGCGAGGGTTGCGACCTGTTGGCCGAGAGTGTTCAGCACGGTCAGGTTCAGTTCGGCGGCCTCCGGCAGCGTGATGGAAACCGTCGTCACCGGGTTGAACGGGTTCGGGTAGACGGCGTCGATACAATACGCGGACGGGATCGCCGCAGCAGTTTCAGCGTCAGCATCGGACGCCCAGTTCCAGCCGCTGCTGGACCAGTCGTCGATTGTGCCCTCGGTGGGTACGGCCAGCTTTTCGAAGGTGAATTCGTCCGAGTCGATCACCGTGCCGGGGTAGGTGCCGACGCATGCGCGGAAGGTGTAGGTGCCGGCGTAGATCATCCACGGCACGTTCTGCATCAGGTTCAACGACACCGAGTGCCCTGCGGGGAATACGCGGTCGGGGTACATGTCGACCGGGCCGTAGGTATTGCCGTTCGGGCCGACGGCCTCGGTCCACGCGTCAAAGGTGACCGGGTCGGCGCTGGAATTCTCGACGAATGCGTTGTACGCGAACGAACCGCCGCCGGCCGGGATCTGGATCGGGGTGTTGTAGGGGCTCAGCGTGATGCTTGGAGCCTGCACACCTTCGAGCACATCCACCCGGAACGCGCTGGCGGTCTCTGCGCTCGGAATCAACCAGTCCTCCCCTTCCCGCCGCATGGCGTGCAAGCCGGTCAGGCCCGGATCACTGTTCATGCACCAGCCAGTCCAGGTGGTGTCCGATGCGACCGCCCACAGCCAATAATGGTCGCCGGCATTCAGCATAGTAGTTCCGTTGCCTTCCAGATGAATCGGCGGGTTCCACTGCGACCACGACTCGAAGTCGGTCAACACCCATTCCTCGAGGATGTCATCCTCAACCGGCGGGATCAGGTTCGGGTTGCGGGCGATTTTGAACGTGACCGTGTCCGGATACGCAGATATGGGGACGTACCAGAATGCGACCCAGATATCTGACAAGGTGCCGTCCACCGTATTCTGGAACGACATCGCCTGCTCGACGCCATACTGCTGGATGACATGTATTCCGGCGACGGTCCAGCCGAGGCCCCAGTTGTAGTCCCAGCCGTCATGGTCCGGGCCGAAGTTGTTGTAAACAGTGGTCTGGCCGAACGAGAGTCCAGCGGTCAACAGAATGAGGACAAGTGCGGTCAGAATCGATGTGCGGAACGTTGCCTTCAACACGATACATCCCCCCTGATGTTTGGTCGCGTGATGGTTGCGGGTGTCTGGAAGATAGGGACGGGCAGGGGGCGGAACCAGTATCCTTACCGTCCGGTGGCAGATTTGCACACCCTCTCGTGGAGCACCGAGTGACCGTCGTGTTGGGTATTGACAACAGAGCTTGTTGGCTATACACTACATCCGTGCGCCAATCCACCTCGGCGCACATCCTCCGTCAGCACACAGCCAGCAGCTTAAAACCGGAACGTTCAACCACGGTGATGTTTGGCTTGTTTGTGTTGTATAGCTGTCTACCCCGCCGTTCAACCTACCTCAGGAGACCCGCCATGCAATCCGACCGTCTGTTCAATCTGCATGTCCACCTGTCCCGCGAAGGGTACAAACCCACGCCAGTCCGTGGCAACCGTTTCGCCTGTTCCTGCCCGTTGCCCGGTCACGGTAAGGGCCGCGGGGACCGGAACCCGTCGCTCTCCGTTTACCAGACCGCTGATGGGATCGTGCATTTCAAGTGTCATGCCGGTTGCGACCCATTGCAGATCACGGAGTACCTCGGCCTCAAGCCCGTCGATCTGGGCTATGGCACCGATACCAGCCAGAACATCGTCTACGATTACCACAGCCCGGAAGGGACGTTGCTCTACCAGGTGGTGCGCAAGCCGGGGAAGGAATTCCGGCAACGTCGCCCAGACCCGGATACGCCTGATGGCGGCTGGATCTGGAATCTGAAGGGCACGGAGCCGGTTCCATACAACCTGCGCGGCATCCTGCGCGGGGACGACCCGATCTTGATCGTCGAAGGGGAGAAGGACGCGAACACGTTGATCGACCGCGGCTATGTCGCGACCACCAACTCCGGCGGCGCGGGCAAGTGGCCGGACACCTTGAACAAGTATTTCCGTGACCGGCTTGTGTACGTGCTCTGCGACAACGACGAACCGGGCCGGCGTCACCAGCAGCAGGTCGCTTCGGCACTGGTCACCGTGGCGGAGAAGGTGGTGGTCGTGCCGCCGTTCGAGGACGCGAAGGACGTGACCGAGTGGTTCCTGCTGGGCCACAACGACCGCGAGTTCGCCGATTGGCTGAATCGTGGCGAGGAGCGGTCCGGTGTCATTCTGAACAAAGCGCAGCGACGTGAAGAATCTCCAGCATCGCAACCGGCGGATGATCCGGAGATCCTTCACAAAAACGTTCAGGATGACACCCTCGCGAAGAAACCCGGGTCACACGATGACCCGGGCCAGCCAGACACCTTGGACACCACCGCCGATTCCCTCGCGCCGTCGGTGCTCGACTTCCACCGCATCCGTGGGGACGCCCTGCTTGCGAAAGACCTGCCGGAGCCACGCTGGATCGTGCCCGGTTTGTTAAGTGAGGGGCTGGCGTTCCTCGCGGGCAAACCGAAGTCGGGGAAGTCGTGGATTGCGTTGGAGATCGGCATGGCGGTCGCGACCGGCGAATGCGCCCTCGGCCTCAGCAGATGCGAGCGGGGTTCGGTGCTGATCCTGTCGTTGGAGGACAGCGAACGCCGTGTCCAGGACCGCATGCGCACCCTCGGCGGAGCGACATTGGCGGAGGCCGACGTTTCCCGAATGGACATCGTCGTCGCCCATGCCCTCACCCTCGCCCAGTTCGATTGGTGGCTGCGCCATCGCGGGGACGCCCGCCTTGTCATCATCGACACCTTCGGCCGCTGGCGTGACCCGCAGGAAAAGAACACCAGCCTCTACGATCACGACACGCAGACAGCGTCCGCGCTGCAAAAGCTGGCGTTGAAACACCACGTCTGCATCCTGCTGATCCACCACACGCGGAAAGCCGTCGACGACAACGATCCACTCGTCGAGATCAGCGGTTCTTTCGGCCTCTCCGGCGCGGCGGATACGTTGCTGGTCATGCGTCGCAAACGCGGGCACGATCTCGCCGAACTGTTCGTCACCGGGCGGGATATTGATGAGGCCCGGCACCGGATGGAGTTCAAACGGGACGCCGACTCCGATAACCCCCTGCGCCACACCGGCTGGCAAATCACCGGCGAACTGGAAGAGGACGAACGCGACATGCTCGAAGGCAAACGGCGGCGGATTGTCGAGACGCTGGAGATGGAAGGCAAGCCGATGACCAACGCCGACATCGCAGCGTCTGTGGGGATCAACAAGTCGTACCTGAGCCAGTTGCTGCCGAAGATGCGACGCGAAGGGTTGGTGGTGAACGTCAAACGCGGTGTGTGGGGTCTGCCGAAGCAGCTAAACTAACGAAAGAAGCTAAAGACGACCGGTACCCAAACAACAAGACTAAAGAGTATTCTCTCTCAAACTACAGTCTATATCTGCTTGTTTGGGTACTTTGGTTAGTTTGGGTAGGGTGGTCCCGGTTTGCAACGTCATGCAGGGCGTCACGGCCGACCACGACGGAATCCTGATTGTTGCGATGCAACCAAGCCGGGCAACCCGTCAATCAAAACATCCCATTCTCGTGCGCCATGGTGTCGGGGACGACCTGCAGCACGTCCCAGTGTTCGACGACTTTGCCGTTGTCGTCGAAGCGGAAGATGTCGATGCCGGCGTAATCGTGATCGCCGGGCCATGTCTGGTGGCAGTGCAGCACGACGAGGTTGCCTTCGACGACGGACCGTTTGAACTCGACGTGTTTGCCCGGGTAGTCACGGGCCATCTGTTCGAAATACTCGATGAACGCCTCTTTGCCGTCGCCAACGTCCGGATTGTGCTGGGTGTAGCTGTCGCCGATGTACCGTTCGACCGCTTCCCGCGGACGGCACTGGTTGAACATCAGGTCGTAGAGCGCCATCGCATTCTGACGCAGTGTATCTGGATCATGGGTCATCGTTGGTCCTGAAGTTGTGTCCTTCTCCAACTATAGCCTAAAGCCCACTAAACAGATCCGCCTCGCCCATGATCTGCCGGAGGGGGAGGTCGACGGGCAGCTTGGCGAGTTCGCCGTGGCGTTCCAGTACCGCGTAGCCGTGTTCGCAGATGTAGTCGAACAGTTTCCAGGTGACTTCGACGTCCATCTTGCAGTATTCGATGATCTCCTTGACTTTGCCCTCTTTCCACCAGGCGAGGGATTGCAGACCGTCGGCGGACTTCTTCGCGTTCAGGGTGGCCTGGGCGAGGGAATCCAGTTTCATCCGGAAGCCGTGCCGGTTGCTGATTTCTTCCAGCAGGTCGAGGTTGTTCATTGCCCGGAGGTCGTCCCCGGTGTACGCGGTGAGGACAGCGTTGTCGAAGCGTTTGTTGTTGTAACCGACGACGAGTTCGGCCTGTTGCAGGCGTTTGATCAGGGCTTCGGCGTCTTTTTCTTCGTAGACGAGGTAGTTCCCCGTGTTGCGTTCGTAGATGACGCCGATGGCGAGCCGCATCAGGTGGATGTTCTGCCACCCGCCGACTTCGGTGGCGGACAGTTGCGTTTCGAGGTCGAAGACAACAATGTCGCGTCCTTCGCAGAACGGGACGAGGGACTCGTACGGTTGGTTCGGATCGCCGGTGGTCTGGCGGGGTTTCATGGCTTCGTCTCCAGCTTGTCGATCTTCCGGGGGACTCTTTGGGGACAACGTGTCCCCACGGTCCAATGGATGTGTCTGCGCGGTGCCTTCGGTGCCGAACGCTCCTGTGGCCAATGCTTCGTCCGCCTTCAGTTCGTCGCCGCCGGTGAGGTGTTCCAGCAGCCGCACGGCTCCGTCCTTGTCGAGGGGCTGGTTGCCGTGCCCGCATTTTGGGGAATGGACGCAGCTCGGGCAGCCGTCCTCGCACGGGCAGTCGCGCACCAGCTCCAGCACCCGTTGGAACAGGTCGTCGAGCACGTCGTATGCACGGTTCGCGAGGCCGAGGCCGCCGGGGTGGCCATCGTACAGGAACACCGCCGCGCCGCCGGTTCCGGGGTGACGGGTGAACGATATGCCGCCAAGATCGTTGCGATCGCACAGGGCGAACAACGGCATCAGCGCGAGGGATGCGTGTTCGGAGGCGTGCAGCGATCCCATCGGGTGGCGTTTTTCGTCCAGCAGGCCGGCGATGGCTGTTTGTGGCGGTTCGAACCACAGGCCGACCGTTTCGTAAACCACCGGCGGCAGGTCGAGTTCGTGGTCGCTGATTTTTTCACGGCTGGCGGTGGACCGGCGTTCGTAGCCGACGACACGTTGCGTCACCTTCAATTTGCCCAGGGATACCTTGTACCGGTCGGTCTCACGGGACTCGAAGACCTCGAGGATCTCGGTGTCCTTTTCGGACCGGGCCTGTGTGTACCAGGGCACGTCGGACTTCTGCGCGACGGCTTCCCGTTTGCCGAGGTCGAGGTGGGTGACGAGGTAGTCGTTGCCATGGTGCAGGTACACCGCGCCGGGGTGGCATTCGATCAGCGCCTGCCAGCCGTTGACTTTGCCGATCAGGCGGCCGGTGCCGTCCTCGTGGATGCCGAACGTTTCACCGCCACCACGAATGTCGATGCCACGCTGCGGCTGCTTTTCCTTCGCGAACCAGACCTGCCCTTTGACCGCTTCGAGCAGCTTTTCATCCGCGACCAGCTCGTCCACGTATTCGCCGACGTCGTCCCGCCGGTAGATGGGATCGTTGGCGCGTAGCGGGGTTTCCTGCGCCGCCGCGACGAGGTGTGCTTTCAACAGGTACGGGTTGGCTGGATCAACGACCGCCGACTCCGCCGAGCGGCCGAAGAAATCTGCCGGGTGCCGCATCCAGTACTGGTCCAGCGCATCGGGCAACGCCAGCAGGAAGATCGCGCTGTCACGGTTCTGCCGTCCCGCACGTCCACCGCGCTGCCACGTGCTGGCGATCGACCCGGGATAGCCAACGAGGACCGCGACGTCCAGTCCGCCGATGTCGATGCCCATCTCGAGCGCGGAGGTGGCGATGACGCCGTCCAGTTCGCCGGTCAGCAGCTTGTGCTCGATCTCGCGGCGTTCCTTCGGCAGGTAGCCGGAGCGGTACGCGCTGATGCGTCCGATCAGCTCCGGGTTGGACTGCAGCGTCCAGTTGTGGATCAATTCCGTCATCCGGCGTGCTTTGGTGAAGACGATGGTCTTCAGGCCGGCGGCGGTGGTGTCGGCCAGCAGTTTGACGGCGGAGGTGTAGAGGCTGCCCATCGGGTTGACGAACAGGACATGCCGTGACGCCTGCGGGGCGCCGTTGCTGTCCACCACCGCGAACGGTTCCCCGACCAGCGTTTCCGCCAGCTCGCCGGGGTTGGCAATGGTCGCCGAGGCGGCGATGAACTGCGGGCGGGTGCGGTGGAAGATGCAGACCCGGCGCAGCCGTCGGATCACCTGCAGCACGTGCGACCCGAACACGCCCTTGTAATTGTGGAGTTCATCCACGACCACGTAGCGCAGGTTCTCGAACAACCCCTCCCACTGGGTGTGGAATGGCAGCAGGCCGTGGTTGATCATGTCCGGATTGGTCAGCAGCAGGTTCGGCGGATTCTTTCGGATCTTCGCACGGCGGGATTGCGGCGTGTCGCCGTCGTAGATGTCGACGCTGACCTGCCCGATCAGGCCGGCGTCCGCGATCAGCGCCTGGATCTTCTTCAACTGGTCCTGCGCCAGCGCCTTGATCGGAAACAGCAACAGCGCGCGGGTCTGCGGTTCGGCGATCAGGCGTTCAAAGATCGGCAGCAGGTAGTTGAGCGTCTTGCCGGAGGCGGTCGGGGTGACGGTGACGACGTTCTTGCCGTCGCGCGCATGCTGAATTCCCTCGACCTGGTGGCTGTACAGCCGCTCGATGTTCATCGCACGCAGGGCCTGACGCAACGGTTCGGGCAGGGTTGGACTCAACGCGCGGGTGATCGCGGCGTGCCCCTCCAGCACCTCGTGATGGACAATGTCCCGGCCGGTCTTGTCATCGTTGATCAAGCGGTCGAGGAACGTCCGGAGGTCGGTGGGATCAATCTCGGCAAAGGGGCGTTTTCGTGAACGGTGCGAGTGCATGTTCAGAATCTACACTTCAGTTCAGGCAGATGCGAATGGGAAGTTCGGGAGAGCGTCAAGAAGCGGCGGAGGAAACAGGTGTAAGTAAGCCTAACAACTTGGCAGGACGGAAATTGGAAACAGGACAGGCACTGGAATCAAGGGGTTTCAGGACGACAAACTTCGCAGTGGATATTTCACTTGCGCAAATAAGAAGGGATCTTGTGACGGGTGTAGAGCAACGCTTCCCGGATGTCATCCCACCACATGGAAACGACTCCCTTTTGCAGCGCACGGTCGGCGGCAATGTAGACATGTTCGCGCAGGGTGCGTGAAATCCCGCGGCGGCGCATGTTGCTAATCAGGTAGAAATCCTCGCACTCATGCCAGTAGGGCAAGCCACCGAGGGCGACGAGATCATCGCGACGGACGGTGACCGCCTGAATGCCTGTCGGATGGCCGAGGAAAATCGCGCGAAAGTTGAACCACGCCGCGAGCAACGCGAGCTCGGGACGGTTCGACTGGAAACCGACGCGGAACGAGGTCAAGCTGACCGCTTCGTTGCGGAAAGTCTGACGGATCATCTGGCCGGCGTTCGAGGGCAGGACGGTATCCGGGCGCAGGAAACAGACAAGATCGGTGGTGGTGGCTTTCCAGCCGTCATCGAGTTGACGGCCACGGATGGCTTCGGACCGCAGGACGCGGGCACCAAAGTCGCGGGCGACCTGGCGGGTGTTGTCACTGCTGCCTCCGTCAACGACAATCACTTCGTCGAAGCCGCACTCATTGAGCGCACGGTGGATTGTCCGCCCGAGTACGCGTTCATCGTTTCGGGTAGCAAGTACCGCAGTCAACGTGATGGGGGCATCAGACAACGGAAATTCCTTTCCTTGTCCTGTGGTTTTTACCACAATCCAGCCGCCACAGCGCGTTCCCTCAACGCGCGATACACTCGAAGATTCAGGTCTGCCCCTGTGATTCCGGTGTGCAGCAACGGCTCATGCGGTTCGTCTTCGATCCCCAACTCAGCTGCGAGGTTCGCTCCAGACAGGCCTCGCATTCCAACAGCCCACGCCATGGAAGGTACATCCAGAACATAATAAAAATACAAACTTCGCACAGAACTCTCTTGCGCTGAAAATGTTGCCTCCAAGAAGGACGCATCAAACCAGCTGTTGAACGCAATCAGAATGACTTGCTGATTATCCTTGACGATGTCATTGTGGAAGGATGTAATTCTTTGAACAAGTTCTGCTGCTGAGATCGTTTGCAGCGTGTCCCAGCGTTCGACGGAAAACCCGTTGACAGAGGCCGCTTCCGGCGACGTGCGTTCGGGATGTTCTGGCATTACCCGTTCGAACAGGCGCCCGAGTTCACGTCCCTTGAGATCCGAGTAAATCAATCCGATGTCAACGAGCTCGTGGTAGCCGGGTTGCAGTCCGGTGGTTTCGACGTCGACAAATGCGAGCAGCCAATTCTCCGGATCTTCGGGCGGCCAGCGGAGTTCCTGACCTAACCCCAAATCTGCGAAGCTAACTGCACAAAGAAAGATAAGAAATAGACGGCGGATCACCAAATCCCTCTTCTTGTTACTGCAGTCAGAGTTAGCCATACTTTGCGTGTGCTAACGATCCATGGGATTGCTGATGATAGGTGAGGTTTCTGCCAACCACGAGTTGAAAGTACCCTCGCGAATCTCGGTTCGAGCACGCTCCAGGAGGCGGTAGTAGAAGGTCAGGTTGTGCGCGGTCGCCAGCTTCATCGCGAGCAGTTCCCCGGCGATGAACAGGTGCCGCAGGTAAGCGCGCGAGTACTGCGTGCATAGCGGGCACGGGCAGTCTTCTTCCACCGGACGCGGGTCCGCCGCCCACTGTGCGTTGCGCAGGTTCATCCGCCCGTGGAACGTGTACAAGCCGGCGCGGCGGCCATTACGAGTCGGCACAACGCAGTCGAACAGGTCAACACCGCGCGAGACGGCGTCCAGTAGATCGTCCGGGGTGCCGACGCCCATCGCGTACCGTGGCCGATCCTCCGGCAGGATCGCCGTGGTCCAGTCGATCGCTTCCCGCGTTTTGCCGGTTTCCTCACCGACTGCGAGTCCGCCGATGGCGTAGATCGGGTGGCTCAGCTCGGCGTACCGCTCGGCCTCACGTTTGCGCAGGTCTTCGAAGAAGGAGCCTTGCACAATCGGGACGAGCGTCTGTTCATGGCCGTACAGGGGTTGGGTTTCGTCGAAATGGTTGAGCGCGCGTTGCAGCCAGCGCCAGGTGCGCTCGGCGGCGTGATCGGCCTGTTCGCGAGTGACTGGCCAGCCTACGAGTTCGTCCAGCGGCATCGCGAAGTCGGGTCCGATGGACCGCTGAATGTCAACGACGGTTTCCGGGGTGAACATGTGCGGGGAACCGTCGATGTGCGAACGAAACTCGACGCCGTCCTCGTTGATCGTGCGGATCTGGGCGAGGCTGAGGACCTGGAATCCGCCGGAATCGACGAGGATCGGTTTCGCCCACGCCATGAACTTGTGCAATCCGCCCATTTCCTCAAGCACTGCGGTGCCGGGGCGGAGGTAGAGGTGGTAGGCGTTCGACAGGCAAACTTGTGCGCCGAAGCCGGCCAGTTCGCGTGCTTCGATGCTCTTGACCGTGCCGACAGTGCCGACGGCCATGAAGGCAGGCGTTTCGATTACGCCGTGATCGGTGGTCAAGGTGCCGGTGCGGGCACGATCATCGCGATGCTTGATTTCGAAGGTCATGCAGGAAGATGCGGATCAAGAGTGTGGAAATGCCAGAACAAGTGAGGCAAGTCCAGCTCGCCAGACTTACCTCACAGATCACCCCGCGTTGCCGGAACCGGCCCTATCTCACCAGCATCACTTTCTGCACCTGATCCATCTGGCCCGGAACGGTCGCGCGGACGAAATACAAGCCACTCGCCAGACCATTTGCGTCGAAGGTGAAGCGGTGAGTTCCAGTGGCATACGAACCCTGCGCCAGTTCCGCGACACGTTGGCCGGTGATGTTGTAGACCGTGACGTTCAACTCGGCGGTTTCCGGCAGGTTCACTGAAATGGTCGTTGCGGTGTTGAAGGGGTTCGGATGCGCAGCGGACAACGAGAAGTCCGACGGTATCAGAGTGACAAGATCAGCGACTAACGAAGGGGAATTGCTAAACTTTGGATCAATCCACCAGTCCGGATCACTGGCCAGCGAAGTGCCTTCCTTGGTGAAGGTGAAAACGTCTTCGACATATTGGGTGTTGTATCCTACGCGTCCAATGAAAGTGTAGTTGCCACCAGGTGCGCCGGGCGGGATTGTCAGTGTCAGATCAGTCCGTGTGATCTCCATGAAGGGAGTCAGCGTGAACGGAAGCTGTAGCAATGGGCCATAGGTGCTGCCGTTTGGAGCTACGACAAATGTGGAATATCGCACGTTCGGGTATGTGATGGGCAGATTGCTCAGCAGGTGGGCATCGTAGACAATTTCACCTCCCTCTGCGGGAACGGTGTCAAGCGAGGGGGTCAGAGTCAATATGATGGGATCGTACTGCACCGTCGCCGGATTGGTTGGGTCCGACTCGCCTTCGTCGTAGTACGCAGTGACGGTGTAAGTGTACGTACCGAAACCGGGCAACTGATCCATGTAAGTTGTCGAGTCGGTTCGACCGATTTCAACGCTGTCTCGGTAAACGATGTAGTCAATGAACTCGTCGAGGTCATCCAGGCTTCCAATACAACGTACGCCATTCTGAACGTCTTTCGTATCAACCTGAACATTTTGTTTATCATTCTGAACGAAGTGAAAGATCTCTTTTTTGTTCTGTACTTGTTCCACCATTACGGGGGGGCTATTGGTGGGTCGTCCGGCCATGTCGAGCCATTCGGTGACCGTTTCACCGTGCACAGGATCTACAGAACGGTCCATCAATACGGCATCATGCGAACACGAAATGTACTCGTAGTGAGCGGTAACACCCTCAGCTTGCGTGAAGCCAACATAACCACTTGAATACGTTTCATCTGTAACGCTATCAACAAATTCGTTATTTATGAAGAAATCAAAGGTACCACCTACCCCAACTACTTTTAATACGTTTATCTCATCATCTATCGCATCATGATATGTCCAATACACTATATATTGTGTACCACCAGAAATATAACGAGCGATACTGTATTCTCTATTATGGGCTGGCGTAAAACCTAATACAAACAAATATCCGTCAAATGTGGAGTCTTTTGGTCCATCTCCCCGAAAGCTCAATCCTCTCGAAGCCGATCCCTGAATGTTAGTTATTTCAATTTCACAAGAAAATACACTGAATGCAATGTCGTTGTATGATCCTGAAGCCCAGTTGCCTAATCCATAACCCGAATAGAGTTCTACATATCCATTATCAATTGTGTGAGTACCTGCAGGATGCCACCATTCAAATCCTTGAGCTATGTTATCTTCAAAATCTTCATATAAACCAATATATGGTGTATTCCATATCAGTAATGATTCGCTATTATTCGCTAATACGACACTAAGATTGTATGGTGGATATGTTTGTGCTGCTGCAATCGTACTTAAGAAAATCAAGATTAATGTTATCATCATCTTATGCATCGTCGACCTCACAGAATGAGTCCAAAAATTAAAATACAGACCGGCTAGGATATCAGCCGGTCTGTATTACTGTTGGGATGGTAATCTACTTCAGCAGGGTCAGTTTTCGAATCTCATCCAACTTTCCCGGTACTTCAGCGTGAACAAAATACACACCGCTGGCCATCTCAGCGCCGTTGAACACGAAGCTGTGTACACCACTCGAATAGTCTCCATCAGCCAAAATTGCCACTTGCTGTCCGGCGATATTGTAGACCCGGACATTCAACGTGGAGGATTCCGGAAGCTGGACAGAGAGCAGCCGGAACAAACTGTCCGCTACAACTTCTCTCGTCCACTGTGCCTCAGCTATAAGCCCGAATACAAAAAAAACGACGAATACGCCGATTGCTGCACGCATGATGTTCTCCCCCACATTGATTCATCAGGTATTCCAATGGGGGGCCATGTATTAAAGTGTAACATCCAGAAGTGAGAAACAAGTGAGATGTGGATCAATGTTGATTTCTTTTCCACTCACAGAGTCAGATATTCCCTGTGCAATTCTTTGGATTATCTAATGATGGCCAAGCCCTCCCCCCGCCATCGCCGTCTCGATCGCATGTTCCAGCGACGTGACTTCGGCGACATCGATCCCTTTCGGCGCTTCGGCGATCGAGCCTTTCGGCACCACTGCGCGTTTGAACGAGCGATGCGCGGCTTCGCTCAAGCGGCGTTCCATGGCAGGCGCGGCACGAATTTCGCCGGTCAGGCCGACTTCACCGATGAGGACCGTCGCCGGGTCGAGGGGACGGTCGGTCAGACTCGAATGAATCGCGGCACAGGCGGCGAGGTCCGCGCCGGAATCGTCGAGGCGCACACCGCCGGTGGCGTTGAAGAAGATGTCGCGTCCCGCCAGCCCGAGCCCGACCTGTTTTTCGAGCACGGCGATCCACATCGCCAGGCGTTTCTGGTCAACACCGGTCGCGTTGCGTTGCGGTGCGGCGTACGGGGAGGAGGTGACCAGCGCCTGCAGTTCGATCAGCAACGGGCGCGCGCCACGGATCACCGGTGCGACACTGACCCCGCTAACCGGTTTGTCGCGGCGGTGGAGGAAGCGTTGCGACGGGTCGGAGACGCTGATCAGCCCGCGTCCGCTCATCTCGAACACGCCGAGTTCGCCGGTCGCGCCGTGCCGGTTCTTCAGCACCCGCAGGATGCGCACGGAACCCAGCGAGTCGCTCTCGAACATCAACACCGTGTCGACGAGGTGTTCGATCACCCGTGGCCCGGCGAGTGACCCTTCCTTGGTCACATGGCCGACGAGGGCGACCGTCGCGCCGGTTTCGCGCGCGTAGTCTGCCCACAGGTTGGCGACTTCACGGACCTGCGAGACGGTGCCGGGTGCGGATTCCAGTTCACTGCGGCGGCTGGTCTGGATCGAGTCGACGACGATCAATTCCGGCTTCAGCTCACGGGCCCAGTTGACCGCGAGGTCGCAGTCCGCTTCGCCGAGCACCTGGAAGTCACGGCACGGCAGCTCGAGCCGGTCGGCACGTAAACGCAGCTGCGCCGGGGCTTCTTCCGCCGTGATGTAGAGGACGCCTGCGCCCTCCGCGGCGACAGTGGACGCCGCCTGCAGCAGCAAGGTGGATTTGCCGATACCCGGATCGCCGCCGATCAGCACCGTTGTCCCGGCGACAAACCCGCCGCCGAGCACGCGATCAAGCTCGGGGATGGTGGAGGCGGTTCGAGCCGCACGTTCCGGCGGGATGTCGGCGAGCACCGAGGGTTCCGGACGTTTTCCACCCGCTGTTTTCCCGGCAGACCGTTTTCCCGGCAGGATTTCTTCGACGAGCGTGTTCCATTCGTCGCAGGAGGGACATTTTCCCATCCACCGCGGCTGTGAGGCACCGCAATTCTGGCAGACGTAGCGTGTTTTTGTTTTGGCCATGGCTGAACGTAGTGATTTTCACCGGACCGCGCCAGAGCTCGGATCAAATGTTCACTGGCCGGTGACTCATATCGGACAGGGGAGGCTGGGAAGTTGAGTCTCTCCTGGCAACGATTTCCAGTGAGTAGCTGTTTTTCTCGACATCGGCTAACTGCAAGATGTGTAACGAGTTGCGAAAGGTGTTGTGAATTGTGCCGCGAATTGCCTCCGCCCTCTCCGGGCATCGGCATTGTTCTTGCAAAAGTGAGGTACGCCTAACATATTGGCGTCTCAAGTTCGCACAGGTGTGCGGACATCGAACAGAGAATTGGGAAGAGACGGTTCACTAAGGTTAACGAAAGCGGGGGAAATCCCATGCGACAAGTCATGTTACTGCTGTTGGTATCACTACTTCCAATGAGTGTTTTTGCGTTCAGTTCCGGCCCTCCGGATGGTGTCGCCGGTGACCCTCCTGCGATGAACAATTGCACCCAGTGCCATTCCTCGTTCGGAGTGAATGATGGTGATGGTTCGGTCGATGTGATCACGTTAACCAGTTACGATCCGGGCGAGGGGTATTCGGTGGCGGTTGAGGTGACTGATCCGAACGCAGAGCGTTGGGGCTTTGAGTTGATCGCAATGGACGACCAGGGTAACCCGGTGGGTTCGATGGAGCTGTTGCAGGAGTCGCGTACTCAGTTGAGTGGTAACTACATCAAGCAGACGTCCGGCGGAACCGATCCGGGCCAGACCGGCAGCAACCAGTGGAGCTTCACCTGGTTCGCCCCGGCACCGGGCACAGGTGATGTCACGTTTTATGTGGCTGGCAACGCCGCAAACGGCAACTTCAGCACCAGCGGTGATTACATCTACACGAATACCTTCGTGATGACGGAAAATGTCAACGATGTCACCGAGCGCAACATCGGCCTCGCGCCGAACGAGTGGGAACTGGCGAAGGTTTACCCGAACCCGTTCAACAACCAGGTGACGATTCAGCTGGACGCCGCGACTGTAGCGAGCACCACCGTCGGGATCTATGATATCCTCGGCCGGTTGGTTGAAACGTTGCATCAGGGCGAGTTGAGCCCGGGCCAGTATATGTTGAGCTGGCAGCCGCAGACCAGCGCGGGCACGTATTTCCTGCGCGCGGTCAACGACCAGGGCTGGGTGCAGACGATGAAGCTGCAGTACCTGAAGTAAAGACGATCCGCGGACACGATCCGCAGTCGATGAATACAAAGCCGGATCCCATGTTTGGGGTCCGGCTTATTGTTTAACCCCGAGAATTGATCGTTCTTCGATGTGTGGGAAGATCTCCTCTGTCTGACAGTTGGATCACCAGCGCAGTGACGGCAACCCTGGTGGTCAGGACTGTGGCAGAATGGTCCGGTTTCATTCCGGAGAGGAGACAGCTGGTTGCGTCACAACAGAACAGCGTGCTCGGGGAATGTCTATCAATCGTCAAAGTGTAACCTCTGTGAAATCAACAGCTATTCTTTTGCGAATCGGGTGTTTTGTAAGTATCGCACGGGAAACTGATAAAAGTAAGGAGCGTCTAACTTTGCCGATAGCGTGGAGTTTGTGAGAATCGTTTGGTCTGATGCGTGTTCGCTCGGAGAGGGAAAATGACACATTGTTCGGATATGTTCATAATAGAACAAGTTAAATATTAACCCGAAGATAGTGAAATAGTATGATTGGCATGGCAGTTGCGAACAGATCACAACGGGAACACTCGCAACGGAGAGTACAACGAAACGGTTTCCTGTGATTTGATGGGTTTTACCGTTACGAAGAAACGGAGTAGAAGATGAGAAACAGTCTTAGCTTGGCACTGATGATCGTACTGCTGGCAACTGCAGCCATGGCTCAAACCCCGCCGCCGGTAAACGCACGTGCATCGGTGGAGATGAATGGCACAGCCACGGTGGATTGGATGGCGCCGTTCGCGGCGGATTATTTCGATGATTTTGAAGATGGTTCCGCGCAGGGATGGGTTTACGACTATCCGGGCGACTGGAGTGTGGAAGATGGCCGGCTGACGTCGTCCTGGTTCGCCTGGGGCAGCGGCGAGGGATCCTGGACCTCCGCTTATTACGGCAACCAGATGTACAACAATGGCATCTTCGAGCTGAATTTCGCGAAGACCAGCGGCAATCCCCATTATGCGATGGCCATGTTCCTCTTCACCGAAGGTCACTATCCTCAGGATACCAGCAACGGGTACATCTTCTCGATGACACCCGGGTATTCGACGGGCGATTTCGAGGGCCAGTTCTATATCCTCAAGCTGATTGACGGTGTCGCGTTTTACCTGAATTCCTGGCGCTACACGCCGGTGATCAACAACGGTGTCGGCGTATTCAACACGCTCAGCGTGGCCTACGAAGATGACAGCATCGTGTTCTACATCAACGGTCACGAAGTGCAGCATGCGTACGAACCGAACGCCCCGACCGGCTACTTCGGTACTGGTGGTGCCGAGGATGGGTCCGGATTCGGTCATTTCGGTACGATTCAGTGGGAATATGTTGGCATTGATGAATATGCCGGATCAGCAGCACAAACGGCATCTGCTCCTCAATCGATGGTCCTGCCGCAAACATTGATCGATGAGGTTGATCTGGCTCGTGCGCCGGAACTGTCAACGAATCAGGGTGATCCGACTGAAGCGAAAGTTCCGTTGGTAGCGGCGGGCTTCTTTGATCCCAACAGCGGCACTCGTGAGCTGGACGAGTTCCTCCACTACAACGTGTACCGTGACGGTCAGCTGGTCGGTCAGCCGTCGGACGAAACCTTCAATGAGATGCTGGTCGACTTTGGTTTGCACGACTACCTGGTCACCGCGCAGTATGATGAAGGCGAATCCATGTCGGATTCGGCGAATGTGCTGTACAAGAACCCCGCGAATGTTGTGATCTCGGAAGATTTCGACAACGGCTTGCCTGCGAACTGGAGTGTGGAAACTCAGGATCAGGATCACACCTGGCATCTCGATGACGGCAGCGAGGAAGCCCTGTTCGACACTCCGTATATGCTGGTCAGCGACATTGGCGGTGGCGGAATTGAACATGAAGAACGGTTAGTATCGCCCGAGTTTGATGTCAACGAAGCCGGCCTGGTGATTATCGAGTTTGACCACCTGTACGCAGATATCGCCGCTCAGTACGGACATATTCAATACCAGTTGAATGGCGGCGAGTGGCACCCGGTGTACCTGTACCACAGCACGATGCCGGATACCGGTCACGCGGTCTGGGACTTCACGGAATACATGCAGGGCGGTTCAACCGCGCGGATTGGCTTCCTGTACGACGACTACGGCGATGACGACGGCCTCTATTGGGGTGTCGACAACGTTTCGATCTACGTCCAGGGCGGCGGTACGCAGCAGGACTTCTTCTTCGGCCTGACGCCGGTACAGCTGGTGATTCAGCCGGAGGGTGGCACGATCGAGTACAATGCCGAGTTGATCAACAACACGGGAATGAGTGCGCAGAATGTACGCTACCGCACATATGTCGACGCGCCAGATGGCAACACGTACGGTCCGTTGAGCAACGTGATCTTCAATGTCACACCGTTCATGACGTACAGTGTGATGGGCCTGACGCAGGACATTCCGGGCAGCGCGCCTGGTGGAAACTACATTTTCCGCGGGGTCGTGGGCTACAACCAGGGTCCGCAGCTGATGGACGAGTTCAGCTTCCTCAAGCTGGGTCTGACGACGGACGAAGAGTTTGAGTTTGATCCGTCCGAATGGACCGCCGGTGGCCAATTTGGTGTGTCTGCGGATGCACCGGGCGAGGTGGCGAACGCGGTACCGTCCGAGTTCCGTCTGCTGAATGCGTACCCGAATCCGTTCAACCCGGCGACGACGGTTCGCGTCTCACTGCCGGAAACGTCCGACCTGACCGTGCAGGTGTTCAACGTGACCGGGCAGCAGGTTGCAGAGCTGGCGAACGGTCAGATGACTGCCGGTCAGCACGCGTTCACGTTTGACGGTTCGAACCTCGCGAGCGGGCTGTATTTGGTGCGCGCGAATGTGCCGGGCAAGTTGAACGCGGTGCAGAAGATTGTATTGACGAAGTGATGTAGTCTATCGTCTCCGGTCTTTCGCCTTACGTAAAACAAACAATGCCACGGACTTCGGTCCGTGGCATTTGTGTTGCCATTGCAGTAAATGTAGTGACAGGGTGAATCGCCGGTTTCAGCTTACGGTCTGAACCTCGCCGCTGCTGTCAGCCACCCCCTCGCCTTCGTCCTCGACAGCTTCCTGGATACCGAACAGCCGGCGGACGTCCTCAAGGATCAGGTACAGCACCGGAATCAGGATGAGCGTGATCGCGGTTGCGAACAGCACGCCGAAGCCGAGGCTGATCGCCATCGGGATCAGGAACCGTGCCTGGATCGAGGTTTCGAGAATCATCGGCATCAGGCCGAAGAACGTTGTGGTCGCGGTCATGATGATCGGCCGGAACCGTCGCCGTCCCGCCTCGATCACCGCGTCGTAGACGCTGCTGGTGCTGTCGCTCTCACGCAGCTTGTTGATGAAGTCGATCATCACCAGCGAGCTGTTGACAACAACTCCATTCAGCGCCACAATCCCGAACAGGCTGATCATGCTCAGCGAGTAGCCGAGCAGCATGTGGCCGAGGATCGCGCCGACGATGCCGAACGGAATCGCGCTCATCACGATGAACGGTTGCATGAAGCTGCGGAACGGGATCGCGAGCAGGGCATAGATCAACAGGATACCGATGCCGAACGCACGCAGGATGTCCGTCATCGATTCCTGTTCCTCACGGCTCTGCCCTTCGAGGTCAAAGCTGAGGCCCGGGTAGGCGGCCATCATTTCCGGCATCACGTCGCTGCGAATCTTTCCGAGAATTTCCTCAGCGCTGGTAACATCCCTGTCGACGTTGCAGGAGACATTGACAATCCGTCGCCGGTCGGTGCGCTGGATGGTGCTGTAGCCGCGTCCCTCATCGACATACGCCGCCTGGCTGAACGGAATTTCCCGGCCATCCGGTGTACGGATGCGCATGTGTTCGATGTTGGCGAGGCTGCGGCGTTCATCATCCGGATACCTCACCATCACCTTGACTTCATTCTTGCCACGTTGGATGCGCAACGCCTCAGACCCGAAGAACGCGCCACGCACCTGCATCGCGAGGTCGGTTTCGGAAATGCCGAGTGTCTGCGCTTCCGGCTTCAGTTTCAGCTGTAGTTCACGCTTGCCTTCGCGGTGACTATCCTGCACTTCACTGGTACCGGCATAAGATGCGATCTGCTTTTTCAGCTCTTCAGTTGCGGCGGAGAGCACAGCGAAATCGTCATGCGCGATCTGCACTTCCATGTCCGCGCCGCTTTGGATGAGGTCGGAACGGAAGGTGAGGGATTCGACGCCCGGGATTTCACCAACCCGCCTGCGCCATTCCTCGGCGAAGACCGGCGTGCGTACGGTACGTTTCTCGATATCGTCCAGCTGGAAGTAAATCTGCGCGAGGTTGGACGAGAAGTTCATCGATACACCGGCCGGACCACCTTCCACGATCTGGGCGCCGTAAAGGGTGAAGACGCTCTGCAAGTTGGACCCGCCGTCCGTGCGCTCCTCATCGTACTCGTCGATCATGTCGTAGGCATGGCTGAGGATCCGCTCGGCAATGCGCTGCGTTTCCTCGAACGGTGTACCCGGTGGCATTTCCAGCTGCACCGTGACCTCGTCGGCGTCGATGTCGGTCATGAAGGTGAAGCCGATATACCCACCCGCGACCAGTCCGATGGAGATAAACAGAATCGCAATCGCAATCGCGAACGTCAGGTAGCGGTTTTCCTGGGCCCAGCGCAGCGTGCCGACATACGTATGCTCAACGAACCAGTTGACGACGTTGTCGAACCGGCTGCGTTTCGATTCGATTTTCTGCCAAACAGGCGCAGTGCTCTTGACCATCTTGCTGTTCAGGTGCGCGGGCAGGATGTAGAAGGATTCGATCAGCGACAACACGAGGACGGAAATGACGATCGTCGGGATCAACCCCATGAAGTTGCCAACGAAGCCGCCGACGAACAACAGCGGGGCAAATGCGGCAATGGTGGTCAATCCGGCGAACACGACCGCCTTGCTCATCTCACGTGTTCCGTCCACTGCGGCGAGGTAGTATCCCTTGCCGAACCGTTTTCGGTGCACGTAGATGTTTTCCCCGACCACGATGGCGTCGTCAACGACGATACCGAGGATCATCAGGAACGCAAACAGGCTCATCATGTTGATCGAGATGTCGAACCACGGCAGCAGAATCATCGAGCCGAGGAAGGATATCGCGATTCCCATCGCCACCCAGAGCGCGAGCCGGATCTCGAGGAACAGCGTCAGAATGATGAGCACCAGGAACAGGCCCAACCCGCCGTTCTTAAGCAGCAGGTTAATACGGTCCTGCAGGATTTCCGACCAGTCGAAGTATTCCTGCAGCTTGACTGAATCGGGTAGTTCCGTCTGACGCTTGGCGACATATTCGCGCACCGACTTGGCGATCTCGGTTGGTTTCTGGTCGCCGATCCGGAAGACGCGAATCATCACCGCGGTTTCGCCGTTGAACTCGGACAGGATGTCCACGTCCTCGAAACCGTCCACGACGGTCGCGATGTCGCCGAGCAGGACGCGTTCGCCGTTCGCGCCGGAGAACACGACCACCGAATCGAACTCGGTGCCGGTTAAACGTTTTTCGGTTGTGCGGACGAGAATTTCGCCGGCGTCTGTACGGATCTTGCCACCCGCGAGGTCGATGGAGGAAGACCGCACGATGTTCGCTATCTGCGGAAGTGTCAGGTTGTACTTGCGCAGGTTTTCTTCGCTGATCTCGATACCGATTTCGTACGGACGGTTCGCGGTCAGCTCGACGTTGGTGATGTTGTCGTAAGTCAGCAAGTCGTCGCGGACGCGTTCGGCATGTTCGGTCAGCGCGCGTTCACTGGCGTCGCCCGAAACGATCAGCATCATCACTTCCTGCCGTGTCGTCAGCAGTGAGATGATGGGCTTTTCAGCTTCCTCGGGGAATGTGGTGATGCGGTCGACTTCACTCTTGACGTCCTGCAGCACCTGGTTCTTGTCGGTGCCTTCCATCAATTCGACGATGACGTTGCCAGCGTTTTCGTTGGCGGTGGCGGTGACCCGTTTGACGTTATCGAGACCAGACACCGCGCGTTCCACCGGCTGCACAATCGCTTCTTCCACCTCGGCGGGAGTCGCGCCGGGGTAAACGACGGTGATGCTGACCATGTCGAGATCGAACTCCGGGAATACTTCCTGCTTCAACGACCGCATCGTCAGGAAGCCGCCGATGAGCAGGATCAGCATCAGGATGTTCGACGCGACGTGGTTGGACGCCATGTACGCAATCGGGCCCTTTTTTGTCAGGGAGGAGTTGTTGCTCATTCGCCTGTCTCCGGCAACATGGGCCGCAGCTTCATGCCATTGGCGGCTCCAGAAATCTGCGTCAGCACGACCAGCTCACCGCTTTCCAGTCCGGAATTGATCAGTACAACTTCGTCGGATTTGTAGTAGACGTCGATATCGCGAATCGTGAGCACGCTGTCCTGCGCCACCCAGACTTGATTGTTCGAACGCACGGCGGTGCGTGGCACGGAGATGATGTCGCGCACCATGCGGCCGTGTATGCGGGTTTCCACGAACGAACCGATGCTCAGCGCCGGGTTGTTCATGTTCTCATTCTTGAACGGATCATCGATGCGGACGATGACCCGCGACAGCCGTCCCATCTGGCCGATCACGCCGACTTCGCGTTCGACATAGCCATCGTAATGGTAGGACCCGTTCTCGAGATTCAGGACCACGTCCACCTTGGCACCGGGGATGTCGATGTACGCCAGCTCGGAGGGTTGCAGCGACACTTCGATTTCAGCGACGTCGGTGCTGAACAGTGTCGCGATGACACTCTGCTGGCCGATCAACTGGCCGGGTGAGACGTTTTCGCTGGCAACACGGCAGTTGAACGGTGCGCGCAGCAGGGTGCGGTCAAGGTTCAGCTGGGCCATCGCTAGTGCGGCTTCGGCGGATTGCATGTTCGCCTGCGCCTGCCGCAGCTGCGGTTCGTAAAGCACCAGTGAGTTCGGTTTATCGCTGGAGTTGGCGCCCTTGATCAGCTCCCACTCGGTGCGCGCGACCTCGGCGTTGGCTTGGGTCACTTCAAGGTTGTAACGAGCCTGCGCAACGGCGGCTTTGGCCTGTTGCACCGCGAGTTCGTAGTCCGCTGCTTCGATGCGAACCAGCTCGTCACCCTTGTTGAACACTCCGCCAGCGAGGAAATTCGGATGCACCCACTCAACCTTACCACCGACCTGCGGTGTGAGGTTGACGGTGTGCAGCGCGGCGACCTCGCCATAGCCGGTGATGAGGATATCCTGGTCTTTCTTTTCTGCCGGGAAAACATCAACCAGCACGCCGCTGGGAGTGTCGTCGACCTGTTCCGGGGGACGGCGTCCCATGATCAACACGGCCATGATTACGATGCCGATGATGATCACTCCCGGCACGAGAAATGCGCGTCTTGCGGTCCGTTTCTTCATTATTCAGTCACCTCGATGAGATCGCCATCACCGTTGAGTTCCACACTGGCTAACACATCATCCATCCAGCTCGCGCCGAGCGCGGTCGCGAGGGAAATGCGTGCGTCAAGCAAACTGTAGCGCGCCTGGATCATCGCCCGTTCCGCGCCGATGTAAGCCGATTGTGCGATGGTGACCGGCAGGTAGTTGGTCACACCGCGCAAGTAATTGTCAGTCGCGACACGCAGGCTCGCCCGGGCGGCGTTCGCCTGGTCTTGCCGGTGGCGCAACGCTTCCTCGAGCCGGGCGTTGTTGACCAGCGCGTCCTCGACTTCCTGGAACGCCGTCAGCACCGCCATCTTGTATGCTGCAACCTGTGCCTTCCAGCCCGCTTCGGCAGCGCGGGAGGCATTCCACAACTTGCCACCGTTGAAGATCGGTACCGACACGCTGCCGATTCCGCTCCAGACGATGCTTTTGGGATCGAGCGCGTCCTGGAGTTCGACGGATCGTCCACTCAGCTGCCCGGTCAAGCTGAAGCTGGGGAACAAACCGGCGACCGCTTCCGCTGCGGCCCGGTCGGCGGCGACAAGGCGCTGGTATTCCGCACGCACATCCGGCCGCCGTTGCACCAGTTCACTCGGTAGCGCCGGAGCGACATCCGGCACCTCGCTGGGCAGCGTGAAGTTGCCGTCCGTCCAGCCGGTTCTCGGATAGTCTGCCATCAGGATGGACAGGGCGTGTTCCGCGGAGGCGAGCTGTGCGGAGTTGGTTTCCGCGTCCGCACGCGCACCGGCGAGGGTCGTCCGTGCCTGGTACAGGTCGGACGAGGTCGCCACGCCCCGCATGTAGCGTTCCTCGATCAGCTTCAGGTTGTTGCTGTAGGTGGTGAGCGTGGAATCGATCAGCTGCTGCTGGCGGCGCAAAGTGACGGCACCGTACCACGCCCGGCTGACCAGCGCGGACAGGCTCAGCGTGTACGCCCGCAAATCTTCTTCACTGGCGCGGAAAGTGGCCAGCGCGCCCTGCCGGTTCGCGTGATATTTGCCCCACAGGTCGAGCTCGTACGTCGCGGTCAGCCCGACATTCCACAGTTCCTCGATCGCAAATTGTGCGGCGGGGTTGTAGTTACCTCCGGCGAACGGATTCGTGCCCTCGCCCTCGAGATAGCCCTGTTCCTGGTACGAAGCCGACCCGTTCACACCCGGAAACCACGACCCGCGTGCGATGTTCAGCGAGGCGCGTGCCTGCTGGTGCCGCGCGAGCATTTGCGCGAAGGTCAGGTTGTGGTGGAACGCGCTGTCGATCAACGCGTCCAGCGTGGGATCGTCAAACGCTTTCCACCAGCGATCCGTCTCAACGCCGGCCAGATCCGCAGGCAGTTCAGACTGGAATTCACCGGGTGGCTGCTCCAGTTCGACATCACGAACCGGTCTCCAGCCCGCGCATCCCGCAACCAGCAACAACAGTAGCATCAGCGGCAGTAACGCAGGCCATGACCGGAATCGGCCGGATGGTACCATCATCCGTTCTCCTTCTTGGTCGGATGGAATGACCCTGATTCAGCATGTTCACGTTGATCCGGCGGGTACACCTGCGCCGGAGGCAGATATTCCGGGCCGCCTGTATTGATGATGGCGCGCCGGATATAGTCAAAGAACTGCGTGACTTCCTGTTCGCTCAGGCCGTGTGTCGCCTGCTTGTGAACCTTGAGCAGTACACGGTTGACCTTTGTCTCCAGCTTGCACCCCTTTTCCGTCAGCGTAACCAGCTTGACGCGCCGGTCACTGGGATGCGGTTTCCGCTCGACAAAGCCTCGTTTTTCAAGCGAGTCGATCGTGCGCAACACGCTCGGGTGCGCGAGTCCCATGATATTGGCGATTTCCACGAGGGACGACTCCCCCTTGAATCGCAACATGGTCATCAGGAGAATTTCGCTGCCGGTTACGCCGTGTTGCGAGGCGTGTTCCTCCAGCTTGTTGTACATCGCTGAACGCAGCCGGTGTACCCAGAAGCCGAGGAATTCCGACGGGTATTTGCGTGCAGGTTCACCCATCAGGTGTGCCCTCTCTTTCGGGGGCTGGTGGTTGTAGGATCATGGTGGTCAACACAAACTTATGTAGGTTGCTACATATTCCGAAGGCACATTGTAGGTTATGACAATGTAGAAGTCAAGAAAATCTTGAAGTGGATGCTCCCCCGGCTCGTTGCCTGAACTCCAACCAAGCAGCTGGGATGATCAGGATTAAAGTTTCAACACTGGCTGCGAATCGCAGATCAAGGATGCAGTGGCTACGCCGGAAAAGCTTGACCGAAGTTGCGGACTGTTTGTTGAGATAGGGTTGGTAATGTTGAACGCAATCTGCCTCCGAGTGTTCGGAAACGATTGCGGATTCCCTGTCGTGCGGTGCCAGTTGTTACACTCCAGCTGCGAATGAATCAACCGGATTGGATCTCCCATGTCGTTTCCCGCCCTTCTTACTCGTCCTGGACCGAATGGTTTCGGCTTTGGCTCCACAGCGGAGCGAGTAACTGCCGGCCTGGATCTTTCGGGCAAACACATCCTGCTGACCGGCGCGAATTCCGGGCTGGGTGCGGAAACCTTGCGTGTGCTGGTGAAGCGTGGCGCGACGGTGTACGCTACCAGCCGGACGCAGGCTCGGGCACGGGCAACCTGCCAACCGTACGGCGAGCTTGCCGTTCCACTGGTCTGCGAGTTGACCGATCCGGCTTCAATCCGGGCGTGCGTCGCGGATGTGAAATCACGCGGGGTGAAGCTGGACGCGGTCATCGGGAATGCTGGCGTGATGGCAGTGCCGCAACGGGAGACGGTCCACGGTATCGAGCGCCAGTTCTTCACCAATCACATCGGCCATTTCATGCTGGTAGCCGGGTTGCTGGACACGTTGGCCGATAATGGACGCGTGGTCATGGTAAGCAGTTCCGCGCATCGTCGCCCGCCACCCGGTGGGATTCAGTTCGGTGCGCTGGACGGGTACGGTTGGTATGCTCCGTGGCTCGCGTACGGTCAATCCAAGCTGGCGAACCTGTTGTTCGCGAAGGCACTGGCGAAACGGTTTGCGGGGACAAAACGGGTGTCCATCGCGGTGCATCCGGGCGTGATCCGGACCAACCTCGTGCGTCACATGGCGTGGTGGGTGGTGCCGGTGATGCGTGTGATCGACTGGTTCGTGTTCAAATCCCTGGGGGAAGGTGCCTCGACGCAGGTGTACGCGGCGGTACATCCGGAAGCGGTGAGGTTGAACGGTCAGTTTCTCGTCAACTGTAATGTTGCGCAACCGACTGTTCACGCACGTGACGAAGAGATGGCGGAGCGGTTGTGGCAGGTGTCGGAAACGATCGTCGCTGCGTTGGATTGATGGTCCGTTGGATACTGCCTGGACCTGTCGCGTTTTCGTGACATTTCTCGAGTCCGCTAGCCAAACCTTTCTCCGTATGCTATGTTACATGGAAAGCTGGGTTTGTCCACGGGTCGCCTGATGGCATCATCAAACACACGATTCCTGCTCCTGTTGCTCGCCACGTTGCTGGCGCTGGGAGCGGTGTGTTCGGCGGAACCGTCCCTGCCGTCGAAGACCGCCGTGGTCGGCTCAATCAAGAATCCGGACACCGGCAAGGGTGTAGCCGGAGCGACGGTCTGGTACGATCCAATCGACCTTGATGATCGCGTCGAACAGGACCGATTTTACAATTTCGCAGACGGGAAAGGTGTGTTCCTCGCCTATCTCTACCCCGGGCGCTGGCGGATTGTCTGCGAGGTGCCTGGCTTCCTGCCTGTGGAGGAGGAGATCCGTGTCCGCGCGGAAGGGCACGATCCATGCGATTATGTGCTGAAACCGCGACCGCGTGGACAGTACACGGAGAACCGGCCATCGCTCGGATATGCGCACATCCATGGACGAGTGCGAGATAATTATTTCGACGTAGGGCTGCCCAATGTGACCGTAACCAGTGAGCTGGGGAGGGATACAACGGATGGAGACGGTCGATTTGCCTTCTATGACATTTCGTTACGGGAACAACAGCTGACGTTTTCTCATCCCGCCTATCTGCCGGATACCGTGACCATCCATGAACCGAAAGAGGGACAGGTTGTGCGAAAGGAGTTTTACCTTCGTCCCGACCTGAGCCCGGAGGATACGCTAAGCGAAGATCCCAACGATTATTCCTTTGTTCGGGGAACGGTGATCGAGGAACTGAGTCGGCAACCGGTGGATGCGTATGTAGCGATGCTTGCCCCGCGGGAGCGCGCTGGTGGTGGTTTGCTGGGGAGGTTTGACGGGGGAAGCGAATTCGAGTTTGAGCGGGTGCCTGTCGGGAAACGAATGATTTATGTAAACCCGGTTCTGGATCTCGTACCCGATACGGTGATGATGATATCTGCACAGCCGGCGGATACTCTGACGCTGGAAATACCACTGTGCGTGAATTCCGGGATGCACATTCCAACCCATCCGAAACCGCCGGGCGTGATTGCAGGTGTGGCACGTTCCTGGTATTCAGGTGAACCACTGATCTGGCATACCGTTCGACTCCAAGGCTTGTACCACTGGGCAGAAACGGACAGTTCGGGGTACTTCCAATTGGACCATGTGCCGGTGGGTGATCATGTGCTGCACCTGTCTGAACGCAGAGCGGTGGAGCAGATGTTCCCCCAATCCATGTTTCGCAGTTTTCGGGGAGATTTTCATGTCGTTCACGGAATTCACGTTTTCTCCGGTGACACAACCTGGGTCGATCTTCGGTTCTGATGATGGAAGCAAACGTCAAACATAATCTGCCCTTGCGGAGAGCACACACCACGGCGCGAATGTTCGGATCACTGATCGTGCTGTTGTTCACGATTGCAGTGTTTGCTCCGAACACAGCTGTGGGCCGGAGGATTGTACTGAAGCTGGAGGGAACGGTGGTGGATGCCGTGACAGGCACTCCGATTCCCTCTGCTCGGATCGAAGCAATCGAGCTTCCTGAACGTGAGCGCATTCTCGCACAGAAGCTGATCACCACGGATTTGTACGGGAAATTCTCGTTTTCAATCAGAATCAACAATGGAACGGACATTGGCCTGAGCATCATTGCCGCAGGATATGAGTCGTTGATTCTGGAAAATCCAGAATGGGGTCAGGGTGACCCGTGGCCGGTTGAGTATGAGCTGACACCGGTGATCGAAGCCCCCGCGCATGCGACAATCATCTATCCCAGACGTGTCCAGCACAGCGTATACGAAGGAGTCGTGCCGGATTTCGTGCTCAATCCTGCGCGGGTACCGTACGGAAACCTCGAAGTCAGCTTAGCCGATTCCACCACAGGTGGGATGTGGAGCCTGAAGCTCAATGACCAGACTCACCCCATCCGTGAAGATCGCACCTGGTGGTTTGAGATACTTGTGGTAGATACCTACCGGCTTGATTTCTATCGCGACGACGTCTGGATCGCGGCGTTGGAT
Source organism: bacterium (assembly GCA_020444425.1). Taxonomy (GTDB): domain Bacteria; phylum Electryoneota; class Electryoneia; order Electryoneales; family Electryoneaceae; genus BMS3BBIN04. The sequence goes on along the minus strand of JAHLLB010000007.1, from coordinate 49,547 downwards.
TCGGTGCCGGTTGGTGCAGCGTTGACCACACGCATCGCGCTGCGTCCTCCCCGTGCTGGGGAGGATTCAGTCGCGACCTACCGTGAGATTTGGCACTGGGTGGAACGGGGTAGCGGGTTTGTTGATGAGGCGTGGCAGGAATCTCAGAGTGGCGAGCGTATCGACTTCAGCCGCCGGCATTTTCCCCTGCGTCGGAGTTTCGTCGGGCACCTACGGGTGTGGTGGCCCTGCAATCCGCTCACGAAAAGACCCCGTAGCGTCTCCGGATTTATTTCTCCGTATCGCGACTCAGATGGTATTCTGGAGCTCCTTGCCTATGATGCGGTCAGCAACGAACGGATACAGCAAGCCTATTTTGAATTGCCTTGTCATATGCAACCTTCGGAAGAACCCTATTTCCGTGGACTGTACAGCGGTTTGCCACCCTTCACCTACAGGGCGATTGTCACCGCCGAAGGCTACCATCCGCTTGGCCCGGTTCGTATCCCCGTCGAGGCTGGCAAAGAGACCACGGTGACTGTTACGTTATACCCCGATTCGGTGGATGCCGATACCTGGTCAACCAACGATCTGGCCGATCAAGTTGAAATCGACATTTGTCCCTGAAACGCCCCCTACACCGTGACAGCTCACTGAGGACGACATGCCCGTTTTTTTCCTTCGCACTCGACTGCTGCTCCTGCTGCTGCTCTTTCTGGTTTCTGGCGCGTACGCGGCGGAATCCAACCGTCTCACCGGCAGGATTCTCGATCTGGCGGGTGTGCCGGTGGAAGCGGCATCGATCACGTTGGAGGGCACGAGTTTCGGGGCTTACAGCCGGATGGACGGGTCGTTCGTGATCACGGGCGTGCCTGCGGGCAGCTGGAACCTGCTCGTCACCCACCTGAACTTCGAGCCGGTCAGAAAACAGGTGGTGTTCTCCAGCGACGGGGGGGCGCTGGACCTCGGTACACTTGTGTTACATCCGGCGGTGACCAACCTGCCCGAGGCGACGTACACCGCGACACGGTCCTCGGTTAATCCGGCGGACGTACCGCGTGCAACGGCTCAGGTGAACGCCGCCGAGATCCGTTATCATCAGTCGCAGAGCACGGCGGAAGTGTTGCGCGAAACGCCCGGCGTGATGATCCAGAAGACGAGTCATGGCGGCGGGCACGCGATCGTGCGTGGCCTGACCTCGAACCGTGTGCTGCTGCTGGTGGATGGCATTCGTCTCAACAATTCGACCTACCGGTTGGGCAACCATCCGTACCTGACTTTCGTCGACCCGTTGGCGGTGGATCAGCTGGACCTCGTGCGCGGGCCGGGATCGGTGTTGTACGGAAGCGACGCGCTTGGCGGTACGATCAATTTACGCACTCGTTCCGCGCCTTTCAGTGCGGACGGCTTGACCGTATCCGGCGAAGCGACCGGCGGCTACCGCAGTGCGGACGAGGAAGTACTCGGACACGGATCGGTATCGCTGTCCAGCTCGTTGTGGAGCCTGTTTGTTAACGGTGGCTACTCGTCGCGGGATGACCTCCGTCGCGGGGAGGGGGGCGATGCGGTGATGGACCCGGACCCGCCGGTAACTCAATCGCCAACCGGGTTTGACGCCGGGTACGCGATGGGCACCTTCAAGTGGCGTTTTACCGATGCCGGCCTGCTCACCCTCAGCCATCAGTACACCGAGCGTCCGGAAGTGCCACGCTACGACAAATATGTCAACGGCGGCGACTACCGCTGGCTGTACTCGGATCAGACGCGGCAGCTGAGCTACGCCAGTGTCGATTCGCGGGTCGGGTTGCCGTGGCTGCGTTCGGTGCATGGCAAGCTGTCGTACCAGCTACAAACCGAGGGCCGGTCGATACAAGGCACGCCGGATGATGACCGTGTGGACGAGGTTGACGATACCGGCACCGTCGGTGTTGATCTCAGCGGGGAGTGGGAGGCTGGACGGTTTGAAGGGGCGTACGGATTCGATCTGTACCACGACAACGTGTCCAGCGAGAGCGAAACCATCACTCCGGACGGGGCGGTGACGCAGGCCTCGCGCGGTCGTTACCCGGACGGCGCGACGTACACCTCCACCGGCATTTTCGCGCAGCAGCAGGCTCATCTGACACAGGCGCTGATTGTGCAGGCGGGACTCCGCTACAGCCTGTTCTCAACCGCATTCGACACGCCGGGGGAGCTGCCGTTTGATTCGGTCGATCTCGAGTTCAATGCGTTGACAGCGTCCGCGGGGCTGGTTTATCAATTGTTGCCGTCCGCGTCAGTGTACACAAGCGCCGCGCAGGGGTTCCGTGCGCCGAACCTCGGTGACATGGCAAAGTTGGGCGAGTCGAAGGGTACGACCTTCGAGGTGCCGAACCCGGATCTCGACCCGGAAGAGGTGGTGACGGTTGAGCTTGGCACACGCGTGCAATCGTCCCGGCTGACGCTGGACGCGTCCCTGTTCTACACCTCGCTGACGAACACGATTGCTGGTGTCCCGGCGACGTGGAACGGCGCGGACACGGTGGCCGTCGCGGGGCAGACGTTTGACGTCCGCACCCGTGCCAACACCGGCGAGGCTTATATCTACGGGGTCGAATGGGGCAGCCGTGTGCAGCTTCCGGCGAACCTGCAGTGGCGGGCGACGGTGACGTACGCGTACGGCCAGAACACCACGCTGGACGAACCGTTCGACGGCATCCAGCCGCTGACCGGCTACACCGGGCTGGTGTACATGCACCCGTCACGCGGGCTGATCGTCGAACCGTACGTGCGGTTTGCGTTGCAGCAGGATCGGCTGTCCTCGGACGATCTCGAGGATTCACGCATCCCCGAGGGTGGCACACCCGGTTGGTACACGCTGAATGTGCGCTCGCAGCTACGAATCGACGAGCACTTTACACTCAACCTGGCGCTGGAGAATCTGCTCGACCGGAATTACCGTGTTCACGCCTCCGGCATCAACGCGCCCGGCCGGCAGGTGGTGGTGTCTCTGCGACTGTTGACCGGACAGATCGAGTTGTGAGAAGGGTCTCGTCAACCGGAACGACGAGCTGCACTGCAACAAACAGCCCCACGGACAGTGATCCGTGGGGCTGATCTGTACTGGAACGTGAGGCGTGTTGCACACACGGGACGGTGCGTGCGTTGCTTCAGGCATTGTGAATCAGTCGAACGCCATCTCCGGTTTCCACTCTTTCCAGACTTCGCCGGCGAGAGTGAATCCAGGCTTCAGTGTGGGTTTGCCGGGCTGCCAGCCGGAGGGAGTGACTTCACCGGTTTTGACCACGTGCTGGAAGGCTTTCACCTGGCGGATGAGTTCGGACACATTGCGGCCGACTTCCGGGGTCAGCACTTCCATCGCGCGGATGGTGAAGTCCGGGTCGATGATGAAGCGTCCGCGAATGTCGACACCGGCAGCTTCTTCGTACACGCCGTATGCGCGTCCGATGCTGCCGTTGGCGTCGGAGAGCATCGGGAACGGAACCCCGCCCTCGACCATCTTCTCAAGCTCTTCCTTCTGCCAGATTTTGTGAGTGAAGTGGGAATCGGTGCTGACGGCAAGAACCGTCACGCCGAGCTCTTTCAGTTCATCGTATTTGACCGCGACCGCAGTCAGTTCGGTCGGTCAAACGAAGGTGAAATCGCCTGGATAGAAGCACAGGACGATCCACTCTCCTTTGTGATCTGAAAGTTTGATCTGCTTGGCTTGACCCTGATGGAAGGCATTGGCCACAAAATCAGGCGCCGGTTGACCGACACGTGCACTCATGAAACGTTTTCCTCCGTTTTCAGCGGGTTGTGTCTCAGACTTCTGCTGCGGTTCGGGTTCCTGAATCACACCTTCGACGGGCGTCAGGCATCCCTCCTTCTCAGGCATACGAGTCCTCCCTCCTTTGTGTCTGGCTTGCAGTGCAGACTATGTGATGAATATAACGAAGTGGGGTGGGGAGTGTAAAGGAATACTCGCCTGCGACTTTGTCGGTGAAGAGGTGAATGACTCAGAATTCAGTTTGTCGGCAAGTCCAGTACCACCGTTCCGTGCCCCCGGAGGCATGGGGGGACGGATGTTTTGGGTCACTTGTCCGCCTCTTGGTTTGTAACTATGTTTTGCGCGTGGAACCGTGGAACGTTTGCCGGGATGCGCGGACGGTATGAATGTTCTTCGTGAAGCCGCGAACGTGTTCCACGGCGCTTGCGGAACTTCTTGCACCGGTTTGACGAAAACCGGTCTGTCAAACGATATACGACCTGCCGGGGCGGAGTCAAGGCAATGTCCTTTTTCGGGCTGAAGGGTTTTCTTACCAGCGACATCGCGATGGATCTGGGCACGGCGAACACGCTTGTGTACGTCAAGGGCCAGGGGATCATTCTGCGCGAGCCGTCGGTGGTGGCAATTCGGAAAGACGACAACAAGGTGATGGCCATCGGGCGTGAAGCTCGTGAAATGTTGGGCAAGACGCATGGCCAGATCGAAGTAATCCGTCCGATGCGGCACGGTGTGATCGACGACGACGAAGTCGCGGAGATCATGATCCGGTCGTTTTTGCGGCGGGTGGTGAAGAACCGGTTGATTCGGCCGCGGGCGATTGTGTGCGTACCGTCCGGCGTGACGAAGTCGGAGAAGCGCATCATCCGTGACGCGGCGGAGCACGCGGGTTGCCGTGAGGTACACCTGATCGCCGAACCGATGGCGGCGGCGCTCGGCGTCGGGCTGCCGGTGCAGGAAGCGGTTGGGTCGATGGTGATCGACATCGGCGGCGGCACGACGGAAATCGCGATTATTTCGCTGAGCGGGATTGTCAACGACACGTCGATCCGTGTCGGCGGCGACGAGATGGACGACACGATTGTCCAGTTTATGCGCCGCAACTACAATTTGCTGATCGGCGACCGCATGGCGGAAGAGATCAAGCAGAAGGTTGGGTCGGCGGTCCCGTTGGAGCAGGAACTGTCGATGATCGCCAAGGGTCGTGACCTGGTCGCCGGCATTCCGAAGGCGATCGAGATCAACTCGGTGGAAATCCGGGAAGCGATTGCGGAACCGGTCGGGCAGATCGTGGACGCCGTCAAGTTGGCGCTCGAGCGCACCCCGCCGATGCTGTCGGCGGACATCCGGGACCGTGGGATCATTTTGACCGGCGGCGGCGCGTTGCTGCGTGGGCTCGATCAGCGGCTCCGTGACGAGACCAGCCTGCCGATCAACCTCGCGGAAGATCCGTTGACCTGTGTTGTACGCGGGACCGGTGTCGTCCTGGATCATCTTGAAAAGCACGAAGCGGTGTTGTTGAAAAGCTAGGGTTGCGGGCTGCGGTCGGCGGGCTGCGGTCGGCGGGCTACGGGTCGCGCGGGTTGCGGACTGCGGGGTTAGGGGTGTCATCCTGAACGCAGTGAAGGATCTCGTAGATACCCGTGGCTGGATCGGCACGACGACCCGCGTTTGCAAGCAAACACGGGCACATTGACCGTTGATCATCCACGACATAAATGTCGTGGGCATATTTTACTTTCAGAGCCCAGAGCCCAGAGCCCAGAGCCCAGAGCCCGTTATCGTATTACTTCCATTCCTCTTTCTCACAAGTCTGCATGCGACTTTTTGCCCTTCTCGACCGCCTCCGTGACTGGGTGGCGTTGCTGGTTGTGCTGATTGTGTCGATGATCACGATGAGCGCGTCCAACCATCCGTCCGCGGAAACCTTCCGCCATTCGATCGGTCGCCCCCTCGAATTGCTGGCTTCGCCTGTGTCGGCGCTAATTCGTGCGACGACGTTATGGCAGGAGAACGCCGAGTTGCGCAAAGAGTTGATCACGATGAGCATGGAACGCAACCAGTACCGTGACGCGTTGCTCGAGAATTCACGGTTGCGGCGTCTGCTCGGCTTCCGTGACCGGCCGGAATTTCAATACCTCGCGGCGGAAGTTGTGTCCCGTGATCCGAACCCGGCGTTCAGCAGCCTGACCTTGGACAAGGGCCGTTACGACGGCGTTCGCGTCGGTCAGGCGGTGGTGACCTCGGGCGGACTGGCAGGTGTGGTCCACCGGGCCGGACCGAACAGCTCGACGGTCCTGCTCGCGACTGACCGCAACTTCGCCGTCAGCGCGCGTGTGGAACGGACCCGTGTCGACGGCATCGTGCGTTGGTCGGGCGGCTACCAGCTGCAACTCACCGAAATCCCCCGCAACCTGGATGTCAAGGAGGGTGACCGGATTGTTTCCTCCGGGCTGGGCGGCTTGATTCCCGGCGGCATTCCCATCGGCCTCGTGGAAGCGGTCAAGCTCGACGATCCGCTGTTCATGGAGGTCAGCGTCGATCCGTTCGTACCCTATTCGCGCCTGGAAGAGGTGTTCGTGCTGATCCCGCGTTGGCCATTGCTGGGCACCGGCAACGACAGCACCGCGGTTGCCGACTCTCTCGCCGCAACGGTGGGAGGTGAGCAATGAGACGCGGGCCGATGTACATCCTCATGGGCGTTGCGTTGTTGCTGCAGATGACGCTGGTGCCGTACGCCGGCACCGAAACCATCCGTCCGCACCTGCCGTTGCTGATCCTGATCGTGGTCGCGGTTCGATTTGGGGCATTGGAGGCGGTGATCTGGGGCGCGGTTGTCGGGTATGTGATGGGCCTGGTGTCGTCCGAGCCACTGGGCATGTCGGCGTTTATCCTCGCGCTGGCAGGATTTACGGTGGGGAAGGCGTTTGAGAGTGATGTGATGCCGCCGCTGCATTTGTGGGCGTCTGCCAGCGGTGCGGGTGTGATGACCGCCGCGCTGGCGTGGTCGGCGTTGTATTCGATGGGAACCCTTGCCCCGGTTGGAGCCGTGTTCTTGAAGCAGGCGATTCCCTCGGCGTTTTACACATGGGCGCTTGGCATGTTGTGGGCGATCAGCCCGTTGTACGCGAGACGTGGCAAGGTGCATCTTGACTGAGCGGACGAAAGCAAGCGTGCGGTTTGACCCGAATCGGTTGAACGCGCTGATTCTGGTGGCGGTATTGCTGTGCCTCGTCCTGCTGTTTCGTCTTGCCCGCCTGCAGTTGGTGCAGTCCGACCTCTACCTGCGCCAGTCCCAGACCAACCGTGTCCGTGTGATCGAGAAACCGCCGTTGCGTGGCCTGATGCTCGACCGTCACGGCCAGTTGCTGGTCGACAACTATCCTTCCTACACGCTGATGGGGATTCCACGAGTGATCCGGCAGAATCCGGACGCGCGGGACACCCTGCTCGCCATCACCGGCATCGACAGCGTCGAATTTGAGAAGCGTCTGGAAAAGATTCCGGGGAACTGGTACACACCGGTTCGTCTGTTGCGCGATGTGCCGTTCGAAATGATGGCCGCGATTGAGGAGCGTCGGGCGCGAATTCCAGGTGTACACTTCCGCGTTGAGGTGAAACGGGCGTACCCGAACCCGATTGCGTCACACACGCTCGGTCACATCGGCGAGCTGAAGATCGAGCGCCGGGAGGAGTTCCCCAACTTCCAGGAAGGGGATATCGTCGGGTTGGCGGGTCTCGAACAGCAGTGGAACACGGTACTCACCGGTCAGCGCGGGTACGAATACCTCGAAGTAGATGCCAAGGGCCGGATCATTGGTCCGTTGCCGGGGATGGAATCCCAAGACCCCTCACCCGGGTCGGATCTGATCCTGACGATTGATCTTGAGTTGCAGCAGACAGCGGAACAACTGCTGCAAGGTTGGGCCGGGTCGGCGGTGTGCATTGAGCCGAAGACTGGCGAGGTGCTGGTGTTGGCGTCGGTTCCGGATTATCCGCCGGAAACGTTCGCGGGCACGTTGAGTCCCGCCGAGTGGAAGGCGTTGCAGGACGATCCGATGAAGCCGTTGATCCACCGCGCGGTGCAGGGGTCGTATCCCCCGGGGTCGACGTTCAAGATGGCCGTGCTCGCGTCCGGGCTGGAAAGCGGGACGATCTCGACCAGCTGGGGAGTTACTTGCGCTGGCGGGTATCAGTTGGGCCGCCGCTTCTTCCGCTGCTGGAACCACGGCGGACATGGCGAAGTGGAGCATCGCCTCTCGATCGAATCATCGTGCGATGTGTTTTACTACTTGCTTGGCCGGCAGATGGGGATCGAAACTTACTATGAGTACATGAGCCGATTCCCGTTTGGTCAGAAGACCGGTATCGACTTGCCGCATGAGAACGCCGGCATTCTGCCGAGCCAGGAATACCTCGACAAGCGGTACGGTGGCGGCTGGACGGAAGGCCAGTTGTTCAACATCTCGATCGGGCAGGGCGATGTGCTGACAACGCCGTTGCAGTGCGCAACTTTTACCGCAGCACTGGCGAATGGCGGCTGGTGGATTGAGCCGCACCTGGTCAAACATGTTAAGAATGGGAGCACGTATCAGGACCCGGATTTGCCGCTGACGCGTCATGAAACCGGTTTCTCGGACGAGGTGATGAAGCTGGTGCGTGATGACATGCTGGCGGTGACCGAGGGTCCTCGCGGCACGGCGCACTGGTTGCAGGATCCGCGGTTGCAGGTTGCGGGCAAGACCGGCACCTCGCAGAACCCGCACGGCGAGGATCACGCGCTGTTCGTCGCGTTTGCACCGTTCGAAGATCCGGAAATCGCGGTGGCGGTGGTGGTTGAGCATGGCGAGCATGGATCCACGGCGGCCGCGCCGATCGCGTACAAGTTGATCCGTAAATACTTTGGCCTCGACGAAGAAACCTGGCAGCAGTATCGGTGGAGTGTGCTCCGGGAACGTGCGAACCAGGCTCGAGCAGACAGTCTCGCGGCGGCTCAACCGGACAGCCCGGAGACGCTTGAATGAACGCGCTCATCCGCCAGGACGAATGGTACATCCCGATCCTCACGCTAATTTTACTGGCGATGGGGCTGACGGCTGTGTACAGCGCGTCGATGGGTACCGACTCCTCGTTGTTCACGCGGCAATTGATTTACGTTGGCGTCGGTATCGTGCTGTTCGCGGTGGCGGCGTTCCTGCCGGAGCGGCTGTTGTTCGCGTTCACGTTTATCATCTATGGCGTTGTGCTGTTGATGCTGGTGGTGGTGCTGTTTATCGGCACTGGCCCCACGGGGCGCTGGATTGGGGTGGGAGCGTTCCACATCCAACCCTCGGAACTGGCGAAACTGGGCATTATCATCGCCGTTGCCAACCTGCTCAGCGACAAACGCTTCGATCTGTCGCAGTGGAAATACGTTATCCTGCTCGCGGTGGTCTCTGGCTTGCCGTTCGTGTTGATTCTGCTCGAACCGGACCTGGGTACCTCGCTGGTGATTCCGGTGATTGTCGGCGTGATGGCTTACTGGGCGGGGTTGCCGCTGCTGGTGCTGGTAATTGTGAGCAGTCCGCTGGCGGTGATGCTGGCGAGCACGAATCCGTACACGCTCACCGTAATCATCGGCCTGCTGATTTTGTTCGCGTACTGGTCAGGAATCCGCATCAGCCTCGCGGTGGTGTGGGGGATTATCGTCGGCGCGGCGGGTTCGCTGGCGCCGGTGATGCTGAACAAACTGCAACCTTACCAGCGTGCACGCTTGACCGCATTCCTCGATCCGGAGGCGGACCCGTTGGGAGCGGGCTACCAGTTGATCCAGTCCAAGGTGGCGATCGGATCGGGCCGTTTCTGGGGTAAGGGTCTGCTGGAGGGCAGCCAGACCCAGGGCGGATTCCTGCCGGAACAGCACACCGACTTCATCTTCTCGGTGATCGGGGAGGAGCTGGGGTTTGTTGGCGCGGCAATTGGTGTGATCCTGTTCTGGGTGCTGATTGTGCGCATGTTGTGGTTGGCGCGGCGGGTGGAATCGCCGTTCGCACGGCTGATCCTGGTCGGAGTGGCGACGATGTTCGCATTCCAGGTGCTGGTCAACATCGGGATGGTGACCGGTATCATGCCGGTTACGGGGTTGCCGCTGCCGTTGTTCAGCTACGGCGGATCGAGCATGATGACCTCGATGATTGCGCTCGGGCTGGCGACTGGACTAGCCTCGCGGAGACGAGGCCACGGTTGAACACCGGGCGAGCAACACGTATCTCTTAGCAGATTCAGACGCTGGATGGCTGAGTCTTGAGGGAGACCGTTCAACGGGATACGTGGTGGCAGAGTGGGTCGCACCGCCTCCGCGTTAATATTGGGCTAACAGAATCCTAACACAGCGGCGATAGACTCGCAGCGCCGGATTCAGCCAACGAATCCACTGTGTGCTGGACTGGATTGCAGCAAGGTGGCGCGGATACTGAGAACACCCGCCACGGACATCAACGACAGCATTTCTTCTCGGCACTGCTTCAACGCCACAGACGGAAGAATACGGCCAATTCATGGATTTTCTTTATCCGTTCTTCTTTGGTGATGTTGTTCCCGCCAACGCCAGTCTACTGACGTACATCGGTCTTTTTGCCTTACTTTTTGCCGGCTACATGGCGTGGATGATTGGCTCGAACGACATCGCGAACGCCATGGCGACCTCTGTCGGTTCGCATGCCTTGACCTACAAGCAGGCGGTGGTCATCGCCGCGATCGCCAATTTCCTCGGTGCGGTGTTGGCTGGTGGTACGGTTACCGACACAGTGCGTAAAGGCATTGTAAATTCCGAGATGTTCGCAAATGATCCGCACTTGCTGATTGTGGGCATGGTCGCTGCAATGCTCTCAGCGGGAATCTGGCTGCATGTGGCAACCAACCTCGGGTTGCCGGTTTCCACGACTCACTCCATCGTCGGTGCAATTGTCGGTTTCGGTCTGTTGCTGTATGGAACGGCAGCAGTGCAATGGGAGAAGGTCGGCAGCATAGTCGCGTCCTGGGTTTTGTCACCGATAGGTGGCGGACTCGTGGCCGCGCTCATGTTTGTTTTTGTCAACAAGACCATTCTCCAGGCTGCGAATCCCATCAAACGAATGCGCAAGTTAGGTCCGGTACTGGGTGCATTGACCATTGCGATGATTGTTCTCGCAGGGATTGGAAAAGGGTTCAGTAAGCTGCCGCTGGTTGCAACCATAACGTGGAATGTCACAAACCTCACCATTGCCGCAATTGTTTCTGGGTTAATTGGATTTGTCATCTTGTGGGTGATTGTGCGCAGGTATGTTCCGGAGAACCATCCTGACCTGTCCGGTATTGAGCGAGTGTTCATCATACTTCAGGTGATAACAGCGACTTACGTGGCATTTTCTCACGGAGCCAACGATGTCGCCAATGCAATTGGCCCGCTGGCGGCGGTGATTGATGCGTTGAAAACCGGTGCAGTTGCGTCTGGTGTCACGGTTCCCCTTTGGGTGTTGATATATGGTGGTGCGGGAATCGCGATTGGTTTGTCCTTGCACGGCTACAAAGTGATGCGAACCGTTGGCGAGAAGATCACGGAGATTACGCCGTCCCGCGGCTTTGCCGCCGAGTTCAGTGCAGCGAGTGTTGTCACTCTGTTCTCGAAGTTGGGTATGCCGGTTTCCACGACCCATACTCTCGTCGGAGCAGTGCTGGGCATAGGACTGATTTCCGGCACCGGCGGGTTGAACTTTGGTGTCGTTCGCAACATTGCGTTTTCCTGGATCCTGACGCTTCCGGTCGCGGGCTTGCTATGCATCGGCATCTTCCTCCTGCTTCGAGCGGTTCTCGGGTTGTGATCCGCTCGAAAGCCTTCTAAATCTCTGTTCAGCTTGAACTGCACGGCTACCCGCAGTAGGTTACCCGCTCGCCTGCCGTATGTCGTATTTTCTACATTCGGCAACTTCATCCACTTGCAGGTTTGATCATGGCTCAGAATAAGCCCGTACGCCGGGCGACAACAGTGCTGGCGGTTCGTCACGGACGAACCAGCGCCATCGGCGCGGACGGTCAGGTCAGTTTCGACGACACGATTCTCAAGGCGACGGCGTCCAAGTTGCGCACGCTTGCCGACGGCAAGGTCGCGGTCGGATTCGCGGGCGGTGTCGCGGATGCGTTGACCCTGTTTGATCGTTTCGACGAGAAGTTACGCGCGTACCCGAAAGAAATTCGCCGCGCTGCGGTGGAATTGGCAAAGGACTGGCGCACCGATCGTGCGCTGCGCCGGCTGGAGGCGATGCTGGTCGCGGCGACGAAAAAGGAACTGTTCCTTATCAGTGGGCAGGGCGACGTGATCGAACCGGATGACGGTGTCCTCGCTGTCGGCAGCGGGGGTGCGTATGCAACCGCCGCCGCGCGGGCGCTGATCCGTCACGGTAACAGCAAGATGACGGCGGAAGAAATCGTGCGGGAATCGCTGCAGATCGCGTCCGAGATTTGTGTCTTCACCAACGATCAGATCGAGGTCATCAACTTATGAAGCCCCTGCTTGAACTCACGCCGCGGCAGATTGTCCGCGAGTTGGACGAATATGTGATTGGCCAGAAGGATGCCAAGCGTGCCGTTGCGATTGCGTTGCGGAACCGGTACCGCCGCAAGCGTGTCGAAGGCGAGATGCGCGAGGAAATCCTCCCAAACAATATCCTGATGATCGGGCCGACCGGTGTCGGGAAGACGGAAATCGCCCGGCGGCTCGCACGCCTGGCCGGTGCGCCGTTCATCAAGGTCGAGGCGAGCAAGTACACCGAGGTCGGGTATGTCGGCCGCGACGTCGAGGGCATGGTCCGCGACCTGGCGGAGACGGCTGTCTCGATGGTGCGCGAGGAGTTCAGCGACCAGGTACAGCAGGCCGCGGCACAGCGCGTCGAGGAGAAATTGCTCGACCTGATCATCCCACCGCCGCCGAAGATCAAGAAGCAGGGCCGATCCTCCGGATCGATTACTTCGATGCTGGAAGCGGCGTTTAACTCGGACGATGACGACGACACCGCCAGCGAACCGGAAGTTACCGAAGACGAGATCATCGAGGAAGAGGACAGCGGTCCGGATCCGAAGCAGGAACGCTACCTGCGCACTCGGGAGAAGTTCCGGCAGCGCCTGCAGGACGGGAAGCTGGACGAATCCGAGGTCGAGATCAAACTGCATGATCGCGGCGGCGGCATGGTGCAGGTGTTCGGCCCGATGGGGCTGGAAGAGATGGGGATGAACCTGCAGGAGATGCTCGGCCCGATGATGCCGCGGAAGAAGAAATCCCGGCGTCTCCCCGTCAATCAGGCTCGCGAGCTGTTACTGAATGAAGAGATCGAGCGTCTCCTTGATATGGATGCCGTGGTCACCGAAGCCCTCGACAGGGTGGAGGAGATGGGCATCATCATTGTCGACGAGATCGACAAGATCGTCGGCCCTGATGAAGGCGGCGGTTCCGGTCCCGATGTCAGCCGCGAGGGTGTGCAACGTGACATCCTGCCAATTGTCGAGGGTACGCGGGTGATGACCAAGTACGGGCCGGTGCAGACCGAACACATCCTGTTCATCGCAGCGGGTGCGTTTCACGTCTCGAAGCCGTCCGACCTGATCCCGGAGCTGCAGGGTCGATTCCCGATCCGGGTCGAGCTGGACGCGCTGGGCAAGAAGGAGTTTGTCCGTATCCTGACTCAGCCGCGCAATGCGCTGGTGAAACAGTATCAGGCCCTGTTGGCTGCGGACGGCGTGGAATTGGACTTTGACAAGTCGGCGCTGAGCGCCATCGCGGACATCGCGGAGCAGTTGAACGAAACCACGGAAAACATTGGCGCGCGGCGGTTGCATACGGTGATGTCGACGTTGCTGGAAGAGCTGATGTTCAAAATCCCGTCGCCGAAGATCAAGCGGGTGACGTTTACCCGGCAGGACGTCAAGGACATACTCGACGACCTGATCGAGGACGAAGACCTGTCGCGCTACATTTTGTAAACCGTTCATTTTGTTGAGCGGTGAAGCGCGTACTTTGACGCCGGGAGGAGTCGCGGGAGCCGGTTGGATCGCGAAAAAACACGCAGGCTTGTTCGAACCGTACTCCGTATGTCAGGTGATAAGCCTGCAAAGTGACATATAAGAATGCGTCGAATCTACTAAAATACACGAAATACTCCTCGTCAAACGAGGAAAAGTACAGACGTATTCGGTGATTTGTATCACGCTGTCAGATTTTTGTCTTGACAGCCTGGATGGGGCTCAGTATCTTGTTTTCAGGGTACGGCGCGTGTAGTTTTGCGGTTGGGAGACCGTAGCCAGCCGGCATGGAACCCTGGGCGAATGATTTCGTGTCATTGAACTGTTGCGTAAAGGAGTCTGTGCGCGTTCATTTGTTGAATTGGACGCAGCTTCCACTCAAGCAAAGGACGACGGTTTGAAGAAACCGTATACCAAACGCCGGTACCACCTGCTGATTCAACAGGCAGGATCCAGTTCCCTTGAACAGCTCGAGATTCAGAGCGGGCTGGTCAAGATGGGGTTGGTGGTGCTGGTCGTGTTCATCCTCGGTGCGGTCGCAGGGGGTGCGTACCTGTTCGGCGAGATGCATGCTCGCAGCCGAATGGGGCACTTGCAGGATGAGAATCAATTGCTCGCACACCAGCTGGATCAGGTGAAAGGCGAGCTGAATCAGGTGATCAGTTCGGTGGATTCACTCGTGGACCGTGAGCAGGGCTTGCGTCTGCGTGTTGACCTTCCGCCGGTTGACGAAGATGTGCTCGAAGCCGGTATTGGTTCGTTGGCACCACGCGAAACGGAAGTCATTGCGGATGCACGCGTCGAAGATCTGCTGGTGCAGCTCGACCATCTCGAACGCCGGTTGTCGGTTACACGGCAATCGTACGGCGAGATACAGCAGAAAATCGTCGACGACGAGCAGCGGCTGCAGCATATTCCGTCCATCATGCCGATTCAGGAAGGCCGGCTGACGGACAACTTCGGGTACCGCCGCGATCCGTTCACCGGACGCCGGGCGTTCCACCATGGCGCGGACTTCAGCGCCCCACGTGGCACGCCGGTGTATGCAACGGCGGACGGTGTGGTCAAGCGCGTGTACAAGGCCCCGGGCTACGGCAACATGGTCGAGGTGGATCATGGCATGGGCTACACCACGGTATACGGCCACCTGAAGCGCGCGCATGTACGCAAGGGCCAGCAGGTCAAACGTGGCGAGATGGTCGCGGAAGTCGGCAACACCGGCCGTTCCACCGCACCGCACCTGCACTATGAGGTCCGCATTGAGAACACGGCTGTCGATCCGCTCGATTATTTCTACGAGGGGTACGCGTTGTGGTCTGGACGTTGACGCTGTCAGCGTTCCTGGATAGACACTTCACGGCCCCGGTTTCGGGGCCGTTTTGCTTCTGGTGGCTCTCTTGTTTTTGAGATTTGAGGTAGTGCATGTGGCGCGAGGCGTACGTTTGGTTGTACGTTGACGTGTACAGATGAATGTGGTGAAACATGTACAGGGATGTGCACATGTATACGTACAGTATTTCTGAAGCTCGCGCAAAGTTTGCTGATGTAATCAAAGCATCGCGGAAGCATGTTGTCCAGATTACGGATCGCAATCGTCCTGCGGTTGCAATATTGGACTGGGACGAGTATGAATCGCTGCTCGAGACGATGGAGTTGCTTTCTGACTCGGAGGCCATGAAGGAAATCCGGGAAGGCATCAAGGATGCTCAAGCCGGGCGTACGGTCAGCCTGGAGGCCGCGAAAAAAGACCTTGGGCTGTTATGATGGCTGACGTCCATCTGTCACAACAAGCCCATAAGAATCTGCGTGATCTTCGGAACCCGGCAATTATTAAACAAATCATCGCACAATTGGAACGGCTTATCGATCAGCCGCGACTGGGCAAATTACTTGGTGATGAATTGCAGGGCTATCGAGCAGTCCGTGCAGCGCGAGGCAGGTATCGGATTGTTTATGAGTATCAGGAAGAGCAGAACAAGATCGTAATCATCCGGATCGGAATTCGACGTGATCGTGATCGCAGCGATGTCTATCAGCAATTAAAACGTGATATTCGCCGGTCTGGCCGATGAATGCAGTTTGCGGCTCTCAGTGAGTCTGACTGATCTGAGTTGGATGTCAGCAGATCGATATTGAATCCACTATATTGCGGGCCGCAGGAAACTGCGGATTAGGTTGATCGTGTAAGAAGTAAGAAGTCGGTTCTTTCACAATTGGGGACGATTGGTTTCGACGGGACGATGGGAGGCGGTACTCGCGCGTCGGGGTGGTTCGTGGCCCCGCACCCCTGCGAACAAACCTTCAAATGCCGATGATTACGGCTATGCAATGGCTGCCTAATCTTTTAAGATTACGCACATAAAGCCACGTCAACAGTTTGCCTTGGCCGTTCGGCGAGCTGCTTGACGACGCGATGGACGGTCTGCTCGGCTGGCGCGTGCTCGAGCGCCACCGCTAAGCTTTTCGAGCTGGATGATTCCGGCCTGCCACTTGGCGTTACGGATTCATTGAGACTGCAATAGAGTGGCTACACGCGTAGACGGTATCGTGGCCCCGTATCCGGACCCGGGTTCGACTCCCGGCGTCTCCACCATGTAAGCCCTCAGGCCCTGTAATTAAAGGCTTGGGGGCTTTTCTGCTCTTGCGGATGTGCCAGATATGTGCCATATTTCCTGATACCATCTGGTACGATTAAGGAAATTTTGGAAATGAACGACCGCCCAAAGGTACCCACCATCCGGCAGCGCACCAATCCAAGTGGGAAAAAAGTCTGGATCATAGACTACGTAGATCCCGAGACAGGTGAGCGTAAACGCGAAACGATAGGAACACGCAAAGAAGATGCCGAGCGTCGCAAAGATCACCTTTACGACGAGATGATGGTCCAGTGGCGCGGAGACGGTGTTCTGCTACAAGACGACATCACCATCGAAGATTTGCTGACAGAATTCTTCCGCCACAAAGAACGATCCCTCAAACCAAAGTCGAAGGTGCGCTACCGGATCTACGAGAAAAACTTCTTGGATTTCATGAAGGCTGCGTTTCCGCAGGTGACTTTTTGCCGTCAGATTCAGAAAATCTACCTGGAAGAGTGTCTTGATCATCTCGCTCAATCGGGGCAGAAGAACGGTACCGTGAACGGGCAGCTAAGATGGTTCCGCACGTTGTTCAACTTTGCTGTTAGGGAGCGCCGACTTCTGACTAGTCCTGCACAGCACATAAGTGGACGTCCGGATGACCGAAAAGCCCGACCGAACAAAGCTTGGTCACCTGAACAGGTAGAACAAATCCTACAGAAGCTGAACCCCCACTGGCGACAGATCCACGAATTTCTGTACCTGACTGGAATGCGGCAGGGTGAACTTATCAACCTTACGTGGGATGCAGTGAAACTCGATGATCGCATACCACACATTTCGATTCAAGCCAGCGATGACTGGACCCCGAAAGACAATGAAATCAGGCATATTCAGCTTGGTGGGCGCGGTATCGAGATCGTCAAATCCCAGTCGAAGCATGAGAACCATCCATACGTTTTTACTGGACCGATGGGGAGAAAGATCAATCCGAATAGAATTTATGACGTTCTCAAGGAAGTGCTTAAGGAGCTTGGTTTTCCCGGTTCAACTCATTGGTGGCGAGGGACCTTCACCTCAAGATTAGCAGAAAAGGGCCATAGTGCCGAAGCTTTGGCGAAACTGTTGGGCCATAGCACCACAGAAATGACAGGCCGATATACTTATTTTCGGGATGAACATCTTCAGCAAATCGTCCACGATCTTGATCCAGTAACTGGGGATTGAACTGAAAATTCCCAAAATTCAATTTGACTGATTCTACTTCTACTTTAGCGACCTTGGAAACCTTGTATTATCCTATAAATTTAACAAAAAAAATATAATGTATTCAATAACTTGAAATCCGTCCTGAAAACATTCATAATAGTACCAAGTGAAATCAGCTAAAAGGCGCATCAGGCTGGACCCAGGCACAAATTCGCCCAACAAACCGCAAGTTTGCCGCACGTTGATATCATGATTCCCACTACAGTTAACCCATCGACAGCGACAGCCACCATAGGGGTGTAAGCCCCATCCAATCCGCAGGGAATTCGCGCGGACCCAGAAAAGCGACATCCCGACAAAACGACATCCCGACATTGTTGTGTTACCTGAAGATCGAAACCTGATGGTCACCTGAATTTTGGCGAAATCAGCAATTTTTGATCTGGATTCGTGCAAGAAGAATTTGGGTCTTGACAAATTCAGGAATAGTCGTATCCTTTATACAGGGCGCGCAGAACTGTTCGCTACCTCGACCTGACCCGACAGCAGACAACTTACCAGCGACACCCTACAGATTGGTGGATTGATTAAACCCAGTATCCGGGATTCCCCATCCCGACGTTGGTTGCCCCAATCCATATAGTATCACCCGACCGTGTTTCGGATTTCACTTCATCATCCCGCTTCCAGGGATAGCCCGTCCAGGAATTCAGTGGACGGGTTCCCTAACCCGTGGTGATGACTGAAAATGCACGGAACATGATCACAACCAGGAGAAAGACATGGGACTACATACAGCAACAATCGAAATTCTTGAAAATGACCGCCTCTGCGTGGAAGTCATGAAAGCGGTGGGAAGAAACTATTCAAACCGCTACATCCAGCGTCAATTCGGCGTTTCAAGACGCCAGCTGGAAAGAATCGTCCAGACGTATTCGAATCCGCAAAATAGCAGGAATTCAATCGGGAATAAGAATGTGAATGGATGGTTAAAGGTAGTAAAATCAAAAACATAAATTATTCGGAGCTAAATATGATAAGTGAAATCAAACGAACACTGGAAACGATCTGCGGGGAGGATCAAATAACAGAATTGCGCGCCTTGAATGTGCGCGATCCAGAAATGGGGAACACCAGGAATTACAGCGGCTTCTTCAGCGACTTTGAAGCAATGGCAGCAGAAGCAGAACGAATCGGCCAATACGCCGAAGGGGTCTATTTCACACCGAATCCCATTGACCCAGCCGCTGTTCAAGGAAAGATTAACGAGCTGACGCCGGGGTCAACCGGTGGTTCAGCAAATGACCACGACGTATCCAGAATCCGCTGGTTACTAGTCGACTGCGATCCGATTCGACCTGCAAAGACTGCAGCAACCGATGTGCAGCTTGAAGCAGCGCTGTCACTAGCGCAGCGAATCCGCGAACGTCTTGACGAGCTGGGATGGCCACACCCCGTTGTCGCCAATTCGGGCAACGGTGCACACCTGATGTATCGTGTAGATTTACCGGTTGAAGATAAGAACCTGATTAAGGGTGCGCTGTTGGCCTTGGCGAACATGTTCAATACGTCGGAAGTAAAGGTCGATATCAGCGTGCATAACCCGTCCAGGGTCTGGCGTCTGTACGGTACTTGGAATCGAAAAGGCGACAACGCCCCGGATCGCCCACATCGACAATCTATGATTAACTGGGGCGAGACCCCGAATGATCTGATCACACTAACGCGCGAACAACTGGTGGCGATTCAACCGGTGCAGTTCGAATCCAATGCGACACATGGATCAGACGGATCAGGAAATTTCGATCTGGAAGATTGGATTAATGAACATATACAGAAATTGGTCCCATATGGCCTGCGTGGGCCAATGGATTGGACGCACGATCTGGCGGGGAATAACGGCAAAAAATGGGTACTTCAAACCTGCCCATGGAATTCCGATCACGACAACGGCGCGGCCTTCATCGTACAGCGTGCAGACGGACCCGTTGCAGCGGGTTGTCATCACAACGGTTGTCAGGGTAGGGGATGGCATGATCTACGTGATGTGATCGAACCTGAATGGCGCAAGCGACGTAGTTATCCGCGTACGGACTACGGCAACGCCGAACGCTTGGTTGCCCATCACGGTGATGACATCCGCTACTGCTATCAGCAGAAGAACTGGTATGTCTGGGATGGTACCCGTTGGGCACTGGACGATACCGGCGCTGTCATGCGCAAAGCGAAAGCTACAGCCAGGGCCATCTTGCATGAAGCCGATGGTGTGCAGGATCGCGAGAATCGCGATGCCATCCTTGGCTGGATGAAGCAGTCAGAATCAGCCCAAAAGCTGAAGTCCATGATCGATCTGGCGGGCAGCGAAGAAAAGGTGGCTACGTCAGTCAATGAATTTGACCAGAATCCGTGGTTGTTGAACGTTGAAAATGGAACGATCGACCTGCAAACCGGCACGCTGAAATTCCACGACAGGAACGATTTCATCACGAAGAAACTTCCGGTTCGCTGGAATGGGCTGGACGAACGATTGCCGCTTTGGGAACGCTTCCTGGATGAAGCGACCGATGGTGACAAAGACTTGCAGGCATTCCTGCAACGAGCGGTTGGCTATTCCCTGACGGGCAGGACGGACGAAGAAGTTTTGTTTTTTGTTCATGGACCTGCAGCTTCTGGAAAATCTACCTTCATCGAAGCTGTGAAAAGTACGATGGGCGACTACTGCACCACTGCAGATTTCGAAACCTTCCTGAAGCGCAGCAACACAGGTGGACCGCGCAACGACATCGCCAGATTGGTGGGATCGCGATTCGTCGCATCCATCGAAGTCGATGAAGGCAAAGCCCTGGCGGAAGGATTAATCAAATCGGTTACGGGTGGCGACACAGTCAGCGCACGCTTCCTGTTCAAAGAAGCGTTTGAATTCGTACCCGTATTCAAACTGTGGCTTGTTGCGAACGATGCCCCTGATGTGAAGGCGGGCGATGATGCGATGTGGCGTCGTATTCTGCGTGTACCGTTCGAACACGTGGTACCGAAAGACAAGCGCGATCCACAAGTCAAGGCGCAGCTGAAGAATCCAGAAATCGCTGGTCCTGCAATTTTAGCCTGGGCTGTGCGTGGGTGTCTTGACTGGCAGAAAGATGGGCTTAAGATCCCGGACGCTGTCACCAACGCAACCGAAGAATACCGCAAGGAAATGAACCCACTTTCGGACTTCATCACCGACTACTGTACCGTAGACACCAATAATCACGTCTTGTGGGAACCGACAGCAAACCTGCGTCAGGCTTACCTGGAATGGGGCAGGACAAATGGATCTGGACAGCACATCAATGACAAGCAGTTCGCGAAGCTATTGCGCGAATTTGAATGTGAACCTGAAAGCCGATCGTTTGGTGGAACCAAGACACGTGGCTGGCGAGGTGTTAGACTGGATGAACAGCACCGCGACGACCACGGCAGGTTCAAACCGGTAGTTTGTTTTGATGGTCCGTTCTGATATTTGGGACGGATGGGTCGCTTCGGGCGGCACTTTCTACTACCCTTCCTTCGTGAAGGGTTTTCTTATGAAGAATGTGGAATCTGCTGTCCGAACCGCCCTATGTGTCCCACCAGAAAATTTCAAAAAATAAAAAAAACAACTGAACGTTCCCTGGCTCGGCCTGCAGAAAATTGCCGGTATTTCCACTTGGGCCGTATCTCCACACCCACCCCGTTTCTGAAAGAAAAAGCACTGCCCATCGCTGGACAGTGCCTTCGAGTTCAATGACAAGATCGAATCTACTTCAACATTACAATCTTCTGCGTCTTGATGAATCCAGGTGCTTGCATCTGGACGAAGTACACGCCCGATGAAACAGGCTGTCCTGATGAACTGACACCTTGCCACACCACAGAATGCTGACCAGCTTGTAGTGTTTTATCTACGACAACAGCTACTCGCTGACCTAGTGTGTTGTAAATAGCGATTTTAGTGTCTGCAGCTTTAGGCAATGCGAATGGAATCGTCACCGATGGGTTGAAAGGATTGGGGTATGCGGGGTGCAGCGCGAATTCCGTTGGGATGGACGCTGCTGCAACTCTTGCCGCGTCACCCGCCCCATAAAGTTGGGCATATAGGTTGAGAACGCGTTCCTCTGCTTCGGCAATCTGCTTATCCAGCATCGGTAGGGATTGAACAGTTCTTCCACTATCTGGCAAAGCACCAGCCCGCTGAAGTTTCAATTCGGTGATGTTAACACCTTCCCAACCAATTTCCGCGTTAAGCGAATCATGTTCGGTATCCGCTTCGTCGATCAACGTGTCCCACTCAATCCGGGCTTCGTCGAATTGGTATCCCAAGGTGAACGAGTTGGCAATCGCTCGTTCAACCTGATGAGCAAAATATGGATCTTCGATGGAGAGTCCAGCCAAGGACGTACTGATTTGCCCTGGAGTCTGTTCAAGTCGCAACCCGGCCCGGATAAAGCCTTGTAGCGCGTCTATTTCTTCATCCTGAATCAAGTTCCAGAAAGCATCATAGGCTTGCTGTACGTTTCCTGCATCCAGATCCGCGTACGCTTGCTGAATCACCAGCTGTACCTCATCCGCATCAGCCGGATTGGTCCCCCAGTACTTCACATCGTAAGTCTCACTGTCAAAAGGACTATTCGCAAACTGCATCCCTGCACTGACCGTGAAGGAAGACGGACCGTTCGGGCCATGTAAATGGTCACGGAATTCCGCTACGGAGTCAATTACATCCCCCGACACATCGCCCCACCAGACTTTGCCAATACCTTGAATGTCTTTCACTGTTTGACTTGTGTTCCAGAGCAGAGCCAACTCATCGTCAGGTAGGGCGTAGTTCGTGATCTCGGGATTCCAGTTGTGGAAGATGTTCGCATGGCGGTACGTTAAATCCAGACCACAAGGGGGCGTGAGCGTAATCTCGGAACCATAGGCAAAACCCGACTGTTCACGGGAGAAAAGACCGTTGTTCGCGATGGTATGTCCCACACCATTGACCACCGTAGTGTTGATGCTGGACTCGTTCAACAAAATGCCAGGTCCGTAGTTTTCAACAATCTTCATCTCTTTGAACTTGCCCGAGACACTGGTACTATTCGTAAGGACCAGACCTGGGTAACCCCAAGACCAGCTATCCCCGTTGTTGTAGATCTCGACCTCTTCGAAATCGATCAATGCATTGTTCACGTAAATGCCGTAGATCCCGTTACCACGAACTGTAACCAAATCACGAAGAGTCAGCTTATTGAAGCGGTCATCATCAATTCCGTTTATCGAGTTGTTCTCGATGATCGTGCTGCTAATCTCGCAGGTAAAACTGGAGTTCTGCAGCAGTTCCACACCAGTTTCACAGTCGTGGATATGCGAATCAGAGATCTTCACGTCACGGACAGCTTGCACCCCCGTTGTGCAATCGTAGATCTCGACATCTTCCAATAATTCAGTACTATAGACAGGTGGATCGGGCAAGTATTCCCAATCCATCAGCTTAACGCCAATGGTAGCACCGGAAATGAGTGTTTTCTTAATCAGGTTCCTGGGGTCAGCAGGAGTATCCCGATCTAGCGTAATACCCTGCCACCCTGTTTCATCGACAGCCCTGCAAACAACGTAGTCATCGGTAGGATCGAATCGAAGCATGCCGGTTCCCGAAACCTCAATCCCACCACCATCAAACTCCAGCAACGCTGAATCAATACAGCGCAACGTACCACCGCTCTCGACAAGAATGTCCGCACCGTTATTCAACTGGATTTTCGTTCCGATCGTGAGTTGAGCTTGCACGTGTAGATCTGAATTGATGACCCTCGGCGTGCTGCCCCACCAGGTATTTGTAGTGATTGTACTTGGCCCAGTGTAAACTGAATTTAAGGGAACTCGTTTGATCAAAACAGCGGAACCAGGATGTAAGCCGATTGTGAGGTATTCATCAAAATCTCCACCCGAGGTAGGTCCAGCCCAGTTTTGTAAGTCATCTTCGTATGGTGGCGTTCCGTGATTGTACCAAACAACTCCATAGCAGAATGAACCTGGCGTTCCTTCAAAGTCCAATTTGAATTCGTCATAGCTGGAATTATATATAGCATCAATAATTGTACCTTGCGATTCCTGATTACAACGCATATTCAAGACCAGATAGTATTCTGCAGTCGGGTCACCCTTTGGATCATCAAAACATCCAACGATGATATTGCTTGATCGTCTTTCGTAATTGTCATTCCAGGTCTCCCAATAGTATTCCTCTTCATCACGAACTCCTCTTAATCCGAATTTATCTGCCAGCGTAGCGTTTCCATCCATTGAATCAGCAATAGATGGATGCCAGTATGGTCGTGTTGCATCTCCATCTCCGGGGTTGTCATCAGTATGGGTGTGCCAGTACGATATGTCGATTCCATCGAACGAAGCATTCCATCGTAAGGGACGCATTATGGGCAATAGACTAGTCGCCAATCCATTTGCTTCGGCCATATAATCATACGGGTAACTATCGATTCGACTATAAGGCTCATTGAAATCCAGAGTGTTAAAGTCAAACTCAGCATCATCATAATCAACCGTAAAGGAAATTGGTGTTCGAAAGTTGGTTGTAGGATCGTTAGCCTTTATCCACGAGTCTGAAATATAGCCATGGGCACTCGGTATGCCATAGTAGTTTAGTCGTAATCCACCATTATCATTAATCTCATGCATATAGATACGATCGTTCATAGCTACATCTTCGTTGATAATCGGCGGTGGTAAACCAATCGTAGGAAATCGTTCTGAAGTCGTTTTATACGTGATAAGCCCTTTTGCACCAGCAGCCAGATACAAGTAGTATTGCATCTGATATTCATTCATAGTTGGACGTCTTAGAGTAAATTTGACAGAAGTTACTTCATCGGGATCCTGTTGATTTTCTTGCTTATACACAAGCTCTCTTTGTCCCTGAGTATGCATCCACCATTCAGCTTCTATTCCAGTAGCTAATTCATAGTTTTCAATATCATGATTCAACATATCTGCATATCGCCACTCCCAGTAAAAATTATAATAATAATCCTGACCATAGTAAGTATTAAAATCGCATATCCCATCACCATTTGGATCATACAAATGAAGATCGTCATCGTAAACATCCTTATACCTAAACGGATACCTTTCATCAACATAAATATTCCAACCTCCACCTAGAGAACCATCGAATACTCTATCTATCACATATCTATCATTATAAGTATGCCCCCCATAAATATCAATAGGATCAAATCCATCATAAATGGCCCCTTGTTTAGCTAATTGATAAGCATTCAGCATTAAGATCGGTTTTTGTGTGTCCCTTTCTCGAATTTCACTAATTGCATAAGAAATAAGTTCTCCACATTCATTATTATCATCTACAGTTCTGTGCGTGCGCCAGCTTTCACTGTCAACATACCACATTGAAAAACCATTATACAATGAATATCGCTGATATATATCATCAACAAGCTCAGAAAGTATATTATGTGCATCATCGCGGAACGTATTATTATCATCTGTCATATCATCTAAATCAAAATCAGTAGAAAACGCATAAAAGTCAACAATATCGAAAAAACTAATCCATGGCAATCCATATTGGCCATTACTAGTATCCAGATAATTCACACGCCAATTAAAAAAATCAGGCACATAATACTTTGGAGAAGTGTTATCATAGTCGCTATTTGTAAAGTCACTGTGAACATCTAACGGAACAGGCATCCTTTCTGCTGCAATGCTAATCGTAAGATCGGCTGTCCCACCGTTCAGACCTTCGTATTCCCTGATGTGCCAATGTTCATTTGAAATCCCACGATGAAGAAATGTAGATTCGGTATCATTAATATTTTCGAATTCAGAATCGACGAGATTAAGATCCCAAGCTTTCTGCCATTGAGCTGAAGACCAAATTCCAAAAAGGCCTATTGGGGCTTCACTTGGCGACACAGCAACCTGTGCGGACAATGGAGAACGAAAACCAACGAGTGCAAAACCTAGAATGATCAAAGAAATCCACTTCTTTCCAACACTCAAATGCTTGCACATGAGATTTCTCCCTTCAGTCACCGTAGGTAAGCTATTTTTTTAACATCACTTGTTGTCCCACTATGAACCAAACGCAGCAGGTAAATCCCTGAAGAAAGATCTTCAGGCGGGGTGTACGCGAACTCCTGCGTGCCTGCGGAGAACGTTTGTCTGCGGTGATCGACTACCTGGCCAAGAATGTTCTGCACAATGAATTGACAGGCTCCGCGTTGCCGCAGGTTCAGAGTTAGTGTAACCGTTCGGTTGAACGGATTCGGATAGGCTGATTCAATTGTGGCGACTCTCGGGCTGGAGCGGCCAGGTTCCGTTGACTCGGCGACTGATGTTGTGTCTCCGGCAACGCTGCCATCAGCCAGATACACTTTAAACGCATGAATTCGCTGATTATCGCCATTTTGCATAAACACGCATACACTCTCGGGATCAAGTAGTAGACAGAATGCAGAGGTACCGGGATCTGTAAGATGGCTTGTGGTCATGTAAGTTGGTTGATCCCAGTACGGATTTCCATCCCAATCGATCCGCTGAACAGTCCAGTAGTGATCTTCGGATGGACCATCGATTTCGTCCTTTACGAGTGACAGGAATGAATCTCCATCGGGAAGGGATATGTTATTGCCTGCAAATTCAGCCCAATCTAATGAATCACCTGCCAGCGGACCCCACTCAGTGCCCCATCCGGTTGGACGTTCACCCGTGTCCTCGAAACACTCCATATGCGCTTCCCAGTAGATATTGATAACCTGCGCAAATCGGTTGCCTGTCTGGACTACTGGTGTTGACACAAATTGGACTGTGGTGGGTGGATCCCAATGATAGGGGGTATTGTTAACCCACATCGGGTTCATCAGGGAATCAAGGCGCACGATATAGCGCGAATCCACGTCATTGTAGTAGAAATCGTTTTCCATTCCTCGTATCAAGCAAAATGGTCCGCCAAAACTGAAATTAGTTTGAAAAAGCATGACAGGATCGTCAAGAAGGGAAATACCATCTGCGTCATAATGATCTACCCAGATACGATGATCACCAACTCCGCCTGTACCATAAAGTACCGCAACACCACCATCACCGTCTTCAATAATCTTGCACCTTACACTATTGTCAGTAGAAGCTATAAATACATCATCTGCATATTTAAGCGTGCCATCCATATTGATACCTCCAAGATAGGTATCATATGTTAGTGCTTGCTTCCAAAGTGCCCACATACCTCCTGAACCATCCGGAATAGTATAATTACGATTAGTGCCACCAGGAGATAGATATATTTGAAATTCAACGTCACTATTGCTGGCGGGAATCCCAATATCTCCCCACATGCGCTCTCCTGTACTTGATATCCGCTGAGAGAATAACTTGTATGGGACTTGGCCGTCTCCATTCACACTTCGAGTATATAGAATAAGGCATCCACCATCGAGTGTTGATTCAATTCCAATCAATGCTACTCCCGGTTCATCTCCCAGCAGCATCATCCCATCTGCTCCAAACATCAGGTAACCACCGCTGTCGATGTGCTGAAGGTAAATCTGGTAACCGTATTCCAATGTGTTTCGGTTCTGGATGTACCAGGCTCCGCCGTTCTCGTCTGTGCAGCAATCATAACCATACTGCACCTCATCAACCAAAGGGAGGCCATAGTGCTGCCATTGGGCGAAACAGGGATTCAAGGCGGGGATACATATGAAGCAAAGCAGAAGCAGAAAAAGCCCTGGAAAGGATGCTGGCCGCTGAAGGGGAAAACCGGGTTCTGATGATGTCGAGCTCATGATTCACCCCGATGGTGACATCAAATTGTCTACTTTAACCTACACTACGTTTGTGTAAACTGCAAGAGCCTGGTGGTAGGTACGTGTTGGCGGCTATTGACCCCACAACCACTTGAAAAACATCAGATTAGTAGTTGCATCACCGTAAAAGGGATGAAGCAAGTTCATCCCAAACAGTGCTTATCGTTTCGACTTCAACCAGCTCCAGAGTACGCTGGCTCCCTCAAGGGCTGCTTCTGCAGCTTTCCCGATTTCGCGCCAGGGGATTCGTGCCAGAATCATCAGTTTTCCTCCCCGGAAACACGGTCACCTGGATCGTCAAAATCCTGTTCCTGAATCACGCCAAACGCTTGACGGCATTCTTCACGAAGTTGCATGGAAACATCCAGTTCCTGCTGCGTCACGACACGGTCAATACTGCACTGGACTTCTGCCCAGCGATAACCGTTGCGGCTGACATCAGCGAGGCTGAACCGTGTAATGACAGCGATTGCTGGTGCTTTGGACCGGGCAAGTCGTTGCAGGTGATTTCGCCAGTGCTTGATGGAAGTGGGGGACAGATTGAATACAACCAGTTGCGGCTTGGTTTCCAGGTACGTCAACACGAACAAGCGCACCTTGTCTTTGGCTTGCGACGCCAAGTGCATGGAACCGTCACCGCTGGTGATTTTGCCGTCGATGGCGCTGTATCGCGGGATCTGTTCACCTTCTACCCACAACGCGCTGACTGTCTGGCTGAATACGACGATCCCGCTGAAGATATTATCGGGTACATCTACTTGGTCTTCATGGTTGTCGTCGTAGGACTCCCCGTTGTCGATGAACATGCGATGCCGACCGGATGGACTGTGATCGATGCGAACCCGTACCAACGACGGCGGGATGTTTTCCATCATCGCCGCGACTTCGGTTTCGATGTCTATGCTGTCCAGTTGGTGTATGGCATCCAATACAACAACGCCCGATTCGTCTGAACCAGGCTTTCGTCGTGCGGGGGTTGCGTTTCTTGTTTTTGTGTTTTGTTGCGTCATGCAGCTTCTCCCGTTATGGTCAAGGATTCAATGGAGTGGACCTGTCTGGATGTCAGACCTTTGCCCTGCGCGTCAGACAAGCAGATGTCAGCGAACGCGCATACCGGACAGTTAATCATACCCGGGTTGCGTGGAAACACACCACGGTTGATGTTGCTGGCTATCGCAGCCAGGTCACGTTTCAGCGTCACCAACTGCTTGCGACTACGACTGGTGAATCGACGTGGATCACCACGTTCATCACCGGCGGTATATCCGTTCCCATTCCGCTTGTACGGGATGTGGTCACGAAGCTGGTAGTACATGATATCCAGCTTTTCTGGTGGGATTTCCAGCATCCGCATCGTACCGTCGGGCATCTTGAACACACCACGCCAGCACGCCAGCGCGTATAGACCTAGCTGGTAATCCAGATCGAGAAACTGCTGGTTCGGTGGAAACTTGGATGACTTGAAGTCCAGCAACTGCAAACGGTCGCCTTCCTGGCGGATCTGATCTACCGTACCACTGAAGACGTTCCTACCCACCTTCAGCATGAACGTGGCTTCTGACAGGATCACGTTCGCGTCGCGATTCCAGCCCTTCTCGCGGTAGTTCGCAAGCATTTCGGTAGCTTCACCTACCAATTCACCGATTGACGCGTCACGGTCGTTTTTCCAGAAGACGGGTGTGTCGGATTCATCCCCACTGAATTCCTCGTGCTCGAACCGTTCCCTGTAGCGGGTTTCGATGTCCAGATCCCAGTTGACCAGGTGCATTTCTTCGATCAGCTGGTGTAGCACACGGCCATGCAGTGCAGCCACTGACCGGAAGGCTGAAGGGGTTTGATCGATGTATCGGTACTTGAAGCTGGCAGGACACCACAGGTAGGACTTGATGATGGACTGACGTAGAACGTCGATGGATGATCACCTCCTCTCGGTCAGTTGGGTGACAGGAAGTACTGCGACACACGCCGGTTCAGGTTCTCGGCGCTGAAACGTTCCTGCTTGGTCAGCACATCCGTTGCTGCGTTGTACACACCCCATGCTGTGTCGTCTTCGATGCCGTTGAACACCTTCGCCTGGGTAGTGATGGGTAAGTTGGTTTCACGGAAGAACTTCTGGATATCCGCACGTCGCATCCGCTTGTGGGTCAGATCGACCAACATCGGCAGTACCTTGTGAAGACGATTACCGACGCGATCCAACTGACGGGCTGCAACACGCAGTTCGCGGTCGAAGTTCTGGCTTCCCCAATGCTTGAAACGAAACCCACCAAGCATGAACGACAGCATCATGCCATTGCTGCAGACCAGCCGGACAGCGTTGAATTCCAGGCCGAAGGTGGTGGAACCGTCATAACTGTTGATGGCATCCAGCGTACACGCGACAACATCCCCGACCTTCACTTCACCGGTCGTCTGGGTCAGCAGATATCGCTGCCGGAACTTCTTCCCGTTCCACAACGTCTGGTGTTCTTCGACAGGCATTCCCGTCCCGCCCAACAAGTCTTTCGCGACTTGCACAACCTCGCTGTTTTTCACGAGCTTGTACTCGGGGGAAACAACACCCACTTCCGTGGCATCAGCGTTGGGATTCAGAACCACGGCCAATCGGCTGCTGTGATCCCCATTCGCCCTGCGAAGTGGTTGCAGTTCGACTGGCGCAAACGGCGAAAGGGCCGTCTTTGAATTGGTCATACGTCCTCCTGGTAGTTTTGTGTACGTACATGTTCTTATGCCATTTTTCAGTGTAATTCCTGTGCTGGGGTGAGGTCGTGGTTTGGGTTGGACAGGACGTGAAGGCAAGGCATACCCGGAGCTATTATTCAACCAGTTGATCGAGGTGAAAATGGACATCAATCCTGAACAAGGAAGGATGGCGCTAGCCTATATCGTGATAGCCCAGCTGTTCTTTCTGCGCATGGCGAGTAGAAGGTTCAGGTTCTGGACTGATTTCATCATTCACCTTCCGACCCTGATCGTGATGTATCCATTCGTTAAGCTGTGGCAGGGGATGAAGTGGCTGGTTCGAAGGATGTATAGGGTGGAGACGATTCCAAGGCCTCGCGGCTAACGGGACAGCCTTTGCGGGGAAGAGCGGCAAGGAGACATGATTCATGGCAAGTGACAAAACGACAAAACGACAAGGCGACAAACGTAAGAAAAACGACCCGTTCGATTTAGCTCATGAACTCCCCCTGATCTCGGAAACCTATTCTGATAGCAAGGTTGCCAAAGAGATTGAAAGTCTCATCGCTGGTCAGCCAACCTGGGAAGATACGTTCGCGCAAACAATTGGGGAATTGACCCGAAGCTCCAACTTGAAAAAACCTGCCCGTCTACTTGCCTGGGTGGAACAGATCTCCTCTCCACAACTTACGTCAGCCTTCGGAATGTCAATAGGATTTCGAGAGATCGTGTTGCGCGATCAATGGGGTGACACTATCAAAGCAATGCCGATGTCCAATGACAGGTTTATGGATGTAGTAGGTAGGGTGATGGACCCAAGTTTCCCGGTGCAGATGGTTGTCCTTGAAGGTGCTGTTTTCCCAGTGGAACCTTCACCTGCCGATGGCAGAAGGAAAGTCCCAGATCCATTTTTTGCCTTCTACATCACTGGGATCAAAGATCATCCGACAGCCGAAGATTTGATCCATATTAGACCCGACCCCGGCGAAACTATTGCAAATATCTTCAAGGAGCATGCCTTACAGCAGAACGGTATTGTTAAATACATTAAAAATCAATTGGTTGAAAACCTGCATATTCAGGGATTAGACCAGCTTGAAGGTCTGAACAAAGCGCTGGACTTCATCATCTATCAAAGCTTCTCCGATGGGTTCGATAAGAACGGATCGATGAAACTGAACTCGCTGGTGATCGGTCCCCCGGGGGCAGGAAAAAAACTTCTAACAACCGCCGCCCTGATCCTCAATCCTACAGGTGAAGAAGTCGCGTCCGCAGATGGGAAACTGACTTTAGCTGGGTTGATAGGAAACAAGAAGTCAACTACAGCTGGGCAAATGGTCCATCCTGGATACATCCCCCGAGCGTCGCATGGTGTACTTTGCATTCAGGATTTTCACGAAATCAAGCGTGACAGAAAACCGATCTTTGCGATGTTCTCTAAATTGATGGAAGATGGGGAAGTAATTGATTCCACGTCAACTAGGGCAAATTTCAAGGCGTTAACGGCAATCCACCTGGATACCAATCGGGTATCCCAAGTTCGTCCACTAAAACCTGATCAGCAGGACATCGATATACCGGTCAACATACTGTCCAGATTTGATTTTGTTGTCGAGCTGGAACGCGGCGAGAAATCACAGTTAAACGTCGCCGATGAAATCCTGCGTCAATGGGGGCAAACTGAAGCTAGCTTGGAATCGAGTGCCGAGGGTAATTGGAAACGTGTACTGAAGCGGATTGTCGCTTACGTCAGAACATACTTCCGTAAAGCCGAAATCCCTGAAGACTTACGCGATTACATGGTTGAACGGATGAACGCAATTTGGGACGAGATGAAGGAAGAATTCCCGGATCAGAAGGCCCTTACAGATTTCAGTGCCCGCACCTCGGTATCATTGATCAAGTATGTCAAGGCAATTACCTCAGCTTCCCTCGGGACGGTTGCCACGAAAGAAGATATAGACCAAGCTATTTCCTTCGTTCGAACGAAATTACGGACGGTGCTCGAACTTCGTAGTGAGCTGCCAGAACAGCAACAACAAAAATCCAAATCGGACCTAAGAAGGGATTTCATTCGACGGACCTTTGGCGGTGAAACTGTCACGGTTGAAGAAGTGTGGGAAGCAGTCAACGACGATTTTGGCAGCTACTCCCAAAGAACGATTGAACGGGATCTTGGTATGGTTGCAACCCGTGAACAACATGGTTCATATCGGGTAGACATTCTTGACTCGGTCAGGTTGACGCGATGAACAAGACTATCAAGCACTACCACTACGTTGATTCACCGACTATGCCACACCGGTTGGTGATCGAACTCGATCCTGCTAAGGCACCTGGGATGCCTTACGGAATGATTGACCCGGTTTATGATCCGCCATCCGTTGAACCCGATTTTATATCGAATCAGCTTGAAAACATCCAGCCGTTTGTGCGGAATGGTACCTTAGTCATCCAAGGGGTATTCGACCCAGAGACCGTCATTACTATCGCACCCGACGAGGGATATGTTCTGGAAAAGATCGTACTCGATGACGTGCACGATCTGGTTGAACTGGTGAACGAGAGAGGCATGCTTTACTGGATTAAGGTCGGGCGATCCGGTGCTTTTCGAATTACGGCACAAGTAGTCAAGGATGAGGAAGGCGACACTGGTAAAATCGAAAAACTGCGGACACATATTGGGGATATTCCGCTTCGTGAATACCTGGCGCGGAAGGCAAGAGCAAGAATTGACAAGATTTCCGAAGAAGACTTCGAAGAGTATCCATCAACATTGGATACGGAAACTGCAGCCCGATATCTTGGCCGGTCTCGTTCGTGGCTTTACGACAAAGCACAAAAAGGTATGATTCGTCGAACGCCTGACAAACATTTCCTTCGGGATGACCTCGACGAATATCAGCGTCGGAAACCTGAAGCCAAGAAAAAGCGCGGGGGAGAGAAGAAGAAGCATTGAAACAGGGATGTGCCAGATATGTGCCAAAGAGCCTGCCACGGGCTGGTAAAATCTGGTAAAATCTGGAATCCACGACAGCATTGTTGAACGCGTAACTTGTTCTATAGATAATAAATACGGGTAAATGCAACTGTTTTTCAAAACCCGTAAATCCGAATCCCGGCGTCTCCACATCAAACGCCTTAAGCTTGGTTCGTAACAGGCTTAGGGCGTTTTCTCTCTGAAAGATGTACGACGCCCCCAGCAGGCTACCCGGACCTGGGGGCGTTTTCGTACTCGGCGCCAAGCGCTGACTCAGCGGCAGCATGTTCACGAGAAGGTCGCTTGGATGTTCTCCCGGCTAAAAAAGTTAGAACGATAAAACTGGCTCCGGGAGAACTGACAAATCATGAAAACACAAGATGTTGCCAATCAAAGGTCCGGTCGGTCAGCTTGAGAATCGCTGGCGAATGTGAACGGTATCAGACAATACTGAAGATGCACTATGGGTTACTTGATCGAGACGACAGGAAAGGGAAACCGATGAAACCGTTACGGATGATATTGTCACTGGCCATCCTGTGCATGCTGAGTGCAGGGGTGCAGGCCGAAGTCGTGATCAGCGGGCAGGTTACCTGGGCGCTGACAGGCGAGCCGATCGCAGCAGCAGAAGTGGCACTGAATGGTGGCGCGGATGGTACGACAATGACCAGTGCTGGAGGTACGTATGGCTTTACGGGGTTGAATGCGGGCGACTATGAGATTTCTGTCACAAAGGAAAGCTACGTTGATGTTGTGCTGCCGTCCGAGTTCTACGCTGATGGCACGTACGAGATTGATTTCGAGATGGAAAACGAGCAGGTCGATCTGCCCATGCTCGGCTATGCGGACCTGGGTGGAAACACGGCCCACGGCGGGATGGTAGTCGGAGACCTCGGCTACTTCACCGAAGGTGCGAGTGGTTTGCGTATCGTGGATGTCGGTGATCCGGCGAGCATGCCAACTATTGGCAGCGTGACACTCGACAGCCCGGCATACAATGTCCTGGTCAATGGAAACGCTGCTTACGTCGGTACATCGGTCGGCTTCACGGTCGTGAACGTCAACGATCCAGCGAATCCGACGGTCAGCACGGAGATGACCGTTGGCGCGACCGGCGGTTTTGTCATGGCGGCGAACTATCTCTTTGCCGCTTCTGAAACGAATGGGTTGATCGTACTGGGCGCAATCGACCCGCTGAATCCGCAGTTCATGACCGCGTATGCGACGCCTGATAATGCGCTGGACATCGATTTCGCGGGGAATTACGTGTTCATGGCGATCGGCGATGGCGGGCTTGCGGTGATCAATGTCAGCAATCCTGGCTCGCCCAGCCTCGTGGCGGAAATGGACCTTGGCGGCTTCGCAAGTGCGATTGAGATTGCCAGTAACTTCGCCATCATCACCCTCAGCGACGTTGGATTGGCGGCGGTTGATATCAGCAATCCAGCGAATCCGGTGTTGGTGAGCACATTGGCTGCTGCGGGAAGCTCCGATCATCTTACGATCTGGGGCTGCTATGTGTTCGTGGCAAATGCGACTGAAGGTGTCCGCGCCTACTACATCGGCGACCGCAGCAACATGACCGAAGTCGGCTATTCCCTCCTTGATGGAAACACGAACAACGTTGCTTACAGTGACGATGTCGTATACGTATCCAAGGTGGGGCAGATTATTGCGTTTGACGGTTCCGCCTTCCTCGGTGGTTTCATGGAAAATGCGGCCGTCCTGACCCTGGCCGGCACTCAGACTCAGATCCCTGCCGGCGGTGGCACGGTCATGTACGATGCGACTGTCGAATCCCGGTGTCACATGTGCCATAATCCGCCGTATACCGTCCCCAATTGTTACTACAAGACGTACGTCCAGCTGCCGAACAATGACCTCGTCGGCCCGCTGTCGAGTCGGCAGTTCACCCTGGCTGGGTACATGAATGTGACGGTGACAGACCTGACACTCGAGGTTCCGGCGAACGCGCCCAGCGGGACCTACACCTTCCTCGGCGAGGTGTCGAAGCCGCCGGGTTTTGTTCCTACGGCGACCGGGATTTTCACCTTCAACAAGGCTGGTACCGTGTCGGGCAATGGTTATGAATTCGACCCAGATGAGTGGCTTAGCGGCAGCAACTTCGCTGTCGCGAACGAATCCGCTCAGGTTGTCACTCCGGCGACCTTCGAGATGCAGGCTGCGTACCCGAACCCGTTCAATCCGACGACGAGCCTGTCCGTCAACCTGCCAGAAACAGCAGACTTGAGCGTGATCGCCTACAACGTGATGGGCCAACAGGTGGCGTCACTGGCGCAGGGACAGCACCACGCAGGCGAGCACAGCTTCGTGTTTGATGCGACCGAGTTGGCGTCTGGATTGTACTTCATCCGTGCGACGGTCCCCGGCCAGCTTGACCAGACGCAAAAGGTGATGCTGGTTCGCTGACGAACAGATCTTGGATGGACCAGGCGGGCGGTACCTTGTCCCCCACAGTCATGGCACTGTGGGGGTTTCTATCTTGCATGGATGTGGCGGGTTGACGGCGGTCCGGGACGTGTGAGTTCGGGTCAGGAGACGCTTCCGCTGTCAGTCGGTTGCAGCCCCACTCTTGACGAACTCGAACGAATCCGTGGCGTCAATCACCACCGGGTCGCCGTGTCCAAGGAACGTGTGCATTCGGTACTGCCCCGGCGGTGCTCCAGCCGGGATTGGCAGGGCCAGACCGGACCAGGTTCTGGTGCCGGGTGAAAGCGACAGTTGACGTTGCAGCAGCGGCGCGGTGACGGTTCCATCCGGTTTCTCGATGCGGATCCAGGCGGTTCGTGTGAGTTGTGATTCGGTGCGGTTGATCACGTTGGCATCAAAGACGACCTCGCCGCCTGCTGGCGGGATCGCTGTTGCCACCGGCACCAGCGTCAACGTCAGATCGTCCGGGAGGAAGGGCAGGCGGTCGATCACCAGCACGCGGCCCTCGTTCGCGCCCAACTGGACGTGCAGGGGTGAGAGCTGATCGCCGGAACGGGTAGTATGCTGTCTGCTCAACAGGTCGGTGATCACGTACTGGCTGTCGGGTTCGATCCAGACGGATGCCGGGAGGATGATATCCGGAGCGACGGCCTGTTGGTTCAGGTTCAAGGCGACCACCACCGCAGGCAGGCCCGGTGCGTGGCGAAGGTAGCTGTAAACTGATTCACCCGCACTGTTGGACAACCGGCGGACGAAATCACTGCGCAGGGCCGGGAGTCGGCGGCGGGCGTCAACGAGGCGGGCGTAGTGATCGAACAGGTTGTGTGGATCGTGTCCCCAGTTGATCGGACCGCGCATCAGTGTCGCGCCGATTTCCTGCCCGGCGTACAGCATGGGTACTCCGGGAATCGTCAGCAGCATGGTTGCGGCGGTACGTGTCTGTTCGGGCGTATGTTCGCTGATGTAACGGGTTTCGTCGTGATTCTCGATGAACCGGAACGGAAAGGAATCAACGGGGAAATAGTCGCCCTGGTTGGTGATCCTGCCGTGCACCTGGCTGGCGGTCGATCCATTGAACATCAACCGGAAACCGCCCGGATCGAAGTATAGCGGCCAATCCATCACCGAGTCGAAACGGTCGCTGAGGATGGTGAAATCCATCATCGACGCTTCCCCTTGCAGAAACAGGTCGGGTTTGCGTGTTTTCAGCGCGGTGCGCCATTGCGCCCAGAAGCCGGGCCGCCGTTCATGCACCCCCCAGGCGACATCCGCGCGGAACCCATCAACACCGGTTTCTTCCAGCCACCACAGGCACATCTCGATCATGTAGCGGCGCACATCGGGGTTGTCGTAATTCAGATTCGGCAGCGAATCCCAGTCATTGTAGTACGTGTAATCGCCATTTTCGTCACGGTCGTACCAGTCCCAGGTCGGGGAAATGACCCCTTTCTCCGCCGCATCCATGAACCATGGGTGCCAGATGCCGGTGTGGTTGATCGGGATATCCAGCAGCACGCGGATACCGTGGGCGTGCGCGGCGTCCACGAGCACCTTGTAGTCGTCCATGGTGCCGACGTCCTGCTCGACGGCGTAATAATCCGCGATGGCGTACGAGTTCCACGGAGGCGCTTCGAAGATGGGCATGATCCAGAGACAATTCACTCCGAGCGTAACCAGCCGTGGCAGGTCAGCGGTGATCGCGGTCAGCTGTCCGCTCGGGTGATGGTAGCGCGGGAAGATTTCGTAGACGACCGCGTCCCGGATCCAACCGGCGGCTTCGTTCAGGTCTAGCGGATCAGCGACGCCGGATACATCGACTTCGATCAACAGCTCAGCCCGGGTGACGTTCCCGTCCGGATCGTCCAAACGCAGGTTGTAACGGTAGGCACCCGGTGCGGATGGTGTGGCGCAGGTCGCGTGCGCGGAGTTTGAACCGGCCAGCGGTGTGGGTTCCGGGTTGGCGGGATCCGCCGTCCACAGGAACTGCAGCTGTTGTTCTTGCGGATCGTAACTCTGCCCGGCGATCAGGTGAACCGTGCTGCCGGAAATCTGCGCTGACCGGACAGCAACCGGGGCCTGGGGAACATGATGAATGACGGCGAGGGTGTCAGAGAAACCGATGGCGCCGTTGTGCTCGGTTTCCAGCACGAACTGATTGTCACCCGCCCGCAGGGTAATGGGCACCGCGAACACGCCTTGCTGGGGATCCAGGTTCAGTTCTTGCGAACCGTCTGACCACAGATGATGCAGGATCATGGAATCGACGGGTGGAATCTGTTCACACCACACGGTGGTTGTGTCCCGCACGGTCTCGTGGCCCGTGGTCAATATCAGTGGGTGAGGTGAAGCGTTTCCGGGCTCGATGTGCCAGCCGAACAGGAAATGGTTGTCCCAGTTTCCGGCATTGTCGGTGAACAAGAAATCGATGGCATGCGTGGTCGGCAGCGTGGCAAAGGACACTGTCCACAGTCCGTCGCCGTTGGTTTGCATCGGCGAACGCACGGCGGCGTCTCCTGCGGAGACGGTGCCGTCCGGCCAGAGATCAGGCGGCGGTGCCTGCCAGCCGTTGATCCCCCAGTGCAGCCAGACCGGACCCTGCGTCAACGTGCCCCGGTCGGCGAGGTCGTAGCTGATCGTGATCGTATCGCCGGGTTGCGGCCATGCAGGTTCCCAGCTGGCCCAGCCGGCGTGGGCTGGTTGAATACTCGCCAGCAGCAACAGCAAACCAGTGAGAAACAGCAGGCAGGATCGATGAAGTCTGGGCGCGGTCGTCTCTGTCGTCACGAATCTCAGGTTGATCTCCTGGCAGCAGGCCGCTCGAGTGGGTAGACCAGACTCGGGGTGGGTTACGAGAACAAATATACACGGATACGTTCATGCCGTTCAAGCAGGATCTGTCTGGCCCGCTGGATGCTATCAGGAAAGGGTGGTGACAAGCAAGTGCCCGCCGGCGCATACCAGTTCGCTGCGTGATTGCCACGTAGCGGGATTTTTTGCGTCTTGTCCGATGCAACAGAAGGAGGTACGCGTGAATAAGCGGATACAACCACAGATCGTGATGTGGGTTCAATGCAAGTATCGATTGTCAACTTTCCATATAATTACCAGTTTTCTTGAGTGAATACAACGTGCATCCTTGTGTGACTTGATTTCTGGTTCGTACCTTCCATGGAACTCAGCGGAGGTTGTCATGGACACCACTTTATTCGCCCCGGCAGAGGTTTACGGCGACGCCGAATTGCGCCGTCAGCGCGAATTGATCCGCTCCGTGCCGATGTTGGAAGTGTTGCTCAACTCGGTCCACGTCAGCGTCTTGGTGCTCAACAATCTCCGTCAAATTGTTTACTGCAACAAGGTTTTCTACGATCTCGTCCATGCGCTTGGCACCGAGGAGGTATATGGCAAGCGTCCCGGCGAGGTGTTTCGCTGC
The DNA here is from genome assembly GCA_020444425.1 of bacterium. Lineage (GTDB taxonomy): Bacteria > Electryoneota > Electryoneia > Electryoneales > Electryoneaceae > BMS3BBIN04. The sequence continues at coordinate 10,591 of JAHLLB010000007.1, read as the reverse complement.
ATACATGCGAATGAACTCCCGAGTGGTTGCGGTACTACCGAATTTTGCCGCACCTGCGGCGCTGTGAAGGCCATCCTCGATTCGCAGAAAGGACACAGCCGGCAGGAAGAGTGCCGGATCATGACGCAGAAAGACGTCGAAGTGAACGCGCTGGATGTTCGCGTCTGGTCGACTCCGTTTGAATACCAGGACATTTCTTTTACCATCCTCTCCCTGATCGATATCAGCAATGAGAAACGCCGTGCCGCGTTGGAGCACATCTTTTTCCACGATATCCTGAACTCGGCAACGAGTGTGCTCGGGTATGCGTCGATGATGAGGTACGACGAGGAAGCGGATCCGGAGAACCTCGGTGTGCTCGAGGACAGTGTGTCGATGCTGATTGATGACATCGCGGCGCAACGGGATCTCAAGTACGCCGAGCAGGGTGAGTTGCAGGTTGATGTCAAGCTGCACAACAGCGGCACAATAATGGACGGTGTGTTTGCCCGCTTCCGGCATCAATTCAACGCCGAGGGACGGGAGCTGCTGCTGGATAGCAAGATTGACCGGGTCGAATTTGAAACCGATTTCGGTTTGTTGAACCGTGTGCTCGGCAACATGGTGAAGAACGCGTTCGAAGCGACGTCGAAGGGGCAGGCGGTGCGTGTGGGGTGTCACAAGTACCGGAACCACCTGGAGTTCTGGGTCAACAACCCGAAACCGATTCCACGCAATCATCAATTGCAGGTGTTCAACCGCTCGTTCTCAACCAAGGGGCAGGGCCGTGGGCTGGGCACCTACAGCATGCGTCTGTTGACGGAGAACTACCTCAACGGCCGTCTGAGTTTCACCTCCTCAAAAGAAGCGGGCACAACGTTTTCGGCGTATCTGCCGCTTCAAGCCTCCGACCGGAACGACAGGTGGCGGGATGGGATTCCAACCTACCCGATCAGTCAGGCCGGTTGAGAGGAATCGACCGGCGGTAAACTCAGAACCCTCAACTGGTTCCGTAACTCCCCTTCTATATGCTTGTCCTGCATCATTGCCGCCACCTCTCTGTGGTCGTATTTTCCCTCACTTCTCATTGGGTCCTTGTTAACGCGGAGTAGAGGATGAAGACGTGGTCAATTCTTGGCGTTCTGACGCTGTTGTTTGCCACCGTGGCATTCGGCCAAGCCGTCGAGCGCACGCATGATATTGTCCCGGAAGACTATTTCTCGCAGGTATTTCTCACCGATTGCGCGGTTTCACCGGACGGTGAGATGACGGCGTTTGTCGACTATCGCTGGGACAAGGTGAACGATCGTCGTTCCCAAGACCTGTGGATGGTGGACAATGAGACGATGGCGACCACGCGTCTCACGTTCGATCCGGGCAACGAGGTCAGCCCGCAGTGGTCTCCGGACAACGAGTGGGTCTATTTCCTCGGTCACATCAGCCACGGCGGCGACATGACCAAGGCACCGTACGATGGCAGCTCTCAGGTCTGGCGCATTAATCCGGATGGCAACGGCCTGATGCCGGTGACCAGCGTGCCGGGTGGAATTTACGGGTATGAGCTTTCTGCGGACGGCGAGACGTTGTACTACACCCTCGCAAAAGAGATCAGCGTCGGCGAGTGGCAGGACATGCGCGCGACGTACGCCAACGTCACCTACGCCGAGGGCACGAACGAGGTCTGCGAGCTGTGGAAACTGAATTTGATGACCTGGCGCGCGGACAAGGTGTTTGCCCCCGATCTGCACATCCATGAATTCTCCGTCTCCCCAAACGAGCAAAAAGTTGCGATGATCACCACTGAGAGCGGTGAGCTGATCGAGCTCGAGGGGTGGTCGAATGTGACGATCTACGACGTCGCGACCGGCGACTCGTATGACCTGTACGACCAGTTGTGGCGGGACGATGCACCGTCCCCACACGGTTGGCTCGGTGAACCGACGTGGAACGATTCCGGCAACAAGCTGGCGTTCACGGTCGACTTTGACGGCTATCCCGCCGAGGTGATTGTGTCCGACTTCACGGAGCGTGCAGCAAACCTGATGCGCATGCCGCGTCCGGAGATGGTGCACGTTGCCGGTCATATCCACTGGCTGCCGGATCGTGACGATGAGATTGCGTTCGTCGGGCACAACCTCGCCCGCCAGCGTGTCTACAGCGTCGAGCTGGCCACGGGCAACTACAAGACCTTGACCAACGGTGACGTTGTCATTGACAACTTCGGTTTCGCCGGCGATGGGGAAGACCTGGTCGCGATCCAGAGCACGTTGACCTACTACCAGGATCTCGTCTATTACGATGGCAACAAGTCGACCCGGATCACCAAGCTGAATCCGCAGGTGGACAGTTGGAAGCTGCCGCAGATCAAGCTTGTCGAGTGGGAAGGCGCGAACGGCGACATGGTTTCCGGCATCCTCGAACTGCCGCCGGACTATGAACCGGGCCAGAAGCTACCGTTACACCTCACGTTGCACGGCGGCCCGACCGTCGCGGAACCGTACTGCTTCCAGTTGTGGATTTACGGCCGTGCGTCGTTTGCCGCAAAGGGCTGGGCGATGTTGTCGCCGAACTATCGCGGATCGCTGGGGTACGGTGACGAATTCCTCACCGGCCTGATCGGACACGAGAACGACTGGGACGTGCAGGACATCATGGCCGGCGTTGACTACCTGATCGAGGAAGGCATTGTCGACGAGGACAAGATGGGCGTCAGCGGTTGGAGTAATGGCGGCTTCCTGACCAACGCGCTGATCGCGTCGAACCGTTTCAAGGCGGCGAGCACCGGCGCGGGCGTGCTCGACATGACGATGCAGCTGGTGATGGAAGACACCCCGGGCCATGTGGTCAACTTCATGCAGTCGCTGCCGTGGGAAAACCCGGAAGCGTACATCCACGGTTCCCCGATCTTCACGTTCCACGACGGCATCAAGACCGCAGTGTTAATCCACGTCGGCGAAAACGATCCGCGGGTTCCGGCCGCGCACAGTATCGGTCTGCATCGGATGCTGAAACACTATCTCGGCGTCAACAGCGAACTGATCATCTATCCGGGTGCCGGTCACAACCTGACCAAGTACACGCATCGTCTCGCGAAAGCGAAGTGGGACCATGCCTGGTTCGATAAATACGTGCTCGGGAAATAGCGCGGCGACGTGTGTCCTGGTACGCTCTGAAACGGTTGACGGCCCGGATTTCTAGCTCCGGGCCGTTTGTCGTGTTGAGGGATATCAGCGGGAATCGTATATTACGGATCCGTTTGCGATACCCATCCTCGAGAATATCTCAAGTGCTTGTCCATTCTTTCACAGGATAAAGAGTTAGCTTGTGACGTTCGTTTCTTAAACGTACATTGGTGTAGATTGTGTGGACAAACGCGACCTGAGGTGAGCTAATGTCCCCAACGGGTGCCCGGAAAGAATCGAACTCCAAATCCGGACGTCGGTTTTCCGTGCTGAATCTCCTGCCCTTTCTGAGATGGATCAAGGGGTATACGGTTGGCAAGCTACGACTCGATTTCATCTCGGGATTGACGGTCGCGCTTGTTCTCATTCCACAGTCGATGGCGTACGCGCAGCTGGCTGACTTGCCAGCGTACTACGGGTTGTACGCCGCCTTCCTTCCGCCGATCATTGCGGCACTGTGGGGTTCCAGCAATCAACTTGCCACCGGTCCGGTCGCGATCGTCTCGTTGATGACCTCGACCGCACTGGCACCGATGGCGACCGCCGGCAGCGAGAGTTTCATCGCCTACGCGATTCTGCTCGCGGTGACAGTTGGTTTGTTCCAGTTCTTTCTCGGTGTGTTCCGGCTGGGAATGGTGGTCAACTTCCTTTCACATCCAGTCGTAAACGGATTCACCAACGCCGCCGCCATCATCATTGCAACGTCTCAGCTGTCGAAACTGTTCGGCGTCAACGTTGACAAGGCGGAGCATCACTACGAAACGATCTACCGTGTCGTGATCGCGGCCTTCCATCACACTCACTGGCCGACACTTGGCCTGGCGGTGCTGGCGTTCGCGATCATGATCATTTTGCGGCAGGTCGATCGCCGCATTCCGAACGTGCTCATCGCGGTGGTGGTGACCACAGTCATCTCCTGGGCGATCGGGTTTGAACAGAACATCCACATCCGCGAATCGGCAATTGTATCCGAGGGTGTTCACGAGCAGCTGGACGAATACAACTCGACGTTGAACCAGATTGACAGCTTGATGGCTGCACGGATCGCGATCAGTTCGCAGATCCGTGCGGACGAATCCACGTACGGCAAGAACTCGGAAGAAATCATCGAGCTGGAATCGCAGCGGGCCAAATATGATGTCAAGGTCAACCGTTTGCGAGAACTTGCCAGCGAACACCGCGCCGAGATTCGCGAGTACCGTTTGGTTCGTACCGCACCAGATGCCGAAACGTTCATCCGTGCCGAAACCCGGCAGAAGGACCCGGTGTCCGGTCATCACTGGAAGCTGCGTGTCGGCAACCGGCAGCTGGATGTTGAGGATTTGACGCTCGTTGGCGGGGGCGATGTGGTCGGTGTCATCCCGCGTGGTCTGCCGTCAATCACACTTCCAAAGTTCGACTGGGTGGTCATGCTGCAACTGTTGCCGATGGCGATTGTGATATCGCTGCTCGGCTTCATGGAAGCGATATCGATTGCCAAGGCGATGGCGGCACGTACCGGCCAGCGGCTCGACCCGAACCAGGAATTGATCGGGCAGGGTCTGGCGAACATGGTCGGCGCGTTCAGCCTCAGTTATCCAGTATCCGGGTCTTTCTCGCGTTCTGCAGTTAACCTGCAGGCGGGCGCGGCTACCGGATTCTCCAGCGCGTTCAGCAGCCTCGTGGTGATGGTCACACTACTGTTCTTCACACCGCTGCTGTACCACCTGCCGCAGTCTGTATTGGCGGCGATCATAATGATGGCGGTGATCGGCCTGGTCAATGTCAGCGGGTTTATTCACGCGTGGAAAGCGCAGAGATTTGACGGCGTTATTTCGATCATAACGTTTGTGCTGACGTTGCTCTTTGCGCCGCATCTGGACAAGGGGATCATCGTCGGCGTGTTGCTGTCGCTGGTGCTGTACCTGCTGCGCAACATGAAGCCGAGCATCGCGATGCTTTCCCGCACTGCGGATGGTCATTACCGCAATGCGGATCGTTGGGACCTGCACCTGTGCAAGCATGTTGCGGTGGTACGTTTCAACAACTCGCTCATCTTCGCCAACGTCAATTACCTCGAGGACAAGGTGCTGGACGTGGTGATGAAGATGCCGCATTTGAAGCACATCATCATCGTCGGGAACGGAATGAACGAGCTGGATGCCTCCGGCGAGGTGACAATCTCGAAACTGGTGACTCAGCTACGCGAGAAAAAAATCGAAATCTCGTTCTCCGGCTTGAACGATCACGTGATGGACGTGCTGAAACGCACGCACCTGTTTGAAAAGATCGGCAAGGAGCATTTCTACCTCAGCATTGGTCAGGCGGTGGAAACGATTCACAAGGGGACGTGCATCGCGACTGGAGCGATGGATTGCCCGTTGGTGATTGGCAGCTTCAAGACGTTCGAAATCGCGGAAGAGTTCAAGCACGAGGTGCATGGTTCTCCGCAAGGCATGAAGCAGCCGAAGAAGTAGTCAACGTGAGATATGCGGCAAGTTCGTTCGCAGCAGGCTACCCCCAGCCCGGAAGGAGTTGAGGATGGCGATAGTATCGATTTTCAGCGGTCCGTTCAGCCACGGTGACGATGTTGTCACCCTGATCACGGAGGAACTGGGTTATCGCCGCATCGAAACGGACGTGCTGGATTTGGCGGCCAGAGAATTCGGTGTGTCCAAGGACAAGCTGGTCAACGCGATGGCCGGATCGGCGTCATTTTTCGACCGGTTCACCAAGGATCGGGAGAAGTACGTCGCGTACATCCGGTACGCGCTGGCGCAGCAGGTCCAGGACGACAACGTCATTCACCATGGATTTGCCGGCCACCTGATCCCGCGCAGCCTGAGCCACGTGCTTCGGGTGTGTCTTATCGCCAACCATGAGTACCGTGTCAAGGTGGCGATGGACCAGTCCAATGTTGGCGAAAAGCAGGCGGCGGATCTCGTTCAGAAGATGGACAAGAAGCGTGCGCAATGGACGCAGTACGTCAACAACCAGACGCCGTACGACCCGGACGAATACGACCTGCTGCTGGCGATGCACGACCTGACTGTGGAGGAAGCAGCGAGCAAGGTGCTGCTGACGGCTGGCAGTGACGCGTTGCGCACCACGGACGCCAGCAAACAGGCAGCGGTCAACTTCCTGCTCGCGGCCAGGGTCCACGTTGCGTTGGCGGAGAAGGGCCACCTGGTTGATGTTCAGGCGGACAACGGCGCGGTCACCATCGCGATCAACAAGTACACCGCTCGCCTGGAAACGCTGCAGAAGCAGCTGCAGGAAATTGCGCTTGGCATCGATGGTGTGCGTACCGCGAAAAGCATCCCGGGGATCGGGTTCGTGCCACCGTCCCTGATGCCAAAGATGGACCTGCCGAAGAAAGCGTTGCTGGTGGACGACGAGGTGGAATTCGTCCACAGCCTGTCCGAACGGTTGGAAACGCGGCAGCTGGATTCGTCCGTCGTCTACGATGGCGAGCAGGCGCTGGAGTACATCCGCAGCGAACAGCCTGATGTAATTGTTCTCGACCTCAAGATGCCGGGCATTGACGGGATCGAAGTGCTGCGCCAGGTAAAGAAGGATTACCCGGAGGTCGAGGTGATCATCCTTACCGGGCACGGTTCCGACCGTGAAGAGCAGATCACGCGCGAGCTGGGTGCATTTGCCTACCTGACGAAACCGGTCAACATCGAGGTGCTGGCGGACGCGATGAAGGCGGCGTATGGCAAGGCCGCCCGAAACCTTGCGGACAAAGATGACGACTGAACAGAGCACCGTGAAGAAGATGGCGGCATCGGCGGCGGACAGCAAGGACGTCCGTCCAGCCAACTTTTTCATGCAGATGATCCTGCCGCGCCGTTTCCTGCAACGCGCGGACCGGATCAAGGACTTGCGGCGGTACCGCCGTCTGTGGTGGTACACGCTCCTGCTCACCCTATTCGTCGCCTACCTGCCGCTGTTCGTCATGACCGGCGTCAACTACTACATGTACGGCAACAACGTCACCGCCGAATACCGGTACGACATCTCGCGCAGCCTGTTCAACGTGTCACGTTCGCTCGAATTCGTGATCGAGGAACGGTTGTCCGTGCTCGAACTGATCACGCATGAAAAGTCGGACGCGGAACTGCTCGATCATACCGATCTGGCGGTCACGTTAAGCCACCTGAAGGAAACATTCGGCGGGTTTGTCGACCTCGGGGTGATCGACCACGAAGGCCGTCAGCTGACCTACGTCGGGCCGTATCAGCTCGAAGGTGTTGACTACACCGACCAGATATCCTACCAACAGGCGGTGGTGCGGGGGGCGTGCGTCACCGAGGTGTTCATGGGACATCGGAACGTGCCCCACTTTGCGATTACGGTGAAGAAGGACACGCCCGGCGGGCAGTTTTATGTGCTGCGTGCGACCATCGACATGGAAATGTTGAACCGGATGATCTACACGCAGACGATGAAACATTCGGACGACATTTTCATCATCAGCCATTCCGGGATCTTGCAGACACCGTCCCGGTCGCATGGCAACTTGCTCGAACCGGCCAACATCCACGTGCCGCCGTATTCGCAGAACGGGGAAGTGGTCGAGAATATCGACGAATCGGGAACGGTTCTCGGATACAGTTACATTGAGGATACGCCGTTCATCCTGATGATTACCAAGGAACAGGGCGATGTGTTTGACATGTGGCTTGGCGATCAGACGGAGCTGATCGTGTTCCTCGTGCTCAGTGGATTTCTGATTCTGATCGTGGTGTTATGGTCGTCCACTCAAATGGTTCGACAGATCCGGCAGGGCGATCAGCGCCGGGTCTCGATGCTGATGAACGTCGAGTACACGAACAAGATGGCAACCATCGGCCGTCTGGCGGCGTCTGTCGCGCATGAGATCAACAATCCGCTCGCGATCATCAACGAGAAAGCGGGTTTGTTGCTGGACATGGCCAATTATGTCGAGGACTTCCCGGAGCGGGAGAAGACAGTCGCGGCACTGCAGTCGATCATCCGTTCGGTTGAGCGCGGCGGAGATGTGACCCATCGGCTGCTCGCATTCACGCGCAAGATGGAATCGCGTTTCGAACCGCTCGATCTGCGGGATGTACTATCGGAGGTGATCAGTTTCCTCGAGAAGGAGGCGCGCCATCGTAACATTCAGATCTACCGCGATTTCGCGGAGCATGTACCGCCGATCGAGAGCGACCGGGGGCAACTGCAACAGATCTTCCTGAACATTGTCAATAACGCCTTCGCCGCGGTACCGGACAGCGGTAAGGTGCGGCTGGTGGTCGAACCGCAGAACCACCACGTTCGGGTGCAGATAGAAGACAATGGCACCGGGATCTCGCCTGAGAACCTGGAGCACATTTTCGAACCATTTTTCTCGACACGCGGCGACTTCGGCACCGGTCTCGGGCTGTCGATTACGTACGGCCTGGTCAACAAGCTCGGCGGCACGATCAATGTGGATTCCGAGCTCGGCAAGGGGACAAAGTTCATCATCGTCCTGCCGACGACGCGTCCGAAATAACGGGAGTCAGCCATGGATAAACCGAGAGTCTTGTTAATCGACGATGAGGAGGAGCTTGTTCACACTCTCGTCGAACGGCTGGCTTACCGGAACATTGAAGCCGTCGCCGAAATGGACGGCCACAGCGCGCTGGAACGCATTACGACGGAACAGTTCGATGTCGTCATCGCGGATCTGAAAATGCCCGGTCTCAGCGGGATGGAGGTGGTGGAAATCCTGCGTGAACGGTATCCACACGTAAAAATCCTGCTGATTACCGGTCATGGGCGGTTGGATGAAGAGATCGAGATGGATATCGAGGGCGTGCATGAGGTGCTGATCAAACCGTTCAAGATTGACAATCTGGTCGCCTCGATTCACCAGGCGCTGGCGAACTGAGTGGGGGAAGCCTGATGACGGACGCACAAGGACATCCGCAGCCCCTCAGTGACGACCTCGCGTTCTTCGGGCGTATCTCCGCCGGGGTCACGCACGAACTGAACAACGTCGTCTCGATCATCGAACAGGTGACCGGCCTGCTCGAGGATCAGCTCTACAGCGCCAATGCCGGTGGTACCCTCGATGTGGACAAACTCCAGTCGGTGCACGACCGGATCATGACGCAGATTGACCGTGGCGTGGAGCTGATCCATAACCTGAACCGTTTCTCGCACACCGTTGACGAAGCCGAACGCGATACCGATCTCAATGAACTGATGGCGATACTCAGTGTGCTCGGACGGCGGTTTGCGGCGCTGAAGAACGTCTCATTCGACGTGTCGTTGAGCACAGCGTCGATCATCGTCCGCTGCAGCCCGTACCGGTTGCTGGAGGCGATGTTTGCGGTGGAGCTGACGGCGTTGACGACGATGAATCCGGACGATCAACTGACGCTGGCGATGATCCATGAATCCGGCAGGGCGGGGATTCGTGTGACCGGCGGGACATTTGACAACCTTAGCGATAGCATGGAGTTAAGCCGGGCGCAAGCGATCCTGGCGGAGATGAACGGTGAGCTGCAGCTCCTCGACGATGACACCTTCGGCCAAAAAATCGAGATCTGGCTTCCGGCGACCGTCATAACTGATGTATTTTAACAGTAGACAACGATGTGCCGCCTCAACCGGGCGACCTTGATTCGGGGGAACCGATGGATAACAAAGCTCTGGGAATCCGGGTGCTGTTAGTAGATGACGAAGTCGAGTTTACCAGCGCGCTGTCGGAACGGATGCGCACGCGCGGGCTTGATGTCGATGTGTCATCCAACGGTGCAGAAGCGCTGAAGATGGCGGAAGCGGAGGTCTACAACGCCGTCGTGCTCGATCTCGCCATGCCCGGCATGGATGGTATCGAAACTCTGAAACGTCTGCTCGGCAACAACCCAGACTTGCAGGTGATTCTGCTGACCGGCCACGCGACGCTGGAGAAGAGCGTCGAAGCGATGAAGTCCGGCGCGATGGAATTCATGACCAAACCGGCGAAGATCGATGTGCTGGTGGAGAAGATCCGGCAGGCGCATGAACAGCACGAACGCCTGACCGTCGCCCGCATCGAGGATACGATGAACGAGATCCAGAAACGGATGGGGTGGTAACGCGGAGAAATCCGTTGATCCGTGCAGCCCGGATCAACTCAGTAACATAGCCCGGCACTCCCAGTGCCGGGATTATTTTTGCTGCGGACGTTTGTCCGTGGCAGGTACAGATAACCCGGCAACAGGGTTGCTGGGCAACGCTGCTACTTCGGATTCCCAATCATCCATAATAGCTTGTCGAGGATCCGGATATCATACTTATAAGTCTCATTATGTTTCTTCCTAAGTTCTTCGAAAAGAGGTTTATACATTTTATATATTTGGTTAATTATATCATAGTATTTCATATAATGTTCAATGACACTGCTGTCCGGTAGATTAGCCGGATCTGCTTGTTGACGTTTTCCGCCGCTT